>CAJYHS010000193.1 GCA_913774715.1 uncultured Siphonobacter sp. | reverse complement strand
GCCACTGGAAACGATCTATACGCCGAAGTAGCCAAAGGAACATTCCTGAATATTCTGGCGAAACAGTCTGACCCCAAAGGCATCTATACGAAGCAGTATCCGGGAACCAGGCCATTGAAAAATTTCGCTCTACCCATGATTCTTTGCAATCTGGTACTCGAACTGGAGCATTTGCTGGAGCCCGCATTAGTAGAAGAGACGATTCAGAAAGGAATTCATGCGGTCATGGAAGAATTTTATCGCCCCGACCTAAACCTCATTCTGGAAAACATTGGGCTGGATAATCGGTTTTCTGATTCCTTCGAAGGCCGTCTGATCAATCCGGGGCATGGGCTGGAATCCATGTGGTTCATCATGGACCTGGCCGAACGACGGGGCGACAGAGCCTTAATCAACAAAGCCAAAGACCTGACCTTATCCCTGATTGAATACGGCTGGGATGCCGAACATGGCGGCATTTTCTATTTCCTGGACGTCAAAGGACATCCGCCTCAACAGCTGGAATGGGATCAAAAACTCTGGTGGGTACACATGGAAACGCTGGTTAGCCTCTTAAAGGCCTACTTACATACCGACGATGAACGCTGCTGGGAATGGTTTGAAAAAATTCACGAGTATACCTGGTCTCATTTCAAAGATGCCGAATACCCCGAGTGGTTTGGATACCTAAATCGCCAGGGTGACGTACTTTTACCGCTGAAAGGTGGCAAATGGAAAGGCTGTTTTCACATTCCCCGAGGTTTGTATCAATGCAGTCAGACGCTTCGGGCCATCGCCAGCAAAAAAGAAAGCCCGCTTTACCAAGATTAGACTATGGCTAATATCCCCGTTTCCGAACTTACGCTTTCTAATGAAGAACATCAGGGTACTTCGTACAAGCCAGCCCTGTTGTCTCTGGCCGTACTTTATTTCATGATGGGTTTTATTACCTGTCTGAATGATACATTGGTTCCTTTCTTCAAAAAGGGATTTGATTTATCCTATTCTCAGTCTTCATTAGTGCAGTTCTATTTTTTCCTTACTTATGGACTCATGTCGATTCCGGCGGGAAAGATCGTTCAAAAAGTAGGATACAAAGCGGGAATGGTCAGGGGATTTATCATTGCATCTCTGGGAGCCGCCCTGTTTTTTCCGGCGGCTCTCTTACATGAATATTACCTTTTTTTAGGAGCCTTATTCGTCATTGCCATCGGGATTGTGTTGCTACAGGTCGCTGCAAATCCCTACATCACCATCCTGGGGCCTGCTCAAACGGCTTCTTCACGGTTAACACTGATTCAGGGCGTAGGCTCGATAGGAACTACGCTGGCTCCTCTATTCGGGGCCGCTTTTATACTAGGTCCCCTGGAACAGGCTTCGAGTCAAGCCGTGCATTACCCCTATCTTGGTATTTCGTTGGTTCTTCTGCTCATTGCGGGAGTCGTATGGAAACTTAAGTTACCTACTTTAACCACCAGTAATACTTTACGCCAAGCGACTAAAGGTCCATTGTCCTATCGCCATTTACGCTACGGTATCGCAGGACTTTTCTGCTACGTCGGTGCGGAGGTATCCGTAGGGACTTTCCTTACTAATTACATTGCAGACACCTTGCATATTACTGAAAACGAAGCGAATACCTTCGTAGCCTTCTATTGGGGAGGCATGCTGGTGGGTCGGCTAGTGGGTTCGTTCGTGCTAAAAGTAATGGCTCCTTCCCGCTTATTGACGGCTCTGGGGCTGGCTTCCATGGGTTTGATTCTCAGTTCTTTAAATACGGATGGATACCTGGCCATAGGAAGCATGATTGCTCTGGGCGTGTGTAACTCCGTTATGTTTGCCATCATTTTTTCATTATCGGTCAAAGATCTGGGAGCCGATACCTCACAGGCCTCCGGTTACCTGTCCACCGCTATTGCAGGCGGAGCCATTGTTTCCTTTGGCCAAGGCTATCTCATTGATCACTATAGCTGGTCCATTGCTTTCCTGTTACCCCTTATTTGCTACGCATACATTACTTTTTTCGGAATTAAGGGCTATAAACCCGAGCAAACACCAACGGCATGATTCGTTACCTATTGTTTTTGATGGTTCTTTGTAGTTTTTCCGTAACTGCACAGAAAGCAGGGAAAAACCGAATTTTGCTCATTCCCCTCGACGACCGCCCCCCCTGCCTGCAATTTACGCAGCGGATGGGCCAAATTGCCGGGACGGAAGTGGTGGCTCCTCCCCTGGAAATGCTGGGTAAGTTTACGACTCCGGGAAACTCAGAAGCCATTTCCCAATGGATTCTTTCCCAGGACCTGTCGTCTTTTGACGCTGCCATTCTTTCCCTCGACATGATTGCTTACGGAGGGCTGGTGGGTTCGAGGGTTCATCAGGTCTCTCTGAAAACAGCTTTGAAACGGCTGGAAGTGGTAACTAAACTTCGAAAAAAAGCTCCTCAGTTACCAATCTACGCTCAAAGTGTCCTCATGCGATTAGCTCCTTCGGCGGATATGAAGAACGAAGCATATCGGGCTCAGCTCGCTCACTGGGCTGAAATTTCGCCTGATCCGTCCCAGCGGGCGGAAGCGGCTCAATTAGAGAAGGTCATTCCGGCAGCGGCCTTGGCTGATTATCGTCAGGCTCGCCTTCGCAATCATACCCTTAACCAGAAAGCCATTGAACTGGTAAAAAAAGGGCTAATTGATTATCTGCTCATCACTCAGGATGATGCCAAACCTCACGGCGTACACTTAGTAGAAGGCCAACGCCTGCGGGAGAACATTCAGAAACAGAACCTTCAAACGAAAATAGCTTTGCAACCCGGCACCGACGAAGTGTCGATGTTACTTTTATCGCGTTGGTTAACAAAAAAGGCCGCCTTTACCCCCAAAATCAAAGTCTATTATTCTTCGGATTCATTGGCAAAACGGGCCATGCCTTTCGAAGATCGCCCCCTTACTACTTCCGTTCGTTACCAAATTGAATCCGCCGGAGCTACTGAGATTGAAAACGAAGCAAATGCCGATCTTCTGTTCTACGTATATACGTCCCGTCAGCAACCGGAACGAACGAATTCATTTGTCAATGAAATCAAGGAAAAGCTTTCTTCCGGGAAAGCCATCATCGTAGCTGACATTGATCCGATTGGTAATGTGCAGGGGGGTGATTCTACGTTTTCAAACCTGCTTATTCAACGCCAGATTGTCCCGGCATTAAGTGGATATGCTTCCTGGAATACCGCAGGTAATACCTTAGGAACCGCCTTACCTCAGGGAATTACGTATTACCTGGCCTCTCAACACTTACCTACTTCCAAATCAGTAGCAGACAAAGCTCAACAGTGGTTCTTACTGCATCGAATTCTGGATGATTATTACTTCCATACGCTGATTAGACCGGAAGCCAACCGCCGCTTTGGCAAACCCGGTTTGGGAGCACTCATCCTTGATGAAAGTCGGAATGCTCAGGTAGAAGCCTTCTGTCTGGATCGATTACAAGGGTATGTCAAGACCCTGGAGAAACATTACTTTACCTCTAAACCTTTCGATCATTTCTGCCAACGTCCCACTCAGCTGCAATTCACCCTTCCCTGGCACCGCACCTTCGAAGCTCTGATTGATTTTGATCTGGATTGCAAGCAGGAGAATTAACCTTGTTTTCACCTCTCATTTTACGTAATGCTATGATGAATTTTACCCAATCCCGGCACCGGGAATGGCTACTCGCCTTTTTTCTGGTGCTCACGCAACTAGGTAACCTTTTGGCACAAAATCAGGTAATAAGAGGCCGGGTAACAGCAGATAACGGAGAGGCCTTGCCTGGAGTAACCGTAGTGATTAAAAATACTACGACAGGCACGACCACCGATGCCGATGGACGCTATACGCTCAGACCCGCTAACGCTTCGGGAATACTGGTCTTTTCTTACCTGGGTACCACCACTCAGGAAGTTGCTTTCAGTGGAGCCGGAGAGTATAATGCCGTTTTAAGCGAAGAATCCAAGAAATTAAATGAAGTCGTGGTAGTGGGGTATGGGACTCAGAAAAAGGTAAACTTAACGGGCTCCGTAGCTATTATTGAGCCGAAAACCCTCACTAACCGTCAGGTTGGCTCCACTTCGCTGGCCTTACAGGGAGCCGCTCCCGGGGTGACCATTACGCAGCAGTCCGGGGTTCCCGGAGGGGATGCCGGAGCCATTCGTATCCGGGGAGTTGGGTCCATTAATGCGGGTCAGAATCCTTTAATCCTGGTTGATAACGTAGAAATGAGTCTGGATGCCATTGATCCTAATAATATCGCCAGTATATCCATTCTAAAAGATGCCGCCGCTGCCGCCGTGTATGGTTCGCGTGCCGCCAATGGAGTCGTCCTGGTTACGACCAAACGCGGAGCCAAAGGCGTTAACATCAGCTATAATACCTATGCTTTGAAGCAAAGCCCGACGGACCTGCCTAAAAAGGTCAGTGCACTGGAACACATGATGTACTGGGATATAGCTCAAAGCAACAGCGGACTACCCGCTACGTTTACCCAGCAGATTGCCGATTACCAAAGCAAGGGACCCGATAATAAAACCATTTTCAATACCGACTGGCAGAAACTTGTTCTGACTAATTCCGGAATGATGCAAAACCATAGCCTTACCATTTCCGTGGGCGGTGATCGCATCAAGACCTTTGCATCGGGGAGCTTCTTAAATCAGAATGGATTAACGGCGAATACTAATTACAAACGCCTGGATCTTCGCTTCAATACCGACATCAGTATTACTAAAAAACTGAACGCTTCGGTGGATCTGGTGCTTAACAATTCCAACCGCCTCTGGCCAGGCCAGTCTTCTCCACAATATCTGATTCGTGAAATGATTGGACTTCCGGCCATTACGCCCGGCCGTTTTGACACTGGTCAATGGGGCGAAGGCTGGGCCAATTCCAACCCGGCGGCTAAAGCTCAGGATGGCGGCTTTGACCGGAGCCTGACGGATTCCCGGATTATTAAGGGAACGCTTACCTATACTCCTGTTGAAGGATTGGAATTGCTGGCTACCTACAGCTCGAACTATTACACGAACCGGGCTCGTAATTTTGTCGATCAATACGACATCTATTCCGCAGATGTGGCGAATAACACGATGATTTATCAGCGTTCCTGGCCCGCTCTTAACTCGCTTTCCGATAACATTTCCCAGAATACCCAAAACCTGTTTCGGGCTCAGGCTACGTATACGAAAAACTTTGGCAAGCACGCCTTCACGGGCTTAGCCGGATTCAGTACGGAAGATTTTAAAACGAGCTTCATTAATACCTTCCGTCAGAATCTCCTTTCGGCGGATCGGCC
>CAJYHS010000192.1 GCA_913774715.1 uncultured Siphonobacter sp. | reverse complement strand
GAAAGTGGCATGGTGCTGTCGTGCATGGAGTTGACGGATCCCGTGGATATAACCGTAGTGATGATGCTCCAGTAAGCTGATGCCACACTTCCAAAGCGTAGTTCCTTACCCTCCATCGCTCCCGCAGGCTGACTGATTCCTAATTGTGCGATGGCAGGATTTCCCTGGCTTTCGCTGTAGATGGCCGGAGTCAGCAGAAGCAGAAAACCAAGGGTCATTACTCCGAAAACCATGTAACTGAAGCGGCGATTACGAATGTAATAACCCAGAGCAAAAATCATCCCTAAGGGAATAATCGTTTGGGCGAGTAATTCCACGATCATGGTAAGGTAATTCGGGTTTTCAAGGGGGTGAGCTGAGTTGACGCCGAAATAACCCCCGCCGTTCGTGCCGATGTGTTTGATGGCAATCATGGCTGCGGCTGGTCCCTGCGATACCTGCACACTGTCGCCCTGCATAGTTACGTAGGAAGCTTTGCCATCGGTATTCATAGGAGTTCCGTTGAATATCAGAACTGTAGCAACGATGAGTGAAAGGGGTAATAAAACCCGGGTGCAGGATTTCAGAAAGAAGTCATAAAAGTTACCAAGCTGCGTCGTCTGGCGGTCCCGAATGGCTTTGAAGACGATCACGGCGGCAGCCATACCCGTACCCGCCGAAACGAACTGAAGAAAATTCAGACAGAAAATCTGGCTAAAATAGGAGACACCCGTTTCGCCGGAATAATGTTGCAGGTTACAGTTCACCAGGAAGCTAATGGCCGTGTTAAAGGCCAGATCGGCAGTCATATCCGGATTGCCATCGTGGTTCCAGGGTAACCAGCTTTGATTCATCAACACGAACATCGCCCAAAAGAACCAGATGAGGTTGATGGTCAGTAAGGCTTTCAAATGCTCCTGCCAGGTCATTTCGCGGTGTGAGTCGATACCGGAAATCTTGAAAAACAACCGTTCAATCGGTCCTAAAATCCGATCCAGAAAGGTGCGTTCTCCTGCGTAAAGTTGGGCCATGTAACGACCCAGCGGTATAGCCAGAGCAATGGTTAAAAGAAAAATTAAACCTATGCCCAATAGTTCAGTAGTCATTTCTCAGAAATTTTCAGGTTTGAGCAGCACGTAAATCATGTAAGCAAAAACCAGTAAGGACAGTATGAAAAGTGCGATAAACATGGCGTCAGATTTTTTCGAAATAGTCGACGGATTTAAAGAAGAGCCCGAAGCAAAGCAGGCCAGCTAGTAGATATGCGAGGGTAGTGATCATGGGAAAAAAGTTTGTACGCCATTGATTATTCAAGCCCCATGCCAAAATGAAATGATATTTTAATTATATTGAAAATCAAGACTTTACGTATTTTTAATGGCTAGCTAATGCATGTATCCTTTTCATTTTGGAAAGGTCAGATTGTCAAAACGGAAAGGTTATTTATACGGTTCTAAGTAATTTTCACCGTTGATCTTTCATAATGATAAGTATCGCATACGCTGAGTTTGACGGGACGAACAGTATAGGCATTAGTCTAGGTTAAATAGCCGGGACGGCATTCGGACAACTTTCTCGCTGGCATTTAAAAGACGAAAGAACCTCTGTCGAGATAGAGAGCCTGGTAACTTCATTGTCTGAAAAAGGGGAAGGGTGATGTAACGGTTGTATTTGTCCGTGGCGTACCATACCATCGGGTAGGAAATGCAGGATAGTGTTTCTAAAAAGGCAATAACGATTTCTTTTGATCGTAGCGGCTGTTTCTGAGTGAACCTGGAACTCCAGCTATTACCAATAAATCGGTGAGTTGGGAATTAACTCAAGTAAAGGAAAAGACCATAAGAACTTGCCGGATGCTGAGGACTAAAATTCGTTCGGAAGTATTCCTTTGGTGATTATAACGGGTACTTCAGTACTAAAGATTAAAGTCGGAGAAAGGTGGACACGTTTTCAGGTAAATGACGGACCCACAGTTGCGGAAGAAATTAGAAAACTGCTTCGAAAGGAATGATTTAATTTTTTCGGGGACGTGGCGGATGAAACGGAGAGATGCGTTCCTTATATTTCAGAAACCGCCAGGAATCTTTAAGCAGAGTTGGGTAAATGGTCATACCTACGCTGTAGTACGTACCATTAAAGTGCTGATCAAGGTCGGTTTGAAAGACCGAATAACGATAGCCGCCCTGAAGACCAAAACCCACCCACCGCGTGGCTTTCCACTGTACATACATCCCGATTTGAACCGGGGCAAAAAAATGGCGGGTTGTACGATCAATCGGCTGATCTCGACTTAAATCATGGGGAATGGCATACGCCAAGCCAGCACCTACCTCCATTGGAAGGCTAATCATCCACCGCTGACTATTTTTCAAGTTCCACCAGTAAAGCAAACTCGTAAACCACAAATCAGTGCGGGTGTAATAACTCAGATTGATGCGGTGAGCGGCCTCTTTTCGCCAGTTAATCAATTTAGCATAAGCGGCGTAACTCATCCAGTAATAACCCAGAGTCAGCTGATTACGTTTGGCTCCAAAGGCTATTCCGGCATTAACTCCCCAAATATTTACGGGTTGACGCTCAATAAACGAACTTCTGGAATCCAGATTAAAAACTGCTTTGATAGGATGATGAGATGGTTTAACGGTGTCTTGTACAACCCAGGTAATGCCAGAAGCATCGGGTAAACTGTCATGAGGAGTCATGAGCAGTCCAAATGTCGCTACTAAAATTCCCACCATATCAATCAATCATAGTCAATCCAGTTGCAAAATTATTAATGATCTTTCATATTTTACAGCGGTAGATGAGTCAAGTTATTGATAAATCAGGTTAAATCCAGTAGTACGGTTAAACAACCTATGCAAACATTTTCGTAGTCACAAATACTTAACCTGCCTTGTTTTAAAGTTTTAAATAACAAAATATAAAGTTGTATGATTTTCTACTTCAGTATAGTGAGTAAGGCCGATAAATGTTAGATTACGCGGCCTATAGTATCCAAAAATAAGAACGGTATTTTATACACATACGTATAGCCATTTAACTGATAAGATATGTTTTAATTAGTTCGCAAAACAGGGTGCGTAACGTGTTTTTTCGGGTTTAAGGGTTTTACAAAATGAAGCCTAAACGGATAGTTTAACCCAATGATAGAGAAATGAATAGGTAACAGTTATGGAAAACTAATCTGAATTGAATCATGAAAATATCTTATAACAGATTACCTCAAACCGGATTAGGTATATCTTTATGTACTTTAAATGAAAATACTTAATCACTTGATTGTAAGAGAGATTGTGAATTGATGATGAGAAAAATAAATTGTATTTAGCTTTTGATCTTCTGAGAAATTAAATCATATTGACATCGTAAACACTTGGGGTGGGTATAAATCCATGATTGGATTTATACAGACTTTAAGTTATTATAAACCCTGGCTGGTTTCCGGTTGGGGTTTATCGTTTATTGGTTCAAATGCCTGGATGGTTATCTTAGGTGTAATAGCTCCAGGCCTGTAGATTGAATAACAAACCGTTAGTACTATACGTTAAAAACCTTATTGAGTATACGCAATAACAAATTTGGTCGATAGAAATTAACTTTTGATAGTTTTTATTTGGATGAATTGATATTTGTTTATAAATTGGGCGTACGAATTCATTATCTCTGTGTTTAATCCTGGCGGTTTAAATACAACTATATAAAGCCTGCTCGGATTCCGGGCAGGCTTTCTTTGTTTTTCACTAACTCTTTTGGTTGAATTTTATGTATTAGGACTACATCGGCGACTTAGGGTGCCGCTCAATGCTATCGGCTATTGATTGGGTATCTCCAACTGGGTAGTTATGGCCACTCGATTCCAGGCATTGATGGTGATAATGGCCACAATAACCTTAGCTAAGTAGGTTTTACCCAGCAAGTCTTCAGCCTGGCGATACGTTTGCTCTGATACCCCGTGTTGATGAATCAGGGTTACTTCTTCCGTTAGGGCAAGGATGGCCTTTTCTTCTTCAGTATATAGCCCCGCTTCCTGCCAGCCATTCAATACATAAATGCGTTGTTCTGTTTCACCAGCTTTACGAGCGTCTTTGCTATGCATATCCAGGCAAAAGGCACATTTATTGATTTGAGACGATCGTAGTTTAATTAATTCAAGATGAATTGGATTGATTCCTGAGGATCGAACGTATCCTTCTAAACCAGACATAGCCTTAAAAGCCTGAGGATCAACTTCGTGAATTTTGATTCGCTTTTCCATTTTTCATTGTTTTAATGTGAAGCAAAACTACAGAGCTGGTTTCCGGCAAAACTTAAACTGGTTTAAGATCGCTTCTTTTTACGTAGTTCACTTAAATATTCTGGTGTGAAACCCAGGAAAGAAGCTAACAGATATTGCGGAATCCGCTGAACAAAACCGGGATAATTGGTAATAAAATTGTGGTATAACTCCTCCCGGGAAAACCCGAAAAGGTATTTGACTCTAAGCTGAGAAGCGGCATTCGCTTTCTGATAAATCATCCGAAAGTACTTTTCCATCTTTGGTAAGCTAGCGACTAACTTCTCCTGTGAATGAAAATCAATAACTAACAATACGGATTTCTCGACGGCCTGAATACTGAAAGAAGAAGCAGTTTGGGTAAAGAATGACATATAATCCGAAAGCCACCAGTGTTCAAGGGCAAACTGCGTGGTTTGTTCTACGCCTTTTTCATTCATAAAAAAGAGGCGTATACACCCTCGCGTTACAAAATAATGATGGCGGCAAACCTGGCCTTCCTGAACTAAAGTTTGTTTTTTAGTAACCTCCATCCGCTGAAAGTGGGACTCAATCAGGGGAATATCCTGATCGCTAAGGTCTACAAATTTTCGAATGTGATGGATGAGAGCTTCCATCTTAGAATGTGTATCCAATTTTGGTCGTCATAAATGTACTGGATTGTTGCATGAAGGCCAGACCAAGGGATGCCAGGATACTACTTTTGTTGCGAATACGATACCGAGCTCCTAGTCCATTCTCCCAGTTGAATGAACCCGTTCCTCCTTCGTATTGATTCCAGAAGTGCGAGTACCCGGGATTTAAATATAGATAAGGAGCGAATCTTTTTCGTGAAAAGTCAAACCGTAGATCTACAAAACCCAAAGCACCGTTTATTTGGGCGAGTCTGGCATAACTAAGTCCCAAGCCGATGTGCAGGGATTGATTCTTAACGATACCATTTAGGGAAGTAATTTTAAATCCCTGACTATCCTGAGGTAGCTTATACCCTTTCCAATCCTCGTTAATATCTGCCTTGAGGCCGGTGAACAGATGATTAAAATATTCTACGGCTAAAGTAGATTCAAACGTTACCTCATTCTGAGCAGAGGCAAGGATAGGCACTACACAGGTGAATAGAAAGGTCCAGAAATATTTCATGGTTGAAGGAAAAAATGGTGGTTAATGGCAGTGAAAGGTTTTCTGCAATACTAGTTATAAAAGCAGTAATGAAGGGTAAGCGGTGGATCTTCTTTATCAAATACCTTCGGTATACCTTAATTAAGTCTCCGGTAATTTTCCATTGGTCTCATTATCTTCCATCTGTTAGGTAATCTTTTCGCGTTCGGTATTATTTCGATTATACTCGTGAAACGTAAGCTGTAAATCCGCCATGATCAACTCTATTACCTCGGAAAACTACTCGCAGGTTGTGACCCAAACAAAGCCACACTATGTGGTATTAGATGGCCTTCGGGGTACCGCCGCCATTTGCATTGTCGTATTCCATTTTATGGAAATGGTGTATACCGATTACAGCAAGAATTTTCTGGGTCATGGCTTTTTAGCCGTTGATTTTTTCTTTTGTCTTTCAGGCTTTGTGATCGCCTATGCCTATAACGATCGGATCCAAACGATGGGTTGTTATGAATTTTTTAAGGCTCGTCTCATTCGATTGCATCCGCTGGTTTTGTTAGGCTCGGTGTTAGGGTTAATAGCTTTGTTATTCGATCCTTTCGCAAAAGATCGTGTTTTAGCTGGATACGGAACATTAGCGGTAACTTTTTTATGTTCAGTAATCCTAATTCCCTTTCCAACAATAAAGGAAAGAGATTTTGCTCTTTTCCCGCTTAACTCACCCTCATGGACTCTTTTCATGGAATACCTCGCCAATATAGTGTATGCCATGGCTCTTTCCCGCTTGAGCAAACGCTGGCTGACTATTCTGACGATCCTTTCGGCGATTTGGTTAAGTGCAGTAGCTTATCGGTCAGGTACACTGATTGGGGGATGGAATGGGAGTACTATTGGTGATGGCTTTGCCCGCGTTACCTATGGTTTTCTGGCAGGTATGCTCCTCTATCATTACCCACTTCGCTGGCGAACAAAGCTGAATTTTTTAGGATTATCGGTATTGCTAATCATGACTTTCATCATCCCTTATTTTAAGTATAACTGGGCTATAGAGTCGGCTATCGTCATTTTCGGCTATCCCTTTCTGATTGGTTTAGGAGCTAATGCAATCTATTCGGAATGGAGTAAGCGAATCTGCGAATTTCTTGGACGTTTATCGTATCCCCTCTACATGACTCATATTGTAGCGATCTGGAGTTTTGGAAACTACTATAAAAGTCATAAAGTCATCCCCGTAGAGCTGACCTTACTTATTTCGATTGGAACACTCCTGCTCATGGGAATAGGGTACCTGGCTATGCGGTTCTACGATGAGCCCTTTCGCAACTATTTAATCCGAAGGCGGAATAGAAGTTTGGCAAAGTGAGCAGGAAAGTGGCCAGTTATACATCCATTGTTTTGCTGTATTCGGTTAAAACGGAATGATTGCGTTTACTTTTGATGAAGTTAAAATCTTCCATTAATAGTGACTTCTGTTTTATGAAAACAGAATGTAAGGCCGATACTCTATACTTGGTAACGAGTTTAAATAAAAGAGGGTTGATTTTTTTGCGTGTAATCAGGTGAAGGTTCCGGTTATTAGTATAGAAATTACATCCAAATTTATGAGCTAACAGTTCCAGCGATTTAGCTGAATATAAAGCAATGTGTTGGCCGGTTTCCGGGGTAAAGTACCACCAGTCTTCACTGCTATGAATAGAAGAGGTCGGCTGTAATTCAGTGGAAAAGAAGATAGAATCACTCAGGCTCAGCATTTTTTCCAACTCACTAACAGGATCCATCAAATGTTCAAAAACTTCAAAGGCTGTGAGTAGCTCATA
>CAJYHS010000191.1 GCA_913774715.1 uncultured Siphonobacter sp. | reverse complement strand
CTCATTCGATCTGAATGAGGGTCATGGTTTGAGGGAGGTAGCATTAAGCTCCGGCGAGAGCCTCGGCACCAGCCACAATCTCAAGAATTTCAGTAGTGATCGCAGCCTGACGAGAGCGGTTGTATTCGATACGAAGGTTCTTCAGAAGTTCACCTGCGTTATCAGTCGCTTTATCCATAGCTGTCATACGTGCACCGTGTTCAGAAGCGTTAGATTCTAAAACGGCACGGTATAATTGAATTTTGAGCGACTTCGGAATTAGTTCTTTAATGATTTCTTCCTCCGAAGGTTCAAAGATGTAATCTCCTTTTACAGTGGTATCGTTTACTTCTTTTTCAACGATAGGCAGGAATTGTTCTACACGAATAACTTGCGTAGCAACATTCTTGAATTCGTTGAAAACGATTTCTACGACATCATACTTTCCATCTACATAGGAAGTCATGATATCTTCTGCAGCCTGACGAACGACTGAAAAGCTCAATCGGGTATACGTATCTTCATAGGTATGGTTAACCTTGAAGCCACGACGAGTGAAAAACTCACCGCCTTTTTTACCGATCGAAAGAATATGTACGTTGCCCGCCTGTTGCTGAGCAGCATATTTTTGATTGATAATCACCTGAGCAGCCTTGCTTACGTTCGCGTTGAACGCACCGCAAAGACCACGATCAGAGGTAACGACCACGATGAGAACTCGCTCGATGGGTCTTTCCTGTTTGTACGGATTATCCTGAGCACCTTCAGCACCCGCAGAAACGGTTTGCAGCATTTCGCCCAATTTCTGAGCATAAGGCCGCATTTGAATAATGCTGTCCTGAGCTCTACGCAACTTAGCCGCCGCAACCATTTTCATGGCTTTGGTGATTTGCTGCGTGGAGTTTACAGAGGCAATCCGGTTACGAACTTCTTTTAAGTTAGCCATGGTGTTCGATGATGAGACGTTCGATAATGAGAGTAGAGTAGCCCACTGTCCGTTAAGACAATGGGCTATCGAACATCAGATCAGGCAACAGTCAGTTCGTACTTCAATGATACTTCTTTCGCTACTTTTTCAAGTGTTGAAGTAATCGTATCATCGTACTTCCCTGCTTTCAGTTGTTTTAATACGTCCGCATTTTGATCACGGAGTAAGTTGATAAAATCGGATTCAAATTGACGAACCTGATTTACCGGAACTTTATCGATTAAGCCCTTGGTAGAAACGTGGATCATGGCCACTTGTTCTTCTACGCGTTGAGGAGCTCCTTGTTTCTGAATCAGAATTTCCAGGTTACGACGACCGCGTTCGATGGTCAGTTTCGTAGCAGCATCCAGGTCAGAACCAAATTTCGCGAAAGCTTCAAGCTCACGGAATTGGGCCTGATCCAATTTTAGCGTACCTGCTACTTTCTTCATCGACTTGATCTGGGCGTTACCCCCTACACGGCTAACCGAAATACCTACGTTAATGGCAGGACGGATACCGGCGTTGAACAAGTTAGACTCAAGGAAGATCTGTCCGTCCGTAATCGAAATTACGTTCGTTGGGATATACGCAGAAACGTCACCTGCCTGAGTTTCGATGATAGGAAGGGCTGTTAACGAACCGCCACCTTTCACGATAGGACGAATGCTTTCTGGTAAGTCGTTCATCTGAGCAGCGATCTCATCGTTAGCGATGATTTTCGCAGCACGCTCTAATAACCGGCTGTGCAGGTAGAATACGTCTCCAGGATATGCCTCACGTCCGGGGGGACGACGGAGCAGCAGAGAAACGGTACGGTAAGCTACGGCTTGTTTCGATAAATCATCATAAACAACCAGGGCAGGACGACCTGAATCACGGAAGAATTCACCGATAGCAGCACCCGTGAAAGGAGCGTAGAACTGCATAGGAGCAGAGTCAGACGCACCAGCGGCTACGATTACGGTATAATCCATTGCACCTGCTTTACGAAGAGCTTGTTCTACCTGTTTGATGGTAGAGGCTTTCTGGCCGCAGGCTACGTAGATACAATACACAGGCTGACCTGCTTCGTAGAATTCCTTTTGGTTAATGATGGTATCGATCGCAACGGTAGTTTTACCCGTTTGACGGTCACCGATGATCAATTCCCGCTGGCCACGGCCTACGGGGATCATTGCGTCGATTGCCTTGATACCTGATTGAAGAGGTTCGGTTACTGGTTGACGGTAGATAACCCCAGGAGCTTTACGCTCGATAGGCATGTCGTACAATTGACCAGCGATTGGGCCGTTGCCGTCGATAGGCTCACCCAGGGTATTAACCACACGACCAAGCATACCTTCACCCACGCGGATGGAGGCGATTTGACGAGTCCGTTTTACCGTGTCACCTTCTTTGATATCAGAAGAATCACCTAGTAATACAGCCCCGACATTATCTTCTTCGAGGTTAAGAGCCAGAGCTTTAACGCCATTTTCAAAGGCGAGCAGCTCACCGGCTTGTACATTTGAAAGTCCGTAAATACGGGCCACACCGTCACCGATCTGGAGGACCGTACCCACTTCTTCGAGTTCGGCGGCAGATTTTGCTCCGGAAAGTTGCTCCCGTAATATCGCCGATACCTCGTCGGGTCTAACTGATGCCATACAGCAGTATTGGAAAGTTATATGAAACTCAGAGTTATTAATCTATTTTCAGAGTGGGAAAGCCTAGTAACCCTGAAATCGCCCGCAAAATTAGCGACGAAATTTGATTTTCCGTAGGTAATCGAAACTTTTTACTGTGATTATTTTATACTTTTCTTAGAAATCGAAAAGAGTATCTTGCCTTGACTAATTTATTACGTAGACTTATTTAGTAATCAAATTGTATTAATCTAATCATTACTAAGCATAATGAATACTTAACATTAACTAGAGAGAATTATCTAATGGTAAAGGTATCTTTGTATGCATAGCACAATAAAGTATTACCAAATGCCCTATGAAGAAATCTTTACTACTCAATTTTTTAACTCTACTGCTTTTCGTTTGTCAAACCGCTATAGCTCAGGTTACCTTGAGTGGAACTTCCTATACGCAGGATTTTGACGCCATTGCCAGTGGACTTCCCAATGGTTGGACCGTTAGAACCGGAGCGGCTGCCGATGCTTTAGGGACGCCGGTAGCTCTAACTACGGCAGCAACCGCCTGGAATAATACTTCGGGAGCTTTTAAAAATTTTGCTTCCGCCGACGGCTTGGCTGCTGGGAGTACCTCCGCTAATCAGAGTGCATCAGCTGATCGTTCTCTCGGGGTACGACAAACAGGCTCCTTAGGTGATCCCGGTGCGGCTTTTGTGCTTCAACTAACCAATACGGCTGGTTTCGAAGGATTTAAAATGGCCTTCAAACTACAGTCGCTCGATGGTAGTGGAACGTATAATGATAACAATCGAAAAGCTACGTGGCGGGTTGATTATGGTTTTGGAGATTCACCTACCACTTTCGTGGATGCCAATGCTGTGGGTAGTCTGACCACCATGTGGAGCACGTTCACAAACCAGCCAATTGAAGTAGACTTTGGCTCAGCTCTCAATAACCAGAGTTCCAGGGTTTGGATTCGAATTGTTACCCTTAATGGTACTACTGGATCAGGAAGTCGGCCTAGTACCGGTATTGATGATGTGTCCTTGAGCTATACGCCAGGAAACACACCCACGATTAGTGCCACACCAACCTCTATTACGGGTCTGAATTATACACTCAATCAGGGCCCTTCTGGTCAAAACACTAACGCAACAATTGGTGGAGTAAATTTAACTCCTGCATCTGGAACACTAAATCTGGCATTAACTAATCCCAGCTTCGAGCTTCAGAACCCAGCTACATCAGTATGGAGTAGTAATGACCTTGCTATTCCTTACACGGGAGGTTCGTTATCGAACGTTCAAATCCCTGTCCGTCTGAAAGCGGGATTATCAGCTAATACGTATACTTCACAACTGATTGTTACCGGGGGCGGTGCCGACAGCACCAGAATTAATCTGGATGGTCGCGTAATTGATCCAGCTTCGCCTTGTGGTACAGCTATTAGTATTGCCGCAGCCCGGGCTCAAGTTACAAATGCTCCTGGGCCTTCGGTTACAATTTCCGGAAGAGTAACCGTGACGGATCAATACGGTGGAATGAGTTTCTACATGCAGGATGAAAACGGCACGGGTGTGAATGTATTCATGGCGAATGCTGCCGGTTTTGCTTACGATGGAAAAGGAAATTTTGGGGATCGGTTAAAGCTAGGGGATCGAATTCAGATTGCAGGTCCAATTGAATATTATCAAGGTAAGGTTGAAATAAACATTCCTACGTGTTATACGAAATTGCCCGATGTGAATGCCCCCGTCGCTCCTGTAGCCGTTGCAGCCATTGATGCCACTATGTATGGAAAATTGGTGACTCTGAATGGAGTGATGATTGACGCGGCCGGAGATGCTACTTTTCAGGGAAATAAAACGTATTCATTAGTCGGTCGAAATGAAAAACTATTCATTGACGATGATTCTGAATTGAATAGTATGAGTATTCCCGCCGGGCCTATTTCAATTACCGGTATTGCGGATGTATATGGAACCACCAGTCCGATTGATCAAATTATACCAAGGTTAAGAGATGATATTCCCGCTTCAACGTTACCCGCCGTTTCTCTTTCCTATTTGGGTAACGGAACGGTTGGCGGCAGTACGATCAGCCGAGATAACTCATTTGACGTAGTAACCTATAACGTAGAATGGTTCGCTAAAAATCAGGGAGCCAATGATCTGAATAATCCTACCGGAACTTCGGAATACGGGCCAGCACTGGAATACTTACAAGCTAACAACATTCAACGAACGCTGGAAGCCCTAAATGCGGATGTCTACGTACTGGAAGAAGTCTGCAACACGGCCATGTTAGACCGTATTGTAACTCGGATGGGAGCGGGCAATGAGTACGCGTATAGCTGCGGAACGGAGTACTTCTCTTACTTCTTCCAAAACCCGGAATCGGATGATAATCCGTTGAATCAGGCTCAGAAAGTTTGTCTGGTGTATAAAAAAGGAACGGTATCCATTATTTCAAAACTTCCCCTGTTAACGGGCACGCCTCCGGGGTATAACTACTTCGCAACTCCTCGCAGCAATAACTGGTCGTCAGGACGATTACCTTACTTATGGGAGCTGGATGCTACGATCAATGGGGTTAAGAAGCGAATTCACCTGGTCGGCATTCACGCTAAGTCAGGTACTACGAATAGCTCCGATATTACCCGCCGTACGCAGGATATCATTGACCTGAAAGCTGAGTTGGACAATCAATATGGTTCGGCCAATGTAATCATTGCGGGTGACTTTAATGATCGTCTTTCAAGTACGGATACTTATGCACCTTTCGTAAACGATGCGGTGAATTATAATCCTGTTTCGAAAACGTTACAGGACGCAGGTTTAAAAAGTACGACTAGCACGGCGTTTAATGATGTGATTGACAACATCATGTTTTCAACTGAAATCGGGACCACTACGGTACCTTCAGGTATCCAGTATATAGCTAATTCCGTAGCAACAGCCCGTGTTGATGGATATACAGATGCAGTGTATGGCGATACATTTACGGATCACTTTCCAACCGTAGCCCGGTTTACTTTTAATGTAGAAAGTTCGACGCCCGTAACCTGGCTGGATTTCAGAGGGAAGCTCACTGAAAAAGAACAGGTAGAACTTAACTGGACCACTGTTAGTGAGAAAAACAATAGCCACTTCGAAATTCAGCGGAGTAAAGACGGTTTGAATTTCGAAACGCTGATGAGTGTGAAGGGAAGTGGAAATAGTACGTCTACCATTCGTTATAGCTGCATTGACGAAAATCCGGGTAGTGGCCTGAATTATTATCGTCTGAAGCAAGTGGATACCGACGGTGCCTATGATCTTTCCCGGGCCATTTCTATCGAAGTTGATGCTTTGAAAATCGGCCCTAACCCTACGACTAACGTAATCAAGGTAGACAGCAAAGGATTAGTGGAAGTGCAGCTGTATTCGTTGACGGGTGTCTTATTAAAGAAATCTCAAACGAATGAAATGCATCTGGAAGAACTTCCCGCGGGATCTTATCTATTGAAAATTATCACTACTTATTCCTCTTCCCTACGAAAAGTGGTGAAACGGTAGTTAGATAGCAATACCTAAAAGATCAGCTTAGGATTCCTTTGGAAGATGTCTAAAGTAGTTGTTTAGTTTCTGATTTTTAATGGTTTGAACTATAATGATTTGTTGAAAAAAACGGAAGGCAGATTTGTTCAACAAGCCTTCCGTTTTTTTTAATATAAATAAATGGACAGAATTTAGAATATCTTTTGATATTTCATTAATGTTGTACTCATGAAACGAAGTTCCGCCACTTATTTTACTACAAAAAGCTGAGTTTGCCCTCTTGCTCTAGTACAACTAGGTAGCTTGTTGTTTCCGCCAAAATAAACACTACTTGAGTAATGAAGAACATTTGCCCGTTCCTCAAAGGTTGCCTGTTTGCCTGGGCAATCGGATTTTCCCTTGCGGCTCACGCCCAGATTTCTATTACTTACCCCGTTACTCGTACCGTTATTCAGCGGGATAATTCCAATCAGGCAAAAGTCTATGTAACAGGCCGAATGACCCAGGTTGTAGATCGGGTTGAGGCCAGACTGAACGCTCGAAGTGGTGAAGGAGGCACTACGGTCGGCTGGCAAACCATTGCCAGTAATGCTACTGATGCCACGTACCATGGATTTCTCACGGCGACGGGGGGAAGGTATGATCTGGAAGTCCGGGGTATAAAAAATAATACGCAGGTTGGGGTGATTTCCAAGGTTGAAAAGGTAGGCGTAGGAGAGGTTTTCCTGATCGTCGGTCACTCCAATACGGCTGGCGGGGATGCTTACAGTAAAACCATCGATTATGCGTATGGAGATGCGTATAAAGATCGGGTCAATGCGATTGACGTAAAAACAAATCCGAATGATGAGTTGTACTGGAATACGGCCGATCCTAAGTATGCCGCCCCCTATGCTCCGGTTCAGCTCTGTCAGGACTGCGGGATTGGGCCTGCTGTCACCATGCGATGGCTTTGGGGACGTTTTGGAGAGCTAGTCGTCAAGAATCTTAATGTGCCGGTTTTGCTTTACAGTGCTGCCTTTGGCGGAACCAATATAGAAATGACGTATAAGGCAGCTTACGACATTCCGTTCGATCATAGCTTCGTTAAATATGCACAACGGCATCCTTATACTCATATTCGGACCACTATTAAAACGTATGCTCCAAGTTCGGGGTTACGGGCGATATTATGCGGTCACGGAGTCAATGACCGGGAAAACCAGGGGATTGATTTTGAAAATCAGTTAAAAGATGTGATTCGTAAAACCAGGGAGGAGACAGAATTCGCAAAATTAGCCTGGCTGGTCGCTCAAACCTGCTGGATTAATGGAGAGTGTCAGGGGGAATACACTAAAGGCTCCGGTATTACCAATCACATTACCAAGGCTCAACTAAACGTAATTGCTAGTGTTAGTGACGTGTTCAGGGGAGCTAACCTCAATGAAGTGGGTAACGAAGGCAGAAACGATGATCACGTTCATTTGAATCAGGTAGGGCAGGCTGGTTATGCGGAAAAATGGGCTAATGTTATAAATACGGAGTTTCTTCAGAAATCGACCCCCTTACTGGCAAAAGCACCGGAAGCTTTACCCGCATTACCGGCCGTTACTTCCGTTAAAACAGGTTCATGGTCTGATCCCACCACCTGGAGTTGTAACTGCATTCCTAACTATTCGACGAATGTGACCATCCAGAAGGCTCATGAGGTTACAATCAAAGGGGTCTTTTCAGCCAAAATTCTCAAAAATGAGGGAAAACTTACCTACGCATCCAATTAGAGTTAGATTGTAAATCAGTGATAAAAAGAAGCCGGGAACTCCGAAAAGGAATTTCCGGCTTCTTTTTGTTAAAATTTCGTAAGAAACCAATGACTTTGGTAATTGTATTGGAAAAACGACTTTAAAATTCCCGTTTATACTATAATTTTTATCAAATACTGCCGTTTTAGGTAGGTATTAAAAGTAATTTCTATCTTCGTTCGTTTAATTCATTTCACTACCACCAATTCCTTTCTGAGAAGACCTATTCTTCAAAATCAGTTAGTTTACTTCATGAAAAAAAGTAGTATTGCCCTTATCCTGGTGTCTTGTTCACTGACGGCCCTTGCACAAACGAAGAAACCCGCTCCCAAACCCGCAGCTAAAAAACCGGTGGCTGCCAAAACGTCTGTGGCAACTGCTTCTACTCTGAAAACTTCGATGGATTCAGTAAGCTATGCGATTGGAATGGACATTGCCCGTAGCCTTAAAAATCCATCTTTGACTAATTTAAATCTGGATTTAGTGGCGAAGGCCGTTCGCGATTCTAAAGATGAAAAATACGTTCTTACTCAAGAACAATATCAAAATACATTAGCCAACTTTAGCCAGAAAATGAGATCCTCACAAGAGGAGGAACACGCTAAAACTCAGGCTGAAAATGCAAAGAAATTCGAGCCAAATCGTTTAGCTGGAGAAAAATTCCTGGCAGAGAACAAAACGAAAGACAGTGTTGTTACTACAACTAGTGGCCTGGAATACAAGATTTTGAAACAGGGTGATGGAGCTAAACCAACCCTTTCGGATAAGGTTAAAACCCATTACCATGGTACGCTGATTGATGGAACAGTATTTGACAGCTCGGTAGAACGGGGCGAACCCATCAGTTTTCCGCTTAATGGAGTCATTCAGGGTTGGCAGGAAGGTTTGCAATTGATGCCGGTAGGATCTAAATTCCGATTCTATATTCCTTATCAGCTGGCTTACGGCGAACGTGCCGCAGGACAAATTCCTCCGTATTCGACTCTTATTTTTGACGTTGAATTATTAGAAATTGAAAAGTAAAGAGTCGTTGGTTTGAACCCCGATCCCTATAGCAAAGAATGAAATAGAGGCACCGGGGCAAATGTATAGGTATTATTTTTTTAGTAGTTTTTTATTCATAATACCCACATTTTCCGACGATTAATGCCTCAAGATAACATGTCTATGAAAAGCTATTTGCTCGCCTTTGTGCCGCTGGTGTTATTGGGGTTTCAACCAGAACATCCCACAGTAGCCCAGAATTTTAGTACGGATCAACCCACTGTTTTAGTCCCTACGGCTTCTCAAAAGGAAGTTGAAAAAGTAGTTACTACGATTCTTTCTTCGTACCACTACCGTCGGATGCCTCTGGATGATTCGCTTTCTTCTAAAGTTTGGACGAATTATCTGAAAGAAGTAGATAATGGCAAAGCATATCTGCTGGCTTCAGACGTAGAGGCGTTCGAAAAATACCGGTACCAGATCGATGATTACCTGCAGGCAGGTAACCTGACGCCAGCGTATGATCTGTTCAATTTGTTCATGAAACGTTTTCATGTACGAATGCTTTACGTGAATAAACTGACGGATAAACCGTTTGATTTTAATACGGATGAGTCTTACGAGACCAATCGCGATAAGGCTCAGTGGGCTAAAACTCCGGCTGAACTGGACGATTTGTGGCGTAAAATCGTGAAAAGTCAGGCTCTGGATTATAAACTTCAGGGCAAGAAAGACACGGCTATTTATCGGTTAATTAAAGATCGGTATACCAATCTTGACAAACAGACGAGCAAGGTGAAAAGCGATTACGTTTTTCAATCCTTTATGAACTCGTTTGCAGAAGTGATTGATCCGCATACGAGCTACATGGCACCTCCGGATGCTTCCCGTTTCAAAGATGAAATGGCTCAGTCTTTCGAAGGAATCGGGGCCACGTTGACTCCTGAGAACGATTACACGAAAGTTCGGGAGTTAGTACCTGGTGGACCAGCCATGAAGAGCGGTCAGATTCGTGAAAATGATCGAATTGTCGGTGTTGGACAGGGAGCTAACGGGCAAATGGTAGACGTGATTGGTTGGGCACTGGATGATGTTGTAAAATTGATCCGTGGCCCTAAAGGTACAACCGTTCGTCTCAATATTCTGAAAGCAGACGCTCTTCCAGGTAGCCAGCCTCGCGAAATCAAGATTATTCGTGATAAGATCAAACTAGAAGATGGCGTAGCGAAAGCCGAAGTAGTGCCGATGACGTATGATAAAAAGGAATATCGCATTGGTGTCATTACGTTACCCGGTTTTTATCAAAACTTTGATGAAATGCGGAAAGGGGAGAAAGATTATACCTCTACCAGCCGCGACGTACAGCGTTTCCTGGAGCAATTCAAACAAGCTAAAGTGGATGGCGTTGTGCTTGACTTACGCTACAATGGTGGCGGTTCTTTAGATGAAGCCATTAAGTTAACGGGTCTGTTCATTAAAGATGGCCCGGTAGTACAGGTAAAAGACGCTATGGGTCGTATCGATGCTGACGATGATCCAGACCCACAACAGGTATATGCAGGTCCGTTGGCCGTTATTGTAAACCGTTTTAGTGCTTCTGCCTCTGAAATCTTTGCTGGTGCTATTCAGGATTACAAACGTGGTCTGGTAATCGGTGGTACGACTTACGGTAAAGGTACGGTTCAGCAACTACTGGATCTGAACCAATTCTTGCCTAAAGAAACCGAAAAGGTAGGGCTACTGAAAATGACGCGTGCGAAGTTCTATCGGATTACGGGTAGTAGTACGCAACACAAAGGAGTAACTCCTGACATTGAGTTACCTTCTCGCTTCAGTGCGGAAGAATTCGGTGAAAGCTCACAGCCTACGGCGTTACCTTGGGATCAGATCAAGCCAAGTACTTTTACGGAGTACACGAACGTTGATCCGAAAACGCTTGAAAAACTGAGGACCAAGTATAATGAACGTTATAAAGCGGATCCAGACCTGTTACGTTTAACGGCTGAAGTTTCGGATTTCCAGAAAAATAAGGACAAAACCTTACTTTCTCTGAATGAAGCTACGCGTCGGAAAGAAATGGATGATGCTAAAAAGCGTAAAGATGAATTAGCTAAACTGGGCGAAGGAAAACCCAATCCTTACGAAGTAGTCTTGCTGGGAGATAAACTGACTCAACTGGGTAACACCGGTGGAGGAATGCCTGGACAAGATGTAGCCTCGGCGGATACGCGTCAGAAAATGAAAGAAAACTTCATTTCTAAATTTAAAGAAGACGCGGAGTTAAAAGAATCTATCCGGATTTTAGCTGACTGGATTTCTTTGAAATGATAATAATGGATTATAAAGGGAGCTGAATAGGAATGTTCAGCTCCCTTTTTTTGTGAAGTTCAATTTTTCACGGACTTTTGCAGACATCATGACTAACCTCTAATTCCATGCGTATTGCTTTTGTTTTATTACTTGTTTTGAACCTTACTTCTGCGTTCAGTCAGACTTCCCCGGCCAAAGATTCACGTTTGTATGAGATGCGGGTGTACTATTCTCCCGAAGGCAAGCAGCCTGATTTAATGAGCCGTTTTCGGAATCATACCATGCGGATTTTTGCCAAGCATGGGATGACTAATGTGGGTTACTTTGTTCCTCAACACAAGCCCGACAGTTGCCTGATTTACTTTCTGTCGTATCCAAACCGGGCGGCTCGTGATTCTAGCTGGAAAGCATTTAGCAATGATCCCGAATGGAAGAAAGTATCCAGCGAGTCTGAGAAAAATGGTAGAATCGTTTCCAAAGTTATTAGTCAGTTTTTTCATACAACCGACTTTTCGCCAGCTTTGGATATTAGCCAGAAAGGAAACCGGGTCTTTCAGCTGCGTACCTATAAGACGACTCCTTACAACCTGCCGTTGTTGTTAGCTCGATTCCGGAACCATACGACGAAGCTGTTTGAAAAACACGGGATGAATAACCTCGTATACTGGACGCAGGATAACGTAGATAATATTCTAATGTATCTGTTAACGCAGCCGAGCAAAGAAGCAGGAGAAAAATCTTTCAAAACGTTTCGGGATGATCCGGAGTGGATTTCCGTCCGGACGGCTTCAGAAAAACTGGCTAATGGATCCTTAACGGAATGGGTAACCAATCTTTACCTGGTACCGACCGATTTCTCTCCCTTGAAATAACCACAATAAAAAAGGCTTCCGCCGGGAAGCCTTTTTTATTGCTAGTTAACCTGTTTGCGACGTTCTTTAATATCTCGCCAATTGGTTAAAATAATGTCATTCTGTTGAATGTATTTTCTTAATTCAGGATCAAGCATGGCCAGCAAATCGCCTTTCCGCGTCGGACCCGAATCTGATATCATAGGGAATTGAGGCGTAGGATCTATACAATGCACAATGATCATCGTCAAGCCGGGTTTACATTCTTTCAGTAAAGTAAGGAATTTCTGCGTTTTGTAGGCCCGTAAGTTGTGGTCAGTAACGGGTTGCCCAGCCGGTAACTTCCAGCTATAAGTTTCTGTAAACAAATCGTCCAGCACAGGTAACCGAGCTGCCCAGAGTTTTTCCCCAATCGCTTTAGTCATGTTTATATCAATCGGACTTTCTTTCTGAATTAAGGTGTTATGACCGCCGGGAAACATCACCGGTATCTTTTCTTCCATACCCACTTTGATATAACGTTCTACAAATTTAGGCTGAAACAACGTGCCCATGTGTGAGTCGATGTGTGAAGGCTCAACGCCAAACTACCGAAATTGAGCAATCTGAGCCCGAATTTCGCTTTCTACTTCATCGGCGGACGCATGCGAGACGACATCTGTAACCCCTCGCCAGAAGTAACCTTGTGTATCATAAAGGCCAGAAGCTTTATCCTTGCCCGTTAATGGCTGCCAGCGATACTCTTTCCATTCAGAAGTCAAGGTAAGGTGAACGCCTAAATCCCAGGTCGGATTCTGTTGAGCCAGACTCATGAAATGAGGAACCCAGGCACAAGGCATCATAACACTCGTTGACGTCGCTACACCACTGCTAAGAGCCTTACGCGTTCCTTCGTTGGAGTCGTAACTCATGCCGGCATCGTCAATGTGAAGAATAATAACTTTTTTACCCGCAGGGAAGCCCAGTTTTTCAGCATAGGTCTGAGCCAGAGCCAAGGGAGTGAAGGACAGGCAAAGAATGGTGAGGATTAATTTCATAATAAGCGAGTCAAAGAGGTAACAAAAAAGCCAGTACCTGAAAGATACTGGCTTTTAAAATAGGTTATGTTACCTGAATATTATAAACGAACAATTTCCGCTCCAATGGCATTCAGACGCTTATCAATGTTCTGATAACCCCGGTCGATCTGTTCAATATTGTCGATGATGGAAACACCATTCGCCGAAAGTGCAGCAATCAGTAATGAAACGCCCGCACGAATGTCAGGAGATGTCATGCGAATACCACGTAACTGGAGTTGGCGATTTAAGCCCACAACCGTTGCCCGGTGGGGATCGCATAGGATGATCTGAGCTCCCATTTCGATGAGTTTATCAACGAAGAACAGCCGGCTTTCAAACATTTTCTGGTGAATCAATACCGTACCTTTCGCCTGAATGGCCGTTACCAGTACGATACTCAATAAGTCAGGAGTGAATCCAGGCCAGGGAGCATCGGCTACTGTTAACATGGAGCCGTCGATAAAGGTCTCCAGTTCGTAATGATCCTGAGCAGGAACGAAAATATCGTCACCCCGGAATTCGAGCTTGATACCCAACTTCTGGAAAACACTGGGAATAACTCCTAAATCAGGAATAGAACAGTTTTTGATCGTAATCTCGGATTGTGTCATCGCAGCTAACCCAATGAACGAACCAATTTCGATCATATCGGGTAACATGGTATGCTCCGTTCCTTTTAGATCGCTAACGCCATCAATGGTAAGTAAGTTAGAACCAATACCACTAACGCTTGCACCCATGCGAACCAGCATTTTGCAAAGCTGTTGTAAATAAGGTTCGCAAGCCGCGTTATAAATCGTGGTTGTTCCTTCCGCTAAAACAGCGGCCATTAACACGTTGGCCGTTCCGGTAACTGAAGCTTCATCCAGAAGCATATAGGTACCTTTCAGATTGGAAGCATCTACTTTATAGAAACCACCATCTTCGGGATCAAAGTCAAAACGAGCACCCAGACGTTCAAATCCCAGGAAGTGCGTATCCAGTCGGCGACGACCAATTTTGTCACCACCGGGGCGAGGAATACGACCTTTTTTGAAACGGGCCAGCAACGGTCCCAGCATCATTACTGAGCCACGTAACGATGCAGCTTTGTGCTTGTACGCTTCCGTTTCGAGGTAGCTCAGGTTAATATCATCTGCCTGAAAACGAACCGAAGATTCACTCAGCCAGGTTACTTTTACTCCCATGTCACCCAGCAAATCAATCAGGGCGATGACATCACGGATGCCGGGAATATTATGAATCGTAACGGGTTCTTTCGTTAAGAGTACCGCACAGATAATTTGAAGTGCTTCGTTTTTAGCACCTTGAGGGATAATTTCTCCCTTCAGTTTTCTTCCTCCTGTTACTTTAAATGAAGCCATCTTTCAGTGACAGTTTTAGGTGAAATGAAGATCAGACTAAAAGCTACGTACAGCTTTCTCTGATTCAGAAAACCTATAAACTATTTTTTACGGTTGTTACGATTGAAATGATTGTTCGGATTATTCCGATTATTAGTATTGTTGTTGTTATTATTATTCCGACGCTGGAAGTTGTTAGGCTGACCACTACGTTCGCCACGCTCATGTCGATCATTATTTCTATCGTTGTTGCGATAGTTATTATTCGGACGGCTATGAGAATGAGAGTGATGATGTCCTCCGCTGCCACTACCGCCACCACTGTTGTTACTGGAATAACGGTCGCGAGGAGCAATGTCCAGATAGCCTTCATTACGAATGCGTTCGATTTCGTTATTGAGACCTCCTTTTGAAATAATTTTCAGGTGTTCCCATACCGTTGAATCATCGGCATTGTCTTTATTCCAGGCGGTATAAAAGCTCTTCATCATTTTAGCGATGTAACTGGCGAATGCCCATCGCTCATACTCATTGGTTAAGGAAACTGCTTTCTCAACCATCACCTCCAGATTTCGACCGTAGTGACGAAACTGTAAATTATGAGTATTGTAGGGAACAGAATTAGGTTTTTTCCCAATGGCCTCAGGCGACGGAGGCGGAAATGGGCTGTCAACGTCAAGGCGGAACCGCGACATGATGTATAAGTCATCCCAGAGCTTATTGGTGTAATCCTGACCCTCTTTCATAGAAGGGTGAATTTGCCGCATCAGCTCAATTAGTACGTAAGCCTGCTTCGTGCGTTTCTCGCGGTCAGAAATCGTTACGAGATAGTCTACGAGTTTTTGGATATTACTACCGTATTCTTTCAATCGAATGTATTTGTTTTCAGTGGACGAGATTGTGGATTGTTGGTCACATAAGGGTAAGCCTTGACAAAGCGTCCGGCGTAACCGGGAGAAGATATAAACCCATCATACTCGTGAAGTTTTGCAAATGTATAAAGAAGCCCCTAAGTTCCAAACGGTGGGGACTCCCTGAAAGATAAAATAATAGGAAATTCAGTAAATAACTTCCTAAGTTCTATTCACCCATTTCTGTGCTTTGCATTCCAAAAAATGAATACCAGCGTATCTCTGTAAGAATCATTTATGGAATAAACGTTTAATGCATGGCTGAAGAATGAATGTTTTCTGCCTGTAATCGCTAAACGTAAGTAATAGGGTATTAATTCCAGGTAAAGAAGTATCAGTTGCCAGGCATCTGAGGTGTCTAGCATAACCACCTGACCGTTCCATATTCACCTGCACCCAGGCTATAAACCATTTATCCATTTTTGCTGGATCCTTAGTTAATGAAATAGTATTATTGTAATATCATTTTAATATCAACCAACATGAGAGACAAAATCATTCATCCGCCTTCTGGTTATCTGATGTTAGTGCTAACCCTTCTGGCTTATCCCCTTGGAATTTTATTGTTCTTTTACGCTCCGGTTGTCGGTATTTTGATATTACTGGCTGCCGTGGTATGTTCCTTCGGCTTCTTTGTGGTCAATCCAAATGAAGCTAAAATCCTGGTTCTATTCGGTAATTACGCTGGAACGGTAAAGGATTCGGGTTTTAAATGGTCAAATCCTTTTTACCTGAAATCTACCATTTCATTACGAGCCCGAAATCTGGAAGGAGATAAGATTAAGGTCAATGACTTGCTGGGTAACCCAATTGTAATTGGAGCCGTGGTGGTCTGGCAGGTAGATGATACCGCACAGGCTAAATTTGAGGTGGATAATTACGTACAATACGTCAAGCTTCAGAGCGACGCGGCTCTGCGACATATGGCTGGAACCTATGCCTATGATCATTTTGACGATGAGCAGAAGGAAATCACGCTTCGTTCTGGCGGTGATTTGATTAATGAAAAACTGGAAGGTGAATTGAGTGAACGTCTCGCTCGTGCCGGAGTTACCATTCTGGAAGCCCGGATCACGCATCTGGCATACGCGGAAGAAATTGCCCATGCCATGTTGCAGCGTCAGCAGGCTACGGCGATGGTGGCAGCACGTACCAAAATCGTGGAAGGAGCCGTGGGCATGGTGGATCTGGCTTTAAAACGCCTCAAGGAAAATTCAATTGTTGAGCTGGACGAAGAAAAGAAGGCCGCCATGGTCAGTAATCTTCTAGTCGTTTTGTGCTCGGATAAGGCCGCTAATCCTGTGGTTAATACGGGGACTTTGTATCATTAAAAGAATCGCTAAAAATCTTGAAATCCTGAGGAATAATTATTCCTCAGGATTTCAGGTTCAGAAGCTATGGCGAAAGAGAAAGAAACGAAAAAAGCCTTTGTTTTGCGAATGGCTCCTGAGCAACTGGAAGCCCTGCAAAAATGGGCTGACGATGAATTCCGTAGTCTGAATGGTCAGATTGAATTTTTGCTAAATGAAGCTTTAAAAAATAAAAATAGGCTTCCCAAAGGAAAGCATTAATTGCAGCTAGCATCAAAAAGCACCCGCCATCACAGGCGGGTGCTTTTTGATGCTATACTAACGAAATATTACCCTTTAACTCTTCGTAGTATTTTTAGAGTTAACGTAATAGTTAATATCAACTGTTACCGAAGTAGAGGGGGTGATTTTTGATAATTTCTGCCATTGATCTGTAGGTTTTAACACCATTTCTGTTTCTCCAATTTTTACTTTAACCGGCATATCAAATTGGCTAACACAGTTTTCCCAGCGATACATCAGTTCATTATTTTTGAACTGATACGTAAATACTGGAATTCGAATATCCCGGAGGTATTGGTCGAAAACCTTATTTAGCTTTAAATCCAGGGATTGACTTACAAAATTTTCTACCTGGGCTCCCGTTACGGTTTTATGATAAAACGTTTTATTTAAACCGAGTAACATTTGATGCCAGCGTTCGTCATTATTAACAATCTGGCGAATCATGTGCAACAGACTTCCGCCTTTGTAATACATGTCTCCCGATCCCGAATAATTGACATTATAGATACCCACCACCGGACGATCGTTTTTAATCAGTTTACGACAACCAATGATGTAGGCCGCGGCTGCTTCTTTACCGTAATAATATTCAGTAAAGAGAGATTCAGAATAGTTAGTAAAACTCTCGTGAATCCACATATCAGCTGCATCGTAATTAGTGATGCTATTGGCAAACCATTCATGCCCGGATTCATGAACGATGATGAAATCCCACTTGAGTCCCCAACCCGTAGTTGATAAATCTCGTCCGAGGTAACCATTTTTAAAGCCGTTTCCGTAGGTGACAGAGCTTTGGTGTTCCATGCCCAAATAAGGTACTTCCACCAGTTTATAGCCATCTTCATAAAAAGGGTAAGGGCCAAACCAGTACTCAAATGCCTTCAGCATCATTGGTGCTTGCCGAAACTGCTTTTTAGCGACTTCCAGATGTTCGGGTAAAACGTAGTAATTCAAAGCCAAAGGACCTTTTAAGCCCTGATACGTTTCGGACCAGTGAACGTAGTTAGCCATATTTAGATTAACACCATAATTATTGATGGGATTTGCTACTTTCCATAGAAAGGTGCGAGTACCATCCGGGTTTTCGGTCGTTTTTTTCAATTGACCATTCGATACATCCATTAACGGTTTAGGCACCGTCACGGCAATACTCATACTATCAGGTTCGTCATAGGGGTGATCCTTATTAGGCCACCAGGAACTGGCTCCCAAACCCTGACAGGCCGTTGCAATGTAAGGATTACCCGCTTTATCTTTCGAAAAAACAAAACCGCCATCCCAGGGTGCTTTTCGAGCCACGTGGGGTTTTCCTTCGTAATAAATGGTTAATGATTCTTTGTGATCAGGTTGCTGAGCTTTTTGAAGGTGCACAAAGTAAGCATCTCCATCTTGCGTAAACTTCAGTGTTTTTCCATCCTGTTCAATCCGATTGATTTTCATCGGGCGTTGCAGATCAATCTGTAAAATCTGGGCTGTTTTGAGGATCTTGTAATAGACCTGATTGCTTCCCGTTAAGCTACTGTCCTTGGGGTTAAAACGAACGTTAAGGTTATAGAAGGTCAGATCCCACCAGGCTCTTTCGGGGGTTATCGTGCCACGTAAAGTATCAAGTCTTGAAAATTCATACGTTTGAGCAAAGGTTGAAAAGAGCGTAGCAATAGTAATGAAAACACTTAAGAAGAATTTCATAAGAGATACATTCAATTAGGCGAATGAGTTGATGGTAAAAGTGTATTGTTTTGTTAAGGGGGGAGTAAAAATAACTAAAAATTATAAATAACTGAGTATAGGCTGAGTACTGAGAGAAGGAAAAGAATGGAGCAATTCATTTGTTGAAATGTAATTGCTCCAGCAATAGTCAATTAATCCGCTAATTTTTTAACTTTAATATCTTTGAAATAAACAACGCTTTTAGGATCATGACCTTGTAAAGCAAAGGTGCCTGAGCTAATTACGCGTTGCTTCATATCTGCAGGACGTTCTACATTAGCTGGTTCCTGATAGTCAACCACGGTTTTATCATTTATCTTGATGGTTACATGTTTGTCACGCACAGTGATTTGTTCCGTATACCATTCATTATCCTTTACATATACCTCTTTTACATCCTGAATATTGTAAAGACTACCCGTACGTTTCCAGTCGGTATGCGAATTATTTACCTGAACTTCATAGCCTTTGGCGGGCCAGCCGTCTTCCTGATAAGCGGTATGAAAATAAATGCCTGAATTAGAACCCGGTGTCGTCTTTACTTTCGCCTGAAATTCGAAATTCTTAAAGGGTTGTTCAGAACCTTCATAGAATAGGTGAGCAACGGGACCTGCTACTTTAATACATCCATCTTCAACGCTGAATGTATTTGCATTTTTTCCTACTTTCCATCCTTTAAGACTCTTGCCATCGAACAGGGAAATCCATCGGTCTTTTGGAGGAGTAAATCCAAGACACGTAGTAATAAGTGCGATTAATAAAAATCCTTTTTTCTGCATGAGAAATCCGTTAATAGAGGTTAATTAATAAAACGAAAAATACAAAGCTACTTTTAAAAATGAAACTTTAAAATCAATATAAAACTGATTTGATAAGGATTGATTTAACGGATAAAATAGGTAAGATATAAAACTTCTGATGTATCTACGTTAAAATTAAAACCCTGGAGTTGATTAAATTAAAATATTTTAAAATAGATGATTTAATACTACTTTATGTTAATTCAGCACAAATAACTTACTTAACTAGGTTTAGATATACTTTAAAAAAAGGACCTTGAGATATAGCTGGCATACATTATTTACAAGTATAGCTAATTAAAACAGACCTTCTTATGGATTCTTTTGCAGCAACTACCAGTGGAATTGTCGGTGCTACTACATTGACGCTCTTGCATGAAACGGCTCGGAAAACCGTAGTCGACGCCCCTCGAATCGATCTTTTGGGAAAACGGGCTATCGCTAAATTATTACCTATTGGCGTTTCTCCTTCTGAAGATACCTTGTATACCGCATCAATGGTTGGAGACATTATGTCAAATGCTGCCTATTATGGATTGGTGAGTTTAGATTCCCCTAAAAATGCAGTCAGAAATGGTACTATTTTGGGACTGGCAGCCGGCGTAGGAGCCGTTCTTTTACCTGGGCCTTTAGGCTTAGGTGAGGGTCCCAGTAATCGGACCGTTGCTACTAAACTAATGACTATTGGCTGGTATCTGGCCGGAGGATTAGCCGCAGGATTAACCTATAAGCTTTTGAAAAGGTAACTAGTTGATATACCATTTTTCATACACCCGGTGTTTGATCAGAGTCGTAAATTCTGTGAACTGGTCGGGTGTTAATAACTGAGGCGAAGACATGATCTGTAAAGGAAATGTCTCGCCTCTTTTTTGATAAGGAGGCTGGTAATAAGCGTATGGATTAAGGTGCAGTCCCAGTCGTTCATAAAACTGAATTCTTGACTTACTTGTAGCATCCGTAGGAGGCTGCACTTCCAGAACTAGTAACTTGCTTCCCAGAATTTCCTGCATAATCCTTGTTCCCATTCCCCGGCCCCGAGCGTTAGGGTGAACGGCCAGGTATTCCAGAAAGTTGAAATCTTCAAAAGACCAGAGTACGGCCATTCCCATAAACTGATGATCTTCTTCCCAAACTAATAATTGCATCTGTGTATCTGACAAAGCTCTTTTCAGGTTAGCCAAATCTCGCCGTTCTCCGGAGTGAAAAGCAGTTTGCAACAGATTCCAGACTTCAGAAAAATAGGGGTGGTGTTCGCTGGGAATGAGGATCATAAAACAAGAGTAGTGACTTAAGTCTGAAGAAGTATAAAACGAATAAATTTAAACGTTTAAAAGAATTGTACTGCCAAACCAATAAATTAGAATATTTATAGATTTGGGAATGTTTTTTGTACTTTTCTTATTTAACTCATAGGATTTGATGAACTTTGTGAACGGAAAAGGAGTAAGGAAATACCTTTGATTGTTTTAGATTTAGTAAGTATAAGATTATCAGAACTTTACCTATTAATTACATGAATAATCAAATTCCGTTTTTCCTGGCTCGCGTAGCCATTGGGGTAAGTTTACTAGGTCATGGATTGGTCCGAATACCCAAATTAAGCGGCTTTAGTGCCTGGATGGTCGATAAATTCAAAGATTCTCTGTTACCATCGGCTTTGGTTACTCCGTTTAGTTACGCATTGCCATTTGCTGAATTGATAGCAGGGTTACTCATTGTACTGGGCCTTTTTACCCGCCTGGGTTTAACTATCGGTAGCTGGATCATGATCATTCTGATCTTTGGGTCATCGATGGTGGAGGATTGGGGAGCTATTCCCTCGCAATTAATTCATGTGGCTTTTTTGACTGTATTATTAGTTTTTGAACATTCCCATAATTCATACGCACTGGACAAAATGATTCGAAAGTAAGTCCAGAAACGTTCGTTTTCCCGAGCATTCCCTTTTGAAAATTTTATGAAAAAAAGTTTGCTTTCTTTAACCGTTGGCGGGTTCGGTATTGGTATGACCGAATTTGTCATGATGGGTATTTTGCCGGATATTGCCCGGGATCTGCACATTACCATTCCCGAAGCAGGTCACTTGATTTCGGCTTACGCCCTTGGCGTTGTGCTGGGTGCTCCTTTGCTGGTGGGAATTGCGGGTAATTATCCGCCCAAAAAGATCCTGCTGGGTTTGATGGCCCTGTTTACCTTCTGTAATGCCTTGTCTTCTTTTGCTCCCAATTATCAGCTAATGATGCTGACCCGTCTTCTGTCGGGGCTTCCGCACGGAGCATTTTTTGGTGTGGGTGCTGTCGTAGCCAGTCGGTTGGCTACGCCCGGCAAACAAGCACAGGCCATTTCGGTAATGTTTGCCGGATTGACGATTGCCAATATCATTGGAGTGCCGCTGGGAACGTACATTGGACACACCATGAGCTGGCGGATTACCTTCATCATCATTGCCGGTGTCGGTTTATTAACAATGTTCAGTCTTCAACAGTTATTACCCAGCTTGCCGGCCGTAGGAGATTCAAACATTATCAAAGACCTGAAGATTTTCACCCGGGTAGAACCCTGGCTGATTTTGGGTATTACGGCTATCGGTACGGGCGGGTTATTTGCCTGGTTTAGTTACATCGCCCCCTTATTGACTGAAGTTGGCGGCTTCAAAAGCGAAGAAATAACCTGGATTCTGGTACTGGCTGGAGTAGGTATGTCGGTGGGTAATCTGATTGCAGGTTTTACGGCTGACCGCCTTTCGCCAATCAAGGCCACGGCATTGTTTTTACTGTTGATGGCGGTTTCACTGACCATTGTCTCATTCATTGCTCCGTTTAAAATTCCTCTGCTGGTCATGACCTTCGTTACCGGAGCTATTTCATTTACACTCGGAGCACCCATCCAGATTCTGATGATTCGGGCTTCGAATGGTTCCGAAATGCTAGCCTCGTCGGTGAGTCAGGCGGGCTTTAACATGGGAAATGCCCTGGGAGCTTATCTGGGCGGTTTACCTATTGCAGCAGGACTGGGTTATACTTCTCCACAATGGGTGGGAGCTATGCTGGCATTTACCGGTTTTCTTATGTCAGTAGTGATGTATTATCGACAGAAGAATTCAGTAAGATCACAAGTTTTAGCATAAACGATCAAGACTAATAAAAAAGGCCGTACGGAATTTTCCGTGCGGCCTTTTTTATTAGTTGAAATTTTCAATAACCTGACGCTTTAGGTAGGTACTATAATCAGTGAGTTGTGATTCGTACTCTTGATGCATCAGTGGTGAACTCAGCAGGAAGTCGGCGGTTGACCGATTACAAGCCATCGGAATATTCCAAACCACGGCTAGCCGTAGTAAGGCTTTAACATCAGGATCGTGTGGTTGGGATTCCATTGGATCCCAAAAGAATATAATAGCATCAATTTTAGATTCCGCAATCATGGCCCCAATTTGCTGATCGCCCCCCAGTGGACCCGAAAGTAACTTTGTTACGGGAAGTTTTAGAGCTTCTTCTAATAGACGGCCTGTAGTACCAGTGGCGTAAAGCTCGTGGTTACTCAGAAATTCACGGTTGTTTAAAGCCCATTCCAGAATCTCAGCTTTCTTATGATCGTGAGCGACAAGGGCTATTTTCTTATGTGGAGTCAAATGTCTGCTTGGCATAGGGGTTACTTAAGAATTAGTTTGAGTTGGCCACGTAAAGTTTTGAAAATCAAATTTGCTCTTCAATTCCTGTAGTTGAGAATATTGATAAGCTACGGCATTTGCCCCTACAGAATCGGAGCGAAGATGATCCCTTTCCTGACAAATTTCAAGCGGCGTATCAAACAATCGATACTGAATGCTAAATGAAGGAAAGTTTCGTAGCAATAAGGTAATGTATTCTTCAAAGTAAGCCTTTTTAAGGTGCGTATTATCCATGATTACATTCCAGCCTGAGCGTAAGGCATCAGTCAGGAGCCTGGTATGCATGCGATCTACCAGATGTTCAATGCGGCTTTGATCTTCCTTGGGCCAATGCCAGTAGGCACCTAAGGAAACGGGGATTAAACTTCGTCGTAATTCATCCCGGCTGATGCGAAGCCAGTTCGGCTGATTCAGACAGAATTCTTTCGCCCAGGTTGATTTACCGCTTCCACTGACGCCAATTAAAACGACTACTTGTTTCATAGCTGCCAATCTCTAAAAATTTTGTGAAAGCAGATAGCTGAATCTGAAAAGTGGATGTAAAAAAATCCGCAGACCCTGTGGGCTGCGGATGATATGATACAGTTAAGTGCTTAGATTATCACTTGGCAAAGGCGTCAGCCAGTTTATTTAACTCAGCATCACTGGCTCCACCTGAAGTAATGACTACCCGATACCGGAATACAACGGACTGGCCTTTCTTGAGCTGGTAATTCAGTTCTTTTTTACCCTCCGTGAAAACCTTTTCTCCGAGCGGGTTCAACGCAAACAGGCCATAATCACGGGCGTGCCAGAAAGTAGGATAGTTAACATTTTTAGGATGGTCAATCATAGCGATGGAAACGGTTTCTTTATCAATTTTACCCGTTAAATTCATCCAGCGACCTCGCGTGCTCCACACTTTTGCTCCTTCTACCCCTTCACTCGAACGGTAGTTACCCGTAACCCCCGTATTATCTAATTTAGGTACTGACGTTTCTACACCGTTGGCATCCGTATACTTTTCAGCTTTGGTAGAAGGTAACTCCAACTGACGAGCCACCCGAATGGCAAACATCCCGTCTTTTACATCTTTGAAATGAGCGTCTTCTACGGCTTTTAGCACCGTAACCCGGTCGATGATCCGCTGTTTGTCAGAGGCGGTAAAGAAATAAGTGGTACGTTCTTCCAACACCTTTTTTCCTTTGCCATTATCTTCAACCCAGTCGGCGGTTACCGTTAACTCAGCTCGCTTTCCGTCCTTCTTCGCTTTGATACCCGTGTGGCGAATCGTGCCGTATTTTGCTTTAGGATTAGGCGGTGTATTGGAGTTATTCCAGTAATCGAAGCCATTTACATCTTCATAGTTAAACCAGATTCCTACGTGGTGAGGATGGTCCACCCGCTCGCCGGGACGAGGATCAAGGGGCCAGCCGCGGGTAACAATGTTTCCCTGAGGCGAGTAAACTGGATACAGAACGGCTTTTTTCAACACCTGTTCGCCAGGATAGAAGTAACTGGTAAAAGGCTTGCCCTCAACGAGGACATCCACCTTTTTAGCTTTTTCATCCGATTTCAGCTCAATCATTTTTTGTCCCATCGCCTGAACGCTGAGCAACAGAGTGGAGCCACATAAAAGAAGTTTAGAGAGAGAAGTCATAGAGTGGTAACGTTAAATCCATGCGAAACTACCAATGATATGACCCCGATCAGAGATAAATACCCCATAAAGGCCTCAAGATTTATTATCGGCGATAAATTTCTAAGCTATTTGATAAGTTTGGTTACTAAATAATTGCAAATTCATTTTCCACTTATAAAGTGCAAACAACCCCTAGGTAAAGCAAATAGAAACACATTGTATATTAAGTATTTGTTAAATTTTAGATAACATATATTAATAGCTAGTTATCTTTATAAATCGTGTTAATAAATAGAAGGATGACAGATAAAATTTGGCTATAACGTTTAAATGTTATTGATAATATCTTAAATATCAAATGAATATAAAAATGAAAATGCGTATAAATTACATTGCATTAAAGTATTAAATATTGGCATTTGATAAGATTTATTTTATTGTTTATAATAACCAACTTATTGATAGTCAATACGTTCTCAATTAATTTTTTGCATTAATACTAGGATATTATGTGTTTTATTAGTAGAAAATAAGCGAGTTAATGAAAAATAAAAATGTATAGACAAGCTTTACTAACCAAATGCTGTCATTGACTACCTGTCATGGTTAGTTTACCTACATTTACCAAATTCAGGATAACTTTTAGTATATGTTTGTAATGCTAAAAGAAACCGAATTACCCGCCATAAGAAATTGCAACTTTTCTTAAAATAAGTCAGAGCTCTGTTAAGGAATAGACCTGCAGTGAATCTTAAATCCGGTTTGTATTAACCCATGCACTCGAGAGGGAGAGAGGCTTTTTGTAAGAGGGCAAACGAATGAAAAGCTTTCTCTTTCTCAAGAGTTTTATTGGGACCACCGCTACATGCTTTTAGTCATAGACTGGTCTTTTGCACCAAGATTGTTTGTAGGGGTCTAGTTTCCTCCTAGTTACCTAAACCCACCTCACTTATGATGACTACAAGTATATCTGCAACTAAGTGCTGTCCATTTTGTAAAGCATCTGAAGTAGAACGCCGTCGTCGCCCGATTGCGATTCGTACACTCTTATTTTTTTTACCTCTTAAGTGGTTTATCTGCCTCAGATGCAGAAGATTTTTTGCGAAGCTTTAAAAAACAAACATTTAATACGGAGAATACACAAATAAACGGAGCTATATGGCTCCGTTTATTATTTTTAGTGTACCAAACGAAAATGAATAGGTTTAACTGTTCATTCGGTTTGCTAAATGGTAATATAGTAACGCTTACCGTCCGCCAACAGTCACTGAATTCCAAGGATATTTGTCAAATATAGAGTAAACGTTGATCCAATGCAGGAAACCCGAGTACGCGTATTAATTATCGAAGATGAAGCCGTTTTGGCGATGGATTTATGTGATACTCTGGAAGCGGAGGGTTACTACGTAGTAGGAATTGCCAATAATGGCAAGAGAGCTCTTGAAATTTTCCAGCAAAACCAGATCGATATGGTTTTGTGCGATATTAATATCAAAGGCGAATGGGATGGTATAGAAACCGTTAGCCACCTGCAAAGTTTTAGAGCAGTTCCGGTGATTTATATCACAGCCTTAGCAGATAAAGAGACTAAAGAACGGGCGAAGTCAACTTATCCAGCTGCTTACTTATTTAAGCCTATCAATAATGCGAATCTAAACATCGCTATTGAGCTTGCCATCCAGAATTTTTTAGCTCGGGAAAACTCCACTTTTGTTAAAGAACCAAGCCGGGTAGCGGATAAAGATGGTCAGACGAGAGAAGTTATTCTTAAGATAGATCAATCTATTTTCATCAAGCATAACTACCAGTTCGTTCGAATTGATACGCATGATATTATCTATCTGGAAGCCGATAATACCTATACTACTATAGTAACTAATGATAAAAAGTATTCGATTCGCTTAACCCTTAGCTTAACCTTGCACCGATTGGGAATTGAAAAGTTAATGCGTGTTCACCGATCATACGCTGTAAATATTAAAAAGATAAAAAGTTTTAGTGAAAAAGAAATTATGGCAGACCAATTTACTATTCCAATGGGTCGGCAGTATAAAGATGAATTCATGCGAATTTTTCAGATTAATTAGTTATTACTTATACCCGAAACTGATGAAAAATATTCTGCTGGCTCTCCTGTTAATTAGTAACATTCCCAGTTTATTATACGCTCAATCTTCAAAAATACAGTCTTTTGAAGAGTACATGAAAACCATTAATGATCTGCCGGAAAGAGCACAGTTTGATTCTATATCTAAATTTGAGTCAACCATGTCTGATCATGCTCAATACATGGAATCCAAGAAGGCTGTTGATAAATTATTAACTATCGCTACTACGTTAAAGGATACAGTATTACTGGGACGAACTTATTTTTCATACGGACTTTTAGCGAGGGATAAGAGTAATCCAACGGAAGCTATTTTACATTATGAAAAAGCGTTAAACTTTTTTTTTGCCAGTAAAGAATTACGTCGTCAGGCTAGAGTTTTGGATTATATTGCTTTTGCTTATATTTCTCTAAACAACTATGTATCAGCGGAACCCTATTTGAAAAAGGGAATGGCTATAGCCAATAAATTAAATGATAAAGAGCTATTGATTCAGTTTAATATGGAGCTGGCAACGCTTGAAGACATGCGTAAAAACTATGCTAAAGCCCTTGAATATAATAGTGAAGCAAAGCGATATGTAGGTAGTGAAAAAGAAAAATACCTGATGGTAACCTTTAATCGAGGTATCATCTATAAAAATGCCGGCATGTATAAAGAATCGGAAGCAACTTATAAAGAATGCTTGGAGATTGCCAACCGGAAGAATGATGAATATCTGAAGGGATATATTTATATTAACTATCCTAATACTTTAATTCCTTTAAATCGACTGGAAGAAGCGGAAAAATATGCGAAGTTAGCTCTTGATTGGAGTAAAGATCAGCCGGAACGTTATCGATATGAGCAGGAGATCTATGGTATATTAACCCGCATTGCAGAAAAAAGGGGAGATTACAAAAGTGCCTTTCAATATCAGGTAAAGTGGATTGCTGCTAACGATACAATTACCAATACGGAAAAGAGACAGCAATTAATAGATTCAGAAACTAAATTTAAAACCCAGGAAAAAGAGCTGGAAATTGTTAGACTAGATGAGGAAAATGCTCTGAAAAATAAACAATTCTGGTGGTTAGTAGCTGGATCGCTGGTTATGCTTGTTTTACTGGGTATAGCTCTCTGGCAATATAAATTAATTCGTCAGGTAAATAAAGAACTCGAATCAACAAATAAATTAATATGGAGTCGTAATAAGCAGATTAGCGAGCAGTCCGAACAGTTGAAAAACTTGATGAAGGAATTACACCATCGGGTAAAAAACAATCTAGCTATAATTTCGAGTTTGCTGCGATTACAGTCTACCCGATTAGAGGATGAAGGAGCCGTGAAAGCCGTAAGGGAGGGTCAGCAACGTGTAGAGGCTATGTCACTGATTCATCAGAAACTTTACGAAAGTGATAATATCACAAAGGTAAATATGAAAGAATATATTGGTGATTTAGTGGAAGGCTTACTATATGCTTATGGCTATAGAATAGAAGACTTTGACTTACGGGTAGATATAGCAGAGGTAGAATTAGACGTAGAGATTGCCGTACCTTTAGGATTGATATTAAATGAAATTATTACGAACTCATTTAAACATGCTTTTGAGCAAATAGATAACCCTCAATTAAGTATCATTTTAAATGAGCGTGAAAAGTTACATTTGGAAATCAGAGATAATGGTCCGGGTATTGATATGGATGTCTGGCAGCGACCTGCTGGTTCTTTTGGAAAACGATTAATTGTAATGCTGAGTGATCAAATTGGGGCTATACTGAATGTGAATAACGAAGATGGCACCAGGTTTGATTTGGTCATGAGTATTTAATAAAAAAAGGCAGATAAGCTGCCTTTTTTTATTCATCTTCAAGTTTCTTTCCTGCCGTTTCCTTAATATAAATCATTCCAATGATGAACGAAATGGATGTCAGTAAGATCGGGTAATAGAGTCCTGCAAATTTGGAGCCGGTCATGGTAGCTAACCAGGTCGCCACAAATGGAGAACAGCCGCCAAAGATACCGTTGGCGATGTTATAGGGAATTGATAAAGAGGTGTAGCGGATCTTGGTAGGAAACAGCTCAACTAGAAAGGCCGCAATGGGTCCGTAAGCCATGGTGGCAAACAGAACCTGAATAAAGACCAGTAATCCAACTATAAAGAGTGTAGTGGTGGGGAGTTTAATCTCCGTTTGGGTATCAATCCTTCCATTCGCCTGCTTGGTTAACGTCTTGGTAAGTACCTTTCCATCCGCATACGTTGTCACCTGAGCTTCGGGAGTAATTTTAGTTTCCAGAATAGTGCCGGTGTTTACTACATGATCTATGCCTTTGTATAAGGGATATAGAAATAAACTAGCACCTAACAGGCCCGCCATCATTACTTTCTTACGCCCGATCCGATCCGATAGAGTACCGAAAATTACGAAGAAGGGAGTCGCACAGGTTACAGCAATCGCCATAACGGTTTGAGCAGAGCTGTATTCTACATTGAGAATTTTAGTAATAAAAATCTGGGCATAAAATTGGCTGGTATGCCAGATAGCTCCCTGACCAATGATCGCACCGAACATTGCGATCAGCATCAATTGGATGTTGGCTTTGCTTTTAAACGCATCACGCAGGGGCGTTTTTGATACATTTCCTTCCTTCTTCAGTTTGGCAAAAGCAGGAGACTCATCCATATTTCTACGAATGAAGTAAGATAAAATCACCAGCAAACCGGATAGGGCAAAGGGCAGTCGCCAGCCCCAATTACTGAAAGCAGATTTTCCAAGGATGAACTGGCAGCCTAAAATCACGATGATAGATATGAAAAATCCAATAGAGGCCGTAGTTTGGATATAACTGGTAAATTTACCTCGCTGATGATCAGGAGAATGTTCGGCGACATAGGTGGCCGCTCCTCCGTATTCTCCTCCTAGAGCCAGCCCCTGTAAAACGCGGAGCAATAGAAGAATAATAGGGGCCATGATGCCAATAGCACTGTATTGAGGGATAAAGGCAATCGCAAAGGTACTGCCGCCCATGAGCATGAGTGTGACCAGGAAAGTGTACTTTCGCCCAATCATGTCGCCGAGTCTGCCAAAGACGACCGCTCCGAAGGGTCGAGCTACGAACCCAGCTCCATGCGTAGCCAGGGTACTTAGAAACGCCGCGGCTGGATTTTCAGGAGGAAAAAATTTGGTAGAAATAATAGCAGCGAGGCTACCAAAAATGTAGAAATCGTACCATTCAATTACTGTTCCGGCGGAAGAAGCGAAGATTACTTCCCAAAGACGTTTCTTTGAAGTAACCAGGGGAGACGTTTTACTTTGCATGTGTAGAGGTTTGACTGCTTGCTCAGCAGGGCAATTGGCTCGAAAATAATGTTATTTTGTTAATTAATTAAAGTATGGAAAGAAACTTTTCTGTACACTTTTAGCGATTTATGTCCCTGATTTCAACTCTGACCCAACCTGAGGTTCGCTCATTCATTATTGAACACCAGGATGACGACTGGCAACGGTTACTATTGTCGGCTCATCGTTACCCAGGGATGCCTATGAAGGATATTGCTTTACAAATTCAGTGTCGGCAAAAAGCAAAAAGCAAACTTCCCACCTGGCTTGTATCGCCCGACGTAATTTTTCCGGGCATTGTCCCTCTGGAGCAGTGTTCTTCCGAACGAACGGCACGTTGGAAAGCGTCGCTTATGCAGGGTGAGACTTATGCAGATTTGACCGGCGGGATGGGAGTGGATTTCTGGGCCTGCTCGGCTCAGTTTCAAAAAGCAACGTATTGTGAACAACAACCTGATCTTTTTGAGTGTACGCAACGGAACCTGCCGGCCATAGGTCTTCAGGCGGAAGTTACCTGGGTACATGGAGATGGCGTAAAATGGTTACGGGAAACAAACCAGAAATTCGACTGGATTTATCTGGACCCGGCCCGTCGGAATCATAGTAATCAGAAAATGGTTCTGTTATCAGATTGCGAGCCTAATGTGTTGGAAATTAAAGATTTATTACTTGATAAGGCTGAAAATATATTGATCAAACTTTCACCCATGCTGGATATTGATCTGGCTGTGAAGCAATTAGGGTCGGTTGAAAACGTGTACGTGATTGCGGTAGACGATGAGGTAAAAGAACTCCTTTTTCATGTCAGTGCCAGACCGGCAGAACCGGAAATGGTTACGGTTAATCTATTAAAAAATGATCGGGAACAGAAATTTAGTTTTACCAGAACTCAGGAACAATCCGTGATCTCGACATTCTCAAAACCTTTGACATATTTATATGAACCGAACGCCGCCGTATTGAAATCAGGAGCATTTAAAAGTATTGCCGGAGATACCTTATATAAATTAGCTGTAAGTAGTCACCTGTATACTTCGGATGTATATATACCAGAATTTCCCGGACGTATTTTTAAAATAAATGCCGTAACCAAAGCGGATAAAAAAGAAGTTCATCGCTTGGTCCCTTCTGGAAAAGCTCATATTACGGTTCGTAATTTCCCCATGAGTGTAGCAGATTTAAGAAAAAAGCTAAGTCTATTGGATGGGGGAGATACCTATCTGTTTGCTACTTCTGATGAAGAACAACGAAAGCTGATTTTAGTAACGGAGAAGATTACCCCAGAAAAATGATAAGGAGTGTTGTATGTAAGAATGAAGCCTCTACGTTAGTAATGAGTTGTCCATTTTTAGTGTCATCCCCAAAATACCTTCAAATCAATCTTATTATGAAAACCAATGTATTAGCAGTTGTCTTTTTATTAACGAGTAGTGCAACTGCCTGGGCACAAGCCGATATTAAACCCGTTCAGCAAGAGGTAGCAAAAGTGAAACGCGTAGGTTACGTAATGACGACGTCAGTTGATGACAAAATTGTTGAGCAAGCCTGGAAAAAAAAATTAGCCCAGTACGGTCGAGTGCTATCCGAACGCGGGGGCGTGTATAAAGTTGAATATGCGAAGGTGCCTTTCTCGGATAAGAATGTGCTGATTGTAAGCCAAATCAGTTCTAAACTCAAAGGAACTACGCTATTTTTATCCGTTGATATGGGTAGCTATGAATTTGCGTCCAGCACTAACAATTATGGTCGGGAAGTGGAAGCTATTCTTCAGGACTTTCACAAAGATGTAGATTATGAATCTCAGGTGAGTGAAGCAGATAAAAGTCTGAAAGATGCTACGGATAAACAAAAAGAAGTAGTGCGGAAATCAGAGCGGAACGCCCGGAATTTGAAAGATAACCGAGCTGAGAAAATTAAACTGTTTAAACGTCTGGAGGAAAATGAGAAAGAGTTAGCTCAATTGCAGGCTGACAGTGTTAAGCTTAAAGGAGAGGTAGAACAGGCTCTTAACTTGCTGGAAGATCAAAAGAAAAACAGTGAAACAGTAAAAAGTCGAAAACCATAAGTAATGAGTGTATAAAGCAGGAAGGCCCGGTCATAAACCGGGCCTTCCTGCTTTATAAGGAAACTGTAGTATTAGTTGATTACAGCATCGATTCGATGTACGACTCCATTCGTAACGGAGATGTTAGATCCCATGGTCAGGATTTTAGGTTTTACACCCAATGAATCGGCTTTTCCCTGAAAACTGACTACTCCGGCGGCGTCACGGCTTACCTGAATGGGGTGATTTGTCCATAGTGTATTCGTTGAACCTACGATAAACTCATTACTGAACACACGACCTGAAACGATGTGACGTTTGATGATATTTCTGGGGTAATCAGCCGTTAATGTATCTTTGAAATTACGAAAGGCTTCATTGGTAGGAGCTAAAAATGTGTAGGTTCCCTGGTTAAGTGAATCTAGTAATGTGCTAAAGACTTCTCTTTTCAATAAGGTGTAAAGCGTAGAAAACTCAGGTGTAAACCGAATATTCTGAAGGATATTATGCTGTGAAATGTAAATCAGGTGATCAACTTTGTGTATAATCCCATTCGCTGCATCAATGTCACCCGTAATGACTTTGGAGCTGCCATTGACAACGACAGCGGCGTTGCTAACAGAAAAATAAACGGGACGGTTGATGGCTGTGGTACGCGAGCCCGAACGCAGACTTTCAAGTCTAAATTCTGATACGACAATATGCGGTAAAAGCAGAGTACGAAGTGAATCGGAAGAAAGAGCGTTAATATCAATTCCGCTGGCAGTGAATGCCGCATTGGTAGGAGCCAGAACGGTATATTCGCCGTGTTCCAAAGTGGTTTGCAACTGGGCTTTTGTAACGGCGGATACGAAGGTTGATAAGTCAGGATCAGCTTTAGCAATGACCATAATATCATCACCTGCATCAGAGTCAATTACTTCATCGTCACTTTTCTTACAGCTAACCAAAGCCAGCCCGGCGAGCAGGGTTATAGATAAAATTCGAAGGGTTGGTACGATACTGAGATTCATTTTCATAGGTTGTACTATCTGTTTAATCAGTTGTCAAAGTAACGCATAGAAAGGCTTATAAGTTATGGATTTCTCAAGAAGTAATGATCTTGAGGGATGAGCTGAACTTAATTTCCTTCCCGGTAAAAGACCCGGCTCACCCGTTCGCCAACGCTGGTAAGGATTTCGTACGGAATGGTACCAATCCAGGAAGCCAGGTCGCGGATAGTCGGGTAATCTCCAAAAATAATGACTTCGTCACCTTCGGAGCATTCAATATCAGTCACATCTACCATGCACATATCCATGCAAATGTTTCCAACAATGGGGCATAACTTCCCGTTGATCAGGACTTTTCCCGTTCCCCGGCTAAATTTCCGGTCGTAACCATCGGCGTAGCCAATGGCAATGGTGGCAATTTGGGAATCACGGGATAAAACGCCTTTTCGACCGTAGCCAACAGTTTCCGTTTGGGGTACATCTTTGATTTGGGAAATAATCGTTTTGAGGGTTCCTACGGTTTTCAGATTAACCTGATCTTCCTCCTTCACGGCGGTTCCGTATAAGCCTTTACCTAAGCGGACCATATCAAAACGAGCTTCCGGAAAACGAGCGAGACCGGGCGAGTTTGCCAGATGCCGAATGGGCTTATAAGAAATAAATGACGAAATCCGATCAGCCATGAAGGTATAACGAGCAATCTGATTTCGGGTGAAATCATCGAACTGAGCTTCATCAGCCGCGGCTAAGTGGCTAAAGATACTGGCAACTTTGATCTCCGGATGCTGTTGCAGTTCAGCTCCTAACCAATCTAGATGGGATTGTTCAAAGCCCAGTCGGTGCATACCCGTTTCGACCTTCAGGTGAATAGAAACGGGCTCGGTTCGGTTTTTCCGGGTACTTAAATATTCGGTGAATTCATTCCAGATTCGGGGACTATAAATTTCAGGCTCCAGGTGGTAATCCAATACCTGCTGAAAATTATCCGGCGAAGTATTGAGCACGAGAATGGGTAACTCAATACCAGCCTGGCGTAAACGAACTCCTTCGTCGGGGTAGGCTACTGCCAGGTAATCAACCCGGTGAAATTGTAACAAATTCGCTACTTCTTCGATCCCACTACCATAGGCGAAGGCTTTTACCATGACCATTAGTTTGGTCTGGCGGCCTATTTTTTCCCGGAAATAATTCAGATTGTGGGATAGCGAATCCAGGTTAACCTCCAGAATCGTCCCGTGCGTTTTCAGTGAAAGCTTCCGAATAATATCTTCAAAGTGATAGGTTCGGGCTCCTTTTACCAGGACCACACTCTCGGCAAAATCTGTGGTGCGAAACCTGCTTAGAAAGTCTTCCGTACTTTCAAAAAACTTGGCAGGTAATGCAAAAGCCATCTGATTCCGGTGAAGAGCCGGACCAATGGCAATCAGTTGATTCACGCCTTTATCCTTTAATAAACGGGCAATTTGCTCGTATAAATCAGCTTCTGGCATGCCCGACTGCAACACATCCGACAGTATGACTACTTTATGGGGGCGTTCGTGCTGGTTAGACAAAAAATCCAGGGCCATTTTTAATCCGGCCCAGTCGTTGTTATAACTGTCGTCAATCAGGTAACAATCGTTAATCCCTTCCTTTAATTCCAGACGCATGGAAACCGGGCGAAGAGCATAAATTCTCCGCTGGATTTCTTCGTCCGAAATACCAAAGTAATGCATGATGGCAATGCAGTGGTTAAGGTTTTCCCACCAGGCTGAGCTGATGTTACTTTGCGTGGTAAAGGCGTGCCAGGTTTCCTGTTTGGACCAGCCAATGATCTGACAATCTGCGGGTAAAAAATCACCTAATTCTGCTGTAATCTCTTCAAAGTCGCGGCAGTAAACGAAGACCTTTACATGACGAAATAACTCCAGTTTCTCCCGCACCTTCTGACGTCGATCCGTGAAAGCTTCATCGTGAGCAGTTCCGATGTTTGTAAAGATTCCAATGGTTGGCTGAATAACTGCTTCAAGCCGGGCCATTTCACCGGGTTGTGAAATACCGGCTTCAAAAATTCCCAGCGTATCGTGTGAATCAAGCGGCCAGACGGATAGGGGAACGCCTAACTGCGAGTTATAGCTTTTGGGGCTACGACAAATCGTAAACTCCGGACTTAAGAGCTGAGCCAGCCATTCCTTAACAATGGTTTTTCCATTGGACCCAGTAATGCCAATAACAGGAATGGAAAACTGTTTCCGATGGTCAGCTACAAGTTCCTGTAAGGCATGAATGGAATTTTCCACCCGATGAAAGATCGCATTCGGAAACGGATCGGTTTGAAACTCGGGGGAGTCAATAACAAATTCCCGAACGCCTCTGGTATATAATTCCGCTATGAATTTATGGCCATCGTGGTGCGGCCCTCGAATGGCAAAAAAGATAGATGCAGAAGCACTGGTTAGCTGGCGGCTGTCGATGAGCAAATAACGAGCAGAAGTATTCATGGCAATCTAGGAGACGTACGAAGAAAGGGCAAAGGTAATAGAGTTTTCAGTTTTCGGTTGGCCGTTTTCAGTGAAGAGTAACTATCGAATTTAGAGCACCAACTGAAAACAGACAACGGAAAACTCCTTAGATCCACTTTTTAACCCGGAACCAGGCTAACATGGCAATGACCATAATTCCCATTAGTCCGAGGGCGAAAGGGTAACCATATTTCCAGTGTAACTCAGGCATGAACTCGAAATTCATCCCATAAATACCCGCAATGAAGGTTAAAGGCATGAAGATGACGGAAATGATTGTCAGCACTTTCATGATGTTATTCAGCCGATTACTGACGGTTGAATTGTAGAGTTCCATCAGTCCCGTCATTTGGTCACGATAGATTTCGATGGTTTCATTGACCTGATTAATATGATCGTACAGGTCACGAATATACAACTCCGTATTACTGGAGATGAGTGATTTGTCAGTAGCGGGTACTTCCCGATTCAGAGCTAAGACAATCTCCCGTAGCGGGGCTACGACTTTTCGCATCACTCCCAGTTCACGCTTTACGGTATAAATTTCCTGAATATGCTTTTCCTGAGCCTTCCTGAAAAGAGCTTCTTCAAGGATTGCCAGATTTTCTTCCACGCAGTCCAGCACCCGGAAATATTGGTCAACTACCACATCGGCCAGAGCATAAAGTAAGTAATCGGGACCATTTTGCCGGGTTTTTCCCGCACCAGCTTTGATTCGCTGGCGTATGGTTTCAAAAATATCCCGGGTTCGTTCTTCCTGAAAAGAGATCACCCAGTTTGGGCCAAGAACGAAGGAAACGTGTTCGGGCTCGACCTCTTTTGTAAGGGGATTATACTCAATCCATTTCATCACTAAAAAAAGGGTGGTATCCCCGTAAAAGTCGAATTTAGGCTTTTGCAGGGTATTGAGAATATCTTCGAGCATTAATGAATGTAACCCGTAAATGCGACCGACTTCTTCGATGATGCTAGGTTTGTGAATGCCATCAATGCTAAGCCAAGTAATAAAATCAGGGTTGGGAGAGGGGCCAATATCCGCCAGACTTTTCACGGAAATACTTTGTTGCTCCGCCTTATTGAATAACGTGCGGATGATTTTGACGTGATCATCCAGCGGTGGACCTATGTATTCAAGTGTACCGGGGGAAGTACCTAAATTTTTACGTTCAAAGGTATGTTTGCGAGAAGACATGCGTTGCCAGGGGGATGCTCCAGAAGGATAGAAGTTGAAAAGAACCAGAAGTTAAACAAGGCAGAAAAATATGTACCATTTTCCTTCCACAGAAAGCGTTTACGTAGGTATAAAAACTTCCTTTCCTAACGAACGTTAGGAACTGATTTCATGTTTTAAAAAGAAAGGCATAACATTTTTCTAAATCCGACTATGAAAGCATCATTGCTAAGTTTATTACTGGTTATCTCCACAGTGATGATGGGAAGTTGCCAGTCACAATCAAAGGATAAGCCTAAAAATATGGAAGTGAAAACGAGAAACCCTTATTATTCCCGGACGGATACTACCAAACTTCACGTATCGAATGCAGAGTGGAAAAAAGTTCTGGAACCTGAAGTGTACGTAGTTGCTCGTGAGGCAGCTACGGAATGGGCTTTCCGGGGCAAGTACTGGAACTTCACAGGCGTGGGCACTTATTACTGTCGGGCCTGTGGAAATGCTTTATTCAAGTCAGATGCTAAATTCGCCAGTAGCTGTGGCTGGCCCAGTTTCTTTGAAACGATGCGACCTCACAGTGTGTTATATAAAGAGGATCATTCGCACGGCATGCATCGGATTGAAGTACTATGTGGCCGTTGCGAAGGACACTTAGGACACTTATTTGATGATGGTCCGGCTCCTACGCATAAACGTTACTGTATGAATTCAGTAGTGCTTGATTTTGAACCTGATGACGCTTCTCAGCAGGCTGCTAAATAGAGCATGTTTCTCATATAGTTGCCAATAAGGAAAAGGCCTGAAAGTATATCTTTCAGGCCTTTTCCTTATTGGCAACTTGAATTACTTCATGTTATGATACACGTTCTGAACGTCATCGTCTTCTTCCAGTCGCTCGATGAGTTTTTCAACTTCAAGGGCTTCTTCTTCTGAAAGTTCCTTAGAATCGTTGGGAATCCGTTCAAATTCAGCTCCCTGGATTTCGTAACCGTTTTCTTCCAGGTATTTCTGTAAGCCACCAAAGGCGGTAAATTCACCGTAAATAATTACCTGATCCGTTTCCTGATCCAGGAATAGTTCTTCTGCACCGAAATCGATTAATTCCAATTCCAGTTCTTCAATATCCAGACCGGGCTTGTTCGCAATTTTGAATACGGATTTACGGTCAAAAATAAAATCGAGCATGCCGGAAGTACCCATGCTACCGCCCAGCTTGTTGAAGTAACTGCGTACGTTTGCAACCGTACGATTGGTATTATCCGTAGTACATTCCACCAGCACCGCTACCCCGTGAGGGCCATAGCCTTCGTATACTACTTCTTTATAATCTTCCTGATCTTTAGCCGTAGCCCGTTTGATAGCACGGTCTACGTTATCCTTAGGCATGTTCGCCGCTTTCGCGTTTTGAATCATAGCCCGCAGACGCGAGTTAGAGGTTGGATCTGAGCCACCACTTTTTACGGCCAGCGTAATATCCTTTCCAATTCGGGTAAAGGTCTTGGCCATTTGGCCCCATCGTTTGAACTTACGGGCTTTTCGAAATTCAAAAGCTCTTCCCATACTGAGTAGTGAATCGTTAGTGATTTGTCAGGTTTGACGAATTCGCGTAAAGGTTAATCATGCGTGAATTCATATTCGTAAACTATTGGAACGTTCAAACCTTAATTTTTGCAAAAATACATGAAGAGAATCGACTTATGAAATGAGAAATCTATTCACTGGAATAGTCTTTTCTTTTTCCTGATCATAATCAACATAAATCAACCCAGTTATGAAGCCGGATAAAGAGCAAGATCCTTACCACGTTCCCCAGCACGATCTGGAGTGGCAGGAAGATAATCAACATAAACATCATTACCAGCATCTGGAGAAACGCGATCCTGAAAAAGGATATAGTACCGATCCGGGACAGGGGGATCCGGGTGTAAGTTACCCGCTACGTGATGAAGACACTGACCGAATTACGCAGGATCCGGTAGCAGATGCTGAAAACCTGAAAGAGAGCTATGAAATGGCTCATAATGAAGGGGAAACTCAGGAGCAGGAAAAAACGGTTCAGGAACCAATTGATCAATCCGAAACGGTTCAGTCTGATAAGAGTGAAACGGATGAGGAAACGAAAGGACACTAATTCATAAACGAAAGTGGCTGGTAAGTTACCAGCCACTTTCGTTTTACCACCCTGGGTAGTTAATAAATTAGGCTTATTACGTTAAAGAATAGGGCATAAAAAAAAGCTGACGTTTAAATCAGCCTTTTTTGTTATATGTTAGAAAATCTCTTGCCGAAAGAATGAGTTCAACAAAAGTTACTCCCAATCTAAATCGATGTGACGTTGATAACCCTCGTCGTTATCTTCATGGAAGGGGAGGAATACCCGCCAGCGACCATTCCGGTAACGAGCCGAAATATGTTCAACATCAACATCATTGGGAATAATCAAATCTCCCAGCGTAAAGGGTAAAAAGCTTTCTACCTCTTCATTTTTTTCTATTTTCAATACAGGGTGTAAGGTATATAACCAAAGGTGGCCATCCTCAACATCAACCTGTAAATCATCGGGATCAACTCCCGGCATTTTCACGAATACTTCATAACCATTTTCTCCACGGTTTACCCAGACTAAAGATTCAGCCCGGCCTCCGTTAAGCGTATTCGCAAAGTCAATATTCGCGAGTATTTCTTTCGGTATTGAGATTTGAGATTTCATGGCTTTTACGAATTTTAACTAGTAAAGTTAAAATACCCTACCAGAACTCTAGAGAAGCCATTATGACATTAAATTGGGGAATTTAATCTACGTAATTTTCACTAAAGTGTAATTATGACAGTCTGATAGTGAGCTGTATAACAAAAAAGTCCGCTTTTGGAGCGGACCTTCTTTTACTAGGTATCCAGGAGACTAATTACCCCGTTGTTGTCTTATGTAAGAATCCCGATTGGTGTTCAGGAGAGGAGCGTCACTATAAAGAGATTTCCAGGAATTATCCTTCAGGGCACCATCCTTAATATCCTTAATCATACTTGCCCAGGCAAAAGGATTAAAGAAAGGAATGGTATTAGCAAAACCCTTATTGGCATTGTAGCTGGTGATCTGCCGCTGCGATTCCTGGAAGGTAGCACTGGGGCCAGCTCCCTGCATCACCGCCATTCGACGGAGGTAATCAGGATCGGTATTACGAGCTAAAGCTTCGCGTTCACGAGCATCGGGCAGATTCATGGCCAGAAACTCTTTCTTGAATTCTTCGTAATTCCGGAAAGGGTAAATCTTTACTTCCCGCAGAGTAATCGCGTCTTCCCGTAAGACAATCTTGGCTGAATAAGAAGCTTCGTGATAGTTTTTAGGAATAATCAGGTATTGACGGCGGTAACCGGTATAACTGAAAATGATACTATCGCCAGGAAAAACGGGTAAGCTAAAGTAACCGTTGTTGGTAGTAGCTGTACTTCCGCCAGACTTAGGAATCCAGATCGTAGCTCCGGGCAGAATTTCAGATTGCTTTCCGCCTACTACAACTCCAGAGAACTGAATGGTTTTCACTTGGCCCTGAGCAAACCCTAACTCACTGGATAAAAATACGAGCAGGAACACTGAGAGTACTATAAATAATCGGTTAGTCATTCGGTATAGTTGATTACCTTTGGCAAACATATCTATAAACAAATGTATTGATTTTCGACGAGTATTCATGGCTGTTATGAGATTTTAGGAAATGAATTCCCATAATTATCATGGAATGTATCAGGGGTACTTACGAAAGCTGTGCCAGCTCTTCAACCCGTGTTTCATCAATACAAATGCCTGATGAAAAAAAACGCCCGAGGGATGCATGACCCGGGCGTTTTTTTTATGGTTTTTAGCATAATCCTTCGAGACGAGGGATGTGCCAACGTTTTTCTATTCTTTATAGAAGTTGTAAATCAGTGAAACCTGAACCGTTTGGTTCGTAAATGTCACGCCGGGTTCGGTGGTAATCAGATTATTAAACCCACGACTGTAACGAAGTCCCAGACTAACCTTATCGGCCGCATCCATAAAATCATAACGTAAGCCGGCTGTGAAACCATAGTCCGTACGATTGTTGGGGCCACGAGGGGTGCTATTGGGGCCGTTCAGAGCATAGGCATATTCAGGACCAGCTTCTAGAGTCAATCCTTCCGTGACCACATAACCTAAAACAGCGGCTGCGGTTGCATAATAAAAGGTATTGCGGGTAACCGTAGAACCTGTTTTCAGAGCACCACCCCGTTGGGTAAGCACTACTTCTGGCTGAATAACAAATTTGTTAAAGCGTTGTCGATAAAATCCACCCAGGTGTAAGCCCGAGTTGAAACGGGAAACAACGTCGCTTTGGGGAGTACGAATGGTATTACCAGAACTCAAACCGGCTTTCAGACCAAAATGTGGTTTTAAATGTAACACCTGAGCTGAGCCATTAGTTGATAGTAAGCTAATGAAAATCAGGGACAATAGGAGGGGGAGTTGTCGAAGCATCTGCCGATGGAATTCTAAATTTTAATCACAAAACAAAAGCAAAACGCTCAGATGGTCAAATTCTATATAAGAAAGCTGATGAACTGCACAGGTTTTTACAGAACCGTTTCTGAGTTTTAGGTATATCAGCTAGATGCAAATGAGCCTTGATACGTTGCATGAGGGGTTTACTCGGAAAGCCATCTTGTCCAGGTAAAGATCATTCTTTTCATAGATTGGATGATACTTATACACACACAACGTAAGCCATAAAATTCCAGATGTAATAAACTGGTATAATTCTTTCGCTCTTCTTTTGGTTTAATCTTCAGTTATGAATATTCTGTGGTTTCAAAGAGATCTACGATTAGCAGATCATGCTCCTTTACAGGCTGCTATTGAAGCTGGACAACCGTTATTGCTAATCTACTGCTATGAACCCATCATGTTGAATGAGGGACACTTTAATCCCCGGCATGGACGGTTCATTATGGAATCTTTGCAGGACTTAAGTAACGTTCTCAAAAGCTCAGGGATCGTACTTCATGTATTTCGGAATGATTTCCTGGCAGTCCTGCAAAAAATTCACCGTAGGTATGGAGTAGGATGTATTTTTTCTTACCGGGAAAAGGGGCTAAAGGCTTTAGAGAAACGTAATGAAGCCATCGAAGCTTTCTGCCATGAAAATGAGATTGATTGGCAAGCTTCTGAGCCGCTCGAAGAGTTACCTACATCGGCTAACTGGAAAAAATTCTGGCAGAAAGAAATGAAGAAAAAGGTCATTACGCCTGATTTATCCAGAATAAAGCCCATTTCAGTTAGCATAGGTTTTATTGAAGAACTATCCATCATTGATACACCCGATCAGTATTATATTCCTGATTTCCATTTTCAGCGGGGCGGTCCTGAGCAGGCTCAGGACTGGTTAAACAGTTTTCTGAAAATCAGGGCTGTCCAATACCTTGAGGCTGATAATAATCCTTACCTAAGTCGATATAATGCCAGCCGTTTGTCACCTTATATAGCCTGGGGTAACCTGTCCGTCAGACAGATTTTTCAGGCTTGTCAGCAGGCTATTGGAGAGGGCTTTTATCCTAACGCTTTAAAGGATTTCCTCGCTCACCTTTACAAACACGATCACATTCTCTTTACGACTCACCAAGGCTTTGCCTGCGACTTGCTTCCTTCTGAGCACGTGGGCAATGAAGATCGAGAGAAGCTTTTTGAATGCTGGAAGAAAGGACGTTTGGGCTTTCCCCTGGTAGACGCTTCCATGCGATGCTTACTCGAGACGGGTTATTTAATTCCTCGCTTAAGGTTGTTACTCCTTTCGGTATTAAAGCAAAGATTCCCTGAATTTGAAGCCAAAGGATTATGCTGGTTAGCTCAGCACTCGCTGGACTTTGAACCACGGCTCTTTTATTACTATGTAAGCCAACCCATTGCTTCCCGAAAATACTTAAACCCGGTGAGAGAGTCCCAGAAGATGGAATCCAGTATCCATTTTCTTAGAATATGGTTACCCGAATTAGTTAATCTTCCTCCCCGGTTTTTGCATGAACCATGGCGGCTTAGACGCTCAGAGCAAAATCGGTATGCGGTATGGTTGGGAAGTTCCTACCCAGTCCCACCAAAAGAGTGGATTCCCAGGACAATTCGAAAGAAAAAACAATTGACCTGAAAAGAGCTGAGCAATTAATAGATCTAATGAATTGAAAAACAGATAATTGTCATTTGTTTGGAAAGTAGTGAATGATGATAGGGTTATCCGCACATGTGTTCGGGTTTGTATGGAACGGCTTTTTCCTTCATTTTTCCAAAAAACAACTATTATTATGGGAGAGGGAACAGCAGTTTTTCTTGAACAGGCCGCTCAGCGATATGATTTTAGTAATAATGCCGTAGATCAGATATGGCAAGGCTTATTGCATTCAAAAGGTCGACAGGTACAATTTAATTCGCCCGAATTTGGGGGACAAGGTCAATGGCAAAATGGAATGCTGATGATTTCTGACTGGAATAATCACATCCTCAAAACGCGTTTGTTAGGATTGATTAATGAACTGGCTCCTTTAGCGAGTTCGGCCGATGTTACCTATGAGCCTTTGTTATCAGCATCATCCGTTCCGGGACAGGTGCCATCTTCAAACCCCACGAACGTTACTAACCTGGATGAAGAACCAGAAAAAACACCGATGGGTGGCTGGCAGGGTACACAGAATGGAATATCCTATGTATTTTATCCTGAACAGTCGCTATTAGTATTAAACTCAGGTGAAAGATATAGCACAGCTCCTTATTTTGTTCTGGGTTTGGGACAGAATCAGCAACAGGGCCGCAATACACTGGTATTATTAACTGATCAGGGAGAAATTCCGGTAGATCAATTAACTCAAATAGATTAATCACTAAACTGTATATACTTATGTTCCAGGCTAATGAATTAACAGAAGATGAGTTAGTAGTGAAATCTTCATTGTCTCCCGAAGAGGAAGAGTTAGATGATGAAGAATTAAACGAGGAGTTGGATGGAGAGGAGTTTGAAGAAGAAGATCTGACGGTATATGAAGATGATGAAGACCCTGATCTGACGGATGAAGATGCCGTTATTGAGGAGGATTTTCCCGATGATTCAAACATCGTCATTGGTGACGATGAAATTGATGAAGTGGAGCAACTGGATACTCGTGAACTGGGAATCTCAAAACCTCATCCGTCGAATGAATATTACGGGGATAACACCCTTACCAATACAAACTAGTAGTAACGTTTGTATGGTACCGTTATAAAGCTTCATCCATGTATAAGGATGAAGCTTTTTTAATGTACTTGAAAGGTAGAAATTAATAGTATTTTTAAACACTTCTTGACGAGAGGCAGTTTGTACGTCAATTGGTAAAGCTCAGGTGTTTGCTCTATTTAAGAAACGTATTAAATGAAAAAAGTACTGGATTTCGTTCTTCTGATGGCGGAAGACGATTCCGACGATCAGGATTTATTTCGGGAAGCCCTCGAGCAGTATTATCAGGTAAGCGACATACGTTTTGTTTCTGACGGGCAGGAGTGTTGTGATTATTTGAAGCGAAGGGGGCGTTATGCAAATCCTGCTGATAGTCCACGACCAAGTTTTATTATACTCGACTTGAATATGCCCCGTAAAAATGGGAAAGAAGTATTACAGGAGTTGAAAAAAGACCCCGAACTGAGAAGAATTCCGGTAGTGGTATTGAGCACTTCCCGGGCTACTCAGGATATACAGGAGTCGTATGATTATGGTACCAATTCTTACCTGATCAAGCCCAGTACATTTACCGAAACGCTGAGTATGGTTGAGTATCTGGGTGGCTTCTGGTTTAATACGGTAAAGCTTCCGTCTTGCGGATGATAGATAGTAATACAGTAGGTTATATATATTCAACCTCTTGTATTTTAAGTATTTATACTATGGATGCTCTTGGGATGAAGGGCTGGTTTCGTTAGATGACTGGCATCTTCTGAGGCTATAAAACGTAATAGAGATTAACATCTCAGGGTTGCTTAACTCGACTCAGAGTCGTGTCCTTCCCAAATTTTTCGACCTTTCGGCCAACTGCTGAGGTAACAAACACGCAAAAGAAGTAATAGCCCCTTTCGTAGTCGAGTAATCGATGAGCCGACTGTTGTCCCGAAAAGCCGTTACCGAAGTTTTATTGATAATACTATTGCTCGCTTTGCCGAACCTCGGTAAGAGTTTTGAATAAAAATGGGTTCAGGATTCATTTCCATTTCCAGGCCCGGCTGATGGTTTTGCGTTATCTACTTGATCTCTCAAAATCCGGAATTGTACCAAAGTAATACGGGGAATTGTTACCACAAATGCAACTACAGAGCCATAAATGCTTCTATTAATGAATTGGTATCGATTTTTTAATTAATAGTACAACCTGATAGCCTTTGAAAATATTGTCTTTTATTAAGATTACAGCCCTAAGCTTACTAGCAACCCAATCATGAGTCATAAACCGTTATTATTATGAACATTACTAAGCTCTTTTCCGATTTGATTGATACTTTACCTGTTCGCCGCATTGCGTTTCTGGGAGACTATTTCCCTCGCCAGTGCGGTATTGCTACGTTTACTCATGACCTGAGAACACATTTTCAAAAACGGTATGATGATCTGGATACATTTGTAGTGGCGGTAGAAGATCATCCCGGAACGTATGAATACCCTTCAGAAGTAAAATATACATTTGATCAACACAGCCGATCTGCCTATTTGGAAACGGCTAAATATCTGAATGAGTCAGGCGTAGAAGCTCTTTGCCTGCAACATGAATACGGCATTTACGGTGGTGAATCTGGTGAGTACATCCTCGACTTGCTTAACCGGGTAAAAATGCCGGTCATTACCACCCTCCATACCGTTCTTCAGGACCCATCGCCTTCACAGGATCGCGTACTGCGTCAGATTGCAGAACGCTCTTCATTTTTGGTGGTGATGTCGGAGAAAGGTCGTCAGTTTCTGGAAACGATTTACGAAATCAGTCCGGAGAAAATCGCGGTTATTCCCCATGGAATCCCCGACGTGCCTTTCTCTAATCCTGATCATTTCAAAGATAAATTTGGTTTAGAAAACAAGAAGGTAGTCTTAACCTTTGGCTTGATTTCGCCTAATAAAGGGATTGAAACTGCTATTGCTGCCTTGCCAGCTGTGGTTGAGAAACATCCAGAGTTAACGTATGTGATCCTGGGAGCTACCCACCCCAATCTGATTCGGGAACGTGGTGAAGAATACAGAAATAGTTTGATTCAACTGGCAGAAGAATTAGGCGTAGCAGAGCACGTACAGTTTCACAATCGTTTCGTAGAACTGGATGATCTGGTTCAGTATCTGGAAATGGCGGACGTGTACTTAACGCCCTATCTTAATGCTGCCCAGATTACTTCAGGCACCCTGGCTTATTCCGTAGGCTGTGGAAAGGCAGTAGTCTCTACTCCTTACTGGCATGCGGAAGAGTTACTGGCTAATGACCGTGGGATATTAGTTCCTTTTGGCTCTTCCGAAGCTATTGCAGAGGCTTTGATTCACATGTTTGATGATCCTCAGTATCGTCAGGAAATGCGGGAGCGGGCGTACGAATACAGCCGCCCTATGGTTTGGCGGGAAGTAGTAGGGAACTACCGACAATTATTTGGTTATAGTGTTTCTTCTCGCATCAGCTTGAATTATGCAGTGATGCCTGCGTTGAAACTGGATCATTTATATCGATTAACTGATTCAACTGGAATTATTCAACACGCACGGTATACCTTGCCGCACCGCGAAGAAGGGTATTGTACGGACGATAATGCCAGAGCTTTATTACTGGCTTCCTATCTGGATGCCGATGGAGAGATTGTAGATGCTCGTATCCCCTGGATGATTGACGTGTATTCATCTTTCCTGAATCATGCTTTTGATCCGGAAAAAGGACGCTTCCGTAATTTTATGTCTTATGGTCGGGAATGGCTGGAGAGCTACGGATCCGACGATAGCCATGGCCGAGCCATCTGGGCTTTAGGTGGGATGATTGCCCGTACCCGTCGTCCTGACTTACGCAATTGGGCTCGTGACTTATTTGATCGTTCCATTGATAAAGTGCTTGAAATGACTTCTCCCCGAAGCTGGGCCTTTACGATGCTGGGGTTAAGTGAATTCTTACACCGCTATCCCGGTGAACGTCATAAGCGTGATTTAAGAAAACAATTAGGTGATCGCCTGTGTGGATTGTTACGTCAGGCTGCTCGTCCGCACTGGTATTGGTTTGAACCCATTTTGAGTTATGACAATGCCCGACTTTCGCAAGCTTTATTATGCTCGGACGTTCCTGAACATCAACTGGTAGGATTACATACCCTGGAATGGTTACGTGATGTACAGACCGCACCTGAAGGCCATTTCCGCCCCATCGGATCCGAAGGATTTTATCCTATGGGTAGCGAACCAGCGATCTTTGACCAGCAGCCTTTAGAAGCAGCGGCGTCCATTGGAGCGTATCTGGCTGCTCACGCCTATACGGGTCTCGACGTTTGGCATGATGCGGCAAATACAGCATTTGAATGGTATTTAGGCAAGAATGATACCGGATTACCGTTATATGATGAGACTTCGGGTGGTTGTTATGACGGATTACAGCCTCACTCAGTAAATTGCAATCAGGGAGCTGAATCATGCCTGGCCTTTTTGATGGCAAGGGCTGAAATCCGGGCGTCGCAGTCGCAGGAACAAGCCTCGGCAATGCAGAAAAAAGCTAAAAAACAGGTTAGTCCTGAGTCTTTAAATAATTAGGTAATCGTAAGTTTAGTACATTTTATTGTTCTCAATTTTGATTGCCATTATCTAATGGTAATTGAAGTTGAGAACAATTCACTTCTATCGAACTGAAACATGAGCGAATCTCTGTTGAACGTAGAACGTTATCCACTAATTATTAACCCAGACCCCCGCCGGGTACTGTTTCGGCCTTTCTATCTAGGAAACGAGCGAATGGTTTTAATTGTGAACCGTTTATTAGCTCTGACAGCAGAAGAAGTTGAGGCGGAGCTTTCTCAGGTCTTTCAGGAATTTCGCCATCGTCATCAGGCTGTTGAGAGTTATCTTGATCGTCGGGCTAAAGAAATCCTCTCTCATTTTGATCTGAAGGAAGAGTTAAGCCCGTTGCATCAATTATTAATAGGAGCATATTTTACGAATGAATATGCATTGGAGGCAGCAGCTCTATTCAATCCTTCTATCGTATGGCACCCGGATCAGTCTAATTTACCCGAAGGATGCCGCCGATTTATCATCAGCCTAAGAGCCACTGGCGAAGGACATATTTCTTCAATCGTATTTCGTTCGGGCTTCGTAGACCAGAATGCCGGCATCTGGCTGGATGGGTATTCCCGGTACGTAACGCCACCTGATTCCTACGAAGAAGCATACCTTTCCCGGGATGTTTTTCAGCGGAAGCTCCACGAACTGGGTTTAGACGACGGATTCGCCAATAGCATTGTTGATAAATTGCCAGAAGAAGTCTGTTATTCAGATGTTTATCCGGTCGTAAAGGAAAATCCGGCGTATCAGACCCACCGCGTAGCGGGCGATGGTATCCTGGCTTTAATGAAAGCGAATTACATCATCAATTATAGCGATGATCGAGCTTTAAGTGAACGCATTCTTTTCCCCTACTCACCGAATGAAATGAATGGGATGGAAGATGCCCGATTTGTGGAATTCACGGAAGAGGATGGCAAAACCACTTACTACGCTACCTACACGGCCTACAACGGCCGGGTCATTTTTCCTCAGTTACTCGAAACCAGAGACTTTGTTGACTTCCGGGTAAAAACGATGGCTGGAGATGTCGTCAAAAACAAAGGAATGGCATTATTTCCCAGAAAAGTCAACGGTAAGTATGTCATGTTAGGTCGTCAGGACGGTGAAAACATTTTCCTGATGGAGTCAGATAACCTGTTCTTCTGGGAGACAAGTAAGCTGTTACTAGCCCCTAAATATCCCTGGGAATTTGTTCAGCTGGGCAACTGCGGTTCGCCCATTGAAACACCGGAAGGATGGCTGGTGCTAAGTCACGGAGTAGGAGCAATGCGGAAATATTGCATTGGCGTCTTTCTGCTGGATCTTAATAATCCAGAGGTCGTACTGGCTCGGCTGCCTTACCCTATTTTGACACCGCAAGGAGAAGAGCGGGAGGGGTATGTACCCAATGTAGTATATACCTGCGGAGCCGTAGTACATTCAGGTAAATTATTAATCCCTTACGCGATGTCTGACTATTCAACCGGATTTGCAACCGTACCGATGGATGAGTTAATGCAGGCCCTGCTCGCAGAACGCGAAATTGGCGTGGGGAAAAATGCGGAAACTATTGAGACTGAGTCCAGATAAATGGGGATTTTATTGCCTTAATTTATAGATTATCAGGTATTTTCGCTTTCGGCATGGTTTTGATAGGTATGAGTTGTTTATAATTCGTCAGATCAAAATTATAATATCATGGGAACTACTGCACCTAACGAACTTCGCGTATTGGTACAATCTTTAGGCCAGCTCGTTCGGGCAGCCCGGGAGTGTCAATCTAAGTATGCTCAACTGAGCCTGGAAGCTAAACTTCCTCGACTCAGACAGCGTTTGTCTCGCATGAACGTCGAAAACGAATGTTTAGCGGATGAACTTGCTCGTTATACTCGTCAATACGGAATGCCGGAAGACGAAGAGCAAGAACTGGTAGTTGCTTCCCCAGTAATGGATTGGGATGAAGAATTAGATGGCTGCGAGAGTGGTACGGTTTCTATTCTCAATGCATTTGAGTCAGTAATGGAGCACCGTTGTCTGGCAGCGTTCCCTGAGTTATACAAAAGTCTGACCCAGCGTCAGGCATATATGTCTGAAAACTTAAGCTGGTTACGAAACATTCGTACTACAGCCATCGCATAATAGTTAATACTTATAGCTGAGTTTCATAATCATCATAGGCCCGTCTGCGAGTAATCGTAGACGGGCTTTTTTATGGCCTAAATTAATGATGATCGGTGGAAACATTTTTTAAATGGTATTGGTTGATATGTAAACGAATGTTAGTTTTGCAGCATGAATCCCATGAAAGAAAATTATGAATTAAGAGACGAGGCTTCAGTGGAACGAATTAAGAAGCTTTTCATCGTGAACATACTGGGGCTTTCTCATCTGATTGTGCGGGATACGAATCGCTGGCTTAACAGGCTGGGTTACGCTTTACAAATTGAGCAGATTCGAATTTTGATGACGATCAATTATTTAAAAAATCCACCTTCTCAACAGGATATTGCTAATATCCTTCAGAAAAATAAAGCTGGTATTCAGCGATCTATACAGACTTTACAAAGAGATGGTTATTTAAGAAGTACAACGGATGATCAGGATAAGCGAAAAAATGTAGTGGTATTAACGCCAGCAGGAAAGTTGTTCGTTGAGAAGGCTACCGAGGCTCTGGAGGGAATGAACGCTGAGATGGAAAAATATTTTGACGAAGAGGAAATCGCTGTATTACTAAGAATCCGAAACAAAATTGAGGCCATTGCCCAAAGTACTGAGAAGTAATCTTCCTATTTGATTTATTATTGATATATCAACAGTTTCCCATGAAAACGAACACTTTTTTGATTGCAATGCTGATGGCGGTGCTCCCCTCACTCAGTGAAGCTCAAAATACACAGCCGGGATGGACCTTAAAACAGTGTCTGGAGTATGGTCTGAAAAATTTTGGTGGCGTAAGACTCGCTCAGTATAAAGTTGAAACGGCAAACCAACAGGCCCGCGAAGCCATATCACAATATTTACCCCAGGTAACAGGTACCGGAAACTTTATAGACAACGTCAAGCTTCAGCGAAACGTCATTCCTGCGGGAACATTTGGAAACGCAGAGCCTTTAACGGTTGCGTTTGGTCAGAAGTATCAGAATACCGTAAGTGCTCAGGCTACACAGACGATTTATGATAAAACGCTGATCCTGGGTATTAAAGCGAATGAGCCCAATAAAAAACTGGCTGAGCTGAATACCCGTCAGACGCAGGAAGATGTGATTTACAACATCACTAAGAACTACTATCAGGTTTTTGTATCCCAACAACAGATTGCCCTGTTAAAAGATAACATGAATCGTACGGAGCAGGTGTTAGGGGTTTTGAAACTGCAACGGGATAACGGAGTTATTCAACCCGTGGATTATACCAACACGGAAGTAAGTTATAACAACACTCGTTCTCAGCTGGTACTGGCGGAAAATACTTTACAGTTATCCATAAACCAGCTGAAATATCAGATGGGCTTATCGCAGGACCAGCCTTTGATGTTAACGGATTCGAGTATTCTAAAACAACTACCGAGAGCACAGCAAAAGCAGGAGTTTGATCCACATAATCTGGTTAGTTTCCAACAGGGAGAACGGAATCTGGATTTACAGCGAATTCAGATGGCTCGTACCAAAGCTGGGTATCTGCCTACGCTGACCGCTAATGCGAGTTACGGTACACTTTCTTTCTCCAATCAGTTTGGCGGTGCTTTTCAAAACTTTCTGGGCTTCGGTTCAGTAGGGTTACGATTGAATCTGCCCATTTTCGATGGATTTAAACGTGACGCTCAATATCAGCAAAATCGTCTAACGGTGATGACGCAGGAAGAGCAGCAACGTCTGAACATTGAGTCATTCAAATTGCAGTACAGTAATGCTGAATCCCAAATTGTGAAAGCCAAAACCAATACGGAAAACGATGACCGTACTGTCAAACTGGCTCAGCAAGTGTATGAAATCACTACGCTTCAATATAAACAGGGCGTGAAGAATTTAACGGATCTACTGAATGCGGATAAGTCATACCGCGAAGCTCAGTCTAATTATATCAATTCACTCATTAATTATTACCAGGCTCAGCTCGATCTGGAGCAGTCGCAGGGTACACTCCTGAATTTCTATAATCAACTCTAGTCGTCTTTCCCTATAACCATGAAACGTACATCGATAATCGTTATCATCGCAATAGTTGCCATTATTGGGTTAATTGGCTTTCAGCTTGCGTCGAATAAGAAAAAATTAGATGAGAAGAATCAAATCCCAACGCAAACCAATGTTCAGATACCGGTAACGGTAGCAACGGTGCAGGAGGGAGATGTTTCTCAGCAACTCATCAAAACGGGGAACCTGATTCCGTTCCGGGAAGCTGAAATTATGGCTACCGCCGCGGGTAAGGTTATGAAAGTTAACTTCGAACTAGGTTCGGCAGTTCGTCAGGGTGCTACGATGGTTCAGGTGGATAACCAGCTTAAAGAATTATCGCTGGAAGCAACGAACCTGAACGTAGAGAAATTAAAGAAAGATGTCGCTCGCTATAACACCCTTTATGCGGGAAATGCTACGACTGAATTGCAGGTGAATGACACCAAGTATAATTATGATAATGCGGTTAATCAGGCCGAGCAGATCAAGAAACAGATTTCTGATGCTACGATTAAAGCTCCTATTAGTGGTCGTGTAGTAAAGAAGAATATCGAACCTGGTGAATATGTAAATGTAGGAACATCTTTGGGAACAGTTCTGGATATCAGTCGCTTGAAAGTTCAGGTATTGGTAAACGAAAGTGACGTGTATTCGCTTAAAGAAGGAAACTCGGTGAAATTAAGCACTAGTGTATTTCCTGATCGTGTGTTCAGCGGAAAGATTAGTTACATCGCTCCTCAGGGGGATGAGCAACACAATTATCCCGTGGAAATCACCATTCAAAACGGAAATACGCTGAAAGCCGGAACGTTCGTAAACGTTGATTTCTCGCAAAAATCAAATCAGAGAGCTCTTCAGATTCCTCGTTCTGCGTTAGTAGAAAGTGTGAAAAATCCTTACGTGTATGTAGTAGAAGGGCAGGTAGTGAAGCAACGGAAGATTCAGGTAGGTCGTGAATTTGGCGATACGATCGAAGTATTGTCTGGCCTTAATGCCGGAGAAAAAGTAGTTACCACGGGTCAGATCAACCTAAGCGAGGGCTCAGCCGTGCAAGTAACAAAGTAGTTGATAGTTGTTTGTTACTAGTTGTTTGATTGACAGTTTGTTAGAAAGGTTGCCTGCCTTTTTTACTAACCAACAACCATCAACAAAAAACTAAATAAAAAAATGTCGATAACCGAAGTAGCCATAAAAAGACCCTTGCTGGTGACTACCATTTTTACGGTACTTATCCTGTTCGGAGTCATTAGTTATCAGCAGCTTTCGTATAACCTGCTGCCCAAGTTCGAGGCGAACGTTATTAGTGTTTCTACGGTGTATCGGGGTGCTGCCGCCGATGAGGTAGAAACTAACGTTACCAAAAAGATTGAAGATGCCCTGTCATCACTGGAAGGTCTGGATCGTCTGAAGTCTACTTCGCAGGAAGGTGTTTCTTCCGTTATCATTCAGTTGAAAAACGGAGTGGATGTTAATCTGGCTCAGCAGGATGCCCAGCGGAAAATCAACCAGATTCTTTCGCAGCTACCCGATGATGTAGATGACCCCATTCTGAATAAATTCTCAACGGATGAGTTACCCGTCTTACGGATGGGCGTAACGGCCAAGCTGGCTCCCACACAACTCTACGATTTGATCGACGAAAAACTGAAACCGCAGTTATCGAACGTAGCCGGCGTAGGTCAGGTAAACCTGGTCGGTGGAACAGAGCGGGAAATTCAGGTGAACATTGACCCGGCTAAGTTACGGGCCTATGGAATTTCAATTGGTCAGGTTTCTCAGGCGGTTTATAATGCCAATGCCAGTTACCCAGCCGGTCAGATCGAAACGCAACAGTCCCAGTATTCCATTCACTTTGATGCAACGGTGCAATCCGTTGCCAAAATGCGGGAGCTGATTATAGCTCGTAAACCCGGTGGTGGTGACGTGTTACTGAAAGATTTAGGTGAAGTAGTAGACGGTACCGCCAAGGTTAGTGCTATTAACCACATCAACGGTATTCCTTCGGTGGGTCTTCAGGTATTGAAGCAAAGTGATGCCAATGCCGTTGACGTAAGTAAGCTGGTGAAAGATCGGATTGCTACGCTTGAAAAGCAATATTCGTCCATCGGACTAAAATTCAATATTGCGGCGGATCAGTCTATTTATACCCTGGCATCAGCCACTGCCGTAGTAGACGATTTATTTCTGGCGGTGGTGATTGTGTCGGTGGTAATGCTCTTATTCCTGCACAGTTTCCGGTCGTCTTTATTCGTTCTGGTTGCGGTGCCTTCGTCGATTCTGCCGACGTTCATGCTGATGTATTTATCAGGCTTCTCCCTGAACCTGATGACGCTGATGGCACTTTCGCTGGTCGTAGGTATCCTCGTCGATGACTCGATTGTAATTCTCGAGAACATTACCCGACATATGGAAATGGGTAAGGATCGCCGTCAGGCGGCTATCGACGGACGAAGCGAAATTGGATTTACCGCTCTGGCCATTACTCTGGTTGACGTCGTGGTATTCGTTCCACTGGCAATGACTGGTGGTCTGATTGGAAACATTCTCCGGGAATTCGCCCTGGTGGTGGTTTTCTCTACCCTGATGAGTTTGATGGTTTCCTTTACCATTACGCCTTTGCTGGTATCTCGTTTCGGTAAACTGGAACATCTGAATCCAAAATCACTTTGGGGAAAAATTAACCTGGGTTTTGAAAGCTTCATTGATCGCCTCATTGCGTATTATGGAAGAATTCTTAAAACGGCCCTGGGTCATAAACGTTGGGTGTTTATCATCGTAATTCTGCTCTTCGTGGGATCTATTGCACTGGTTCCTGCCGGATTTATTGGTGGAGCATTCATGCCCGCTTCCGATCAGGGTGAAATTGCCGTTCAGTTGGAGTTAGCACCAACGGCTTCGGTTTATCAAACGAACGAAGCCGTTCAGAAAGCGGAAAAAATTCTGCTTAAGCACCCCGGTGTAACGAATGTCTTCTCAAACGTGGGATATACCAGTACGGCTATCGCTTCTACTTCTAACAGTAACCTGGCGGATATCAACGTTAAACTGGTAGATAAGAAAGAGCGGACGTATTCGACGGATGAGTTTGGGGTAGAAATAAAGAAAGAAATCGCGAAGATTCCGGGTGTAAAAGTAACCGTTAGCCCGGTTGGTATCGTTGGTTCATCTGAAGCTCCCATTCAGATTGCGGTGAAAGGTACCGACATGAACTCCATTCGTAAGGCGGCAGAGCAAGTACTCAAAGTAACCAAGTCAGTGCCCGGTACGCAGGACGTAAAATATTCGGTGAAAGATCCAAAACCTGAAGTCTCTATTAAGCTGGATCGGGAAAAGATGGCTCAGTTAGGCATTAATGCTGCCGACGTGGGAATGGCCTTGCAAACGGCCTTCCGCGGTGACGACCGGGCCAAATTCAAACAGAATGGAAATGAATATGACATTCTGGTAAATATTGATCAGTTTAACCGGGCCAGTGCGAATGATGTAGGACACCTGTTGTTCGTGAATAATCAGGGACGTTCATTCGAGTTATCCCAGTTTGCTCAAGTCGACGAACGCATTGGCGAAAGTGTATTGGAGCGTCTCGATCGTTTATCTTCGATTACCATCAATGCTCAGGTAGTGGGCCGTCCAGTGGGTACCGTTGGGCAGGACATTCAGGATAAAATGGCAAAGGTGAAACTAGGGGATGACATTTCAGTTCAGTACTTAGGGCAGTTACAGCAACAATCGGATGCTTTTGGCAGCTTAGGGCTGGCTTTAATAATGGCGATCCTGCTGGTATACTTCATCATGGTAGCTCTGTATGAAAGTGTGGTTTATCCCTTTGTCGTACTGTTCTCCATTCCGGTTGCCTTAATTGGTGCTTTATTGGCTCTGGCTCTGACCATGGAAAGCCTAACTGTATTCTCGATTGTAGGGATGATCATGTTGATGGGTCTGGTAGCGAAAAATGCCATCCTGATCGTTGACTTCGCTAATCACCTGAAGTCCGAGGGCAAAGAAGTAGTGGCAGCTCTGGTAGAGGCAGGTAAAGAACGTCTCCGCCCGATCCTGATGACTACGCTGGCGATGATCTTCGGTATGTTACCCATTGCCCTGGCAAGTGGAGCCGGTGCTGAAACTAAAAACGGGATGGCCTGGGTTATCATCGGCGGTTTGACGAGTTCCTTAGTCTTAACTCTGTTCGTCGTACCTTCCGTGTATCTGGTTGTGGATCGGCTTCTGGCTCGTTTTCAGAAAAAAGAACCTCAGCCCAAAAAGCCGGAAGAGTTAACGGCTTCGCGGTTAATGAATGAATAACATTTTGTCTTTCTAAAAACGACTCCCTTTTGTAAGGAAGTCGTTTTTTTTTGCCCTAATTGGGGTAAGTCTTCGTCTGTCCCGTGGCTCGATTGCCACCTTTTATCATTGGAATATCCTTTTCAAAATGTAGACTATAAATCAACCCATATACAACCATGGCAAGTATTGTAGATCTTTTTAAAACGGACAAAGCGGAAGGACTTTCCGAATTATTCATTGCTCAACTGAAAGACATTTACTGGGCCGAGAACAAGCTCATGGAAGCTCTGCCAGAAATGGAAACCGCCGCCACATCAGAAGAACTGAAAAGCGGTATTCGCAAACATATGGCTGAAACCGAAGGACAGATTGCCCGATTAGAGCAGATCTTTACTTCGATTGGAGTGGAAGCTGAGGCCATTAAGTGTGAAGCAATGGCTGGACTGGTAGAAGAAGGACAGGATATTGTTTCGGAGACTCAAAAAGGAACCTTAACGCGGGATGCAGGTATTATCGCGGCCTGCCAAAAAGTGGAGCACTACGAAATTGCTTCGTACGGTACTCTAACGGCGTGGGCGAAAATTCTGGGTTATGAAGAGGCCGCTCGATTATTACACGCTACACTACAGGAAGAAGAAGCGACCGATGTTAAATTGACGAACCTGGCGGAAACATTTATCAACGCTTCTTCATTAGTTGAAAATTAGGAGTAATTCTATAATTAGAAAAGAAAAAAAAATCCATACTATAAGTATGGATTTTTTTGTGGGTTGGTACTGTAAATCGCTCGGGCTAGCCCGATGCTATGACGTCAGCCAACGTCTTTGACCAACGGTATTACTCTCTGGCTATTAACAATCTAAATGAAGTTAGGTTGTATGAAATAGCTGTGACAATAGTAAGTAACAAATCAGGGGAACGAAAATATAATCAAGGCTTTTGAGTAAACGGTATAAGTAGTTATCTGTAAATTTTGATCACTGATACGATAAGTATAAATGGCTATATTAATAAGTTCAAGAATGAGCCTATCTATGGATAGGTAACCAGGGCATAAAAACAGGTCTTTTCTTTCCGAGAAGTCCTGTTTTTACTAAGGTAAAATTGTTCGAATGAAGAGAATGGCTACTCTTTTATTAGGTAATAAGAAAGCTGTTCAATCAGCTAACAAGTATATTCCTTTCTGAAAAGTAAATGATGAGCTAGCTACCAAATAAAACCGTCTCTATCAGCAAAGACGGAGACGGTTTCGTTTGAAGAAAATATATTAGTTTGCCGTAACCGAAGTTATGCTTGTGTTATTAACGGTTGGCGTTTCTCCACCGCCCGTTCCACCAATAACCCCTACGGTGATATTCTGAGTAGTTCCGACAGGAACGTTGGCTCTACGAGTAAGGGTAAAACCAACAACAGCTGAAGATTTCGCTCCAATAACGATGTTCGCTTTCGAGGTTACGATAATAAAGTTACCATTATCCGTAAAGTTCCAGTTGGCATTTTGATTCATTACTCCACCGTCTACCTGGGAGTTACTGTTAGTCGTTTTAAAAGTGATATCGAAGGCAGATATTTTGTTAACGACAAACGTTACCGGAGCCGTAGTAGCAACGCCAGCTCCTTCACCTACGAAAATGGCAAAATCACGGCTGTTTTCCTTACCTGAAAAGTCCAGGTTGTCAATTACTGCCGTAGGTGACAAATCAGGCATTGGGTTCGCCTGACCAACGGCAAGAGCATAGATGGTGGTACCCTCGGGAATTACACCTGTAAGGCTACTATTTTCTGTATTGCCACTCGCCGCAGTTTTACTGTTGTTACTTAAATCAATCCAGCTGGAACCGTTCCATCCCGCCAGTCGAAGCTGAGAAGCTACAGGGGGCGTTCCAAGGTTAGGAATAGAAACCGTTACAGCAACACTTCCTGAACCGGCAATGCGATTGTAGTCCCAAAAACCAGCATTAAAAATGGAGGTTATAGGACCAGTTACGCTACTTCTGGAGTGGGTTTTCCCATCCGAAGGATTAACCACAGTCGAGGCGTCACCTGTAATCCAGGCGGTGCTAATGTGAGTACTCGCATCCGTAATAGCAGAAATGCTTAAGGTACGAAGATCAGTGGCGGATCCTACGGGAAAGGTAAAGGCCGTATTACCTATTTTGGAAACGTACCCATCTATATGCTGAGCATCCGTATTACCACCTGTGTAAGAAGAGCCCGCCTGAAAACGAAAAGCACCCGCCTGATGAATAGAACGGTTGGTGGTTGTAATTCCGTTTTGAAAAGTAGAACTATTATAAAGGTTGATCCCGGCAGTATTCGTAATCCGAAAAGCACTTCCTGATCCATTTTTCAAGACCAGATTGAAAAAATTGGGAGCCACAGTTCCAGAAATTCCCTGAACACCAGCCGATCCATTAGGCCCATTAAAGTTATCAGTACTGCCATTGGAGCCATTAGCATTATAGGTATTGAAAACCCGTAAGGCATCCGCATCCGTTTCAGAATGCTCAAAAACAGCTCCGTTCGAGGCCGAATAAGAAGAATTGGCTATGGCTGAAATTTGCGTATACGTATTGCGATTAGCGATGCTACCTAAATTGGTAAGCGTTGTACTTTCCACCACTAGCTGGCCTTTGGCGGATAAACTTGCCAGCATTGAACCCAACAAAAAAACGTACAGGTACTGGTTCTTCATACAGAAAATTGTAAGTTGACGGAAAGGGTTATAGGGGCACTGGATATCAATGACACAGCAATATACACTAGGGAATTTATCTTCAAATAAGAGTTTATAGAAATAGTTAATAATTTCTTAAGTATTCCATGAAGTTAAAACGCAAGTTTAATACCTTAATAACTATGAATGAATCATAGCTCATTTTAGGCTTTTGGGGAGGAGTAAAATTATATCTATACTATCAACAATGTAAGTTTGACGAAAACTAAAAACAAAAAGCCTGAAAATCAGACGATTTTCAGGCTTTAGTGAGCCTCCTACAAATCTTAGCATTTCAGAGGTAAGCTACTCATTATCATTCTGTTAGGCCTTGCATTGTGCGTATCAATGCCGGGTACTTCCAAAAATGCCACCCATTTTAGGGTAAAATATAAAGCCTGCTAAGGCTTTATATCTTGGGTTAATCGTTCAGATAACCAGCACTTTGACCATTTGGAGTACCCTTAGATTTTCCCAATTGGCCCTCTTTAAAGGCTTGGACCATTTCGCGGTTAAACTTCAGTTGTTCTCTTAGATCGCCTATTTGATCCTTTAATTCATGAATACGAGCTTCATATTGATTTTTGAGCTCTTCAATAACCTTGTCTAGTACTTCTTGACCGAAAGCACCACTGTCAATTGATTTGTTTTGATTATTTGTTGACAGATTTTGCTTTTTGAGAAGGTCTTCTACTGTAATCCCAATTACAGAGGACCATTTTTCTAGCTGATTAGCTGGCATTGTTTTCCGACCAAATGTCTGATATACATTCTGTCGGCTGGTACCCATCTTGACAGCTATGTCAGGAATAGATAAATTTTTTTCTTCTATAACTTCCCTGATGATCAGGCCTATAGGTGTTTTCATAAGATTGGCCAATTAAAAAAATAATTGTCTTGTCTTGAAAATGTAATTACAAATATTACTTTTGAACCGAAGAGCAAGCGAAATATAGCCAAATTCAAGGCGAAGTACTAACAAAACACATTCTAAACGGTCAATATTATGAACTCAACGGTTGAATCAAAGGATCAAAACGAAGCAACGCAGGAAATGAAAAAGCAAGTGGCTACTGAAATTCAGGAGTTAGTGCGGCAACTGGATTTGAAGAAAATGGAAGCAATCCGAATGGGATTGAACATTTGTATTAGTGCAATAAATCTCGGCCACCGGGAAGCGATTGGCTGTAGAGTTTGGGAAGACATGGAGTATGTAGGAGGGTGGGGACCGCTGGACACGTACAACTCTAACCCACTTATTATTTCTTACGCAAATGAACATGCTCCAGAAGATGACCTACAGACCACTATTGAGAAGCCTGTAGGTTCACCTAACGACTATCATGGTCGGGTTAATTTTCACCATGAACAACAACGCCGGGCTTATAAGCTATTCTAAGGTTAAAAGCTCAGGGTCGCGAATGAGGTTGTATGCAGTTAAATCCCAAGACTTCAAGGCTTCAATATCATATTCAGGCCCATACACCCAATCTGCCTCTTTTCTAAAACCGGCTGTCCAGATCGTTTTAACTCTGTCAGGTTTATCCCAATTACAAAATCCAATGATTTCGAGATCCTGAATGTTATGAGAGGCTATTTCAACGACTTTCCCTCTGTTCAGGGCAGCACTATAACTTGGATTCCGTCCTGAAGATGAATGTATTGTTTCCCAATCTTCTGCTGTCCAAGCATCCATCGTGGCAATGCCTGGACAAGAAGATTTAAGACTGAATTGGTAAACTTCTCCGTACCAGTCATGAGGGTGATCCGATAATCTAACACGGAGTTTAGGCTTACGCCAATCGAGCCAAATGGCTTTGAATAAGGCTTCTTTCATCTAAAAACGCATTTACTACTATGAAAACAATTGCACTCGAAGGGCAAAAAACCTATAGCCTGACTACGGAAGTCACTTTGGTATTCTTTAAAGAAAATGACTACCTGAAAGCGAAAAAAAGAAAGGAGAAACTACGTAAGGTATTGCCCAACGATAATCGAAAGATAGGCGGCAAGTAACCGAAGAATAGCAGTATTTAAACAAGCGGTCATTTTAACAGAATAACGGTGTGCGTATATGTATAGGCGTTATTTAATCCATTGTTGAATTATGAAAACGATAGATGAGCTCCGGAAGCTGTGGGAGGATGGTACTATACCCAGAGCAGGGAAATCAGAAATGATTAATTTATTCAATAGCCGTTTCGGCTTTACAGGCAATGATTCCTTTAGGCTCAGAATCAAGGGACTACGCGAAGCTACTCCTGCTCAGGAAGATTTTTTGAATCAGTATATTCCTATCTACTGGAATAAATACAATGCCAAAAGAGGTGCTGTACCTGCTTGAGTTTTTAGATCGAAGTTATCCGATTTTACTAACGGGCACTATCGCTTTAGCAATCATTATGCCCTTCGTGATCCGTCCAGAACGGAAGAAATAAGCTTATTCTATTTAGTGTCAAATCCCTAGAAACAGTTGATTATGAAATCATTGCCTTTGCTGGTCGCCCTACCAGGTGACTCGGTGTATATACGTGACGGAAGCCGGGTTCAGCCCGGTACCGTGAAGTACGCTACGGTTGTGCAGCTCAATGCCCGTGCCGTTCATCGGTATACGGTGGTAGTTGATGGCCGGGAACGGATTGTCTCAAAGTCTAAAATCCTAATCGCATGCTGATTGATGAAATGATGATGGCCTACCAGGAAGGTTCCCTGGGTATTGGTGAAAACCGGGAGTGGCTGGAGTTGCACCGCTGGCAAATAATGAATGCAATTGATGATCTGGAACTTACGCATTCAACCTGGACGGACCTGGATGCAAAGCGGATGGATCTCCTGATCCGGACCAAGGAATACTTTACCGCATTAATTAATATTTCTCGTAATGAACGCATTAGCTCAGGGAGTGATCAAAAATTTCTTAGCTGGAACCGCCTTGGTTTCTCAGGATTTGGAGGTTCAGCGTCAGTTCAATATTCTGATGCTGGCACAAAGGGATATAGCGGCCTGGATTAAAGATTGTCAAAAGCTTCGCGAGCAGATAGAGAAACAAGAAACGAATAGCGAAACGGTGAAAGAACGCTTTGCTGTGCTGGATCAGTACCTACTTACCTATGAGAAAATCTATTCGGCCATTAATCAAAGACTAACTGCCCTTAGTCCTTCAAAAGCCTGATCAGAGGCCGGGTACTGCGTTTGCTTGTATCGTCGTGCGTATCCACTATTACCCGTGAGAAAGGCCTAAAGGCTACGCCGTGACAGACTTAGCGACGCAGCCCGGCTTCTGATCTTTTCTCCCAAGGCTATCCAAACCCGACTCCACTGATGAAATCTTTACTAAATAAACTTAGAAGCCTGACCCGGCCGGTCAAGAAGCAGCTATATATCACACCTCTTTTTCACTGTGATATTGAGTTTTTGACCTACGCTCATTCATTGATCAAGCGGGCAAATTATGCAGGTGGCGTAATTGAGATTCACCTGAAAACGGCCTTTGAAGAAACCCTTACCAAACTTCCTCCGGATGCGTTTGTGCATTGCCCCTGTCCTAAAATTGAGTATCATTTCACGGCTCTGGAGCTGGAGGCTTTCCGGAAGGTGCTCTTCAACTATCAGGCTTACATGGGTGAGATTGTTAGTACGGGATTCGAGCCGGTGATTGGCAATTCTGTCCAGAATGCCGAACGGGCCCGTAAGCTGGCCAGTCGACTTCACCCGTCCTTTTTAGAGCTTTATAATCCTTCGTGATTCGTAGCCCCTTCAGATAAGTCTTTTCTAATTTCTTGCGAATCAGAGGTATATGAGTAACCCTACTGCACAACAAATCCTTGAAGCTACCAATGGCGGTCTTGACGTCATTCTTCGTTACCTTCCCGCGGCCGAGCCCGGCACGCGTAATAAGTCTCATAAATTCGCTCTACGCGACGAAAAAACGCCGTCGTGCAATCTCTACCTTCAAAACGACGGCCGTTGGATTGTCTATGATTACGGTGCTCATGAAGGCCACGATGCCTTTGATATTGCCGCCCGGTTTGAAGGCTACCGTTTGCCGGATGAATTCGGCAAATGCGTACGGACGATTGCCGAATTATTTGGTATTCAGGCCGATTCGGGTAAGGTTTCCGGGCCTACTTACAAGTTTTCCAAACGGGACGCGACCGACGGCGAAACGGAAGGCCAGTTTATTGCGGAAGAAATGGAACTGACCATTGCGGATGCGAAGGCCGTTTTTTCGGATAACGTCTGGCGATACCTGGGAAAGAAAGGGAAAGCTTCAAAGGACCGGCCGGACGATGAAACGGCATTGAAAAACGCTCAGGAGCTTTGCAGCCGGTATAACCTTAAAAGTCTGTCTTCGTACAGCATTGTCAAGAAAAATAAGACATCGGGCAAGCTGGAAGTACTGACGTTTGGCAGTACGGATCTGTATCCAATGCTGATGTGGGATGAAGGGGATTTTCAGAAAATCTACAAACCCAAAGAGCGGGAAAAGAAGTACCGTTTCATGTTTTCCGGGAAAAAACCGACGGGGAATTACATGTGGGGATACCGGCAATGCAACCAGTACCTGGACGAACACCGGCTGATCATTGAAAAGGCTACGGGCGAAGATACGGATGAGAAAAAGCAGAAGTCCAAAGAAGTACCCAAATTGCCGGAAATTATCATCTGCACTGGTGGGAGTGATGCCCTGAACGTAGCCGCCTGCGGGTATTCGGTGGTCTGGTTTGATTCGGAGTCGGCCGATGTGGAATCAGGGGAGTTCCGGAAGCTGACGGGGATGGCGGAACGCGTTTTCAACCTGCCTGATCTGGACGCCACCGGCAAACGGGAAGGCATGGCACTGGCGGAACAGTACCTGGATCTGCACACGATCTGGCTCCCTGAAGGCCTCCTTCAAAAACGGGATCTTCGGGGTAATGCCTGTAAGGATGTGAGGGATTATTTCCGATACTGGAAACCCGCTGATTTTAAGAACCTGCTGAACGTTTCTTACCCGCTGAAATTCTGGGATGAAGAGCTGAAGGTACAACGCGACGGCACCCCGAAGAAAAAGCACGGCCGTTTTTTGTACGAGTATCGGCCGAACAACGAGCTGATCTACAACTTTCTGACCCGCATGGGTTACGGCATGCTGGAAATGCCAAGCGAGAAGAACGGGGAAGCCATGATTTTTCTGGATGGGGGGATTGTTCGTCGGAAAGAGTTTCGTCAGGTGAGTCGCTTTGTGATTGACTTCCTGAAGGCCCGGCATTATCCCACTGATCTGTACAACGCCTTTTATAATTCGGACCGCTTTACGGAAAAATCCCTTTCAAATCTGCCTTATCGGACGATTGACTTCAATGACACCGGGCGGGAATATCAGTGGATGTTTTTTGAGAATCAGGCCTGGGAAGTAACGGCAACGGACGTGATCCCGCATGAGCTTACCAGCTGCGGCCGGTACGTCTGGGAAAAGGAGGTAATTCAGCACCATGTAAAAAAACAGGATAGCTTTTTCACCATTGCCGAAAAAGACGGATCCTATGGTATTGAAATTAATCCGGATCATGACTGCGAGTTCTTCCGGTTCCTGATTAATACCTCCCGGGTGCACTGGCGTAAAGAGCTGGAAGAACGCCTGGATACGTATTCAGCTGAAGATAAAGCGGCCTATCTGGAGAAGTTTAAATGGAGCGTAAATGGCGACCTGCTTTCTGAAGAAGAGTCGCTGGAGCAGATGCAGCACCTGATTGCAAAAATTTGCTCGTTTGGCTACCTGCTGCACCGCTATAAAGACCCGGCTGAAGCCTTCGTGGTTTGGGCCATGGATTACATGATTGCCGAAAACGAAGAGAACGCTTCGCACGGGGGTACCGGGAAATCCATGGCATACGGTAGCCTTGAACACCTGATGACTACGGTAAAGCTGGAGGGACGTAACCCCAAACTGACGGCCAACCCGCACGTTCTGGAGAACGTTACGGAGCACTCTGACCTTCTGTTCATTGACGATGCTTACGAGTACTTTGACTTCAATTTCTTTTACTCGAGCGTGACCAGCTTTATGACCGTCAACCCGAAGGGGACGAAGTCGTACGAGCTGAGTTTTGACCAGTCTCCCAAAATTTGTATTCCTTCCAACTTTCCACCCCGCAACACGGATAAGAGTACCCGTCGCCGTCTGTGGTTTACCTGCTTCAGCGATTACTATCATAAGAATCCGAATAACGAATACCGGGAAGAACGGGTACCTAAAGACGAATTTGGCCGCTCGTTCTTCAAGGACTGGGACGGCGAAGAATGGAACCGCTACCTGAATTTTATGGCTCAGTGCATTCAGGCCTGGTTGCAGTTTGGGCAGGTGGAACCGCCGCTGGATACAGTCATGAAAAATACCTACCGTTCGCAGATGGGGGCCAACTTCCAGGGCTGGGCGGATAACTACTTCAGCGAAGAAAACGACCGTCTGAACCGCTTCACGCCGCGATACATGGCGTATCAGTCGTACGTCAACGAGGTGGATAAAAGTATTAAGCCGCAATCCTGGCTGCAGAAGCTTCAGAGCTGGTGCCGATACAATGACATGGCTCTAAACCCAACCGGTGAAACTCCGAAAAAGAATAAAGACGGACGGTTCACCAGCTGGGTTGAAAAGATGGAATACAAGGGCGGAAGCTGGCAAAAATCAGGCAAGAAAGAAGCCGTTGAAATGCTGTACCTCCGGACGACGGATGACGCCGAATTTCAGGATGGCCTTGCGGATGTAGACGTACCCTTTTAGTGACAATCTCACCTTTTTCCGGGCGGCTACGGCCGTCCGGTTCTTATCCGGATGGCAATGGCACCCGACCAAAAACAACTGTATGTCCGCGTTATTAACCAGTACGGGGAAGACGCTCAGGCACTGAAAGCCGCTGAAGAATGCTCGGAGCTGATCCACGATCCGAGGCTTTTTGAACATGCCTTTAACAAAAAATTCAATCGGCTCCAGAGGTCAATTATATATCTGGAGAATAAGAAAAAGGCATAAATCCATAACTGAAATACGTCCACTTTTAAAATACTACAAGCAAATGAGTGAGAATGCAATAGCAGAACTGGCCACTGATCTTGATGCCTATGAGGCTACCAAAGCGAACATGAAAGACTCCTGGGGAGAGCAGGAATACAACCTGCTTATTGAGTGCTGGAAGATGAAGCTGGTGGAACTAAAGGAGCAGGTACATCAAATTTCAGGGGTAGATATGCACTACGTCGACATAGCTCATAAGTGTCTGGATACAATTGAAAAGGATACTGACAAAACTGAAGACGAAAGGGAAATAGCTAAGGCAGTAGTAGCGATTGCTCTTTTTGAGTTAGATCCAAAATTGTTTGAGGCAATCAGAGGAGACGCGAAAGGAGGAGATACGTTATGAAAGCTGAAAAGCCTGGATACAACTTCAAAGGTGGAAATATCTGTTTTTTCTGCGGCAAACCAGCGGAGCAGTCAAAAGGAAGCTATACCCACGGACTTTGCTCTGAACACTCCAGGATCAGAAGAGAGGATATTCAAAACCTTCATAAGCCCAACAGACTGCTGAATGAAATGAATAACCCGGATTCCTTTTTTAACCAGGTGTATTTGAGGCAGAGCAGGGATTATAAACTTTAAATGACTTCCGCTCTTACAAAACCTTACGTTCTTACAATCCTTACACGAAAAACCGACTTCAGCCCGGTTCAGATTACATCGCTTACCGCATCGTGCAGCGTTTGGATCTCGCTCCGGACGCTGCACTGATCTCATCCAAATTCTTTTATCTCCAGCGAAATACAGTGCTACGAAATACAACTGCTCCGAAAATTTCGGATGTGCCTTGAAATCAATCCTAACGTATTCAAAATGGAAACAGCCGTATATACTAAACCTCACGTGCGTTTGCATTCCTGGTGGCAAAACCGGAAGGGTACACGCTTCTTTGTTTGCATTGGCAAAGGCTTTAGCGTAGAAGACCCGCATTTTGTAGCAGCGACCTTTCTGGAGCTGGGTAAAACGGACCCTGTTGACTTTGCCGGGGAAGACCTGGCCAGGTTCATCCAGGATGGCAATCTGATGCCCTATGAGCCACCGGAAGGACGACGGGCCTGAATCTGCCTACAGTACAATTTTACAATCCTTACAGAGCCCGTTTTCAGCGGGCTTTTTTCGTTGTTAATCTGGCGGCTTTCGTTTCTTTGTAATCTTTCCAGTATTCTAACCTGAAAAAATTTGTAAGACTGTAAGGATTTAAAGGCAGGATGTTGTAAGGGTGTAAGGGAAAGGTAGTTATACCTCTTACAAATAGATTTTTTGATTTGTAAGGAATTAATCATTCTTACAAAATTTTGTAAGAGAAAAAGGCTGATTCTCAAAAGCTTATAGCTCTTACAGAATTCTTACAAAGTCTTACAAAGCTCTTACAAACAAAAAGAGAAACTATAAGAGGATAAAAGGCTGAAAATCAGTGCCTCTTACAGCTCTTACAGTCTTACAGATTTTTTCCCGAAAAATTGAGTTGAATGCGTAATGGCTACCAAAAGAAATTCCAGCGAGTGGGCTGGAATCGTTGGAAAAGGCCGTAAAAGGTTGTAAATTAGGGACTAAGAAAAGTACAAATGACACCCCGTTCTGAGCGGAGTGTCATTTGATTGATCAGGATAGCTTTGATGGGGTAGTGAATGAGGTCACAAATTAACAAAAATTTATTGACTTTATACGCTGATGAAACTCACGGTCCCCGTTGCCCCTCATGTGAAAAAGTTTTTAATTAAAGAGTATGGTAGTGAACCCATCTACGTTCGTGCCAATAGTGATTTGGGTCGAGTGCTGATTCTTCCTTTCAGTAAAGGCGTACACGTGCCGCCGGATGAATTTGATTTGAAAGAGCAGGGCGTACCTACCGGCGGCCTGACCGATAAAATTGATTTTGAAGTGGGATTTTCTTTTGACCGGGGTGCAATCATACCGGATCGGCTGCTGTTGCTTTCCCTGGCCCTGAATGGAGTTTTCCGGCAGGCCCTATATTTCTTCACGCAGGGACGCCGGACGCTGTACAACTCGGAGCTTTCGGCCGTCAAGCATTTTTTGAAGCTGTACGGGCTTACGGAGGAAGATATTCAGGAGAGTACAGCCATTAAAATTTCCCAGCGGGAACGCCGGGAACGTTACGAAACGGCGGCCTGATCCGTTGTCCTGAACTAACTATTGTTGTCCAGAAGTGGCTAAATGTGTCTAATTTTCGGATGAAGTTGTCCCGGATTTAGGACGATTTTCGGCACTTCTGGACGGGTTTTCCTACCCCGGACGGTTGGAGGTACTGAGCTCTGACTGTCCTGTTGATTCTTCCTGTTAAATGAGAGCTTCGGACCATGTTCCGAAACGCTCTTAATTCCGTACCCGGTTTTGAATCTATAGACCAGCAGCCCAACGGCGGTGGGCTGTTAAGTCGTATCCGCTTAATCCCTACGGACTGGGTTGAGCAGCTGGACGTATCCAGGTTGCAGGATCGGCAGCTTCAGCCGGGTTTTCTGATTCTGCGGGATGACAAGCTTCCGGTGGACGTCTTCTTTGCTCATGATTCGGGCTCCTATACCGAAGAACCCGCCGACGATGTTCATACGCTTTCCTATCGTCAGTCCGTCAGCTTTCAGATTCCCCGGGATCGTCCGGAACTACCGGCCTGGCTGGATCAGCTTCAGGACGTGACTTTTCTGGCTCTGATCAAGGATCGCAATCACTATTGCCGCTTACTGGGCACGCTGGACCAACCCCTTCGCCTGGGTGGGGGTGGGTTTGCTACGTCCGGACGTGGGGGTAAGAATGGCCGGACCTTCAGCTTTCAGACCATTTCTCAAACGCCTTCCTTTTTCGTGGCGGGCATTGAGGATACGGAACTGGAGCCAGCAGGCACCTTTGATTCAGCATTTTTTTATGATGTATTTGACGTATAACAACCTATGTGGACTCTTAAAAGCGTGATCAATCTGATCACCACTAAAATCAGGAACGCGACCCGGAAAGATAAGATTAGCAACGTTGATCTGGCGGATGTGCTTCAGGGGCAGGCGGAATTCGTGAATGAACGTCACGATGCCATGGTTGAAACGTTCAATACCATGAGTACTGCCTTTATTGATCGCTTTAGTAATTTGAGCGTAACTTTTTACGTCAATCAGGCGACGGGTAACGATACAAATTCAGGTTTATCTTCTGCCCCTTTTAAATCATTAGCCCGGGTTTCTCAGTTTGTAAACGGAAAATTTGAACGGGTGACAGTTATAATTGTCGGTAATTACATTTTGAAAGAGGACATTGCGTTCAATCCTCTGGAATTGTTCATCCAGATTCAGCAGAATTGCACCTTTACCTTCGCCAAGCGTGTATATCAGGGTGGTTTCGTGGGCGAGACTAACTATTCATTAATCTTTCTAGGGTACACGTTAGCCTTCGCGGGATCAGGCACAAGTAATATTATTGTAGAAGATAACGCAGGGTTTTCCAGTGGGGATGCCTATACCTGGCGAGACAATCAGGGAGCTGTAAAAGCAGGCAATTACAACCGTTTAGGCTACGTGCGTACCAGCGTTACCTTTTACGTTTTTAATAGTATCAAAGTAGGGAATAATTCTAGTTTAGTCACTGGAAGTAAGGGGCTCAATTATCAGGATGGTAAGTCGCGGGTAGATGCTGAATTTCAGTATATTAACAATTGGACGATAGGTGCAAATGCTACAATAACTCCTTTTGCCCGTCGTGGTATCTTCAGGAAAGCGGTTCTTTTTGATAATGCAAGTGTTTGGAAAATAGTAGCTGATCAGACCGAATTATGCCTAGAAACAGGTATTTATTCCGTACAGGTATTCTTTTCTACGAATAGCAACGGCGGGGTAGTGTTCGCAGGAATTTTCAGTGGAATGTTCGCATGGTATTCAGAGGTGACTGGTGATTCAAACTCCACCGCCGCGGAAATTTCTATGCACGGGATGGCTCACAACCTGAACGGTAAAACGTTAAGGCTTCGAACGGTAACAACACCGGCCGGTACTTCTCAACGGATTGAAGCACTTCTTAATGAAACGCTTTCTTCTCCCACAAACCTACAATTTGTTTTCACTAAACTTGATTAATCACTCAATGAACCTGATACCCCGCCTATCTACACC
>CAJYHS010000190.1 GCA_913774715.1 uncultured Siphonobacter sp. | reverse complement strand
ATTGAAGGGGCATTCCTGCGGCCGAATGCCCCTTTCGCTCATATAGAATCTAATTAACTCAAACGGAACATTGAATCATTCACTATCCCTTACCAGCCTGGATTATTCTCATTGATACTGGTATTGCCGTTCACTTCGTTCAAAGGAATGGGTAATAACAGGTGCTTTTCCTGTCGACGTTTGATGATGTTATTCGCATCAATATCAATGGCATTCATGGCTTGCAGATAAATGCCCCAGCGACGCAGATCCCAGGCCCGGTGCCCTTCCAGAGCCAGTTCCCGCTGACGTTCCTGAAGAATAAATGAACGTAATTGCTGCTGGTTCATTCCTTTGGCTTCACTGGCTCCGCTGCGTTTACGAACTTTATTTAATGCTTCGTAGCCGTCTGCCGTTGGTCCATTTACTTCGTTATCCGCTTCAGCAAAAATTAGTAAGGTTTCCGCGTAACGTAAGAAAGGAAAAGGAAAATCTGACCGCTGAACGTTTCGATCCGTTACCTGTAGGAACTTCGACAGTTTAGCCGTGTGAAACTGATCGGGTGAATACAAGTCGGTAGGCTGATAGCCTTCTACCGTTGGAACCGTAGCACTGTTTTTCACTTTCAAACTGTCCTTAGCCGGGTAATAATGCCAGGCTGCCGAGCTGAACATCCGCCAGCGGTGCTGCACCCCCTCGGTGATTCGCTGGTCTTTTTCTTCGAACAACTCATACCAATGATCGGACATTGCGTAGAGGTTACCATCAATAGACCCACTCGGTAAGGTATAGCCGACGTAATGATAGGAAAGGAAATTTCCGAACACTTCCGAACCCGAAATGGCACTCATTTGCCACAGATGCTCGCCCTTACCCCGATTACCGATGGTCCAGGTTTGCATATAAGTGGAGAATAGGTCAATCGGCGATCCGGCTTTCTGCATGTCGATTACTTCTTTGGCCTTATCACGGGCCAGTTTGAAATACTGAGCCGCATCAAAGTTCTCATGCCCTGCTACTACACTTTTCGTGTAAGTGGAAGCCGTAGGCGGAATTCGGCGGACAATGTTCCCTACCCGTTCCGTCTGCTTTCCGCCCATCACCGTCACCTGAGCTCCTTTTAAGGCACCGGAGGCCATGGTAAGGTAGACTTTGGCGAGTAAAGTTTTAGCCGCTTCCTGACTCAGACGGCCCGTTTCGTAACCCGGTGTGGTGCGAGTGTAGAGCTTTTCTTCAGCCGTTTTTAAATTTTCGATGATGTGAGCGTACACATCCGGCACCGAGGCCCGGGGTTGGTTGGTGCTCTCTCCTTCGGTTACTGATTTTTTGAAAATAGGCACTGGTCCGAACGCCCGAACTAACATATAATACGCCCAGCCGCGAAGAAAATACAGTTGCCCGAGAGCATTATTCTTCACTTTTTCATCAATCGTCATGGAGCTGACTTTGGTGATGGCATAGTTACTACGTTCAATCAGCGTGTAAGGGCCCGCCCAGAAGGTATTAATGTCTGAGGTAGACTGAAAGTTCCCCGCTCCCATGGCCTGAAAAGCGTAGTCTTTTCCAGTGATGTCATCCGCATCCACTTCTAACGGTCTATTATATACGGCATATTGAAAAAAGGAACCGCTGTTCAGGGTATTCAGTACACCATTAACCCAAAGTTTGGCATCGGCTTCGGTGGTTGTTCCTACCTGATCGGGACTTACAAAATCATAAGGTTTTTCTACGAGGGCATTTTTGCAGGAAGTGGCGAACAGGGTCATCGCCAGCACGCCTGCGTATATCAAGGTCTTTTTCATGATTGCTCGTTTAGAAGGCTGCTTTGAAGCCCAGCGTAATGGTTCGGTTGTTAGGGTAGGAATTCATATCAACGCCGCGACGGGAGGCATCTCCACCGAAGCTATTTACGTCGGGATCGTACCAGCTATACTTTGAAAGTGTCCACACATTACCCAGGCTGGCGTAGACATTGATGGATTCTACCGCTTTTACGGGCGTACGGAAGGTATAACCCAGGTTCACTGTTTTCAAACGTAAATAAGAAGCGTCTTCCAGATACCGATCCGAGAACAACATCACCCGCACCTGCGAAGCATCGGCCCGGGGCCATTTGGCGTTGGCTTTGTTTTCTTCCGTCCAGCGGGTATCGTAAGCCCATTGCGGCGTATTACCCAACTGGTTCATCCGAACTTTCAGCAAGTTGGTATTTACAATACTTCCTCCCTGTACACCCTGGAAGAAGACACTCAGGCTGAATCCTTTATAGGTGAAGTTATTGGTAAATCCGTAGGTATAATTGGGATTCGTACTCCCAATGATGGTCCGATCCGTGCTTTCGCTAATACTGGCCGGGTTGTTATCCATGTTTTTGTACTTGATTTCACCCAGTTTGGATCGAAGCTGGGTTTCGGTCCAGTTAGCGAACTGCGGGTCAGCTTTTACTTCGGCTATATCGTCATAATACCCGTCTTCCACCAATCCGTAAATCGTACCAATGGCATATCCGTTTCGTTGAATAAAGATGTTATCGAAGGAATAATACAACCGCTGAGCAAACTGATCGGCGGGTAAGTCCATGATTTTATTACGGTTGAAGGAGATATTGGCATTAAGATCCCATTTGAAGGTCCCCTTTTGTAAGAGCGTTCCAGTTGCACTGATTTCCAGGCCTTTATTTTCCACACTACCATAGTTGGTCAACATAGTATTAAAGCCATTACTCGGAGCGATCTGAATCGTTTGTAATAAGTCACGGGTGCGTTTTTTATACAAATCCACGGCAACGTTCAACCGATTATTCATGAACCCAAAATCGGCTCCCAGATCCACCTGTGTCGTGGTCTCCCAACGAATGTTAGGATCTACTAATCCTCTGCCATTGTCTACGGCATAACCGCTTTGTTCCACGCCGTTAATGGGCACGTTGGCAATAGTTGTCGTATAGAGACTTCCGTAAGGAGCAATGCCCTGGTTACCCGTTTGTCCGAGACTACTTCTGACTTTCAAAGTAGAAAAGACATTCAGGTTTTTGATGAATTCTTCTTCACCCGCATTCCAGGCCAGAGCGACCGAGGCAAAATTGGCCCACTTGTTCCGGGTCGCAAACTTACTCGACCCATCACGACGGAACGAGGCCGTGAACAGGTATTTACCATCGTAGCTATAATTCACCCGGCCCAGCATGGACATCAAAGAGTTATCGTTGCGACCATTTTGCAATGGGGAAGGTCTCAGACCCGCTCTCAGGTTGAAGTTGCGGGTAATGTCCGTGGGAAATCCCGTTGCCGACATGGTTTTATACTCCGAAACGCCCTTTTCAAACGTATAAGCCGCCACGGCATTGATTGTGTGCTTTTTGGCGAAGGTCTGATTGTAGGAAAGAATGGATTCCATCGTCAACTGACCATTGCTGTTATCCGCTACCATTCCATACCCGTTCGTAGGAGTTCTGCCTTCATTCAGATCACGACCATAATAAATTTCCCGTGAATTCAGGTTGAAGTTATAACCCATTCGCTGACGAAAATTCAGGGCGGGTGTAAAATTCAACTGAGCATAAGCCGTAGTATATACGCGAGTTGCATAGGTCATGTCGCGAGCCGACTGCGTAGTTTTGTACGGGTTAGCCAGATTTGACGTATTAATAAGTGATTCCCGAAAGGCCGAATTCGGATCGTCCACCGGATACGTAGGCGGGAAGAAAATCGTGGAGCTAATCAGACTGGGCTGAGCACCCGAGGTATTCGTTTTGCCCATCTGATAAGTGGTATAAGCAATATTATTGTTGGTACCAATTTGTAACAGCTTCCCAATTTTCCGGTCCAGGTTAAACTGCAAACTGTAACGTTTGAAGCCTGAGTTAAGGATAATCCCCTGCTGATCCAGGTAGTTACCCGAAATCAGGTAAGTTCCCCGCTCATTACCACCCGAGATGGACAGGGTATAATCCTGAGTAACGGCGGGTCTGAATATTTCATTTTGCCAGTTAGTACCTTTAAAACCAGCGGGATACTGCGAGCCTTCGGGTAGTCCGTTAAGGTAATCTTCAGGCCCAGGTAGGTAGGTATTACCGCCTAATACTGGATCAACTCCCACGCGTCCCGGAAAAGGAACTTCCAACGTCGTACCGATGTATTTAGCCGCATTGGCATACGCTTCATTTTGAAACAGAGCGTATTGATAGGCATTAAGCATGGGGATTGTTTTGGATACCTTACCCACACTCAGGTTGGTGGTAAACTCCACTCGGTCTTTGCCCGCTTTTCCTTTCTTGGTGGTAATCAAAACCACCCCGTTAGCTCCCCGCGAACCGTAGATAGCCGTGGCTGAAGCATCTTTGAGTACCTCAATACTTTCAATATCCTGCGGATTCATGTTGGCCAGAAAGTTGATGGTCTGCATGCTCCCTTCCGCTCCGGCTGGCGTAGCTGCCGAGGTAAAGGGAATCCCATCAATGACGTACAGCGGCTCACTACCCGTAAACGAGTTTGCTCCCCGAATCGTCATGCTGATGCCACCTCCGGGTGCTCCGTCCCCTTTATTGACATTAACCCCGGCAATCTGCCCCTGTAAGCTTTGATTGATACTGGTGGGGACGTTACGGAGTAAGTCGGTACCCTTTACGGTAGTAACGGAGCCCGTCAGGTCCCGCTTGGCTACCGTTCCGTACCCAATGACGACTACTTCATCCAGTTTTTTATCATTCGATTCCAGCGAAACATCCAGAACGCTTCGACCTGCGAGTAATACCTCCTGCGGAGTATAGCCCACGAAGGAAAAAATCAGCACGGGAGTGGCGGATGGAACCGAAAGCATATATGATCCTTCGCCGTTTGTTACTGTTCCCGAAGTCGTCCCTTTAATCAGGATGCTTACGCCGGGCAAGGGCTCTCCGCTTTCTTTAGCCGTGACCCGGCCTTTAACCGTAACGTTCTGAGCCCATACCACCGGACAAAGCAAGATCATCGCCACTAACCATAGATAGTGTTGCTTCATTGTATTAGTTTTTAGAGTAAAAAGGTTTAGAGGGTACTCGAATTAAGGGGTTGAGAGGTATGCTTTAAGTATGTTCATCTGAGGTCGTTCAGATCCATGGATCGGGTTAACGGCCAAGGAGTAGTCTCCCCATCGGGAGCCCC
>CAJYHS010000189.1 GCA_913774715.1 uncultured Siphonobacter sp. | reverse complement strand
AAGTCCAGTGGCTACCCAGGTATAGGTGCCTGCCGAAGACAACACGGGCGAAGTTTCATCCAAACGGATTCGCACCTTCAGAACCTCTCCCGGAACGGGAATAACGTAATCAAAGGTAATGGCAAGTGTCTGATTCCCCGCCACTACCGCCTGCGTCTGAATCGGTACTGATTGATTGAAAACGGAAAGAGAAACCGCCAAATTAGGCTGAATCAGGTTAGCTACTGATTCTTTAACGAGTACCCGTAACGTGATCCGATCCCCAGCTTTCCAGTCAGGATAGGCCGATAACGCAATACTTTGTTCGAGGTAACTTCCGATGCCTTTCTGACCCGAAGCTACTGTAATGGTACCCGCTGACGTATTTACGGTTGCCCCTGAAGACCCGGCCCCGCTAAAGACATTGGTAACGTTGGTGTACGCTTTACTACCATCGGCAGTAGCAAGCCCCTGTAAAGATTCCAGCACCGAATTTTGTCCCTGAATCGCAAGCTGGCTTTGATTCTGACGAATGCTCAGTTGATCGACGCTATAATCGGTTACCCTTTTGAAGCGTTTTCCCCCGGCTACAATCGTATTGAGATTATCATCGACGGAAGACTGATCGGCTGGATCTACTTCAAAATATCCCCTTTTCCCTTTTTCAGCTACCCAGTACTGAACGCCGGGCACAGGGTTAGTAAACCGACGAAGTTCAGCTAGGCTACGAAACAGTTTTGTTCCCAATATATCGGCATTGCCGTTAGCCCCCTTCACATAGCGAACCCCGTTTACGTAAGCTTCCCGAAATCGACCTTCTTTACTGGCACGTTTGGTCGTATCCTGAGTAATCTCCATCACCTGAGCCTGTAAAACCAGACTCAGCAAAGTAAAGAAGGAAAAGAAAATTAACTTTTTCATGCGTTGTAAATGTCTATGATTATATCACCTGTGAAAGTTTCGCCCTGCGGAATACTCATCACTATTCCGTCTGCCCCATCCGGTCGCCCCAGAATGTTATAGTCTGGATACCCCTGTAGATTGCGGGCAGAAACCAAAATGCGTTCGGTATTACAACCATGCGTTACCCGATCCCCATCTTTCAGGGTTTCCACCCGAATGACTTTACCGACTTTGGCAATGGCTTCACGGGCTACAACTTCCTGATTTAGCATTTGAGAATAGCTGTTTAAGCTCTGCTCGGTTTTCAGCACACCCAGTAGCCCCGCCAGTGCCAGCATATCCTGATCGCCTCTGGCTCGGGCCCGTCCTACAATCCGGGCGAGTGTAGTCATGAATATTTCATCATTTTCAGTCATGGGTCAATTCCAGTTTTTAGTCCTGATTTTTTTAAGGTTGATGTAGAGTGAAGTGGCTCCGGCCAGTAGCGTGCAGATCACGGCAATAACTCCCGCCCAGGCTACCCAATTGCTTTGCTTTTTCATGAGAATGTGAGCTTTTTAAAGCCCGTGGCTTTACCCCTGAAGTAGATGAACCCCACCACTGAGAGCAGGGCCATCAACACCACTACGAGGTAGTCAGTGACTTTTTTTTTTGAGTGATTACCTGAGTGCCCATCTCCTGACGCAGAATCGGGAGCATCGCATCGTAGAGAGCCTTACGGTTTTCCCAGCCGATCATGCCCCCGTTGACTCTTTTCTGAATCGTGAGCAAATCACCTTTATCCGCATACGCATTTAAGTCCCAGCCGTACTGTTTCCAGAGTTTAGCGTAATACCAGCCCGCCGTTAACCAGGCGTACTGAGGCTCAGCTACTAATTCGGGTTTGTTTACGAAATCGACTCCGAAGTGCTTCGCAGCCAGTGTGTAATTCGCACGTCCGGTTAATTGGATGGCTCCGCGACCCTTAAAGCGTTCACCGTCTCCGGGCTGAGTATTACCTAAGCCTTTATTGGTATCATACTTGGCAAAGTAGGCTGAATTACCAATTTCAGTAAATGCGGCTAATTGTCCGGTTTCGTTACCCACGACGGCCATAAAAGCAGCTACTCGCATATAATTGTTAATCTCGTACTTAGCCAGAGCCTCATTAATGTAAGGCAAATGGGTACGGATATTCGCCAGTTTCGCTTTAGGATAGATCTTCTGTAAAATAGCTTCGGTAAGTTGCATTACTTGCGTTTGTTAAAGAGCCCTACCATTGTACCCGCCGCAATCCCGGCTAACAGCAAGCCGCCCACAATCCATAAGCCGAATTCGGTTACGGTTTTGCTATCGACTTCATGTTTTAAGGGAATGCCTTCTTTTCCGACGTTACCGAGGTTTTTAATCAGCTCGTCGAGTTTATTAATCAAATCCATGATTATCTGAAATTGAGTGCCCGAAGGCGTTTCGCTAACTTTTTCTGTTCGCCGTCTGACAGTCCCATACTCTGCTTTTCTACCGCTTCGACGATGGTCACGCCATCCACTTTGCCGTATCGGTCATTATACAGATTGGCCGCTACGGTGATCTGATCGTCGTTTAAGGCGTTCCATTTAATCATGATCTCCAGCTTTGGTCCCGTCCATTTCACATCATACCAAAAGACAGAAAGCGATGATCTCATATCATCCACCAGAGCCGAAGCCTCAGTTGTAGCCCACCCCGCAGGAATGGTACTGCCTGCATTGGGCAAGTCCCGCACGTCGTACTGTTGGGCGGCATTCGATTTTCTACCCAGATAATAAATACCAAACACCCCGGCGAAAAAGAGAGCAATCCACGCAATGGGATTACTTTTCACAAAGTCAAATGCGTTCTTTTTCATAGGGCAGTTTTGCGTTTATTACGTGGAAAATAATCAACGGCCCATCCAATACTCCAGCCTACCAGAACCACCCCGACACCCATCAAAATGGATTTAAATAGTAAGCCGAAATTGAATCCAGAGGTACCCGTTTCAGCCTGGTTTGCTATCGCTTCGAGTGGACTTTGTGTGGGCTGTCCGGCAGTCGTCAGGTAAGTTTTCGACACGAACTGTTTCCGGCCATCGTCAGTAAACAACACCATATACCCGTTTGAGGTCGTGCCGTCACTTTTACCAGCCGATTGACCTTCCACTAACGTCGGTGTAATGACCGGGTATTCAGTAGACGGCCCGGTTCTCCGGTTCACGTTACCCGTTTTCGTACTCCCCTTTTTAATGGTGTAGGGCAACAGAGTCGTTTTTTCAATGGCTCCGTTTTGAATCCAAACCTGCACCAGCTTGATTTTGGAAAGTCCAAGTAAACCGGAGCTAACTTCCATTGGAATAGCCAGTTCCATTAAAGCGTACCAGCCTTTGGTGGTCTGCTCATCGCGGATGAATGTTCCGACCAGCGTTTCACCTCTGATAGTAGTGATGGGCTTGCCGGATAAAATGTCCGCCTTGGTCTGGTAAACATTCCAGCCCGTTGAAACGGGTTTGGTGCGAAATACATCCGTGGGGCTTACGATAATGTCGGCCATTACTTTTTTCCTCCTTTCTTGGATGCCCGGCTAATGGCAATACCGCCCAGCAACGTAGCCACGAAAGCTAAGCCGATCAGCACGTATTTTGCCCAGGCGGGAAGGCCCGATGATTTCTCTACTACTTTATCGTTAGCCTTCGGCACAACCGTAGAACTTGTACTACCCACGGGAGTAGCTACATCGGGAGCCGTCACATCAGGGGTTTTATCCGTTGTCGTTGTACCCGTAGTGCTACCTGTAGAAGTCGTAGCGGGAGCTTCTTCAAACGTTACATCGTCCAAGACAACGTAAGCCAGTTTTCTATTGAAAGAAGGGAATCCGAAAATGGAAACACTTTTCTCCAGGTAGACAATTTCAGCCAGTGTGGTTACTGAGGTACTACTTTCGTTTTCCTTACCTCCTTCAACGGATACGGAATACTTTCGATCAAAGGTCAGGCCCGTGGTTTCGCCCAGCGACTCACCCGCTTTCGAGGAAACGTACAGGAGCTTTCGATCCGAGCCAGTGTATTTGTCATAGACTTCAACACCCTTTTCTTTGGCTTTGGCGTATTGATTGGGTTTTACGGTCGTCACGCTCATTTTTTCTTTGTTTTGGGTTTGGACAGCATGACTAGACCCAAGATCGCCGTAACCAATACGCCTACGATTGCAAAGGCCCATGAAGGAATTCCAGCTATTCCTGAAGCTGTAGTGTCAGTCGTAGCAGTGCCATTACTCAGATTCGATACACCACTACCAGTACTACTGGTCAGGCCGCGACGGGCAACTGGAGTAAGTGCTAAAAAAGCCTCGTATTCAATGGTATAGCCGTTTGAAAATCCGAGCATCCATTTTCCAGTAACCGTGCTTTTTACCAGCGTAGTATGCCGGGTCTGGGAAGCATCTTTGGAATAAATCTGAGTTTCTAATTCAGCTTCTATCCGTTCCTTTTCAGTCTTTTCCTGTACAACGGGAGAATTTGAATCAGGGGTTTTGTTTTGGTTTGCCGAATCATTAGATACTACGATTTGACTCAGTAGTACGTAGCGTCGCTCATAGACAATACTGGCGTACGTAAACAAAGCTTTCCGGGCGGCTCGCTCGGCTTCGTCTTGGGTTTTGTAAAACGTCTTATTTCCCTTACGTCTATAAATGTATACTTCCAGAGATGGGCCTTGAATCGCATTTGGCACATCGACTCCGGTTGAATGAAGGTAATCCCCGGCCTCTAATCGCACGGGCTGACCGTCCCAATTCCAGGGATTTCCTACGATATCTCCATACAGGATTGCCCCGGAAGCACCCGCAAAAATCTTATCATCTGCTTTTGGAGTAGCCATGCTTAATTTTCGTTTAAAAGCAAAAAAGAGCCGCCGCACTTCTTCGTGGGCGGCTCTTTCTACCTATTCTAGTCAAGCCAGGGGCTTACTTCTTTTTCTTCGTGAACTTGGAGATTAGCAGGACTGCTCCAACCACTAACAGGCCAATTAGTCCCCAACGCACGGCTTTCTGAGTCGTCGTTGACCCACCTGTCGTACTAGCCGTTCCACTAGAATTAGCCAGATTATTCACCAGCGTTCCCAATAGGGCTTGGTTAGCCTGTTGGTTTTTCTGATAATCTTCAGACGTGGCAGGTTTAGCCGAACGAGTCACCAAACCATTAGCGTCAATCACGTAGTTAGTTTCTTCGTTGGTTGGATTCGTTGGGAAACGGCTACCGGGCTGATAGTTAGCCCCTAGCTGGGCTTCGCTTGCCATGATACCTGAATCCACGATTTTTTTCACCAGATCACCCCATTCTACATTCGTCCATGAGGAGTAGTTACGCCAGTATTCATTCTGACGAATTTCTTCGGCTTTGAACGTTCCGGGGGTGCCATCGGCATTAGCGGGAGCAATCGCAAGCACGAATACGGGCTGACCATCGGGTTTTACGCGGAAAATCCAGCGTTCGTAACGATTACCTGAGTTTTCAGGCACTTTTAAGGTAAATACTACGTCGCCATCTTTCAGACGACCGGGGGCGTGTAACTCGGTTAATCCCGCAATTGCCATAACTAAAAAATATTTTGGGTTGGATAAATAAATGAGGGAGTTGTTTTCTTTCAATCGGGGCTGTTTACCAGCCCGTTGCTTCGTTCCAAAGCTTTCTTAAACCTGTGTACTTAGGTTCCGTCTTACGCTGATTCACTACCGCCAGAGTAAGCCCCAAAATAGCATCCTGCGTTTCATCATTTCGGGTATCGTCATTAGTGATTCGGTACCCAGAAAATGATTTGGTATACTGGGTGTATATGCCATCTGCCGCATTGTTACCGATGTGCCAGCCTCCCTGTTTTCCCCAAGTCGTATTGAGATAGGTTTCGGAAGCCAGATTATCGAAATCCAGCGGGGCGAAGTCCACCGAGTAGACCAGCGTGCCCTGCTCTACCAGTTTAGCGAGTCGTTCACGGGCCAGAAATTCATACGCCGTTTGTCCGTTACGTCTCACGACAGCGGCAATTGAACCCTCAAACGGTACAACGTATACGTCACCGAATGAACCACTCGCGATTAGGGTACCATCGGTGTAATAACCTAGGAGATTCATTGTCGAATTTTGTTGATAAGAAGTAGAACCGCCACCCCGGCTAAGGCTACCAACCCGGCTACTTGAAGCTGTTGGAATTGAGTGCGACGCTTTGCGTTCTGTGCCGCGAGTCGGGCGGTTTCTACTTCGATTGCCATTTGTCGCTGTATTTCCGAATACTCGGATTCATACATAGCGACTAAATTTTGTTTTGCTTTATCCTGTATCGCCTGCTGGCCTGACTCCCGATCCGCCTGATTCTTTTTCACTCCTGAAAAGATGCTCAGGCCCGTGGAAATGACAAGCAGGCTGATGGTTATCGGGTCCATACTTATTTTCTTTTAACTAAGCCTTTCCCAAATGTCAGCATCATTGCCAGACCAGCCAGTAAAACGCCTCCGATGAGAAGTCCCCATTTGAGATAATCCCCTCGGGCGGAATCTTTGCCTTCCTGCACGATTCGCTGGTATTCAGCATTAAGAGCGGCGATTTTCTGTTGTCGATCCGATTCCGTCAGGGCGGCATCATTGTTCAGCTTGGCTAACTTCTCAGCGTATTCGCCCTGAATTTTCGCATTTGCGTTCTGTAAAAATCCAGTAGCGATGGCTCCGGTAGTGGCTAGAGCTGAACCAAAGTTGGACGACGTTAAAAAGCTTTCAGCCACTATCGTTTAACCTTTGCCCAGGCTTTTTTCATGGCCGATGCTCTGGTTTTTGCGGCTCCTGATTCCAGCATTTGAGAGGCATCTTTCATGACCGCCGAAAGACTCCGTTTAGGGACTTTCTTAGGTGCAGGTTTACGTTTGGACGGAGCTTTTTTACGAGCCGTCGTCGTTTTCTTACGAGCAGGGGTTGACTTACGAGTCGATTTCTTGCGGGTTGCCATACATGGGGTTGGAATTTAGGATTTACGAAATTTGATAATTACCGCTGTTACGATTCCCAGTACTACCGCTGAAATCCCGCCGATCAAATACATTCGATTACGTTTGGCTTTTTCGGCTTCGGCCTCCTGCCTGGCTAACTCTTCGATCCGCTTTTGAGCATCGGCACTGGCAGTCGAACCAGCCGTTCCGGTTGAAATCCCCCGTTTGGCAGCTTCTTCCTGTAAAATCCGGGTCATTTCCTTGACTGCGGTACCACCAGCCGTTTTTGCTGACTCTAACAGGATGTTGCCTAATTGACGTTTGCGTTCATCGGAAAGGTTTGCTTCTTGAAGACCATATGCGGCGAGATAAGGGGTTAAATCCACATTGGTAAAAGTTTGGGTTGTGTCTAAATGCGATTCAAAGGTTATTTTTCTGTTTTAAACCACCCATTGTAAATCCTCACTAACCCCTTTGTAATCCTTACAAACAGACCAGTAACCCCTACTAACCTGTTTCTAAAAACTCTTTATCCATACCCGTAGCTAAGAATTTAGTCACTAAGAACTCAACTACCTTCGGTTTCAATTTTCGGTCTGTGATGTGATGACCGAGCCGGATCATCCTAATTTGATCGGACTCTGTGAGCCAAGCGTTAAACGTTGACGTATCCACTCCAGCGGCTCGGGCCAGATCGGAAAGACAGCAAGATTTATAACGATTAGCCACAATGCAATTGATTAGTTATTACTAAAAGGGGGCAGTTCAATAATGGACGATTTGCCAGGATTGGTTTTGGTCAGCAACTCGGCCCGAGAGCGAAGCAATTCCTTTTCAAGTTCATCCATCTGGGCCGTATGTCCTTCCTGGATCTTCCTTTCTCGTTTCTGATAGCGAAAACGGATCACCACGGAAGCCGCCAGAGCCGCGACAAGGGCCACAACGAAAAGGGCAAGGATCAGCGGGAGATTCACTCCCGGTTTCGTTTCTTTCATGGATTGGATAGAATTAAAGTCCTAAGTAATCGGTAGCTGATTCGACCTCGTAGGTATCAAGTACGTTATCACTATCCGTATCAAAGTATTTCCGCCAAACGGTGTCTTCTTCCTGATCGTAACATCGAGTCGCCCACTTTTCACCCTCGGGTAAAAGTTTGTTTTCGTTGGAAATTTCGCGTAAAAGCAGTTCGATGCGTTTGGCTCCGGGTACTTTACTGGGCAGTCCTTCGATTTGGTCGCGGGTTTCCTTGAGCATGAAAATGTCGATGTTTTCCAGTAGCAAGGGAGCCGATTCACGTAAACTATGGCATTGAAACATATACTCATTGCCGTTATTTTTGGGCGATTTCAAAAACCGTAGCCGCATATCATTCACGTTATTTCGGAAATACGCCGATGAATCATCAATGACGATCACCGCATTTCTAACGTACATTAATACGAGTTCTGCAAACGTGTCGAAATCTGCACTTTGTATTTTCACTACGGCCCTGGCGGGTAATTGCCACCGGAGACGATCCATTTCAATCACCTCCTCAATATCATCATACGAAGCATTGTTTGAGTGATCAAAAATGATGATGCGTTTAGGGTTTTTCGCCCGCTCATTGAAATACCGGGCGAACTGCATCACCTCGTAGGTCTTTCCGGTGTTCTTTTTGCCGAAGGCCGCCCAGTTATTCCCCTTGTGATTCATTGCAATAGATATGGTTTACGTGGAAGCCACCAGAGGGCCACACTTTTGAGCCAGTTCATTACTTTTTAGCGATGGATGCTTTTGCGAGTTCAGCGGCAGGTTCGGCCAATACTTCCAGAAATCCGAAAATTTCCGTGGTCATCATCTTTGAGATCATCTCGTCGGCACTCATTTTCTTATAGGTGCCCCGCTGGCGTTGCTCGACCAAATCAAGGAAAATGGCTTCTTTCAACAATTCCACGAGCTCGGAATCGTCCGAAGTAATCATGCTCTTGTAATCCTTGAGCCGATTACCCATTTTCACCCGTTTGTAGGCTTTAGAAAGCGAGCTTCCCGGTTCAGCTTCACCACCACCGGATCGTTCATGCTCATCAATAGTGGCATGATCGCTCACCTTCACTATCATCTCAGCCACCAGGTTACGAGTCACGGAAGAACCCAGACGCATTTTAGCTAAGGTAAACGTGGCTTTAATCTCGGCCTGTTTCATTAGCTCATCATCGTCTACCTGCACGGGCGGCACGTAAAAAGGCGTGGCGTAAT
>CAJYHS010000188.1 GCA_913774715.1 uncultured Siphonobacter sp. | reverse complement strand
AAACTAGCCTGCACCAAAACGATTGTGACCTTCTGCGAAGGCATGAGCTGCTCCGGTGGTCAGTACATTTCTTCCGCTTCGGATTATACGTTCGCTTCGAGTTTGAATTGCATGTTTGGCTCGATTGGCGTAATGATCAGCTACCGCGATTACACTGAATATTACGAAAGTCTGGGTATCAAGATGATCGATTTGTATTCAGTCGATTCACCCCTAAAGAACGCAGAGCACCGGGCAGCGAAAGAAGGCGATTTCACGCAGTACACCGAAGGAATCCTCTATAAGCTCGATCAGAACTTCATGAATTTCGTGAAGGCCACCCGACCGGGTGTTAGCGAACTGGCCTTGAAGGGTAAAACGATGCTTACCCAGGAAGCTCAGGAAAATGGCCTTATCGATGGTATCTGCACCTTCGACGAAGCCTTGGCTTTTGCCCTTAGTAAATCCCCCCGCAAAATCACCCCCAAACAATACACTGAAATGTCTAAAGGATCTATTTCTAGTCGCATCTGGACAGCCCTCGGATTATCAACCGAGCAAACAGATGCTACTCAAGCTGAAAATGAAGTAATCGGCCAAATCGATAACTTAAATACGCAAGTTTCTGAGCGTGACACCACGATAGCCACCCACGTAGCTACTATCGCTGAACGTGATTCTACGATCCAAGGCCTCAATGATCAGATCGCTGCCAACAACACGGCTCATCAAACGGCCACTGCTGGTTTGAATGCTCGTATCACCGAATTAGAAGCCCGCGTACCAGGTGCTGTTGTAGCTCAGGCGGCTACTACCACTACTGATCCTATCTCGGTTGAAGGTGATTCACCAGCGGCAGCTAACGCAGGCATGGCTCAGGTAAGTAACCTGGCAGCAGCGGCTCAGAAGAACCGCGAAAACAGAAACAAAAAACGCTAGTCTATCCACCCCTCCATAGTTTCAGTACGCGTACCCTAATCCATCCCACACCTAACTTTTATTACACACAATGGGCAGTATTTCTTTCGCACAACTCAGTGCGTATCTCAATGCCAACTGGTTGCCGATCATTGCTCAAATCATCACCGGCTTTACCGCTTTTGAAGATTTGACGGTCCTTCCAGGAATTAACAACGAAGTCAACATTCCTAAAATCACGACTTCAGAATTTTTAAAGCCGTATACCGGCACGTTTGAAAAAACGGATGCAGTTGCTTTAGAAGACCGTAAACTACGAGTTGACGTAGGGCAAGGTGACTTAACGTTTGAACCTGAAGCATTCCGCCGAGAATACTTAGGAGAGCAATTAAGACCTGGTGGTCGTAATATCCCTGAAGAGCAATTCATCTTTGATCAGTTGACGGAGCGGGCTCAGAATACCATCGATCAGCACATCGTGTATTTCGGTAAAAAAGAAGCCGTTGTCGCTGGTGATACTGCGGTACAGAAAGCTCGTAAAATCACGGATGGCTTTGGAACCATCATCGCCAAAGAAGTGACGGCGGGTAATCTGGTTCCAGTCGTTACGGGTGCAATCACGAATGCTAACGCCATCAGTAAAGTTGAAACGGTGTTTAAAAGCCTTCCTACTGCGGTACGTGCCAAAGGCGGCGTGATCTACGTATCAGAAGACGTGTATTGGAAGTACTTCGAGAACTACCGCACGGATTACAAGACTTCTCCCATTTTCACGGGTAATGAATTACGCTCTAAAGAGATCGTATTTATGTACGCGGCTAACTGGAGCATTCGCCCTTGCATCTGGATGGGTAATTCTCAGCGAATCATCGCTTCAGCCGGTAAAAACCTGTATATGGGTACAGATGGCACTAGTCCATTAACTCCATTCAAATTAATTGACGGCCACTATCATATGGAGTTTTCCATGAAGTTGATAATGGGCCTTCAAATTGCTGATCTGGACGCTCTGGCGGTTAACGATCAGGCCTAATCATTCACATCCACCTAGCCGATTCAGTAGGGGCTTAGCCATTTGGCGGCCCCACTATTCCGATCGCAAACCTTGATCCACATGGATTTTAAAGAACTTGAAGGCCTAACTGAAGAGCAGCTCAAGGCCAAAATTTTGGAGCAATCCCAAACGATCCAAGCCCAGCAGTCAGAAAACGACTCGCTGACGGATAAACTAGCTGACGCAGAAGCTGAAGCCAAAACCAAAGACTTAGTCGTCACAATTAAGAATAAAAAGTATCGGGTACTTGCTCCTAAGTTTATCCTGGATGGTGCTCTTTATTCAGCTGATCAACTGGAGAAAGACGGTCTGGGTGAAAAGCTTCTCAAAGTAGAAGGCCAGCAGGTCATCGTTCCCCTTACCTAATCAAAGAAAAACCCTGTATGACCATAGGGTTTTTCTGTTTATCAATCACTAACCCACAAAGAGATGTCTTGCATTGACGCAAAACTCGAAGATGTTCTGGAGTGTCAAAATGGCGATACGGGTGTCGCAGGTTTGGAGCGAACGGGATACTACTGTTTCGAATCCGATATCAAAACCTGGCCTACTCTGCCTTCCAAAGACGCGACGACCACCTTTGAGCAACGAGTAACGCTGACGGATAGCTTTATCATGAACACGGGTAAGAAGTTTAACAAATTTCAGTTTACTTCTGACCTGCCTTCCGTTGAATCTGAACTCGTTGGACCAGCCAAAGGTAAATCATGGTCGAACACACTCAAGGGAGCTGTTCGCTCGACTTCAGCCCAGGTGAAAGGTTTCCTGGATGCCACCAAAAATGGTAATTTGATCTTTATCCTGATCGGACTAAACGGTGAGCAGGAAGTCATTGGCTGGAAAGATAAGCCTGCCATGGTCACTTCTGGTAAGCTTACTTCCGGAGCCAAAGCGGATGATGAGCGAATGACTGAATTCGAAATCAACGCCACGGGAAAACCTGCCTACAATTATACCGGCACGATTCCCCTGACCGCTGCGGTTTAACTTGATAACCCCTGCTAAGTCAGGGGTTATTTTCATCCATCCCTAATTACTATCACAAAATGGCTAAGTCCCTGAGAGCTGAAGTAGCTGAAAAATTCGAAGTAACTGGCTTGAAAGAAGCCGGCGATTTTCATCACCATTTGACTGGAGAAACCAGTTTAGATTCTATTAATCTTAAGCAAGCAAACGATCTAGTAGTCGCTGGTTTTCCCTACTTAAAACCTGTTGCGAAAAAGTAGTTATATCTAACTCATACCAAGCGAAAGGCGGACGGCAGGAGCCGCCCGCCTTTGTTATTTTATATGGATTTAAAACCCGTCATCGATGCCTGGCTAAGCCGCCCTGAGTTTTCCACCGGGCGTGAGCTTTATTTTCGTTACGGCTCCAATGAAAGTTATAAACGGCTCTTTGCCAGGCGTGATGATCAGGGAGCCCTTCAAGTACTTATTTCTGCCCTTCAGGAGCTGAAAGATAACCTTCCGTCAGAGCCGGTGGAATCAAAGCGTCCTGAGGTTACACCGGCTCTAAAGCCTTCCGAGTTTGAAGATGCTCCGGAGGCAGTACAGGCCTTGATCACTCAGCGGAAAGCGTACTGGGCCGAAGTGGTGAGTCTTAAGAAGCTACTCCGCACCTCTGAGAGTCAGAAAGAACGAGGGGACGCTGCCTTTCGTATTCTTCAGTTGCGATCGCTAATCAACCGGATCTGGCAGCAGACCGATCATTTTGATCGCACCGGCCAGCTCCCCAAGATCGAGCCAAACGAGCCGCTCGATGCCGAACTGGAGAAGCTGGATGATTTAACCCTGAAAACCACCTTTCAAAATAATCAGAAATATCTCTCCAAATACGCCAAGCGGGACCGCTCCCAAGCCGTTGAAAGTGAGTACCAACGCCGGCTGGCTCAGCAGCCTCAAATTGAGCAGATTCTGAAGGAGCGAAAAGAAAGTAAAACCCTTGAATTCTAACCCACATGAGACTTATTACTCAGCAGACGGACGTGGATAAGCTGCACGACTATCTGTTTACCAAAAAAGAGGTGCAGCTCTCCCCTGCCCTGGAGCAGAAACTCGAACGGCTAGAGCGTTGTGACGGCCTGATTAGAGCCTATGGGGTTCGATCTCAGGTGGTTGAAATGCTTATTGAATACTACAAAGGCAAAGATCAAGCCTATAGTAAACGTACCGCCTACAATGACTTTCAGGAAACGCAGGAGTTATTCAACTCGGGCTACCGGCACGATATCCGCCGGTACAACGTCGATCTGATCATCGGCGAAGTCATTAAGACCAAACGCCAGGCCGAAAAACTAGAAGTTCCCGATACCAGAGCCATGGCCGCCTGCGATGCCAACCTCATTAAAATCAACGAGAAATTCTTCGGTGAAACTGATAAAATCGACTGGAGCCTGATTAAGCGGCCTATGATGATTTTCTCATTTGATCCATCTCTGATCAACTCTGATGTACCCGTAGAGAAAGAAAAGCTCGAAAAACTCATTAATAAATTCAAAACCATTCGTAAGAAGGTAAACGATAAGCCTGTGGTGCAGGACATTACCTGGGAGGACGTAAAGCCATGAGAATAGAAGCAGAAGAAACCCGCGAAGTTCAACGCCGGCATCGCAACATTCCCCAGCTGTTGGTCAATGTCGTAATGGCCAGTTTAATGGTGCTGATCTGGGGCCGGGCCACTGGAAAAACGTATGGAGCTACCTCGCCCTGGCTGGCTCACCACGCGGAAACGATGCCCCGCAGCACCGGAGCCATTCTTTGTAAGTCCTATGCCCACATGAATACGAAAGTGCTTCAGGAGATCGTCGAAGGCTGGACGGAGCTGGGCTATAAAGAAGACCTGCACTTTTGGGTGAAGAAGCAGCCTCCGGAGTGGGCGAACGTTCCAAGGGACTTTCACCACACCCAGGATTATACCCGCTCGATTACCTGGTGGAATGGGACCATGTTCAAACTCTTTTCTCTGGATAAGAATTCGCCCAGTAACGGGGATTCAGTGGATTTCATGATGGTCGAAGAAGCCAAGCTGCTGGATTATCAGGCCGTGCAGGAAGCCTTTAAAACCGTGCGGGGTAACCGCCGGCATTTTGGGCATCTCTCTTGCCACGGAGCGAAATTGATTGTCACCGACCGGCCCCGCGATGCAAAAGGTCGCTGGGTGCTCGATTACAAGAAAATTGAGACTGATCCAGAGCTTTTGGACGCTATTATCGAGTGTCAATACCAAATCCAGCTCCGGCAGATTGAGCTACTTTCCGACGTTACTGAATCGAAAGCTAAAAAGCTGGATAGTGAAATCAAGCTGCTGGAAGAAGAACTCAATGAGCTTCGAAAGGGCCGGGAACTCGAAGACGGGGACCGGGAAGGAACCGTTTACGTTTCCCTGGCTTCTACCCTCGATAACATTCACGCCCTGGGCATTAAAGCCCTGAAGGATCTACGTCGGGACTTATCGGACTTTGACTGGGATTTGTCGGTGCTGAACAAAGATATCCTGCTGGTAGAAGATTGCTTTTACTCGTACATCTCTGAAGAACGCCACGGCTATAATGCGACTAATTATAAGTTCATCGATGCCAACCCAACCGTTCGGGAGCGGGATTGTCGCTTTGATCTCGACGTTCGCCCAGGACAAGGACTCGACGTATTTTTCGACCACAATAAGGCGATTAACTGTATTGTGGTAGGTCAACGCCAGGAGCAGTATTACCGCATGCTTAACGCCATGTATGTACTGGAGCCGGATATGGCCATGGACCTGGTGGATAAGTTCTGTACGTACTATAAGTACCATCCTACCAAAGTGGTTAATTACTATTATGACAACACCTCCAGACGTGGGGATGCCCGGAATGCCAAGTATCTATCTGACGATGTGATTGATCAATTTAGAAAGAATGGATGGGTGGTTAACCACGTCTACATGGGACAGGCTACTAGCCACGTAAGCCGTCACGAGATGTTTGTTAAGCTCTTTAATGAAGTAGATGGCCAGCCCTTCAAGGTTCGCTTTAACATCGATACCTGTAGTTGGTGGCTGTATGCCTGCCATCAAACGCCTACCAAGATCCGTACCACTGAGAAGGGTCAGCCCTTTGGTAAGAATAAGGATAGTGAAGACCCGAAGTACAACATACCCAAGTGGGAAGCTACCCACATCACTGAGGCGGGCGATGGATTGTTTGTGGCCCAGATCCTGCATTCGCCTTTCGCCTACATGGGTGGCGGTGGAGTAATAGCCGGGTAGAATGTACATTCGCCTGATTCGCCTCGATACCCTGCCCTATCCATGGGCGAATAGATGCCTGGTACGAAACGTATCAGGCATTTTTATTTAAACCACTGAATATCAATTATTTATGACTAATATATTACAAATATACCCCTCATATACCGTGACCCCCCGCCGGGCGAACGCCTCGCCTTCATAGGGCGTGCAACGGCATAGGAATCGAGATTTTTTCGAGGCCAAAGCACGTTTTCACCTTAAGTAACTTATAGTCAGACATTTACCTAAAAATATTTTGCAAAACGTTTTCAGGACAGGTTTCATTTTCATGAGCAAAGCAGCCTTACATTACTGATATACAGCCAATTATATGCTTCTCGCTCAGAAAAGCGAAAACAAAAAAGCCGAGCACCAATGTTGCCCGGCTTTCACCATATCCTAAAAGTAAAATAACGCTGCAAAGCTATCACTCAAAGGTCAAACCCCTGTCCTTTTACTGGCTTATTTACGTATCGACCTTCGTTTCATGCTAAGCTTAAAACAGGTCATCAACTTGATGGAGCAGCTCTCTTCTCGCAAGCAGAGCTTTGTTCTCAGATTCATTACTTGCGATAAACAGCGTCCTGAGGATGCTGGTCGGGTGATTGAATTACAGAACGCTATTCTTTCCAAACATGACCGTTTGCTACCCAAAGAAATCCACCAGGAGATACGCCGCGATGAACAGCGTGAATTCACTAAGAATCCATCCCACGACGTGAACGGAACGATCAACATTCACATCTTAGGAAACCGCGAAATCCGGAAAGTACATACCTGGCTAATCACCCACTTTAACGGACAGGAAGTACTATGATTAAAGAGAATCACCTGATTCACATCTCCCACAATGGTGAATCTGGATACATTGAAGCCATGGGAGCTTTGGTCAGTTTTCAGTCGGCTTCAAGCATGATGGCTAAAAAGCCAGAAACGCCCGTAGAAAGTAACCTGGCCCGGATTAATAACATTGCCTACTGGGGAGCCGATAACCTGTTCCCACAAAAATTGACGGAGGTCATCCGCAAGAATATTTCCTATACCCGTGGCCTCGCTCTGAAAGCAGAGCAGATTTACGGGCTAGGATTAGAGTACGGGTACGAGTCCATCGTCGATGGGGAGCGAATATTCATGCCCCATTACGATCCGCAAATTGATGACTTTCTCTATTATTCGGAAAGTGTCTCCGGAGGCGATCTCTTTGCCCTGCAAACCAAAGACCTGGCTTACTTTGGGATGATCTTTCCTGAGTTTCACCTGACGACCAACCGGGGAAAGATCTTCGCCATCCAGCACCGCCCGGCGGCTCAGTGCCGGCTAGCCCTTCAGGAAATCGAAGGTCAGTACATAGGCTTGATCCGGGATTGCTTTATCTCTGCTAACTGGGGTAAAGGAGCCGGATTCCAGGATACGTTAACCCTTCGCCGCCCGGTGATTTCTCGCGGCTACGACCCCGCTGCAGAAATGAGAAACCGCACGGACGGTTATCAGTACATCATGCCGGTGGGACTTCCCTCGCTGCTGGAGACGTACTACACGCATCCGGATCACGTCTCAATTATTGACTCGAAATGGCTGGACGTTTCCAACTTCATCCCTCAGTTCAAAGCTGCTTCCCTGAAAAATAAGGTAGCCATCAACTACATTATCGAGGTGGCTGATTGGTACTGGCCTTCAGCCTATCCGGAGTGGAACACGCTGATTACCCAGAATAACGCCAAGAGTCAGGAGCGTATGAAGCAGATCAAGACTCAGGAGCTTCAGAAGTTCAATTCCTTCTTTGGGAACCTCGATGATGCGGGCCGCTCCATGCTCATCGATAAAAAAATGATGTATTCCGGTGGCTCCGGAGCACCGATCGAGATTTCAGCCTGGACGATTAAAGTCCTGGAGAAATCAAAGCTGGGTGAAGACGGCTATCTGGAAGATGCCCGCGACGCTCATACCATGATTTACACGGCCATTGGTATCGATGAATCCATCCAGGGCAAGAAAGCCGGCACGGGTGGCTCGAATGGTAGTGACAAACGAGAGGCGTACAATATCGGGAACCTGACTTCTACGCCTCAGGCAAGCCTTATCCTCCGAGTTTACGACTTCGTTTCTCGGTACAATGGCTGGAAAGGCCCAAACAGTCAACCCATCAAGTGGCGAGTGAAGCGAGCAGAGATGCAAACGAAAGATCAATTTTCCCCCAATAAACGCGAAAGCACCGAACCCCAATGAGCATTATCTCAAGAATTGCCAGCCTATTCTCTCTTAAGGAAACTAAAGTTGTAGCCTTGCCTACCTGGACCAAACCCTTTTACGTTCAAGGCGGCCACCGGATTTTTCAGCTGGATACGGCGGGAACTATCACAGAAATTCCCTTTGATTCTTCTAAGCTTCAGCACCGGGGAAACAATCGTTACTGTATTCGCATGGTGAAAGGCCATTCTTATACGACTGCTCTCAATACAGAGAATGCTGTTAAACAGTTTAAAAAACAAGGTTTAGCCCTTCTTAAGCATGCCTTTACTAACTAACACGGACGAACTGGTTCCCCTGCTGCCGGTCGATGTGGCCTTTACCTTTGACCTGATCAAAGACCACCTCGAAACGGCAGCAGAAGACGTGATCATACCGCTGATCACGCAGGAAGTCTACGATAAAATCGTGGCCGGGGATTATGATGAGCATCACGAACGCCTGGTGATGAATGTCAAGCGGGCGGTGGCGAATTTGGGATATCTCAACTACGCTCCCTGGGCTACGGTTCGCATCGAAGACGGCGGTGTCTCGGAGAAGGAAAATGCAGCTCGCATCGATACGCTGGATAATATACGTCTGTGGTGCATGACCACGGCGGGCCGAGCGATCGAGAAGATACTGGAATACCTGGAACTCTACGAAGATGATTTTCCAAACTGGAAAGATTCTTCTTCGTACACGGTTTACTCTGAACTGCCGATTCGGACTGCCGTTCAGTTTCAGAAGTATGTTAATATCAAAGGCTCTCGTCAGACTTTTTTGGCTCTGGGTCCTGCGATGCGTCGAGTGGTTTCGTTTCATTTGAAACCCGCCCTGGGCAGTGCTTTTTACGAAGAAATACTTTCCAATGTCACTAGTACGTCCATTAAGCGGCTTAATGAAGATTATGTTCGCCCGATCCTGGCTCACTATGGTATTTTCTACGGGCTGGACGAAATGGCTTTGACGCTGGATGATCGAGGGATTCTTCAGTTCAATAATACCTCCAGTGGCAAAATGCAAACGTACCTGGCTGCTCAGCAACAGGCCGTTGATACCCTTAAGTCAAATATGGGCAAACTCGGAGAAACCTATCTAGGTATGATGCTCAGCTTCCTGGCTGCTAATGCGAGTGACTATCCCTTGTATCAGCTCCCAAGTACAGCGGGTGGTGCAGTCGATAATAATCACTCACAATCTGTGATAGCATTATTTTAAAAGTTTTACCACTCGTAATATAAAAGCACTGCTAGAAATGGCAGTGCTTTTATATTTAGGAAAAACTTCAATATCATGACAGATCTACATCAAGAAAATTTTATTCCAATCGAGCATTTAAGAACGCTGTTTGATTACCATATCAATAAGACAAACAATAACAGAATATTATTTTCTGGTAAATTTGGTTCTGGAAAAACGACATTTTTACATTCTTATTTTGATAATCACGAAGAGTACGAACCCATCTATCTATATCCAGTCAACTACAGTATAGCTACAAATGAAGACATTTTTGAGCTTATTAAATATGATATATTATTAGAATTACTTTCTAAGGATTTTACGTATGATATAGATGTAAGAAAAATATCTAAGTCAATATCTTTATACGAAATGCTCACTAAGCCAAATGCAAAAGTAAAGACTGCATTGCTAGAGGCAGGGAAAGATGTACTTAAAGGTTTTGCAGAAGCAATTCCTGTAATAGGAAAAAGTATTGTAGATTTAAGTGATACAGGATGGGAGTTATACAAAACTTTGAAAGAACAGCATGATGAATTTCATAAAACATCAAATGAAAACTACTTCGATAAAATTGAAGAATATAGAAAAAGTTTTAAGACCCAGAAAGGTAGCATTTTGGAAAGCGATCCAATAACAGAAATAATTATCGACCTTGTTAGTCAGCTACAAAAAAAACCAATTGACAGTGAATCTGAGGAACCCGAGGAATCTGAAAAGTTTAAAAAGGTTGTATTAATAATTGATGATCTGGATAGGATTGATCCTGAGCATATCTTTAGGCTATTGAATATCTTTTCAGCTCACGTTGATACTAATTTCCATACCATCCAAGGGTCTTCATATAATAATAAGTTCAATTTTGATAAAATCTTATTTGCCTGTGATGTAAGAAACATAAGGTCAATTTTTTCCGCAAAATATGGCCTTGATACGCATTTTTCAGGTTATATAGATAAATTTTACTCCATCCAAATATTTAATTTCAGTCTATCTAATTTTGCTCAAGAAGTTGCTGAAAACGCTCTAAAAACATTTCAGTTGAGAAATGTTCGTAGAGCGGGTTCTGCTGAGAATTACAAGAATCTCTCATTGAATCAGGCTTTACGGGGTTCTTATTATGAGTCATTTACTTATGTATTCACATTATTAGTGAAATATGATCTGATTAGCGTAAGAGATTTAATGAAACTTCCCCATAAATATTTAGAATTACCTGATGAACCTAGATTAGTCGCTTATCAAATTACAAAGATTGACCAGTTGGGAATTTTAATAATAGATTTCTTGAGATTAATATATTCAAGCGATGATGAGATAAAATTTATTTTAAAGAAAGCTGAGATATTATATATAGAGCAGAATTTAATACAAAGAAATCTTAAGGATGATAATACAATAAAATTCCTTATAGGAAATTTATGTCATTTGATGAATTTCATATACGGCTATCATGGAACTCATGAGTTACAGACCAACGGTGTTTTATATTTCAACAATAGGCCCTATTACATGACTGCAAAGGCATTTGATGCAAGTGCTAACCAAGTAAGCAGATATCATTTAAGTGGCGAACTGAGTAGTCCTCCATTAAAAAGCGATGGAGATACTACTACACAATCAAGTACAGATGTAAATATGCCGCCCAATATTTTCTGGTATTTACAAGAATGTTTACGCCTCTATAGATAAAATCACGTTCGATACGTCCTTTTCAAAAGTAAAGTAGCCGTTCATGTTCGCATAAAAAACGAATATGAACGGCTTTTACTTTAACAAGCGACAATACCAGGTAGCTCAGAACTACCAGGAAATGAGTGCCTGGCAACTAGGCATGGTCTTCTGGCTTATCGGTATTGAGAAAATGCCGGTGCAGATCGCCCGGTACGTGATCCTGATTACTCTAACCACTGGTAAATGGGATCGGCTTTGTCTGCTCTGGATGCTACTGGGTCCGACTCATCGCCCAAACACCCGCCCCGCTCGCCTCCTATCCCGCATCTTCTGGCCTGAAATCGTCAATGAGCCTGACCGGGAAGAACTACTCTATCTGACTGAATTCATCTTTACGAATGAGCTTCAGCTAACGGATCAGAAATTTCCAACTATTAGAATTGGTCTGAGAAAGTTATACGGCCCCACAGCTCAGCTGCGGAGCCTCTCTTTCGCTCAGTTCTACAATGCAGAAACCTTTTTCTTTCTCTACACCCGGACGAAGGATTTCAAGTGGCTCACGCACTTGGCAGCGGTGCTATATCTGCCGCATGGTGAGACTTGGACTAAAGAAGACGATCCCAGTTTCGATGATCGGGTGAAGCTATGTTCAAAGTTAAAAGCCTGGCAGCTCCTATACATTTTCATCTTCTATGATGGCTGTCATTCGTATTTGCATACCAAGTATCCCAAGATTTTTCCAAAGCCTTCTACCGATCAAACCACATCTAAAAAGCCTAACCCCAGAGAAATAAGGGATAATTGGCGGGTACACATCCGGGCGGCAATTGCGAAAGAATATGTAAACCTGCACCACGTCGATCAGGGTATGCTTTACAATGTACTCGATCACCTTCAGTACAGCATCGAAGAAGCCAAACGCATCAAAGAGGAAGCAGAAAAACTTAAGAATAAAAAGTAATGCAGAACATTCTCATCGCTTACGAAAACTACTTTGCAGACGTGGCCAGCCGGCATCCGGGCTTACCTCACATTACTGGCAATGCCCGCGAAACGGAATTCTTTACCGTTGCTGAGCCTGAAGAAATCTACGGTGAACTCAAGCGACGTTTAAATACCAGTAAATTCTGTCTGTTAGTAGATAAGCCAGAATTGTCTACCAGCTCCAATCAGGCCCGGCAATTCCATACCAATCTGCAAGGGGGTATAGAGTTGATTATTAAACGAAAATCTACTAGTCCTGCCCTGATTTCTGCTCAGCAAAATGAGGCGTTGAATCTACTCGCTCCCATTGAAGCCCGAATCCGCTGGCAGCATGAGAGACGAACGCTCCCCTTAGGGTTTGCCCGAGATTCATTCCGTACCGTCTTCCTTCATGACCAAACAAACGAAGTTGTAGGAGCTCGTTTGGAGTTTGCCTTCTTCTTTATCCTGCCTCCTTGTCAGCACGATGCCGCCGCCTGGGGCGATGTCTAGCGTCCTTTTTAGGCCGGGGGATTGACCTGATTTTCGCAGAAACAATCCCCCACTACCTAATTAATGAAAGATCATCAACTGGAGATATCCCTGAGCCTATTTACCTTTTTTGGCTGGGGTGCTCTCTTCTCGGCCCTGTTCCACATCGTGGTCGGGGTGCTCACTGCGGTGGCTTCAGCTGCTGCGGTTTATTTCTTCACTAGCTATCTCAAGCGTCGCTTTCCTGATGGCCGTTTAAATCTTCGCTGGCCATGGAGAAAGTAACCAAACTTATCGAGGTTGCTTTGGCCCAGGTTGGTGTCGAAGAAATCCCCCGTGGCTCGAATCGCGGCGAAAAAGTAGAAGAATACATGAAAGCCACCGGCACTATTCCGCCGGCTGCCTGGTGCGGATGCTTTGCCGCCTGGTGCTTTAAAGAAGCGGGTTACAAACTAGATAAGCCCTGGCTATTGGCTGCTGCTCGCAACTGGTTTAAGGATTCCACTAATCTTATAAAAGACAAAAAGGATATCCAGC
>CAJYHS010000187.1 GCA_913774715.1 uncultured Siphonobacter sp. | reverse complement strand
GGCAGGAGTTAATGGCATTGAGTTGTATTTCTAAAAATTTCAGGTTCTGAAAAATAGCTTCAGAGTTACACGGTACTGATCAAAACTGTACCATGCATAGATAAGACCAGAAAGCTACTAAAAAGTGTTCGATTCCGTACAGTCGCTGTACGCCAGCGAACACTTATTTATCAAAAAATGCCCTTTTTAGGCTCCTGAGGCCCTTTTTCAAACTTTGGCACAGCTTTGGAAAGTTAAGGCATCAGGGTTTAGTTTCGGTTACCGTCGGACGGCCCATTAACGCCGTTCGACGGCCTTTCAACATCTGAATTATGGAAACGCTTTGTAAAACTGATCGTACTGCTCTGGTAGAAGCCTGTCGTCGCGGCGACCGCTCTGCTCAGTATGAGCTATACCGGCTGTATTCCAAATCGATGTATAACGTTTGTTACCGAATTCTGAATCACACCGCCGAAGCCGAAGATGTTCTACAGGATGCTTTCGTGAAGTTCTTCCAGCGAATCCACGATTTTCGTCAGGAAAGTACGGTTGGAGCCTATTTGAAACAAATCGTAGTGAATGAAGCCTTGAACCGGCTTCGTCAGCGGCGGGTGCAACTGGTAGACGTTGAAGAAGGTATTGAAGTAGCGTTCGTATCCGCAACCGAGCCCGATGATTGGGAAGTATCAGAAGTACGGACGGCCCTGATGAAGTTACCCGATGGCTTCCGAACGGTATTAACGCTGCATTTATTAGAGGATTACAGCCATGAAGAAATTGCCGAATTACTGAATATTTCTCCTTCAACCTCCCGCTCTCAGTTCATGCGGGCGAAGTTAAAGCTGAAGGAATTACTTATAAATTAGTTGATGGTTGTTCGTTATTAGTGGCTAGTTTAATTCTGCCCCGCAAACGAACTCCCTTCCATCAACCAACAACCATTAACTAACAACTTAAAACCATATTTTCCCCGTGGATAAGAAAATTGAAAAAAAATTCTGGAGCTCGAAGCGTGTGTTTTTCATCATTGGTGGACTGCTCCTGGTATCGCTTACGCTGTGGGCGGTGGTCTTTCGGGACAAACGCAGCCAGCTTCGGGTTGAGTCCGAAAAACAAACGATTTCAACGGTTTCTCAGGGAGCTTTCAATGAATTTATTCCAGTAAATGGCACGGTAATCCCAATTCAGAGTGTCCAGCTGGATGCCGTGGAGGGCGGCTCGATTGAGAAGATTTTCAAGCAGTCGGGCGATATGGTGAAGGCGGGCGATGTGATTCTTCAGCTCTCCAATACGGAATTAAAGCTCAATGTATTGACCCGCGAAACCGCTTTGTATGATCAATTAAATAATGCCCGTACTTCGCGTCTGCAACTGCAACAGAATACCTTAACCTTGCAGAATACCCTGGCGGAAATTGACTATCAGGTAAAAATCAAGGAGCAGCAATTGAATCGTAACGATAAGGCTTCCAAATATTTATCTGAAAAAGAACAACAGGATGTACGGGAAGAAGTAACCTACCAGAAACGCCGCCGGAATGTAACGCAACGCTCGTATACGCAGGATTCCCTGATTCGGATTCAGCAAAATGCCCAGTTGACACAATCTGAAAAACGGATTTGGGAAAGTATTCAGAACGTCGGTCAAATGCTGGATAACCTGCTGGTACGGGCTCCGATTTCAGGACAACTTTCGACGGCTACTGATCTACAGATTGGTCAGTTGATCAGCAAAGGAACCAAGATTGGACAGGTCGATATTCTGGATAAATTCAAGATTCGCGTACCCATCGACGAATTATACCTACCCCGCATTGTAAAAGGACTGGAAGGCTACGCGGACCTGGATGGCAAGGAATATAAACTGATCGTTGATAAAGTTTTCCCAACGGTAACCAACGGACGCTTTGAAGTGGATATGTTATTTGCACAAACCGCTCCCACCGATATTCGTCGCGGCCAGACGCTTCGCATTCGCCTGGAGTTAGGTAAACCCGAGCAGGCCGTTCTATTGCCTACGGGTGGTTTTTATCAGCAAACGGGTGGTAACTGGGTGTTCGTGGTAGAGGGAAATGGCGAACGGGCCGTTAAACGTCAGATTCAGTTAGGCCGTAAAAATCCAACGTATTACGAAGTATTGGATGGCCTTAAACCCGGAGAGAAAGTTATTACCTCCAGTTACGAGACCTTCGGCGATAACGAGGTTCTGAATCTGAAGGAAAATAAGCAACCACAATAAGTATTAATCATGGAGTTACGCTGAGTTTTGCCCAGCGTAACACATGAGATTTTAAAAGCTTAATTCTATATACACCATTAATACCCCGAGTACTCTGTGATTAAACTCTGAGTAACTCAGTGGTTAAAAACAACCTGAAGCTCCAGATCATGATTCAAATCAAAAACCTCCGCAAAGTTTACCGTACTGAAGAAATTGAAACGACGGCTCTTGATCACGTCAATGTAGAAATTGCCGACGGCGAGTTTGTTGCCATCATGGGACCTTCAGGTTGCGGAAAATCAACCTTACTGAACGTATTAGGTATGCTCGATAACCCGTCTACGGGCGAGTATAACTTCTGGGGCGAAGAAATCTCGAAATACTCGGAACGCCAGCGGGCTAAGCTTCGAAAAGGAAACATCGGTTTTGTGTTCCAGAGCTTTAACCTGATTGACGAACTGACGGTGTATGAGAACGTAGAGTTACCCCTGCTTTACCTCGGCAAGTCAGCTTCCGAACGCAAGGAACTCGTAGAAACGGTATTAACCCGCATGAACATCATGCACCGGAAAGACCACTTCCCGCAACAACTTTCGGGCGGTCAGCAGCAGCGGGTAGCCATTGCCCGGGCAGTTGTTGCCAAGCCGAAGTTAATCCTCGCCGATGAGCCGACGGGTAACCTTGATTCGACCAATGGCGAAGAGGTAATGAAGCTGCTGCAACAGCTTAATGAAGAAGGCACGACGATCATCATGGTAACCCACTCCCCCTACGATGCCAACTACAGCCACCGGATCATTAACCTCTTTGATGGTCACGTCGTTACGGAAAACGTAAATACGAAATTTCACATCTAGTTTTCAGTTTACGGTTTTCTGTTTTCAGTTCTCTTATAGTCATCATTTGAGTTGCTTTGAATAAACTGACAACAGAAAACCGACAACGGTAAACAGAAATAAACTCAAGACTACCCATGTTCACCAACTATCTTAAAATTGCTTTTCGTAATCTGCTACGGAATGGAGTGTTCTCGCTCATTAACGTTGTTGGGCTGGCTTTGGGCGTCTCTTGTAGTTTGCTGATTGGGCTTTGGGTGCAGGATGAGCTGGCCATGGATAGTTTCCACGAAAAAAGTCCGGTGTTGTATCGAGTCATGCAGCGACAGACTTTTAATGGAGAAACCAATGCCGGACCGCATACCCCCGGGATGCTCAGTTATGAGTTGAAAAAGAAATTTCCAGAGATTGTACACGCCTCAGGTTTTACCTGGGAAGATCATCTGAATTTTACCGTTGGTGAGAAATTCAATAAACAGAAGGTTCGCTGGGCCGGTGAAGATTGGTTCAAGATGCTTTCCATTCCGCTACTGGCAGGAACCAAAGCTACGGCACTAAAGACACCGGAAAGCGTAGCTATTTCCCGAAAACTGGCAGATAATTACTTTGGCAGCCCCGAAAAAGCCCTCGGAAAAACGGTCGAAGTAGATGGTAGTACCACTCCCTATAAAGTGACCGCCGTATTCGAAGATCTGCCTGCCCAAGCTTCTGAGAAATATGATTTCCTGTTAACCTGGGACGATTTCCGTAAACGTAATTCATGGATTGAAAACTGGGGTAACAACGGTCCACGCCTCATTTTTGAAGTTCGCCCGGATGCGAATCTGGCTAACGTAGAAAAACGCCTTAAAAAATTTCTGAATAATTACCGGAAAGAAGAATACCCCAACGATCTTTTCCTGCAAAAACTAGGCGAATCCTATCTTTATAATGACTGGCGGGGTGGGGTTCAGAATGGCGGTCGCATCGAATACGTCCGGCTGTTCAGTATTGTTGCCATTTTTATATTACTGATTGCCTGTATCAACTTCATGAATCTGTCGACGGCTCGTTCGGAGCGTCGGAGCCGCGAAGTGGGCGTTCGGAAAGTGATGGGAGCCGTCCGTGAATCACTCATTGGACAGTTTCTTTCGGAATCATTATTAATTTCTTTTCTGGCCGTATTACTGGCCATTGGGGTGATTGAACTGGTGTTACCCAGTTTCAACGAACTCACCGAAAAACAACTTGATTTACAGTATACCCGTGCGTCTACGTATGTGCTTCTGCTCGGCGTGACTCTGCTGACGGGTATCATTGCGGGAAGTTACCCGGCGTTTTATCTGTCTGGATTTAATCCTGCCCGCGTTTTGAAAGGCCGACTGAAGTTTTCCCGAGGCAGCAAACTATTTCGTCAGGGATTGGTCGTTTTTCAGTTTACCCTTTCCATTTTATTAATTATCGGAACGATTATTATTTATAGGCAGGTAGATTTCATTCAGAATAAAAACCTGGGATATAATCGCGAAAATCTCATTTACGTCCCACTGGAAGGCGAGTTAACGACCAAATTTCCCGTGGCTCAACAGCAATTGTTACGCAAGCCGGGCATACTGGCCGTAAGTTCCATTAACCAGGCACTAGGCGAGTTTGGCAGCAATACCACGGGCGTATCCTGGCCCGGGAAAGACCCGGAAAGTCGCCCGCTTTTTGAGGCCTCGGCTATTGGATACGACGGGCTAAAAACATTGGGTATTAAACTACTGGCCGGACGGGAATTTTCGCCCAAATACGCCACCGATTCAGGAGCCGTATTAGTGAACCGAGCCGCTGCTCAACTGATGGGATACAAAGAGCCCGTGGGTAAACCCATCACGTTCTGGGATCGTCCCGGCACCATTGTTGGACTGGTTGACGATTTCCATTTTCATTCCCTTCATGAACAAATCAGACCGCTGATTTTGCGATTGAACGCTGGTTGGTCTCCTACCTACTACGGCCAAATGATGGTTCGTACGCAGCCGGGCCAGACTCAGCAGGCCCTTGCCAGTCTGGAATCCGTATGCAAAGAGTTGAATCCCCGATTCCCTTTCACGTACAATTTCGCCGATGTGGAATACGGAAAACTCTACCGTACGGAACGGGTCGCTGGTACACTGGCCCGCATCTTTGCCGGACTGGGTATTTTCATTTCCTGTTTGGGACTGTTAGGTCTGGCGGCGTTTACGGCTGAACAACGCACGAAAGAAATTGGCATTCGTAAAGTACTGGGAGCCAGCATAATGAGCGTCATTACGCTTTTATCTAAAGATTTTGTAAAGCTGGTGGGTATTGCCTTTGTGTTAGCCTCACCGATTGCGTGGTGGGCCCTGAGTGGTTATCTCGAAAAATTCTACTACCACGTTTCGCTCAGCTGGTGGGTGTTTGCTGGAGCGGGCCTGCTGGCTCTTCTCGTAGCTGTATTTACAGTGAGTTCACAGGCATTCCGGGCGGCAACGGCCAATCCTGTAAAAAGTCTGAAAAGCGAGTAACAGGTAGTTGATGGTTGATGCTTGTTTTGAAGGGTTTTTCATAAAAATATTTCAAAATCGACGCTAATTAAACGTACGCTCCCCAACAATCGTCAACGAACACCCATCAACTAATCACCAACAAAGCCCAAGACCCTAGCAGCCATGTTACAGAACTATCTCAAAATTGCCTGGCGGAGTCTGTGGAAGAACAGACTGTTTTCCGTAGTGAACTTAACCGGGCTGGCGTTGGGTTTAACCGCCTCACTGCTGATTCTGGAATACGTTAGTTTTGAGCGGAGTTTTAATACTTTTCACCCTAAACTGGATCGCTTATACCGGATACTCATGGAGCCCCAATCCGGTTTGACACAGCCTAGTTCAGCTCCTGGGATACTACTGCGGGCTAATGTTCCGGAACTGGAATCCTATTGCCGAATAGCGGAAGGATTAGGTAATGGTATCGTCAGGGTTTCGGAAAAAACATTCCGGGAAGACCAGACCATTTATGCCGACGCTTCATTGTTTAATCTGTTTCAATTCCCGATCCGATCCGGGTCTGCTTCTGAGCTAAACAAACCTAAAACTGTTGGTATCTCCGTTCGGGAAGCCCAAAAATTCTTTGGAAATACAGAAGCCGTGGGCCATCAGATTACCGTTGATAATCAGTTTGGCCCAGCGGAGTATACCGTTGCTTTCGTTTACGAAGACCTACCTGAAAACTCTGATATCCAGGCAGACCTTATTTTTTCAATGGCTACTCTGGCAAATCCGGCAATCATCAAGGATAATAGCTGGGTAGATCCTGCTGGCGTTGGAGCTCAGTTTGTAACGACTTACGTATTGCTTACCCCTGGAGCCGAAGCATGGGCCACGGAAGAAAAATTCAATCAGCTACTCAAGACATTATCCACTGGAAGCACGGATCAAATCCGATTACAACCCGTTCGATATCAGCACTTGGGTTCATCGGTAACGGATTCGTTCAGTACCTTTGGAAATTTGGGATTTGTTTACCTCATGAGTGGCATTGCCTCGCTCATTCTACTCATTGCCTGGCTCAACTACGTCAATCTCAGTACAGCTTTAGTATCGAAAAGATCCAAAGAAGTAGGAGTAAGAAAAGTAATCGGAGCCCATCGCTTTCAAATCATCGGACAGTTTCTGGGCGAGTCCATCATCCTGAATATCGTTGCCTTACTGATAGCCTTTGTACTAGTCGATTTACTTCAGTCTCCTTTCAACGCATTGATCCAGAAGAACCTTTCTTTGTTGGTTTTATTCGATTCTTATTACTGGCTCTACGCCTTCCTTTTTTTCCTGGCAGGTATTGGTGTTTCAGGGTTTTATACGGCTTTCGCTTTGAGTGGCGTCAATCCATTAATTAGCTTAAAAGGCGGCTGGCTGAAGTCCGGCAAAAGCTGGTTACGCCAGTCCCTGGTTCTTTTTCAGTTTAGCGTTTCCATTACCCTGATCGCCGCAACGTTCATCGTCTACCAGCAGCTGCATTATATGCAGCGTAAAAACCTGGGGGTTACCTTGCAACAACGGCTGGTCATGCAGGGTCCGGAAGTAGGCCGCGACAGCACGTATCTGACCCGTTCGGCCGGATTCAGAAATGCCTTGAATCAACTTCCCTTTGTAACCGCTTTTAGCTCTTCAGGAAATGTGCCGGGAAGTGGATTTAACTTTTCAACCGAAAACGTCCGGCGTACGGATCAATCTTCATCTGCCTCCAAAACAAGCTTTGCCGTTTTAATTTGTGATGATCAGTTTTTCAAAACCTATGGTATTGAACTTTCGAATGGTCGTGGGTTTACGAAAAGCGAAACCGAGAAATCATGGAGTAACGTCCATAGCCTGATTATGAATGAGGCGGCGGTTCAAAAACTGGGCTATTCTCCTTCAACCATTCTTGGTAAAACCATTACGTTTAACGGACAGGCCGTTGAAGTAGTAGGCGTGGTCAAAGATTATCATCATCTGGGTCTGAAGCAGGCTATTCAACCCATCGTATACTGGCCGCAACAGAATACCACGTATCTAACGGCCCAGATTTCAACGGATCGGGTTCAGCAACATATTCAGCAGCTAAAAGCCGCTTACGAACGTTATTTCCCAGGGAATCTCTTTAGTTTCTACTTTGCTGACGAGCACTATAACAGACAATATCAAACGGAGCAACAGTATAGCTCACTTTTTACCCTTGCTTCAGGGCTGTCCATTTTTATTGCCTGCCTGGGTCTGCTGGGTCTGGCCGCCTTTAGTGCGGAGCAACGAACGAAAGAAATTGGCATTCGAAAAGTACTGGGAGCCAGTGTCCTGCAAATTTCATCGCTCCTGACCAAAGATTACATTAAGCTGGTGGCCATAGCTTTAATGGTTTCAGTGCCATTAGTCTGGTTTGCTATGGATCGCTGGCTTCAACAATTTGCCTATCACGTTTCGGTTCGGTGGTGGGTATTTGCGGAAGCAGGTCTTCTTACTCTACTCATTGCCTTAATAACGGTGAGTTATCAATCCATCCGGGCCGCTCTAATCAACCCAGTCAAGAGTTTAAAGAGTGAATAAAAGATGAGTTGCGTTGTAGGTTGTTGACCAAAGTCAGTTGCTTGTAAAAGATGATCATCCGCCTCTTTGGACAGTTTTGACTCTGGATACCCTACAACAAAACCAGCCACTAAAAGCCAGTAACCATATGCTTTCTAATTATTTTAAAATCGCTCTCCGTAACCTCTGGCGAAACAAGACTTATTCGGCCATTAATTTATTCGGTCTGGCCTTTGGTATTGCGACATGTCTGCTCATCAGCTTTTATATACTGGACGAATTAAGTTACGACCGCTTTTTTACTAAAGCGGATCGCGTGTATCGCATTAACTCGGACATTCGCTTTGGCGGGATGGACAATCTCACTTCCAACTCCTCCGCACCGATGGCTGCCGCGTTGGTTCAGAATTATCCTGAAATTGAAGCCGCCGCCCGCATTCGCAATCAGGCTCCCGGTATGATCTGGAAAGGATCAGAAAAAATTCAGGAAAAAGAAGTCTATGCTGATTCAAGCATTTTTGAAGTACTGGGTATTCCGATGCTTGCGGGGAATCCGAAAACGGCTCTTAATCAGCCCCATACGGTCGTTATTACCCGTAGCATAGCTCTGAAATATTTTGATACCGTCGAAGCCGTTGGGAAAACCTTACGCGTCAATGGGTCAGATTATTATAAAGTTACCGGCGTAATCGAAGACCTTCCCACTACTTCTCATTTAAAAACCGATCTGTTTTTCAGCATGCTCGATTACGCGGGCAGCAAGGAAGATTACTGGCTGAGTCATAATTTTTATACTTATCTGTTACTCAAACCCGGCGTTTCTCCGAAAAAAGTAGAAAAACAGATTCAGGAACTTTTCACCCGTCGGGCGGGACCATTTATTCAGCAGACGTTGGGTAAAAGCATGGCTGAGCTGGAAGCCGCTGGCAGTTACCTGCGTTACTCGCTCATTCCGATTACCGATATTCACCTGTATTCAGATCGCGTGGATGAGATGAATCCACAGAGTAACATTCAGTACGTATACATCTTTTCGGCCATTGCGATTTTCATTCTGGTGATCGCCTGCATCAATTTCATGAATCTGGCGACGGCTCGCTCAGCTCACCGGGCGAAGGAAGTCGGCGTGCGAAAGGTGCTCGGCTCAGGTAACGGAAATTTGATTGGTCAGTTCCTCACGGAATCCGTTTTACTAAGCCTGATGGCCTTTGCCATTTCATTATTACTCGCCGAATTAGCCTTACCCGCCTTTAATAATCTCGCTGACAAGCAGTTAACCCTAAGCTTTTTTAAAGACTGGTATCTCTTTCCTGTATTACTGATTTTTGCTTTGCTGGTAGGCGTGCTGGCAGGCAGTTATCCCGCTTTTTACTTATCAGCGTTTGAACCTGCCAAAGTGCTGAAAGGCAAACTAAGCACGGGTATGCGAAGCGGCTGGCTGCGGAGTTCGCTGGTGGTTTTTCAGTTCTTTTCTTCAGTGTTTCTTATCATTTGCACCTTAGCTATTTATAATCAGCTGAAATTCATTCAAAAGGAGAAAGTAGGATTTAACCGGGATCAGGTGTTAATGCTGAATGGCGTCTACGGCCCTCAGGTTCAGGCTCTGAAAAATGAAATTTTACGAATACCTGGCGTTCAGAACGGTACGGTAACGGGTTACCTGCCGATCCAGTCCTGGCGGGGTGATAATTCGTTTTTCCCCGAAGGCGAAGTCATGCAGGAACGGGCCGTTCAGATGCAGGAATGGTACGTGGACCCGGATTATACGAAAACGTTAGGTCTGCAAATCATCGCCGGACGCAACTTTTCGCCCCAAATGGCTACCGATTCTTCAGGCATTATTCTGAACGAAACCGCCGTCAAACTTTTTGGTTATAAAGATCCCATCGGTAAAAAGATTTCGGCCATCGAAGATATGCGAACGGGCGAAACCAGAGAACTAACTGTCATTGGGGTCGTTAAAAACTTCAATTACGAATCGCTCCGGGAGAACGTCGGAGCCCTGTCTCTCCAGCTTAGCTCGAACCCGGCGGGATGGGCTAACTTCAGATTGAAAACGCAAAACTTACCCGAAACCGTCAGCCAGATTGAAAAAGTCTGGAACAAGCTGATGCCGGGCCAGCCCTTCCAGTCTCAGTTTATGGATGAAGCCTTCGACAATATCTATCGAAGCGAACAACGCATCGGGAAGGTTTTCATGGCTTTTGCCAGTACGGCCATCGTCATTGCCTGTCTGGGCTTGTTTGGGTTAGCAGCGTATTCAGCGGAGCGGCGTACCAAGGAAATTGGCGTTCGGAAAGTACTGGGAGCTTCTGAATTACAACTCATTACTTTGTTATCCAGCGATTTTATCCGGCTCATTGGCATTGCCTTTATGATCGCTTCTCCCCTGGCCTGGTACGTTATGAATCAATGGCTGGAAGGTTTCGCTTACCGGATTACGTTAAATATCTGGTTATTCTTACTGGCGGGCGGATTAGCTCTGACCGTTGCTTTATTAACCGTTAGCAGCCAAGCCATCAAGGCTTCGCTAACCAATCCCGTCAAAAGTCTGAAGAGCGAATAACGACTGTACAGATGTCCTGTCAGGGCGTCTTTCATTTCCTGGACTGAATCATCGTTTACGGTGGCTGACTAAGGCTATACACTCAAGTCAGACACGATAAATCAACGTTTCTACGTCATCAAATCTATGCTTCGAAATTATATTCAAATCGCCCTGCGGACCCTCTGGAAAAACAAGGTTTTTTCACTGATTAACATCGTCGGTCTGGCCGTAGGAATGGCCTGTTGCCTGCTGATTTTACTCTACGTTCAGCACGAATTAAGTTACGATACGCATAATGATCGTTCGAAAGACCTGTACCGCCTAGTTACCGAATTCGTCACGGAGGCCAAAACCGAAAAAGCCCCCACTTGTGCCGCACCGGTGGCGGCGGCCGTGAAGAATGAATTTCCAGAGGTAGAGGAAGTGACCCGAGTATTTGTTCCCTTTTCGGAAGACAAAGCCATTTTCAAACGTATGGCTCAGGGGAAAGCCCTGCAAAGCTTTTATGAGTCTAAAGGGGTCTTCGCCGATCCGACTTTCTTCGATTTGTTCGCGTATGAATTCCTCGAAGGCTCCCCCAAACATGCCCTGGAGCGGCCTAATTCCGTAGTCATTTCCAAAGAAATCGCCCAGAAGCTGTACGGAAATA
>CAJYHS010000186.1 GCA_913774715.1 uncultured Siphonobacter sp. | reverse complement strand
AAACGGTACCCCATACGATTGCTTTGGGGTAGCACGGCATGAGTAGTATTTAAAAACTGATGCTGACTTTCGTTGGTACACCAATGCCATTCCGGTCCTTTTATGATTCGAATGGCAGGCGAAGAGGAGTAAGCCGGTAAACCCGCAGGGGCGATGGAGAAAGAAGTATTAATTTTTTTGGTAAAAGCCGGGTTAGAAAAGGCCAATACATCTCCTTTTCGTAAAGCTCTGCCTTCAAAACCACCCCAGCCAGCTGAAGCGTAGGTGCTGAAACTTCCCAATACCATCGGCACCTGCCAACCGCCCGCGACGGCAAGGTAACTTCGGCTACCATGTCCGATATACACCGTTTTGAGCCGATCATTGGCCCGTACCCGAATACTTCTCCAGCAATCAATACTTGAGTTATTAAGAAATGCCTGAATGCCATAACCGCTTAATGCCACGATAGTGGCCTGATGAAAGAGAATTTCCAGTCCACCCATAGTGATTTCCAGCGTGGCCTGCCGTTCATCGTTTCCTACCAGCCAGTTACTGATACGGTGAGCAAATCCATCGGCTGCTCCGCTCAATACTACCCCCTGAGACCGGTGCCCCGATCTACCTAAATCCTGAATAGTAGTTAACATGCCAGGTTGAAGAATTTCTGCTGCCATGTTAGAATGAGGTTACAGGTATAAAGGTGATTTTATCGCCGGCCTGTAACAAGGCTGGCGGGTTTTGTTCTATATCAAAGAGTGGCCGGGACGTACGACCAATGATTTGCCAGCCTCCCGGGATAGTCATGGGATAAATGCCCGTTTGTGCTCCGGCAATGCCCACCGATCCGGCTGGTACCTGTGCTCTGGGAGTAGTTTTTCTGGGGGTGTGTAACCGCTCGTTCAGGCCGCCCATGTAAGCGAAACCCGGTACAAAGCCAAGCATATATACCTGATAAACCGCCTGACTATGCAGCTGAATAACCTCATGAGTTGATACACCACAAAGCGTGGCGACCTCTTCCAAATCAGGGCCGTATTCGCCTCCATAAAGAACCGGGATTTCAATCAATCGGACTGCAGACAGCGTTGTTTGGTTTGATAGATCCTTTATTTTCTGCTCCAGCCAGCGTTCTACCCAATGAGCTGCTGATAAGTTAGGATAGTATTTTCGAATGAGAATCGGGTTATAAAAAAGCGTTAAGGAAGCGTAGGCGGGTACCAGTTCTTCCAAACCTGGAAAGGGTTCTTCTTCAATTTGGCGTTTCAATCTTCTGACCTGTACCGAAATTTCGGGATCAATACGAGGCTCCCATTCCAGCGTTACAGCTTTTTCGGAAAGTTGATACATACGGTGAGGTAAAAGCATGAGCCATGAATTTTGCCGAAGATAAGTCGGAAGTAAAGAATGTTTCTACCTGATTTTTGATTCAGGTACGAAATTTATAGGGACTTAAGCCTATTATTACATTTTTTGATAGCAACACCGATCCTCATGTCTTCCATGATTCCCTCCATTCTGGATAACGACTTCTATAAATTTACCATGCAGCAATGCGTGATTCGTCTTTTTCCCAAAGCTCAGGCTCGCTATGCGTTTATAAACCGTGGGAAACACGCATTCCCACCCGGATTCGCCGAGGTTTTAAGGGCTGAAGTTGATAAGCTGGCTGGATTAAAGTTGGCCAGTGAGGAGAAAGAGTTTTTCGCGAAAACCTGCCCTTACCTGGATCCAGTATATCTGGATTTTCTGGAAGGCTACCAGTATAAACCCTCAGAAGTTCATATTGAGCAGAATGGAGAGGAGTTAACTGTGGAGGTCGAAGGATTATGGTATCGCACCATTCTCTGGGAGGTGCCTTTGATGTCGCTAATTTGTGAATTGTTTTACCAACTCAAGGGCTTACATCGCGTTAGCAATGAAGAGGTGACGCAGATTACTCGTCAGAAAATTGAAAGTTATCGGAAGCTTGGTGTGACTGTGGCTGAATTTGGTACCCGCCGTCGGCATTCCTACGAAGTTCAGAACAAGGTCGTATCAGCGTTGAAAAGCTATGGCGACGGCTCCTTCGTCGGCACAAGTAATGTGCACCTGGCCATGCTGTACCAAACCAAGCCCATTGGTACTCACGCTCATGAATGGTTTATGTTTCATGCGGCCCGGTATGGTTTTAAAATGTCTAATGCCATGGCTTTGGAACATTGGGTTGAAGTATACCGGGGGGATTTAGGGATTGCCCTTTCAGATACGTATACAACGAATGTCTTTTTCCAACAGTTCGACAAAATGTTTTCCAAACTTTTTGATGGCGTTCGCCACGATAGCGGAGACCCCCTTCATTTTGCCGATCAGGTGATTGCTCATTATCAGCAAATGGGAATCGATTCCTTGAGTAAGACCATTACTTTCTCAGACGGTTTGAATTATGAGAAAGTCGCTCGAATTGCAGATCACTGCCGTGGACGCATCGGTATGTCCTTTGGTATAGGAACGAGTTTAACTAACGACGTAGGCTTACCTCCCATGAATATTGTTTTGAAAATGACCGAAGCTAATCCAGGAAATGGAGAGTGGGTTGAAGTTGTAAAGCTATCCGATGAGAAAGGGAAATACACGGGTTCAGAGCGAATGATTAACCTGGCTAAAACGATTTTACATATTGATAACGAATGAAACGTAATTAGATTCATACACGTTAAAAAAGGAGTGATAAATGACACTATATTTAACGTTATTTATCACTCCTTTTTTAACGTGTATAAAGAATGGCCATTATACCAGGACTGAACTTTAGTTAAACTCAACAACTGATCAAATGCATGTATGATATTGTAGTAGGAAAATGAAAGTATAGTATTGCTTAAAAATAGAGTCACAAATACGTCTATATCAAAGATTAATTAAATCAAGTAGGACTTTAGATCACAGAGTAGCAGCCTTGGAAAGGAAGGAATTTTTAAACACATTTCAATTATAATGAAATGAAAATCAGTTTCATAGATAAATAAAATATTAAATCGAGATTAAAATTTAAAGCTAACTTATTCAGCATAAAGGCCAGAGAGAAAATACCTAGTCAGGTTTTAACATCTTCTCGTATTGATTGGGACTAGAATTTACATTTGTATCGCTGATTGACTACACTTTTAAAGTAAACTGAGTATATTCTATTGCCTGAGTAAAGCTAAAATAAACTCGACGGAGTCTGGAAATAGGATGATTTAGTTTACGAAATGCTCTCTTAAATTTTATGAAACTTTTTGAAGATCTAGTTACCTATAATGACTATATGGGCGGACCGCCACCGCTTGATAAGGATTTTGATGTCAATCGGTTGGAAGCATTTAAACGCCAATGGGAAAACGATTCGATTCCACCCATTCGCCATAAATTTTACTCCATACGGTTGGTTGAAGAATTGAATAACGACCTTAACTCAGGACATCATACGCTTAGACCTACCGTTCCGTTCCTACTATTTAAATCTCCTTTTCAGATACTTTCCTGGCAAACCAGTCCTGGTTTTAAAAAGGGCTGGCATTTAACCTTTACCGATAACTTTCTGAAGGAACGGCCCCAGATTAGCAAAATCATTCAGAGCTTTCCTTTTTTACACCTTACAAAAGCCATTCCCTTTACCGTTTCAACGAATGATCGCGATGCTCTGATGATGGTGTTCCGTAAAATGCAGGAAGCTTACCACTCCGATCATTCAGACCGCTTTTCAGTAATTGCTTCTTACCTGCATATCATGTTATTCAGAATCAATGGTTTATATGTGAAAGCTAAAATTTCTGATGATACTTTGGGGATCATGGAAAAGGAAAGTGATGATGCTTTATACGGTGATTTCAAGCAATTAATTGATTCACTGGACCATGCTTCTCATCAATCCCTCAGCGACTTTGCGGAAGAACTGGACGTTAATCCAGGTTACCTGAATGCAGTAACTCAGCGAGTGACGGGAGAGAATGCTCAATCGTTGATTCAAAGCCGTTTGATTGCCGAGGCTCAGGAATTATTACTTAACGGATTATCCCCTGAAGAAGTTAGTGAACAACTGGAGTTTAGTGATATAGAAGAATTTAAAGCCTTGTTTCAACAACACACGGGCCTTAGTCCAGCTGATTTTCAACCATCTGAGGAATGATTACTTTTTATACCGTTAGCCTACCCGTAAAGGTACTGATCCATCTTCTTCCGGAGTTTCATTTTCGGTTTGAGGGGCAAAGCGGGCACGGCCTTTGATTTCATTTCTGGCAAAGTAAAGATAGATCAGCCAGGTCATGACCATAGCAGCCAAAGCGATCCAGATTTCATCGATGATGGCGGTTATGGCCCAGCAAACGACCAGGAGCAGGGCCGTAAATAACAGGTATCGAAATCGGTACGGCTGTTTGATCTTGGCAGCGGTGGTTAAGCATAACGACCCCGCATAAAGGGACATTCCCAGGGTTAGTAACCATCGCTCCGAATCCTGTTCGGCAACTGCTCCGGTTACGGCAAGGGCCAGCGTTCCGGTGCCCAGATACAAAGGCATATGGCCGTAGGAGTAGCGGAGTCCATCGTTTCGAATACGGCCCATAATAAATTCCTCCTGATGGAAAAAGTACCACCACCAGATGGTAACCACCAGAACCAGTCCGCAAAAAGCCGCAATTAACATGGATTCATCCCACAAACGCTCACCGAGACTGTTGGAAAGATTCATTACGTTCTGTTCTACGACAATCAGGGTAAACATGCCGAGTCGCTGGGGGAAGTGTTCTTTGGTTGGAGCCACTTTTTTCAGTTCATCACGGGCAACCCAGGGCGTGAGAAAATCAATTACTAGTCCACTTATTTTGAAATAAATGCCGTAATCCGTCCAGATTCCTCCAATGATCCAAAGGATTAGTCCACCATTAAAGCCAATCAGTAACATTCGGGCGGGTTTGCGAACATCCGGATTATTTAGAAGAGTAAAGGCATACAGCAGTAGTAAAATAAATCGGGCGGCAATGTATGACCAGGTAAAGCCTGAAATCTTGTCGTTTAACGTTTGCGGAGCCGTTACTGCCAATAGAATAATCGGGATTAGGCTCACCAGCAGGGCGGATTGCTGAAAAATAGAATTCCGGTCGAAGCGGTCGAAATACAGAGAGAAGCCCGTCCATACCCACCAGACGGGCAAAAACAGCCAGCAGTACTGAAGGTAATCATCTAACGAAACAGGACTATCCAAAATGCTGGATAACTGACCGATCACGGTACCGATAACCAAGTCATAGAATGGTTCGATCCAGCGATCAGCCCGGGTTTGACCCCGTTGATCCTGACTAGAGGAATTTGATGAATGCTGGCTCAAATTGTCAAGCTGTGAATTATACGTTTCACTAGCTATCAGAAGCAGGTTGTGAAACGGTAACCTATGTTGTCTTCTGTCTCTGCAAACTGTTGCTAATCCGATGGCTAGCGTCCGTTACCGTGAATAACCTTGATCATAAGTTCTGTTATAGCCTGCTTTCCCAATACAGGGCTACCTTGGTCAGAAGTTATTAGCGGGTTCCCATTAAAAAAAAGTGCCAGAAAGGAAAGCTTAACTTTTTAAGACCTTTCCGGTTATCCATAGACTACATTCCTTTAACCGAGTCTATGTTATATGCAAGCACTTCAAAAACCCGCCCGCTTTCTCTGGTTTTGTTTTCTGTTATTTACTGGTTTATATTTTTCGAAGACGATTTTAGTCCCGTTAACTATTGCCGGATTGCTGGCCATGCTCGTTTTACCACTTTCTGTTCGCCTGGAGAAAAAGGGAGTTAGTCGGGGGCTGTCCGCGGTCTTATGTATTTTTCTAATGCTGGTGGTTATTGCGGGATTAGTATTTCTTCTGCAATGGCAATTTTCCGGCTTGATGGAAGATTTAAACGGCATTGAGCAACGGGTTAATGAGTTGATCAGTCAGTTGAAACAATGGATTAGCAGTAATCTAGGCGTGAGTGCTAAAAAACAGACCGAACTCATTAAGCAACAGCAGGAGTCTTCTTCCGGGCAAGTTTCAGGGGTGGTGACCACCATTATGAATTCCCTGATGGCAGTGGCAGTTGATCTGATTCTGGTGCTGGTCTATATCTTTCTGTTACTGTATTTCCGTAGCCATCTGAAAAGTTTTGTACTGAAATTAACGCCTTCTGAAGATCATCTGAAAGCCCGACAGATTATTAGCCAGAGCAGTGAGGTCGCTCAGCAGTACCTTGGCGGACTGGGAGCGATGATTGTGACATTATGGGTACTGTATGGCATCGGATTTAGTATAATCGGCGTAGAGCATGCCATTTTTCTGGGAATTCTGTGCGGGCTATTTGAAATTATACCCTTCATTGGAAACCTCACGGGAACAGGCTTAACCGTTCTGGTTACTGTCGCTCAGGGAGGCGATAGCTCAATGATTATCGGCATTATTGTTGTGTACGGCCTTGTGCAATTTGTTCAGACGTATCTGCTTGAGCCCCTGATTGTTGGCTCGGGTGTAAACATTAATCCTTTGTTCACTATTCTGGGCATAGTCATTGGAGAAACGGTATGGGGTGTTGCCGGTATGATTCTGGCTTTACCACTCATCGGTATCATCAAAATCATTTGTGATCACATCGAGCCTCTGCAACCATATGGGTTTCTCATTGGTGAAAACAAGAAGAAGGACGACAAGAATTTCATGGATAAGATCAAAGAACGCTTCCGTAAGAAATAGAAAAATCAAGCGATTGAAAAGTCAAAGAGAGCCGTTCAAAAAGCGGCTCTCTTTTTACGTAAGACTTTAGCGAATGAACGGCAGAATCAAGCTGTTAATCGTTTTTCAGATAAAAAGTTCAAGAGTCGAGGCGTTCATCATGTATCTTTGATACTTGATTTCCACATGATCTGATTGAATTATCCGCATTAGTCTCGATTCTGTCATTAATGACTTTACGAATTACGGGAGTGATACTCCTATGCTTCATCACTTTATTCACGCAGGCACAACATATCATTAAAGGCCGCATCAAGGAAGCCCAAGCTCCTCAGTGTCCCATTGTCGGAGCCAGTGTTCAGCTTACCGGAACCACAAAAGGTACATTATCCAACGAAGAAGGGTATTTCGAAATTCAATCTACTGATCAGGTTTCATTTCTGACGGTGAGTCACCTGGGGTATCAGACGCAGCGAGTTTCTCTTGCTGGTAATAGTTCTTTCATCGAAGTTACTCTGGTGGCTGCTAGTGAACAAGGTTTGAAAGAAGTTACAGTTACTTCTAAGTATTATAAACCCTATCATCTGAATACGGTTTCCAGTGCGTTGCGATTACAAACGCCACTAATTAATCTTTCCCAGAATATTCAGGAAATCAGTGCAGAGGTCATGTACGATCAGGGCAGTTTTAACATGACCGAAGGCGTGACCCGGAACGTGAGCGGGGTTATTCGGCAGGAGGTTTCTAACAACCTTGGGCCCAATATCTTCATGCGGGGCGGACAAATTTCCACGCTTCGCAATGGGATTGACCTGACACCGATTTACCGGGGTCCCGTTCCCGAAGATGCTGCCATCATTGACCGGGTTGAATTCATGAAGGGGCCATCCTTATTCATGAATAATATTGGAGATCCTGCCGGAACGTTCAATGTAGTGACCAAGCAACCCACAGGAACACCGCATTACTCCGCTACAGCGATGCTGGGAAGCTGGAATTTATACCGGCTTGCCGCTGATATAGACGGCACGCTCGATTCTAAAAAGAAACTTCAGTATCGATTGAATGTGATGGGGATGACGAGTGAATCGTTTGTGAAATACGATTTCAATCGTCGCCTGCTCGTTGCTCCTGTTTTGAAGTACCAATTCAGTGAACGCACTTCTTTGACCGCCGAGTATACCTATCAGCAATTTGGCTACGCTCTGATGAGTCCTATCGTAATGACGCCGAATGGGTATGCGACCTTACCTAAAGAATTCACCATTCACGAGCCAAGTCTTCAACCGTATCACGTTGAGGATCATACTGCTTTTGTAACTTTTACGCATGCCTTTAGCAAATACTGGTCGGTAACGGCCCGCGGGGCGTTGATGCGGAATGATTACGAAGGAATTTACATGTGGGTAACGGGTGTCAATGCTGCCGACCCCAATGTGTTATTACGCAATCCCAAGTATGACCTGGCCCGTACGCAGGTGTATTCACAGCAGGCTTTTGTGAATGGAAAGATCAAAACGCCGGGCTTAACCCAACAGATTCTGGCGGGTATAGATGTTAACCAAAAGATATTCAGAGCGGATAGTTACGTAACCTATGATACCTACACGGATGCCAACGGAAAAACCCAACCCAGCTATTATCCCCTGAATATCAATGCTCCCGTTTATGGAATTGACATTCCATCTTACCAAACGCCGGGCGGTTTTTCGGCAGGAAATACGGATCAGTCCATTGTCTATTACTCAGTGTACGCCCTCGATGAATTGTCTTTTCTAAAAGACAAATTGCGTTTAACCCTTGGCGTTCGCTATACTTCGGTACAAACCCACAATAGTGTGTCAGCCGTTACGACTTCCTCTAAGGATCAAGTACTTACGCCGCGATTAGGCTTGAGTTACAGTCTTCAGCCCAGCCTTACGGTCTACGCTTTATACGACCAGACGTTGATTCCACAAGCCGGAATTAGGAGTAATGGGGAGTCTATTCGTCCTTTGCAGGGAGTTAATCAGGAAATTGGAATCAAAAAAGACTGGCTGGAGGGTCGCTGGAATACGACGCTTTCAGTATATAACATCCACCGCAGCAACATCGTCGCTACAGATCCCAACAATGCCCTGTATCGATTGCAGGTCGGTGAAACGCATTCAAGAGGAGTAGAACTGGATGTAGTAGGCGAAGTTTTGCCGGGGCTAAATGCCGTGATTAATTACGCCTATAATGACTCCAGAATTGATTCCGATGTCAATCCATTACTGGTTGGTGCCCGCACGCCGATGTATGTCAAACACGTGCAAAATACCTGGCTCAATTATCAGTTACCCGGTCGCAACCTGTCTGCGTTTTCAATATCCGCCGGGTATCAGTATCAGGGGGGAAGAGGAGAGCGGTACGCCACGGCGATTCAGCATCGCATTCCGGATTTTTTTCGACTGGATGGCGGCATTGGCTGGCATAAAAAATCATTGAAAGTCAATTTTTCAGTAAATAACCTTTTAAATAAAAACCTGATTGCGACTCCCTGGTTTCGTAGCGGGCTGTACTACTGGGTTCCGCTGGCTCCCATCAATGCCCGGCTGAGTATCCATTATGTCATTTAGTTTCTTCCCATGTTAAAAGCAGTTAACCTTACTAAAGAATACGGCTCTCACATTGCTCTGGATCACCTGAATCTGGAAATTCAGGCAGGTGAGATTTATTGCCTGCTCGGCTCCAATGGGGCGGGTAAATCAACTACGATTAACTTATTTCTGGGATTTATTCCTGCCACCAGTGGTCAGGCCTTTATTGACGGTGCGGAAGTGTCGGTGAATAATCAGGCTACGCGGGATCTGGTGGCTTACATTCCCGAAATCGTCAATCTGTATCCGACGCTGTCGGGCATGGAAAACCTGGAGTTTTTCAGTGGACTTTCCGGCTTTCAGTATAGTAAAGAAGAACTGGCCGGATTTATGCAGGTGGCGGGTTTGCAAACATCAGCCTTCCACAAACGCGTTTCTTCCTACTCGAAAGGCATGCGTCAAAAAGTAGGAATTGCGATTGCTCTGGTCAAAAAAGCCAAGGTGCTGTTTCTGGATGAACCGACCTCGGGCCTTGATCCACACGCCAGTAACGAATTTTCCGAAGTGATCACCCGGCTTAGCGAGCAGGGGGTAAGCACACTCATGGCTACGCACGATTTGCTGATGGCTAAAAACCTCGGTCACCGCATTGGCATCATGCACCAGGGAAAACTCAAGCAGGAGTTATTCTCCAGCGAAGTTTCCCACGCGGACTTAACACGGATTTACATTGACTTGGTAAAAGAGGGCTAGTTTACAGGTGTTTGTTTTTGCCTTTTCAGTTAATAGAGCAGCATTTCAATCCTGTTAGTTAAATGAACATAGGAAACGAAGGAAACAACTGAAGACTGACCACTGAAAATGGAATAATGATTCAATTAGTCATACAAAAAGAACTTCGGGAGATTTTCCGGACGGCTAAGGTCGTCTGGTTGTTTGTCGGAGTATTGATACTGCTGGGTTTAGCTCTTTATAATGGCTATTCCTATTATACTTCTCACAGTGCCTTGCTGCGGGAATCGCAGAAGGTTACCTATCAGCAATTTATCTCCCAGGGTGATAAAAATCCGCACCTGGGAGCACACTTTGGCTTTTATGCCTACAAACCCACGGCCGATCTGGCCATGATTGACAATGGAATTGAAGACTACACGGGAAATTCCTTTTATCTCGAACCCCATAAACGCGGCGTAGTTCGCTTTCGGGAAGTCAATGATTCCACCGGAATTCGCAGTTTTGGCTTTTTCAACGTGGGTTACTTTGCCCAGTTTATATTACCCCTGTTCATTTTTCTAATCACTCATAACATCTTTTCGAAGGAATGGGAAAATGGAACGATTAAAATGATTCTGAGTTCGAAAGCCACTACGCGAGAGATTTTTACGGGTAAGTTACTGGCGTGTTTATCCTTGGTTTTTGCTCTGTTACTCTTGCTTGGTGCCGCTTCGCTCGGATTATTGAGTTTGGGTCAGCAGTCTGTGAATGGGTCTCAGTTATTCGCAGCTTACGGCGTATACTGGCTGGGCTTAGCCCTTTTTTCCGTACTCATCACCATCATTGGCGTTTCGGTTTCGTTGATTACCCGCAATTCCTCGCTTTCACTGGTAAGCTTAGCGGGTTTCTGGTTAGTCGGAGTTTTCCTCATTCCCCGTTTAGCCAGCGAAGTTTCCAAGCGGGCCTATCCGTCCATTACCTCCCTGGAGTTTGAGAATACGACTTTTCATGAAAAGGAATACGGCGTGAATGGCGAAGGTACCAAAGACCAACGCCGGGCTATTCTCGAAAAAGAAACGCTGGCGGCCTACGGCGTTACCCGACTGGAAGATTTGCCCGTATTCTACATTCCGATTACCATCGAATTTTTCGAAGAATCCGACGGAAAAGTGATGGACCGGGCTTATGAAGCCGTGGATAAAAATGAGAA
>CAJYHS010000185.1 GCA_913774715.1 uncultured Siphonobacter sp. | reverse complement strand
CAACCCCTACCGGGTGTTTGGTAAAGTACTAGCCTATCAATCCCTGGAAGAGTGGAAGGATGAGCTTCACGAGCTGCTGCTCGATGCCCAGAGTAGAACCCTATCCACGGAGATTCACTGGGACGGGGTTAGCTTTTGCCGGCACCTGATCAAGCTCTTTGAAGCCGCTCACCTCATTGATGTCCGCGAAGGCAGCCGACAACATTCACGCCTAGAGAAAGTAAATGATCCAGTATAAGAATAATCTTTAGTCGCATGTGGAGTAGGTGCTCATCTACCTTAATAAGTATTCAGATCCTGGTAGTTTGGCTATGTATGAAGAAGACTCCTACAGAAAGTAGTTCTATAAAGGTGCTGATTATATGAATAGGTCTATAGCTACTCTTAAGTCTTTACGAATCAATTATTAAAGATACCCGAGCATACTTGGATACTGATAGACAAAGCACTAATAAAAAAGGAGACCTAGCTAGATCTCCTAAATCGTTTACTTGCTTACGTTTCTACAAAGAGAAAGAGGCTTTAACAAGTCTATATGGATCAAATATAACGTTTTTTACGAAAAAAATCAACCATGAAAAGTAATTTGATAGCCAGGTACCTTTCAAGGCCGCGTTATAACAGATATCTCGCAGCAACTAGAAACGATAAGCGTAGAGCAGAAAAACTCTATAATGGTAATATACGCTTAGCACGGGCTTTCCATCCCCTTCTAAGTCAATTTGAGGTAGTGCTACGAAATAGCCTTAATGATGTATTAATAAGACATTTTGGAGATACAGATTGGATCATCAACCAGAAATCAGGTTTTATGAGTGATAGAACGCTATCCCATAAACGTTATTTCTTAAGGGGATGTGTTCAAAAGTCTGAGAGTAAATTAATTACAGTGGGTATTCTATTGGCAAGTGGCAAAATAGTGTCTGACCAAACTCTGGGTTTTTGGACTTCTTTTTATACTTCTATTCACTAAGGCTTAGTAAGAGGACAACCTATTCATGTTTTTAGTCATAAACCAAGATCCGAAAATAGAGCTAGTATTCACAGCAAATTGGAGGATATTCAGAGATTCAGAAATAGGGTAAATCATTGTGAGCCCATATGTTTTAATAATCATATTATTGATTGTGCGCATGCACTTGATATTCAAACTAAGCTGTTTGACCTAGTATCATGGATTGAACCAGAGTTGGTGCCATTTTTTACTAAGCTGGATAACACTCAAACTAAAATTAACCAAATCCTACTCATTTAATGTGATTGGATGTTTAGCCTGAGATTACTCAAAGCGGTTACTCAAAATACGGAGGCAGTTTTTAGTGATGAGCGATGAGACTTAAATCAAGGAGTTCTGTCGTATACCTTGTAGATTCATTAAAAGTCCAGGGCCTGAGTATCAGAGGTATCTACTTTATCTGCCTTTAAAGGCAATTCAGCGACCTGCGGCCTGGCGGTCTCCTTACCCTTTCCCAGCAAAGCTTTCACTTCCACTCTAATCCGGATAACGTTGGCCTTGATCAGAGTAGCGTCAACTTTCTTAAAGACCTCAATCAGCACGTCCTCTCCTTCGTCCTGTACTCTAATTCTGGCCTTAAAGCTGCTCACACTGTATTCTACTAATTGCCCTAAAAACTCGCCTGCCTCTTAACTCAGCACATCCTGCAGGCTGACTCTGCTTTATTCGTGCATAACACTGCGTTTTAGAAACCAATTTCCGCTGTTTGGATTTGCTCTCACTCACGGATCCAGATTTCATGTAAGCTTTCCCCCAGAAATTCGCTCCGTATTAAGCCGTCGGGTGACTAGCTATCCTCCTCCAAAAAGCGACTGATTGTTTAGATTAGCTAAGAGCGCATTCTTTTTAGCCATTCCGTAGAGATTCTTGATCTGACTCCAATGCTGAGCCCCAAAGCGGGTATCCACTTTGAGGCTCCTTGCCCTGGCAGGTAGCTATTTAAGTATTACAGTATACCAAGCTGAGACTTTGATATATTTGTCTTTGATTAGCCCTTTTAAAAACAGGTTGCTTTGCTTGCTTTTTAAGCTCATCTCAACTGTTACCCCTATCTTCTACAAGTGTAAATCAAACAGTTTTTAACTTGATTATATTGATTTATGCTTTAAAGAGTACGGGCCAAATAACATACCTAAGAAGCCTAGGTATGGCCGAAAATTTAATCGCTTGAGGCCCCTTGATTGTCAGGTATAGCCTTAATTAAGAATTTAGGCGCATGAGAAAATGCTATTTAAATAATTCGTTTTCGTACAGCAATCCCTACTTATAGGTGAATTGCTTTTTTTCTTTTTGGACAGTTTCCCAAGCGGTTTTCTTCAACTCCTCAGCAAAGGGTTTATCTATCTCAACCGGATGAAAAGTTAATTTAGCAGGAGACTCATCAAATAGGAAACTGTACCAAACTAAAGAACCCAAATAGCAACCAGCAGTACTAGCATGGTGCGAGTCAAAACCCAATTGGTCTTGATTCCAAAAGTAGCCTACGTGCAGAGAATGGTCTTGCTTAGGCAAAGCGGGCGAAATAGTTTGATTTACATCAAAGCTTGTATCCATACGATAGGCCCAGACTGGACTAGAATTGATGGCCCAAAACGCGTCCCCATTGGGAATCAGGCCAATTTTTAATTCTTTAGCTACGGTATGATACGCTTTTCTTGATTCTTTCCACATCTGCTTGGCACTTTGAGCAGATTTCTTGGATGAAATTTGAGAAAAATCTTTAGAATCGATTCGGTAAGCCCAAGTCTGGTGTAAGACAACTTTAGCTTGCGGTTGTAGTTGTTTAACGTATTCATACAGTTGCCGAGCATACGGCTGGTAAGTGTCAATATTACCAGATAATATGGATGCCTGCTGCAAAGTAATAACGTCCCATACGCCTTCTGATAGGAGCATTTTAAGTGATTTGCCGCCGTAGGGCTTGCCTTTAGAGTCTTCTGGATTTTGTTCAGCGGCTAAGGCGTGTTCCCAGTGCCGCTGAAGGGAGCAGCCACCAAGCTCCGCCCGGCCAATGATGAGCTGGTGACCGGCTTCTTGAGTTAACTGAGGTAAGTATTTACTCGCATTTTGTGAAAAACTATTGCCAATTATAAATAATCGCAAAGGTGCTTGACTATCTTTTACGGAAGCTGATTGGCAGTAACCTACGTGCGTGAGTAGTAATAAGAGAAATAAAAAGGATGTAGTTAAAGCAGGAGCCCGAAAGCAAAAAACGTGTTTGACGACTTTCATTTTAAAAAAAATAGGTTTATAAATCCAAACATAAGCAGGGCTGGATCAAATCCAATTTTAGAAAGGAATTGTTTGATGATTCCTCTCACCCTTCTTAAAATTTACTTCATTGGTGCTCCTACACCTTTCCAGTCGTTTTGCATCCTAAGCACGGCTTTACTTGCTCAAATTTGAAAAGATAAGAGTAGAAATAGATATCTGTTTTTAGAAAAGTAATTCACCAGCATTATAACTATTAACTAAATCCATGAGCAGTTTACCTCCGCTGAGTAGATTAAATGAAATACAAAATATCATAGCTTGATCATCTCTTACAGTCTAAGCCCATAATCCCATTGATGATCCCCTCGAAAAAACCTGCATTGAACCTCGTTGCTTTGAGCAAAGTTTGTTTTTAGCTAACTCAGGCAATTTTAACTACCTATAAAAGTCAGGCAATGGATTCTGCGAATCCTAGCCCTTACCCTTTCTATCTACTATAGGATCGTTAAATAAAAAATGACAGTAGCATGAAGATTATTATCTACAAACGCATTCCTTTTTGAAGGTTTCGCTCTTCTCGCTGCATATATTCTTGCTGTTGATTTTTAACTAGCACGACCTCGATATCAGCGGCTTTGTAACCTACGGCTGTTCCTTTATAAGCATAGTTATCAACTCGAAATGAAATTCCCTTAACTTTTCCCTGCTTCTCCAGCGTTCGCACCTGAATTCCTTTTTCTTCGAGCTGCATTTTTAGTTCAGAAAAACTTTTAGCCTGTTTTAAGGAATCATCCAACGCTTGTTGAATTTTTTGCCTGGCCTGCTGAGCCTCCAGGCTTGACTGAAATACCCGCTGTTGCTGCTTAGGAACAACGGTCTCAAAGCCCAGTTGCTCGCTAATCTGCCTACACGCCTTTACATTTCGAACGTAATCATTGGATTGGGCCAGAGCAGGGCTGCGGTCTAAGGGTACACGGTTGATGTATACATGGCAATGAGGATGAGCCTGATCATGATGCCGATAAATCACAATCTGATGGTTATCACGACTAGCGCCCATTTTTTCACAATACATCAAACTAGCTTTGACCATTTGCTCATTCGTAATTTTTTCACCTGGCTTCCAGCTAAGACTTGTATGCATCACTATTTTCTCAGCCCGGTGCAACTTAGCAACTGCCTGCATTTCCTGGGCAAGGTCAAGTGCATTCCTGGAGACCACATTCTCGGTATGCAATAGCTCTGATTTACCTATAATTAACGATCCTTTTTGGTCATGTCCCTCTCCGTAAAGCAGAGCTCCTTTAAAAGAGCTGCCATAAGTAGTCTTTGCAATCATGCTTTTTTATGCCTTGAGCAGTTTCTCTAATTGCTTTAACACTAGTTGTATACCCTCTTGGTGAACATAGCCCTTTTCCATAAAGGCTAGATACTCGTTTAATTTTTGATGAAGACCCACTAAAAGCTTGCGATCCTCTTTGGAAAGAACTGGGTTTAATTCTACCCCTAGGCTGGTCTGACGAATGTATTCAGATAATGAAAGACCTGATCTCTGAGCTTGGGTAAGGATCTGATCATACTCTTGCTGGCTTACCCGTGCCCTTATACCCACATTGCGCGTGATGGCCTTGCGCTTTTTTTTCTCGAAGATCGGTGTGTTCATAGGCAACAAACGTTGGAAAGCACCTTTTGAAAACAGGAAGTTAAGCAAGCTGCTTAAAAATTGCTCGCAAAAAATGAGTAAAATCCCTAATGTGGAACATTTGCTATGGCTTGCTATTCTAAGTAAATAGTTAATCAACCTAGAGTTTACAAGAGATGCGTTCGCGTTGATTAAGGTTTGTCTAATTTTTGCTTTATGTATGCTCTATGGGAATATAAAACTTAGTTTTTGCTGTATTTTTGCTTTAAATCTGTTTTATTTATGCTTTTTACCGAGCTACTTTTCTAATTCTAAAGTTAAAACGATTATGAAGGAGAAATGGGTTAAAATGGCTTTCGAAGCTTCTAAAAAAGGTCGTTACGAGTTACTTTCTCACCTCTATGCTCATGAGCTCTTCTCGCTTCCCATCTTTATCTTACGTGAAAAAATAAAAGAGGATCTAGATCTGGATATTGCTGAGCATAGTCTTTATAATTTGCGACGCCGACTCAAAGCTAAAGTAACATCGCAAGGCAAGACAACCGATGAAATAGATACTTCCAATAGCACTTTAATGCCAGTTCTAAACCCTGCTTCGAAAGCTAGCTCTCCTGAAAGCTCCAGCGAATCAGGTGCGTTTCACCAAGCCTTGGAAAGCATTAAGAAAAGAGAAGATGCTCAGCAACCCAAGACGAATACATTTAATCTTGACGAATAAATTTTTACTTGACCTTTACTTTTGAGTATATTAGTGAACATTTATTGCTGTTTGAATAGGTATTCGTAATACGTACTTTGATTGGTTTCATTGTATCAATTATTTATAACCATCTAATCAACCTACTTAAATGAAAACTGTTCACTGCATCCTTCAATCCAAAGGGGGAGCTGGTAAGAGTTTGCTTACCTGGCTATTGGCTCAAAAACACAAAGACAATGCTTCGACCGTGTTTATTGATTTGGATAACTCTACCTCGACAAGTTCTCGCCGGCTAGGTTCCATAGTAGGGGTAGATCGAATTAAAACTTTCCATATTTTAGATCGGGAAAAAAGATTGGATCGTGAGAAAATTCTAGAGCTTTTTGAGGGCATTGCTCAATCAAAAAAATTCTCCACTACTATCATCGATTTTGGTGCTCCTGAAAGCGAAGAGTTTTTAAAATTATTAACTCACCACTTGGAAGCTTCGCTCATCAAGGAAGAGTTGAAGGCTTTAGGTGTAGAGCTTCATTTACAGATTGTATTGGCCGGCCGCGACGCCTTCCCTCCAACTATGGATTATTATCTTAATCTTAAAAAAGCCAACGATAATAGCTTTCCGGTCTATGCGTTAATTAATTCGGGTACTTTTCAGGATGAAGACGCTGCCCAGCAAACCAAGCAAACCTTACTGGCGGCTCAATCTTCGGCTTTCACTTTTGGCCAAATCGGTACTTCTCAATCAGGTCAAGATATTTTAGGTCTTCTTTCGGGTAATGGAGACGTTTCCACGTTAGGGTTAGTAGGCCGAATTCAGTATAAGAAAATCATGCGGGAAATAAACGAATTGCCCCTATGACTCTAGAAGAAAAGAAGGATTACAAACAGAAAATAGCCCACCAGTATGGCATTAGCGAGGAGGATATTGACGATGTACTCATTCCCTTTCTTTACGTAGTGGAATCCAACAGTAATCAGGTCAAAAACGTAAGCGTGGTACTCAATCAACGATTACAAGTGCTGGAGAAGAGCTTGACTGCTCAAATGCAGCAGAGTATCAAGCCTAAAATATACAACCCTCCTAATGTGCAATCCATGAATGCCTGGAAGGCTTTCTGGACCACCCTGGCAGCCAACCCTATTTTCAGTACGCTAATGGGAGCTAGTCTAACGATTGCACTGGTGAGTATTATTAGCTTCTGCTACGGCTGTTACACCGACTACCAAAGCCGGCAGGAATGGAAACAGCAGGCTACTGAGAAAATCCACCAGCAATTCCTGCAACATTACTTTACCATTCGTGAAGATGGGAGTCTTTTTATGCCCAAAGAACACTACCAGGTCACCAAAGGGGGGATTGTTTTAAATAATAAATAATACCGCCCCCTAGCTTTTGCCAGCAACAGCTCTTAAAGGATTGCCCCCCTTGGCAAGGGGGCAATTCAGTACCACTTGCCAAGCGGGCTTAAAGGTTAATTAATCGAATGCGGGGCAATGAGTTGCAATGGAACGTAGCCACCGCCTTCTCAACTCATCCCTTTGGCATTGCCATCAATGGGTGTAACGACCGTATACTATTTACCGTTACGTACTAACGGCGAGCGTACCATACCTTCTGGGCTCAAGGCAGCATTCATTAGCATTACTTTCTTGTTAAGCCAATCCAGTTTTACTACCTAAGCAATGTTTTTGTATCGATTCCGAATGCCAGTCATCCTTTCTTCAAACTCTACCGTGCCAAAGGCGATGCCCTGGTGTACCTACCTCATGCTTATTAGACAAGCCTGCCTCCCCAAAGGTGTCGTACATGAAAAAAGTAATCTTTAATTAAAATCTGCTTTCTGTGGGCAAACCATACCCGACTTTCCGCCCAGTCCATTCCAGTATTTTGCGCCACTCGCTACCAACTAATAGTTACCCTCTTCATGCTTGGCTAGGGTGGCCCGGTAAGGGTAGCTCATGCCCTTGGCCGTAACTTAGGTCTGGATTACTTGCCTATAATTCATCGCCGGATCATCCTATACTAAAGCTCAGATTCCATCTATTACATGGGTTTTGCCTGTATTATCTTAAAAATAACCACTTAGAAGAAACTTCCCGTTACCAACGTAGCCCCGGCCTGGGAAGAATTCTATGCCGGGTCTGCTGGCCTGTAAAGGTACCGGCAGGGCACCTAAGCGAATTACTTAAAAGTTTGTTAGATCCATCAGAGCCCAGCCGATGATTTCATTAGGGCCCAAATCCACTGCACCCACCATCACTAAGCCATTATCCGCTACCACATTCAGCGATATTTCAGCCATTCAATCAAAAATCACTTTTTCTAACTAACAATCGTGGATTTGAAAAACTAAAACTGCTTACTTGTCGTATCTTTAGATATAAAATAAAATGACCTAACTCTGAAACACTGGTTATCTGGTAGGTATCTATCAGATCTTTTGGTTCTTTATTGTCCAGGTCCAATCATTAACCCATAAATGTCCGATTCCCCTTTGTTATTAGTCGTGGAAGACGATGAAGATGATCGCGAATTTCTCCAGATTGTAGTGGAAAAATCGGATCATCCCTGTGAACTTGTGTTCGCTCATGACGGCCAGCATGCCTTGGAATTACTCAAAGAGCTGTCCCCTCAAATGATTATTTCTGATATTAACATGCCGCGTATGAATGGATTGGAGTTACTCGAAAAGCTCCGATCCATGAAGCAGTGGATTCATATGCCGGTATTGTTTTTGACCACCGCCCAGGGCGAAGCAACGGTGAAGGCAGCCTACTCCCAGGGAGCCAATAGTTACATTACCAAGCCTACCACTCAGGACGAGCTGGCAAAGGTCTGGGATCAGCTTTACCGGTATTGGATTGAATTAAACCAGAGTGCTTTAAACCAGTCTGTACGTTAAATCAGGAAAGCCTGCCTCATAGGAGGCAGGCTTTCCTGATTGTTAGTTTGTTATTGAAGTATACACTGCTTATGGAGTAATGAGCTTCATAGCTCCCGCAGGCGTTTGATTTCTTACTTCTTCGGTTGCTTTCATGGCAAGCGTATCTCCTACTGCAACCTTACCAAAGATTTCCGTTTTTCCTTCGCCTGTACGGCCCGTTTTTACCGGAATCCATACCGTATTGCCCCCTTCAATTTTAATTACGTATACCCCACGAGTAGAATTTAATACCGCCGAAGCCGGAACAATTAAGTTTTCTTCGTTACTGCCCAGGGCCAGAGAAACCTCGGCAACCATTCCCGGTAATAGCTTCTTGGCGTTATTAACCACGTCCATTTCAGTTCGCTGAGCCCGAAGACGAAAATCCAGGGCTCCCGCCTGACGGGCTACCTGAGCCGAAAAGGTTTCATTGGGGTAGGCTTTCACTTTGAAATCAACTTTTGTGGCGGGCTTGATGTAACTAGTATAGGCTTCGGGAACACTAACGACCAAACGCAGTTTTCGCTGTTCCTGTAAGGACAGCAGGGGCAATTCTGAACCTTTCCCCGAAGGCCCTACGTAGGCTCCGGCACTGACGTTACGGGCACTAATTACGCCATTGAACGGAGCCCGAATTTCCAGGTAATTCCGCATGTCACTGACTTCCCGATACGCCGCTTTTGCCGCATCCAACTGCGACTGATCCGATTTCTGACGAGCCATTGCCTGATCAAGGTCATTTTGCGAAACGGTTCCGGGCGTTTTACTGGCTTCGTACAAACGGTCGTAATTAGCCTTGCTGGCTAGGGCCAGGGCTTCCTGAGATTTTAGTCTGGATTCTGCTCCTAGCAACTGAGCATTAATCTCAGGAGCTTCCATAGTCACTAAAACCTGCCCCTGATGTACTTCACTGCCCACATCGACGTTCAGTTTCTTGACAAAGCTGTTGACTTTAGCGTATAAATCGACCTGTTGAAAGGCTAGTAATTCTCCGGGAATATTCACCGACGAAGACAGCGTACCTTTTTGAAGGGGAAATACCTCCAGTACCTTGGCTTCTTCTTTGGGTCTGGCTTCTCCTTCTTTGGCTTCCTCGGTGGCATGGCCAGTGCTGCAACTTTGCACAACAGCCGCAGACAGGAGCAGTAACAGCCATGAATTTTTCATTGAATGATTCATCACATTTAAAGGTTTCTTAATGGGCTTCTTCCACATAATAGCGGCTTTCTTTATCTTCAGGATCCAAGGATACACTTTGCGTGCTTGATTTTTTCTGACCCCAGGCAAAAACGATGGGCAGCATAAATAAGGCCGCAAACGTGGAGGCAATTAACCCGCCAATGACGGCCCGGCCCAGGGGTGAAGACTGATCCCCCGCTTCTCCAAGTCCGCTGGCCATTGGAATCATGCCCACTACCATGGCCAGAGCCGTCATCAGGATGGGACGCATCCGAACCGAGGCAGCTTCCAACGCAGATTTCACAGAATCGCCATTTTGCATTCGCAATTGCTCGGCGTTGGTAATTAATAACACCGCATTGGAAATTGACACCCCGACGGACATAATCATACCCATGTAGGATTGCAGGTTCAGCGTAGAGCCGCATAGCATCAATAGAGCCAGCGAACCCAGAATAACCGCCGGAACCGTTGCCAGTACGATACCCGACACTTTAAAGGATTGAAAGTTTGCGGCTAACATCAAAAAGATCACTACTACGGCAACCAGAAGTCCGTTTTCCAAACTATCCATGGTATCATCCAGAGTCTGGCTCAGACCGATGAGATTTACCGTCAGACCGCGGGGCAATTCACCAATGGTACTTAACGTTTGCTTCACTTCTTTCGTAGCCGTACCTAAATCAACGTTATTAAGATTGGCCGTAACGGAAAGCATGGGCATAGCACCCAGGTTATCGTTCTCGCCATACGTCGTGTCCTGCGTAATGGTGGCAATTTCCCCTAGCAGCGGATGGGCAGAGTTTTTGAGAACCGGGATTTCAGCAATATCGCTGATACTCGTCATCTTATTTTCCGGTACCTGCACCTGAACACTATAGCTATAAGCTGCTTTTTCATCCGTCCAGATATTTTTCTCAGTAAAGCGTGACGAAGAGGTCGAAGCAATCAGCGAACGCGACACATCGCTCATGTCTACTCCCAGCTGAGCTGCCCGAACCCGATCTACTTCTACCCGCAGGGAAGGATATTTTGTAGCCTGACCCAGTTGCACATCCCGCAGGAAGGGAATCTGCTTAAGTTTTTCAATCACTTTTTGGGCAATGGCTTCATTCTGGGGTTTATTTCGGCTGGCTATCCGTACTTCAATGGGCGTGGGAGAGCCCTGGCTAAGGATTTTTTCCGTCAACTCAATGGGTTCAAACGAAGGCGTCAGATCAGGAGCTACTTCCTTGAGTTTCGCCCTTACTTTTTCCTTTAAATCATCCAGACTTCCCACGTGATACTCTTCACTTAAAGCTACTTGTAATACCGCCTCGCTGGGCTGAGCCATCC
>CAJYHS010000184.1 GCA_913774715.1 uncultured Siphonobacter sp. | reverse complement strand
GTAGCGAACGCCATTCTAAGGAGCTTGAATGAAACGTACGGATCATGAAGAATGATACGGAACGTCTTCTTCCGCCCTAAAGTCTAAGAGGGATATCTAGTAAAATGAATAGTTATTCCTTTAGATTAGCAGTCATCGTACGGATCACTTTTATGACCCCTTCAATATCTTCATTAGAAAGACCTTGTGTTACTTTTACGTACATTTCGTCCAGGTAAGGAAGTAATGTTTCAGAAAGTAACAGTTTAGCCTTTGGCGTAAGAAAGATGAGCTTATTGCGGCGATCCTGTTCATCCTCTTGCCGATATACTAATTCTCTTCTTGTTAAATTATCAATTAGATAGGTTAAGCTAGCTTTATCTTTAACCGTAGCATTCGCAATTTCCTGTTGATTCGTTCCTTCTTTATCAGATAAGTAACTTAAGATCTGTAACATCTCAAAAGTCAAATCAAGGTTAGCAGCTTTTAACTTTTGTTGAATGAATTGTCGAAAGGCCATGGTCACTAGCGACTGAGCCTTAAAATACTGTTTCGATAACTCGAAGGAATCCTCTTCTCGATCTTTCATAAATTTTTGAGTGCATACGGAAAAAATACTATATACAATATCTTTATTATTGTTTGTATTTTTGAAATATTAAAGTGTATTTATTTATGAAATTGTGTAATGTTAACCTATTCTTATCGAATAGTTAGTAGTGGTGAACGAGTAAAATGCGGGTTCAAAGGCCATTGTTTTGAAGGGGCTTTTTTACTTTTATCCTGTACCACTACTCTTGCCTTATGAAATACCTGATTGTTTTTCTTTTTTGTGCAAGTTTCAGTTTTGCTCAAAGCCCTATTCAGGGATGGGTGAGTAACCAAAAGGGGAATACGCTCGAAATGAGCCCAGCCCAGTTACCTGCCAACCGATTTTTTCTTTATTCTCTTTATCCTGATGAAAAGCCGAAAGGTTCAGTTAAAAGTTGGCTTCAGACCCTGGCTGAACAGGATGCCGCCACCTTAGGGAAATCGGTCAAGCCTTTTCAGTATAGTCAGAATGGTTTTGTTCATCTATGGCTATAAACCTTTTATCACAGAAATTCAACGTAGTGATTTATTAAAATATGACTACTATTATTCGCCAAACTAAATTGCAGATATATAAATGAGAAATAGCATTTTAATTTTAATATTGTTATTGACATTATACGGTATGTTTTATAGTATATATAAAGTTTTCTATAAAGACCCGTATGCTAATTATAGTGATAGCTGTAAAAATATTTTTAGTATAGGCCATAAAAACATGACTCCTGAATCAGGAAAGTATTTCAGTTTAAATTGTTACAGTGATAATTATACGGGATTAAAAAAACTTAACATACTAAGAAAAAAAATACAGATTTCAAGTAATGTTGATAATTATTATAATAAATTTTATTGTTTTGGAGTTAATGTTGGATCTGATTATAATGTTGAGGATTACGGATTAGATTTTGTTTTAAGGAATAGTACAATAATGACTATTTATCTCACGCCAAAACATGATTTGATTTACATGAATGCTATTGTATTCGATTTTGATCATAAAGGAACCTTGAATACAAACCCTATAATGACTAAAGAAAAATCCCAAATTTGTTTTACTTATAGAGATATGAATATTCTATTAAATAGAAAATCTTTACAAGAATTCATAAATAGTGTTAATAGTATGAGAAATAAAAAAAAATACAAAAATTGTATTTATGAATTGATCAATAAAGAAGGTGCTATTAAAATTATTTACGATAACAATATTGATTTCTTCAAATTCGAAATTAAATAACCAATATTAAAGACTAAATCATGTTTCGTTTACTTTCTATTTTAGCCTTCGTTCTTTTCGTTACCTCCTGTAAAAAAGAAACCGATCCCATCACAGAATCCTTCGATTCTAAAAACCTAATCCGTCGCTGGACACTCAGCACTATTGATCCTATACGGGAGCTGTTATGCATCAGGGTAAGGCAAAAATAGTCGTGTACATAGCAGCGGATAAGGAAGATACTACTCCCTGGGCCCGGGTATTAACGGATGCAGATGTTGAGTTTTTTAAACCTTATTTACCCGAAGTGATCAGGCATTTCACGAAGGTAAGCAAGGTTTCTTTTCCTAAATCCCGTAACTCTCAGGCGGCGTCCCGATCCTCTTCGCGGCGTTCGAATACTAAAGTAGAAACGCCCTTAACCGCTCCCGGTCAGGGACTCCGTGATGCCGAGATTCAGGGTGTTTTTATGCACCTGGAAAGTAACTTTGGGGTAGGAGGATTTATGACCCAGGACTATGAACCTTATCTTTTTCTGAAAGATGGCACGGTGTATAAATATCCTAAGGTGTGTCCCTATGATCTGGATGTGGCTACTTCCCGGCAGGTTGAATCAAAGAAATGGGGACACTGGCAAAAGGCAGGTAATGCCATTAAAATTCAATGGAATGATGGAAAAACCAGCAGCTGGGACCAATGGCATTTAGGGCAGCGGGCTTCCACCGGAGAGAAAATCACGGGATCTTTTAAGTCCATTAGCGGCGGTGGAGATGTGGCATTTGGCGGCTCCACGACGGTAGCTTCAATGAAGGTAATTACTATGAACCCTCAGGGACAATTTCACCTGGCATCATCAGGCGGCGGAACGTCTGCCCATGTTACTGCTTACAGTAATAAAAATCAGGGCGGAACGTATCAGTTGGATAAATACATGATTACACTTAAGTTTAATAACGGACAAGAAGAACGTCGTTTCTTTTATTTTTATCATGATTCTAAAAAACATTTTGGTTTAGGTTCAGGAGTATATGTTCCTAACAAATAAAATAGGGATTATTTCTACTTTATATTAAGTAATACAAAAATTAAAAGAGGAATTAATCAACGATTAATTCCTCTTTTAATTTTTGTGATTGAAAAAATACACAATTAATAATCGACAACTTTCTGCTTTAGTATTAACTGGAAAATGTGGAATTCGTCCATCAAATAATAGCGAATCGCCTGCTCTCAAGGTGTATGTTTCTCCATTCATCTGATAATCTATTTCTCCTGAAAGGATATATTTATACGCAATAGCCTCTGTAACTACTTCTTTTTGGGAAGAATTAGGATGTATTTCCAGTAATACGATGTCAATGGCCGAGGCTGATACACCTTTATTTAACACGCGTTGATAACTAAAACCCAGGGCATATTCCCTTTCAAATGACTCATATTCTTCCTTCCGGCGGATTAAAAGTAAGGGCTTACTGAATTTTAAACCTTCGAAGAAATCACTCACTTCGAATTCAAGAGACTCAATAATATTGAAAAGGACCGGCACCGAGGGAATACTTCTTCCGTTTTCAATTTGAGAAATAAGACCTTTAGTTACGCCGGATTTATCAGCTAATTCCTGTAAAGTAAGTCGTTTATGAAGTCGCCTATCTTTAATTTTTCGACTCACTTCTGATAAAAAGGCACTTTCCATCATACATATTTTCTATTAGCATAAAAAAACCTTTTTAAGATACGAATTTTAAAGAAATAAGGATTTCAATCATTTCTGTAATGAATGCTAATATCCTTTTTAAACAGGTTTACTAAAGATCAGATAGTAAGGAAATAGGATATACGTAAATGAATCAGGTGTTTTACAGAGCTAGAGAATAGGGTTAACGAGCATTATTTGGATAGTAGCTTTGCTGCCATTGTTGATGTATTGTTGCTGTTAAGTCTATACGAAAAGTGATCATAACCTAAAGCGAAGACAGTTGAGTACGTACATTTCAATTAAATAAGAATCAAGAGTTATCTGTTCTGCTATTTTTGAAATTGGGAAGCCAGGTTTTAATAACAAAAATCTATCAGGAGAAATGATATTCTCATCAGATTCGATTTTTAGAGTTTGCTTTTACGATTATTCCTTCACGAGCCTCCCCGAAGACAAGAGATCAGAAGATTGCTGTAGTTTGCCATACACGGTGCATGAAGAAAGAATCTACATTCCGATGATTTCCTACGTATACCTTTCTATGCAACCAAGCCATGGGCGGTGAAGGTTAGGGTGGTCCATCAAGCAAATTTGAAGGATGGGGTTTTCGTCTTTCTTTTGGTAAAATTAGTGTATACCGTCAGTGGTTAGATTCGACGGCACAGGCAAAAACGTTTCTTTCATTCTTCCGAGCAAGGACGCCTGGCAGAAAGGCACAGAAGAATGGGCCAATACCTGAGAAAGTATGGAAATATTTTTACGTATATAAATAAAGGTTAGTGCAGTTCCTCTTCTATTACAGGTAACAGGGCTAATACTTTACGCTTAAACTCGCCGAGTTTTTCGTTCATCTGTTTCGTGTCCTTTAAGAGGTTCACGTAGAAATAGGCTCCGTCAAGAATCATGAAGGTTGTATCCGCAAGGTCATATGGATTCTCTACCTTCATACTTCCTTCTTTTACGCAGGCTTCGATTAGTTCGGCCAGTGATTTTCTCAGCTCATCTAATACTACTTTATACTTGGTTTTAATGTTAGCATCCCGAAACGTTAATGCGAAGCATCCGTAAAACAGGCTGTCGTCAAAGAGGGTATTCCACTTTTTAGAAAAGAGATGGTCAATCACTTCCAGTAAAACTTCTTTTGAAGACTTACTGGTTTTTTTAGGGACGGTAAAAATGGCTTTGTATTTACCAAGCATATAATCAATCAGGCCATAGATTAGCTCTTCCCGTGTTTGAAAGTAATGAATAATCAAACTGGGGTTAATAGCCATGGACTGGGCAATTTTGGCAATGGATGTATTTTCCAGTCCTTCTTTTTTCGCGAGCTTGTAACACGCCACAATGATCTCTTTCTGGCGAGACTCCTTCATACTCTTACGTCCCATACTTCTGCTTACACTTCAATTTTGATTTCTGAGTACAATACTAAAGCCAGAAAATAGATTAACTAAACGTTCAATCAAACATTAACCATTTGGTAACACTGAGGTAAACTTCTTCTGATGCCAGGAGCCTACTTTTGTTGCCGGATTTAAACCGTCTGAAACCTCTTTCTTTTCCCTTTTCTTCCAAGTAAAACAGCCTTTTACTAACACTATTTTTATGAGGCATTCTCTACGTAAAGTATGGACTCATGGTCTGCCAATGACCGTTTTTTTGCTCTGTCTGAGTCTTCAATTGCTGGCTCAGAGTGCCGGTGTTCAGGGCGTTATTTCGGCCTCTGATGGCAGCGGCCCCCTGCCCGGTGTTAATATTCTCATCAAAGGAACTACGCAGGGCACAGTTTCGGATGTGAATGGTAAATACGTGTTTAAAAGCGTACCTGCGAACGCCGTTTTGATTTATTCATTTACGGGTTTTAAAACTCAGGAAGTCATCGTCGGCAAGAGTGCTGTGCTGGACGTTACACTGGAAGTCGATGCGTCCAATCTATCAGAGGTGGTTGTCGTGGGTTACGGAACGCAGAAAAAGGAGAACCTTTCGGGTGCGGTGGATGTCATCGACGGTAAAATTCTGGAAGCCCGTCCGATCCAGAACGTAGGTCAGGGTTTGCAGGGTACGATTCCTAACCTCAACATTGACTTCGTAAGTGGCGAACCCGGCCAGGCTCCTAACATCAACATTCGCGGATTTACGTCTATTAATGGTGGCAATCCGCTAATTCTGGTGGATAACGTTCCGATGGACGCGGCCGAATTAAACTTCATCGCACCGAGTGATGTCAAGAGTATTTCCGTGCTGAAAGATGCTTCTTCGGCGGCGATTTACGGAGCACGTGCGGCGTACGGGGTAATTCTAATCACCACAAAAGCCGGACAAAGCGAACGCCTTCGCATCAACTATTCCAATAACTTCTCGCTGGGCCGTCCGACGGTGTTACCTAACAAAATCACCGATCCGTACATCTATATGCGTTTGCTGGAAACCTCGACGGATAATACGCCCTGGGATAACGTCAATTACACGGATAGTCAGTACGCCTGGGCACGGGACCGTTCGGATAATCCCAATGGCACGCAACCCGTTCGCCTCAATCCGCTGGATAATTCTTTATATGAATACATGGGTAACCGCGACTGGACGAAGTACTTTCTGGATCACGCTTCGCTGAGTCAGCGGCATAATCTTTCATTATCCGGAAAATCGGGTAATACTTCTTATTACCTGTCAGGAGCCTACGATTCTCAAAAGGGAGCTTTACGAATTGCGGAGGACAAATTTGATCGTTACACAACCCGTGGTAAGCTGGATTTCAAGCCTTTTAAATGGCTGGCGGTGGGTAATAACACGACGATTGCTTTGATGGAGCGTTCGAAACCTAATGAGTTATCCATCCAAAACCTCTATAACCTTTTTCCAACGAGCTGGGATAAAAACCCCGATGGAACCTGGGCGAATACCGATGTGGGGCGGGCGGGTGCTCAGTTAACCAACGGGGGGCGGTCGAACCTGCAGACCAACATGTTTCAAACGACGTTCAATGCTGAATTTTCGTTTCTGAAAGACGTGTTGAAATTCAATACGGATTTTACGGCTCGTCGGGAAAATGCCAATCTGGCTCAGAATCAATCCAAGTATCGCATTGGTTATGGGCCGTCAGACATTCGGGAAGAAGGCAGTAATGTGGCCGCACGTCGGGCTGATAATGTTACCTATACGGTTTTCAACGCCTATGGAAGCTTCAATAAACAACTGGGCCTGAATAACCTGAGTGCCGTTTTAGGATACAATCAGGAATTCAACCGGGCGGATTGGTTCAGTGCTCAGCGGGCGGGTGTTATATCGCCTTCTCTGCCTAGTATTGGCCTGGCGACGGGAGAGTCGGTATTGAACGCAGGTATCCGGGAATGGGCCGTTCGCGGAGCGTTTTATCGACTGAATTATATCTACAACGATAAGTACATCGTCGAATTGAACGGTCGCTACGATGGTTCGTCCAAATTCCCCCGTGACAAGCGTTTTGGGTTCTTTCCATCGGCCTCTGCAGCCTGGAAAGTGGACGGCGAGAGATTCTGGCAGCCCCTGGCTCACGTGGTTAATCAGTTCAAAGTCCGGGGTTCTTACGGTATGTTAGGAAATCAGTTCGTGAACGAATACGGCTACATCGCTACCATGTCGGCTCAGCAGGCGGGTTACCTCATTGGTGGAAACCGTCCGCAAATGGTAAGCTCAGCTCCGCTGGTTTCTCCGAATCACACCTGGGAAAAAGTGTTATCGGGTAACATTGGCGTGGACGTGGGTTTCTTCAGCCAGAAAATTTCCGCTTCGTTCGATTATTACAATCGCGGCACGATGGGCATGTTAACGCAGGGTAAAGACCTGCCCGACGTATTAGGTGCGGCTGAACCCCGCGAAAATGCTGCTGATCTTTCGACCAAAGGCTGGGAACTTTCACTGGGCTATGACGATGAGTTTTACATTGGAGGTAAACCCTTACGCTTTACTAGCAAATTCACTCTAGCGGACAGCCGTTCCTGGA
>CAJYHS010000183.1 GCA_913774715.1 uncultured Siphonobacter sp. | reverse complement strand
TTAAAGGCGTTTTCAACCAATGAAATTAACAATAGGGGAGCAATGGAATGGTGCAGAAAATTTCCCGTGGCTTCATAACTGATATCCACTCGCTGGCCGTGGCGAACGCGTTCCAGGGCCAGGTAATTCTCAATGAAATCCAGTTCTTTAGTAATACCAATGCGATCTACGTTGGATTCATAAAGATTATATCGCATCAGGTCTGATAACTTCAGGACAATTTCGGCGGCTTCGTCATCCAGATCAATGACTCTGACATACAGGCTGTTAAGGGTATTGAAAAGAAAATGAGGATTAATCTGGGAGCGTAGAAAATCCAGCTCCAGCGTGAGGTTATTTTTTTCGAGTAATAGCTGTTTACGATCCGATTCCAGTTTGTCACGTTCAAGTCTAAAAGCCCGGTTTCGGTACAAAATGATGTCACTAACGGCTTTAAAGAATAATAAGATGGTAGGAATGAAGAGACTATAGGCGTAATTCCATAAGGTCGTGGGAATATTGGTAAAGCAGCCTAACAAGCCATAAGGCCGAAGAATCTGTACCCATATACGTTCGACGTAAGATTCATGAGCGTGACTATAGCCATCGGAATAGGGCTGAATCCACTGGAAGCTGAAGTAATTGATCAGGTAATGGATGTAATAAACCACACCGATCAGGGCGATCAGATGTCTGATGCGGCGGGTGTATAGATAACGCGGGAATACGACATACCCTAATCCATAGAAGGTAGCTAATTCAGTGAGCCAGGAAATCAGTGAAAGGCGTTGAATCACGTCCGAATTATCTCTGGCCAACCGGGGTATAAAGTAGTAAAAATCCAGAAAATACAGGATTGAACAGATAGCCAGATGAATACCTATTGTTCGCAGGTGGCCGCGATAGTGGGTATAGAACGAATGCATATCCACGATTAACTACGGTTTTTGCGTAAAGCTTCCATGACGGATTCACGGAAAGTTACGCCGATGGGTACTTTTTTACCGTCGGTAGTAGTAATGACATTACCATCAATTTCCTGAATGGCTCCTTTTCGAACGATGTACGAACGATTTACCCGAAGAAACAGAGCCGAGGATAACATGGCCTCAATTTTAATCATGGTCATGTGGGTGACGAGTACGCGGTTGGGAAGGTAAATTTTCAGGTAATCCTTCATCCCTTCAATAAACACGATGTCTTCGGGTTCGACCCGCACCAGTTTTTTGTCTTCCTTGATCAGAATAAAATCGCTGTGTTCTGGCGTAGGTTCAGCCAGGGCAGGCATAATGGGCGGGGTAACCGCAGTAAAAGCAGGTTGGGAGAGCGTTCGATTTGCCGTAGCCTTGTTAACAGCCCGCATGAATCGCTCAAAAGAAACGGGTTTAAGCAGGTAGTCGGTTACCTGATGTTCGAAGCCTTCCACGGCATATTGCGGAAAAGCCGTAACCATGATTACCTCAGGCTTAGGCATGGGTAATAAACGTAGGAACTCGAATCCGGTCATTTCCGGCATTTCAACATCCAGAAAAATGAGCGAAGGTTGCAGTTGTTCGACCTGAAAAAGGGCATCGACGGCATTATCACAGGTACCTACTAACTCCAGAAAAGGAACCCGGCTAACGAATTTCTCGATTAGCTGGCGGGCTGGTAATTCATCATCAATAATAAAACAACGGACAGTAGTAACAGCAGCGGTCATACAGTTGAAATCTGAGCTAGGGGCAATATACGTCTAAATTATTGATGTGTTCGCCAGCTTCATTGGTCGAAGGCAATCTTTCACTGGTCTAAAAAGTTTTCAATCGCTGATTTCAAAAGGCAACTTCGATGCATCAAATGACCTCAACAGGTATCTAAACAAAACGTTCATGAATACGACTCAATCAGTACCCGCCATTGAAATGCTTACGACGAGTGCCATAAGTCTTAAAATACGGAAGTTACGCGAAATGTACAGTTATTCGCAGGAATACGTAGCCTTTCAGATGGGTATCAGTCAGGCGGCTTATTCCAAGAAAGAATCGGGACGGACGGAATTATCCCTGATGTGCCTGGGCAAAATTGCGGAAATCTACCAGCTTTCATTTATGGATCTGATTGGCCTGAGTACCCAGGAATTGCTGATGAAAGTGTTACAAACCAATGCCAGTCTGGCGGCTTAATCCAAATGGGCTGAAGTTCGGAATGAAGTATTCACAACAAGCATAGTCTATAACCCATCCTTATTGAGAACCCGGATGGCCTGCTGCAACTTTGTATCGTCAATCAAGGAAGAGCGGCCCATTCCCAAAGCCCAAACCTATGGAATCGAGCAAATCATGTCCGAGCTACATTGCCAAACCGGGAGCCGAGTTATTCGGAATAGTTACAACGGACGGGCAAGTAGCGTATCTGGAGGAGTCCATTAAAATTGACCAGACGTTCGTTGAAAAAGCTGCCGAGCACGAAGCCCGTACCGGACAAGCCGCCGAAGACCGATTTCGATTTTCGGGTAAATGTATCCAGGGAGGGTGTAGTCAGTGGGATCATGAGCATTCGGCCTGTAGCCTGGTGGGGCGGATTAAAGAAGCCCTTCAGAAAAAAGCGGAAGCCGTGGAAGCCGAATTGTCGCCCTGTGCCATCCGGTCGAGTTGCCGCTGGTATTTTCAGGGTGGGGCCGATGCCTGTCTGCACTGCAACGAGGTTGTTCGAAGTGTAGAAAAACAACGGCTCGACGCTCTTTCAGCGTAATAACCAAATCGAATAAAGTAAAACAGAGCGTTGTTGAACGAAACCGAAAGAACGGCAACCTTTGTCAAGGAAAATGAAGCAGAGAAGAGCGGCAGAAAACACCAACCCATGAAACAAGTGACTTATAACAAAATAGAATAAATTAGATAGTTAAGTTATTGAAATACAGAACAGTAAGATTGAAATTTGTATCAGTTAACAGAAAGATTAAAGGCATATTTCAAACGTATAAACTAAGGTATAATGAAAACCAAACTGTTATTCGTTCTGGGCGTGGGTAGTGTTTTGACTGCCTGTCAGAAAGAAGAAATTACACCGACAGGCTCACCGAGTCAAGCCGTACAACAGCTACCGTTGGAAGATACTTCAACTGAAGCGGTTCGCCCTGCAAAACCTCAACTTGAAACCAGAGAGGTGGTAGAGGGCCGGTATTTTCTCCCGAGCCCCATTCCTGAAAAGCCTATCATTATTATACCATTTCCCGGGCCTATTCGTACGCTACCCGTAGAGCCCATCACATTGAAATAGACTTATACGTATATATATAAGAGTTAGTGATAGATAGACTATACCTATACATCAGATTAAACAGTAGTGCCGGCATTGCTATAGCGTTGCCATGCAGTAAATCCAACCAAAGATTACTCAACATTACAACCCTTACATGGAAAGAAGTATGGAAAATCAGTGTCAGGAACTCAATCCGCAACAACTGCTGGAAACGCAGGGAGGGCAGCTCACCATAAGCCCGATTCGTGGGCCTATTCTTTGGCCACCGATCACGTTACCGATCATTAGACCGATTGGACCCATTATTCCTCATCCACGCTTACCCCTTGTTTAATAACCTATGAAAAACAACATCCACAAGCAGATCGAAGATCTGAAGAAATCAGCGACTTCAAAAGAAGATCTGATGAGCCAGCTGGCCAGCTTTGAAACGGGTGAGATCTCACCTGAGACCCAACAAAAAATTAATGGGGGTCAAAGCATCAGGCCTCCCTTTGTAGATCAGGTGCTGGGCATCTTCTTCCCGCCAACTATTCCGGCACTGGAAGACCAGTTAACGAAGCGTTAACCAGACGCGACTACTCCATTTTTCGAATAAGTACCTATTTCTTATATATTTTACTAACAAATAAACAGCTAAAAAAATGTCAAACAATTCATTCTCAAATTTCGACTTAACTCAATTAGAAGTACTCAACGCAGACGATAACCTGGCTATCAACGGTGGTTACTCCTGGGCCGAATTCAAGAAAGATGTTTCAGATGCCTGGAATGATGCAGTAGATGGCTTCAGCCGTGGTTTTTCTAACGGAGCCGCTGCCGCAGATGGTACCAAATAAGTAAATATCTATAATATATTTTATACTCTAAAAAACAGAAAAATCATGCAATTAGCACTGAACAACCTCGAAGTAACCGAATTGTCATTCGATGAATTATACATGGTAGATGGCGGTGGCGTCATCGGAGCTATCGCCGAAGGAGTAGGCTACGCCGCAGGGTATGTCTACGGAGCCGTTAGCAACATCGTGTCAGGTCTTGAAGAAGCCGCTCGCAATCATAAATAAATCCATTTAATCTACTAAATTTAACAATCATGAATTCTCTGGAACTAATCGAACTGAACTTTGACGAACTGTCATTAATCGATGGTGGCGTAAGCCAAGATAGTATGTGGTACAAGCTGGGCTATGCCGTTGGAGCCTTCCTGATGGAGCACGGATATCCAACTAAAGTTAAGTAAGTAGGAGATTAGCTTGCTATCTCAATGCAGATAGCAAGCTAATTTGTATTTAAAATGAAACGTTATGAAACAGATGCTCGCCGATTTTACATCTTTTTTGCAGAGGGATATTAGTTTTATTGATCCGGCATCTGCTAACATTCGTTTTAAGTTACTATTCATTGTAAAGGCCTTTGTTCTTTTGTTTCTGTTTAAAGTTATATGGGGCTTCATAAGTCTGCAATTATTAAAATACGGGTTGATGAATCAAACCAAAGGCTCTGGCGATCTTAATACCTGGTTGTCAGAAGTGTCTGGTTTTGAATTTATTTTACAAGTAGTTATTCTGGCTCCCATTTTAGAAGAAACTGCCTTTCGAGGAATACTGCAACGGGATCAGTCGCTAGTCGCGGTTGCGGTATCTGTTCTTTTTTACCTGCTTATCTGTAAAAGTCTGAATCTGAATTTTTATGGCTTGTCAAAGGCTACTTTGATTGTGATATCTGGTAGTGTGATTTTATTGCTAATGTTATATAACTGGTCTTTTATATTAACGGAAATTACCAAAAATATTGATAATCATAAAACTCTGCTAATGTGGCTGAGTGCTGTAGGTTTTGCCTTTTGGCATTACCACAATTATGAATTTGAGGGTGCACCTTTTTATACCATCCTTTTAGTATTATTTCCGCATTTCGTTGCGGGACTATTTTTTAGTTGGACCTCCCTTCGCTACGGCTTTTTTTGGGGACTTGCACTTCATATGTTTAATAATGCTATTCCGGTTTTTATTACACTTATAAAATCACACGGTTCTGCTACTGTATAACAAGTGATGGAAATAAACGGAAGAACTGCTAATCAAAAGATTATGAAACAGCTATTATCCGGAAATTTGTTTTTTATACCGGCTGACTCAACTACCTTTTCAATTGATTACGCTGCTAATGTGCGAAGGAAGCTGCTGGGTATAGCTAAAGCGTATTTCTTCCTTTTGATTTTTGAAATGATCTGGGGTTACCTAACCTTTTACCTGGAGAAACATGGAATTATTCCACTAACGAAAGGCTCTGGTAACCTGAATGCCTGGGCAACTAAAATGCCGATAAGCACTTTTATCTGGCAAGTAATTCTATTAGCTCCATTACTAGAAGAAACCGCTTTCCGGGGAATATTGCAAAGAAAACCTTCCTTACAGGCCTTGTCGGTTACTGTTTTGGTTTACTTGCTGGTTTGTAAAACGTTTGGACTGGCCTTTTATACACTATCCCTTTCAACGGGGCTAGTTTTAGCTGGGAGTACTCTTTTATGGATTTTGTTATACCAATGGAATAGCTTATTGCTGACTGAACTAACAAAAAGACTAGATAGAAACAGGAGCGTATTAATCTGGTTGAGTGCGATTGGCTTTGCTTTCTGGCATTACCATAATTATAATTTTGATTCGGCGGAAATAGTAACTATTCTGATTATACTTTTCCCTCTTTTCATCAGTGGATTGTTTTTTAGCTGGGCGTCACTTCGGTACGGATTCATCTGGGGAATTTTACTTCATATCCTTTGTAATGCACTGCCTGTTATGTTAGCTGTTCTTTAATCGGATTTAATAAGGGCGTGAAATGACTGACCATTACCTATGGATTTATTATTTTATAAATAAGCCTTAGAACAAATGAATACGCTTACGGCTGGATTATCATATGGAAATAAAAAAGCTGTTTATCTTCTAAGTAGATGCTTACTTATATCTATATTCAATGGATATGTATTTACTTGGTTGAATTCAAATTACTTTCACTATACTAATACTAGTAATGATTTTAATGAGTATAGTATAATGAGTAAATTCATGATCATAGTATTAATAGCTCTACCGATAGAAACTTATATTTTTCAGTATATACCTATTAACTATCTATCAAAGATTACTGCTAATAATTACTTAATTATAACCTTACCATCTTTATTGTTTTCTTTAGTTCATATCTATCATTTAGTATATGCTCTTATGGCACTATTTGGGGGATTTATTTTGAATTTTTATTACCTGAAATGTAAGAAACATAAGGTAAATGCCTATACAACGATTTTGCATATGTTGTATAATTTATATGGATTCATTTTTGTAGAAAATTGAAAAATAATTAGAGTTTATTTATAAACCAGCCATTGATAAAGTTAGATACTATCATAACCAAGATTATACTTCATCTAATGTATAATGCTGATCTGGCAGACCTATTTAAAGTGCATTCGAGTGCCGTTGACCATCGTGAACTGACTAAATGAAATACCTAAAATTATGAAACAGGAATTGACAATTTCCTCCGGGAAAGCCCAGTTGTTAGGAATGACAGGAAGTACACTGGGTGTTTTGATGTTGTGGTTTCCCTTTCAATGGTTCTGGGGTAGCAGCTTGCGGGAGCTTGAAAGCCTGCCCTGGTCCGTATGGGTAACTGGCTTATTATTACTAATCATAGGCATTCTGGTTCACGAAGGTATTCACGGATTAACAGCGGTGTATTATGGTAAAATTAGCTGGCAGGAAACCCGATTTGGAATCCAGTGGAAAAGCCTGACACCGTATTTCCACAGTACTGTTCCCATGGCTGTAGAAAAATACCGAATCGTTGTAATCATGCCATTGCTGGTACTAGGTCTCATACCTTACCTGGGGGCTATGTTGTTAGGCAATACCTGGTTACTAGCTTTTGGAATAACGTTCACAATATCGGCCTTTGGTGACTTACTGATTTTGTGGATGATGCGAAAGATACCGCCGCAACTACCCGTGCAGGATCATCCTTCAAAAGTAGGGGTACTCATTAATGCTTGAGAAGCTGGTAACCTGTTGCCAGTCCATCCTCTAAAGGAGTGCCTTCCCATTTTTGAGAGGAAGGTTCCCCCCACCTCATTCCTTCCGCCTATATATTCCAAATGTTCCGCTTTCAGCTTCATAGGCAGAAGGCGGATTTTATGATTTATAACCAATAGTCATAAAGCAAAACCAGCCGTTGTTGAGCCAGAGAGCTGATTGATAGACCTTTGACCTAAGAATTTTACGTCAATCGTCGAAATAATATGAGCCAACAACTGCACCCCGCGGAGGTCATTGAACATACGACCGAAGCCTACTTACCCCAGGTATCTGTTCAGGGGCAGGTTATTTATCTGACTATTCTGGCGGCCATTTTCGTGGCACTGGGCAGTTTACCCTTCATCCGCACCGAAGTCTCCGTTCAAAGTGCGGGCGTAGTTCGGCCCAAAGCTGAGCGGAATGAAATTCGTCCGCTCGTCGCTGGTACTCTCTCGGAAGTATTAGCTAAGGAAAATCAGCCTGTTGCGGTAGGGCAACCGTTGTTTCGTCTGCAAACGGATGTGCTTGACAGCAAGCTGCGTCTCGTGCGTATTCAGCAACAGGAAAAACAGGCGTTCATTCGTGATTTGACTCTGCTCGTTTCTACGCCACTCGCTCAGGCTCCCGCCTCTCTTAAACTTAACTCTCCGCTATATCGTCAGCAATTTGAACAGTTTCGGTATCAGCAGGCAGAGCTTACGGAAACCCTTCGCAAACGCAAACGTGAAGTAGAGATTAATCAGAAGCTGATGAGTGAAAAACTCATTGCCCAGCAGGAGATGGAAGATAAAGAATTCGCTCAAAATACGGCTCAGGCACAGGTTCAGACCTTAACCGAACGACAAATGAGTGAATGGCAAACCGCTCTGGCCCAATATCGTCGGGACGTAGTGGAACTACAGGCTCAGGAACAGCAACTCCTTCGCGAACGGGACCTTTACCTGATTAAAGCTCCTGTGGCAGGAAGTGTAGGACAGCTGGCGGGTAAGTACGTGGGAGGTTACGTGCAAGCAGGTGAAGTAATGGGCGTGATCTCCCCCGACTCCAATCTTCTCGCTGAATGTTACGTATCGCCTAAGGACATTGGTCTATTACGAAAAGGCATGAAAGCTCGCATGCAGGTTGATGCCTTCGACTATAACCAGTGGGGACTGGCTGAAGGAGAAATCGCCGACATTGCTAATGACATTACCATCACTGAACAGCAGACCTTTTTCCGGGTGAAGTGCAAGCTTAGCCAGAATCATCTGGTACTGAGACAGGGCATGAAGGGATACCTCAAAAAAGGCATGTCGCTGCGGGCTCACTTTGTAGTTACTGAACGCAGTCTCTTCGAATTACTCTACGACAAAGCCGACGACTGGCTGAATCCCAAGACCAACCCCGGTCTGGCTTCCCGATAACTACTACCGAGTGCTATAGAAGTAATCATCCAACGAAATTGAGATATGTTTACGAAGAAGAAAATATGCATCAAACAGCATGACATCACCGATTGTGGTGCCGCCTGTCTGGCTTCCGTAGCCGCTCATTATAAACTATTAATGCCGATTGCCCGCATCCGGCAATTTGCCTCGACCGATAAAAAAGGTACCAATGTATTAGGCATGATTGAAGCCGCCCAGCGACTCGGTTTACAGGCCAAAGGCGTTCGTGGCACCTTCGAAAGTCTTTCCAAGATTCCCATGCCTACCGTAGCTCACATAGTGGTGAAGGAAGTATTGCATCACTTTGTAGTCATTTATCAGGTAACTGACAAGTACGTTGAGGTGATGGATCCAGCGTCGGGGAAGATGGAGAGATATACGCCTGAGGAGTTTCAGAAAGTCTGGACGGGAGTGCTGGTATTACTATTACCCGGTGAATCGTTTGAAACGGGTAATAATAAAAAGTCGATTACGAGCCGCTTCTGGAGTTTGATTCGTCCGCACCGTTCGGTAATGACGCAGGCCCTGATCGGAGCCTTGATGTACACCGTGCTCGGTCTTTCCACTTCGATTTACATGCAGAAAATCGTCGATCACGTGTTAGTGGAAGGCAATCGCAATCTGTTGAATTTGCTAAGCGTAATCATGATTGTGATTTTAGCTCTCCAACTGTTCATTGGCTCGATGAAGAGTGTGTTTAACCTGAAAACGGGCCAGCAAATTGATGCTCATCTGATTCTAGGGTATTACAAACACCTGCTCAAATTGCCTCAGCAGTTTTTTGATACCATGCGGGTAGGGGAGATTATCTCTCGCGTAAACGATGCCGTGAAAATCCGGGCTTTTATCAATGATATCGCTCTAACGCTGGTAGTGAACGTTTTCATCGTCTTGTTTTCGTTCGGTATGATGTTTACCTACGACTGGAAACTGGCCTTAATTATGCTGGCGGTGATTCCTTTCTACGGAGCGACTTACTGGGTTGTAAACCGCATTAATAAAAAGAGTCAGCGAACCTTGATGGAAAACTCCGCCGATCTTGAATCACAACTGGTCGAATCATTAAACGCGGTGGGAACGATCAAACGTTTTGGGCTGGAAAGTTTTTCAAACGTGAAAACCGAAACCCGGTTCGTGAAGCTGCTCCGTAGTATCTACACCGCTGCCACGACTTCGATCTGGGCAGGAACGTCTTCTGAACTGGTTTCCCGATTGTTCACGATCATTTTACTTTGGGTAGGCTCCGGTTTTGTGATTGACAACCAGATCACTCCCGGCGAGTTGTTATCCTTCTACGCGTTGATCGGGTATTTTACAGGTCCGGCCAGTAGTCTGATTTCAGCGAACCGTGTAGTACAGGAGGCTTTGATCGCCGCGGATCGTCTCTTTGAAATCATGGATCTCGAACGCGAAGCCACGGAGAATAAAATTGAACTTCGTCCCGAAATGGTGGGTGATATTACCTTCCGGCAAATGTCCTTCCGTTACGGATCGCGGGTGCAGGTGTTCCAGAACTTAAATCTGACCATCCCGAAAGGAAAAGTAACGGCTGTCGTTGGAGAAAGTGGTTCAGGTAAATCGACTTTATTGTCCCTGCTTCAAAATCTGTATACCCTACAATCGGGCTCGATTTACATCGGTGACTATGATATTAAGCACATTGATAATGAAAGCCTCCGCCAACAGGTAAGTGTCGTGCCGCAGAAGGTAGATTTATTCGCCGGAAATGTCATTGACAACATTGCAGTGGGCGAGTATGTCCCTGATATGCAGAAAATTCTGAGTCTCTGCCAACTGTTAGGGATCTCCGAATTCATTGAGAAGTTACCCAATGGATTTCATACCTATCTGGGTGAAAACGGAGCCAGTTTATCGGGTGGACAAAAACAGCGATTAGCCATTGCCCGGGCTCTGTATCGCAATCCACAGATTATTATTCTGGATGAGGCGACCTCTTCGCTGGATTCCGTTTCGGAGCGGGCCGTTCATAATACAATTGAGCAGTTACGTCAGGCCGGTAAAACCATCATTATCATTGCTCACCGCCTGAGTACGATTATGAATGCGGATAAAATTGTAGTGATTGAAGAAGGTAAGCTGATGGAAGAAGGGCCACACGCCGAGTTACTCGAACAGGGACAAGCCTATTACCGGCTTTGGGCTTCGCAATACCTGGTTACCACGCCAGAAACGGCTCTGAATCGAGCCAGCCTTATGAATGTTAGTGCCAACGGTACCGAACCAACTCAGTCAAACGCAAGCCACCATGTCAAGATTCAATCCTAAACTCATCGTAGCAGTAGTCTTGGGGTTAGGTGGGAGCTTCGCCAGTCAGGCCCAGACGAAAATTTCTTTGCAGGAATGTATCCAGCAAGCCATCAGAGAAAATTTACAGATTAAAGATTCGGAGTTACAGCAGGAGTCCACGATCAATTCCTTCCGGCAGTCCAAACGGGATTTGTTACCCGCTATTTCCGGCATTTTTAATCCCGGGTATTCCGTAGGTCGTTCCATTGATCCATATACTAACAGCATCACAACCGACCATCTGGGAACGAATAGTATCGGCGTAACGGGAAACTGGGCGATTTATAATGGAAATCAGCTGCGTAACACTATGAAGCAGAACGCCTTGAATTTATCGGCGGGACAACTGGATGTACAGGCTTCTAAAAACATGATTACCCTTCGAGTGCTTCAGGCGTATCTGCAGGTGCTGGTTACGAAGGAACTGTTACAGGTATCGCTCAAACAGGCTGAAGCTACGCAGCATCAACTGGATCGAATGAAACGACAGGTGGAGTTACAGGTAGTAGCCGAGGCGAATCTCTATAACCTTGAATCACAACTGGCTAATGACGAATTGCAAATCACCAACGCCCGTAACGAAATCCGCTCGGCTCAAATGGCGTTAAGCCAATTGCTGAACTGGCCGGTAGAACAAAACTATGAGCTGGAGTCTATTCATGCCGAAACTCCCACGTCTGAAGTGGATTCCTGGCAAAACGTATATCACAAATCGTTAACAGTTCTGCCCGAAGGGAAAGCCGCTGAACTGAGAATACAATCCGCTCAAAAAGGAATGGACGCAGCCCGTGGCTTACGCTTGCCTACGCTCAGCCTGAACAGCTCTTTGGGAACGTCTTATTCGTCAGCAGCTCGTAAATACATAACTGGAGATACCTATCGCGAAGAGCCTTTGAACGCCTTTGTAACGATGAATAACGAGCGGTATCAACTAACTACTCTAAGTCAGAACAGCATAACTAAACGAATGGGTTACTTCGAGCAGGTAGGTAATAACCCCGTGCTTTCGCTGGGCCTGTCGCTTCGCATTCCCATTTTTAACGCTAATCAGGCTTCGTATCGAATCCAGGAAGCGAAGATTCAGCAGTTGAGAGCCGACAATCAGAAAAAGCAGGTACACCTTCAGTTACGTCAGCAGATCGAGCAGGCCTTCGTACTGTATCAAAATGCTCTGGAACGCCAGCAAACGCATAAACGGCAGGTTGATGTTCTGGAAAAGACCCTGCACGCCGCTCAGGTAAGACTGGAAACGGGCGTTACGAATGTACTGGATTATACCCTGGCCAAAACCAATCTGGATCGGGCACGGGCCAGCCTCATACAGGCGACGTACGAATGTGCTTTTCGCCAGCAAATCATTGGGTTCTATCAAACCGGAACCCTCGACTAGTAGTGTTACTCAATTTCGACAAAACCAGACACGCACCGGCCCTTGGCTGGTGTGTGTTTTTTTAGGGAAGTCCATAATAAGACGGCCTTCCAACTTGCGTCAGAAGGCCGTCTTTCGGAAGGAGTCTATTAAAGCAGATCCTAGAAAATACCGATGTAGTGGTTACCCGCTTTATTGACCAGTTTCGCACCTTTTGTTACGGCACCCGTCGTACGATTAATGATATAAATGTTACCATCTTTTCCAACCGGAGTAAACGCGATGTATACTTCGTCACCGCTCACCAGAATACCCTGATACTGACCGAAATCCAGGCCATCCTCGTAAGGTAAATCTACTTTGGTAGCCGTTTTAGCGTTCAGGTCCAGACGAGCTACGAAACCCTGATCCGTGCCATCCTGCGTATAGAGAGCATACGCAATGCCATTACCCGCGTATTTCCAACAATCCACGTACACGTTTTTCACGCCCAGAGCTGCGTCTAAGCTGAATACGTAAGAATTATCGTATTCGTTGTTTTCACCGATTCTTAAGATGTGAGAACCTTTCGAATCGCGTTGCGTCGCCTGGTAGATCGCTCCATCATCACCCAGGAATGAATTGTGGCTACGGTACCCGCTGTTATCACCAAAACCTACCGTAGAGGTAATCACTTTAGGGTTTTCCAGAGAAGGGTAATCTACGATAACCGCCTTGCTACCCAGACGAGTAAAGCCAGTTTCTGTTACACCCGTAGAAGGATTTCTTTTCTGCATCCAGGTACCTACGATCAATTTATTCTGAGCTTTGTTCAGAACCGGAGCATCCAGACGGAAGATGGTGTGACCCTGTATTTCTTCCGCCGCCGTTAAAGGAATCTGATATTGTTTGTAGCCGGAAATCAGAACGTCCTGTAAATTCAGAGCCAGGATCGTAGCCGTTCCCCGGAAGTAAGCGAAAGGAGCCGAAGGCGTTGGACCGCTGGACGCATTATTAGCCGTGGGCGTAGTTACGTTTACAGCAATACCCGTTTTGTCCCCATCGAATAACTTCACCCAGCGTGGCGTTGCACTGGCATACTGCGAGACGTTTACTGTTACGTCTTCCTGCGTATATTTACCAGCCCCTTCTACTTTATAGCGGGCAAATTCACCACCATTATCACCGTTGTACGCGATATTGAAAAGCGTCTTCCCATCTTCTGAAGACTGTAGACGAGCCGTACGAGTTGATTTTACACCAAAGCCGTTTTCATAAACGCTGATGGATACGTCAGGATTTTTAGCATCAGCTTTACTCACGGAATATACCATCGTTCCACCGTTTCCATCACCGGGGGTAGTTCCCATCAAAGCCCCTGCTACCGTAATCCAGCGATCAGCATTAGGATCGGTTTCTGGTTCGGTACCTGTGTTGCTATCCTTACAACCCGTAAGGGCTACCGTCATCAGAAGTCCTGCTAACAGAGAAAAATTCAGCACTTGCTTTTTCATGTAAGCTATTGATTAAAAATTGTTTATAGTGTAATTTAATTTAAGGTAAAAGGCTCGTCCGGGCTTCTGAACGGCAAAGTTGTCGTAAGCCTGACGGTCGAACATGTTTTTCACATCGGCACTCACAATGAATTTTTTATTCGGGAACACGTAACTCGCCCCCAAATCCTGGATATACTGACGCGTAGTCCGGAAGTCTTCAATAATCAGCCACGTCGTATAAAAACGTTCTACAAACCGGAAGCCGTAATAGACATTAAGTCTGGAATTAGCCGCAAGAATGTTTTTAAAAGAGTACTGAACGGTGCTGTTGATGGTAAAGAACGGTTCGTTGGGTAACTGCCGACCGTAATAATCGTATTCCCGACCATTCGGGTCATAACGCATATTGAAGACCGAGTTGAATTTCGAAGCACTCAGTCCAATGGTAAGGTTATTGTTGTAGATGTAATTCCCCTCCACTTCAAAACCAATCGACTTAGTTTTACCAAGGTTCTCGAAAGGATCGGTCTGTACGGCATCGTTCAAACGGGGGTTTACCCGTTGTACAATTTTATCCCTTGTATCGCGGATGAAGCCGGACAGAGCAAAATTGTACTTGTGTAAGCCAGCGGTGTAGGTGCCTGCTCTGAAGCCGGCATTCAGGTTATTACTGATCTCGGGACGAATAGCGAAGTTCTCGACAATGTTTTCTCCCGGACTACCAAATACTTCATTTTCAGAAGGTAAGCGAACGGCACGCTCGGCCGAGGTAAGTAAATACAGGTTCGGGATAACCGCGTATGAAAGGGCCGCTCCGTAACCCGTGGTTGTTTTATTACTCGACGTTCGGTTTTCCTGACGGTTGTTTTCTACCAGCAGGGGGTCCATGCGGTCGATTCTCTGCTGGTAATACTTTCCAAAAATGTTGGCTCTTAACTTGGAGTCCAGTGCTTTCAACTCGTACGCGACCGAGGTGATATTCTTCGCTAAATTCCGCGTGCCGATGAATTCCCGCTCTATAGCTGAACGCATAAAGTCCTGCTGATCCCGGTCGATGTTATAATAGATGTGATTCACTACAAATCGGTGATTTCGGTGAATGTCATAGGTAATACCCGCCCGAAAAGTCGACACATTGCGGTTAATGTGGTTAATGGTAGGAGCACCCTGTTGGGCTCCGGTGGGACGTAAAATGGGCCTTCCATCCAGACCAACACTTCGCTCACCGTACCAGTTATAGTTCCATTTCACGGTATCAACCACGACCTGTTTCCGCATACTGGACATGCCGCTAATCGTCAATTCCAGGCCTTTCACCATGAAGTTTTTCTTGCGGTAATTCAGGCTGAATACGTGGGCTTCGGATTCAGTAAAACGTCCTTTGTAGGGAATGGACATGTACGTTCCGTGTTGTACTTCTTTGTAATCGCTCGAACCGTTATAGCCAATGAAAAACTGATCGGCCCATTTTACGTCCGTAAAACCCAGTTCAATCTGACCGCCCCCGGAACGGTACGCATCGTTGAATCGTCGAGCCCGCACGTAATCGTAACGACCGTTAGGCAGGATATTCCGCACAAATTTTCCCCAGACTTCATAATCATTATCCGAGTAGTTATAAAAACCCGAAGCTTTTACGGTAAAGCCGCTTTTCGCCGAGCGATGGGTTCCGCTCACGTTAGCCTGAAGGGTATTGAATGAACCGTAGGAAAGCGAAGCCGTCAGGTTATTACTCATCCCTTTTTTCAGGATTACATTAATAGCACCGCCCAGAGCATCGTCGGATAAATGGGCTGGAATGACCCCTTTATAGACTTCAATTCGTTCGATTAAAGCCGGTGGGATGGAATTGAGACTGAACGAAGCTCCATAAGTCGAAATCGGAATACCGTCTATGAATATACGTACAGATTCACCGGACATGCCGTTCAGGTTATACGTTACTGCCGACCCTAATCCTCCGTTCTGCCGAACCCGTACACCAACGGTGCGATCCAACATTTCATTGGTCTGAAAATTCCGGGTAGCTGCCTCTTTCGTTTCAATGACATTTACCGCAAAGCCCTGTGTTTCGATTTCTTTCTTTTCGGTTTTATGGGTAACCTGGACTTCAGAGAGGTCCATGATTGCTTTATTAACCAGAATGGGCAGTTGATGAGATGCTTTGGTAACGTGCAACCGAACCGTTCTGGGTTGGATTTCTACGGAAGAGATCAGAATTTCCTGGTGACCGTAGGGTACATTTTTCAATTCAAAACTTCCACGTTCATCCGACATGGTAGCTGTCTTGGAATTTTTAATGCGGATGGTAACGTGCTCAACGCCGTCTCCTCCTTCAAAATGAATCTTACCTCGGACGGTTGCTACCTGATGAGCAGCACTGGTTTGGGCGTAGGCATAACAACTGAGTATAATGAAAGATACCAGATAAACGTATCTCATAGATTAGGTGCTTTTTATTCTATTTAGACCAAGACTAAATAAACGACACCGCGAAAGTATAAAAACGAGATTAAAATTCCGAACGCGATTTTTAAAAATTACAAATATTTTTAAGAGCGATCTGTTTCAGACTTATGCATTGAGTAAGTAGGAAAGATTGTAATAACAATTGACTATGCTTGTAAAAGATTATTTAATAGTAGAATAATTCAAAAAATAATGATCTATAAGCATAATCTAAATAGTTATATAATTGATTATTAATGTTTTATGATAATTAGATAATGAAAGTAGGAATGTGTAGTGATAGAGCGTTAATAATGAATTAACTTATTAGAAAGATTAAGTTTTTAACGTATATAATACTTACTATACAAATGGTTAATCCCCCTAAAAGCGTCTCTTTTAAGAAGAAGGAAACGGAATACATCCTTTTTAGGGGTCAAAACGTTTAATACAGATTAAAAAGAGTTTAAAATTTCAATCTATATCTGCTCTGTTGAGTGAGCCACTTTCTAGGAGAAGAGGAAGGATATAGGAACTATTGCTAGGAAAACATTCCATACAAACAAAGACCAGCCTTTTGGGCTGGTCTTTGTCTTATAACAGGAAGAGTGAGCTAAACTATAAACTTGCCCAGCTTAACTGAATTGAGTTTTTACCCGGCGTAGCAGCAATTTCGCTGGCAATTAGTAACTGATTTCCAACAATTAGACCACTTGGATTCATGGTATTGGCAGAGGCCTCAATCCATTGGGTTTCAGAAACGTTATCTCCTTTGATTTTACGATAAGCAACGGCTTTGGTTGTACTGCCGGGTTTATTCTGATCCCACAATAAGGCACCACCATTCTTGGAACTGGTTACGAACATATTTTTCGCCGAAGGATCATTAATCACCGTAAGTTTTTTTCCTGCGGTCGTGGCTAGCCGAATGCCAGGTTCCGTTTTAGCGGCTGAAAACCAGGTAACTAATCCTGTTTTTCCGTTTTGAGAAGAAACGGCTCCTGAGTGAGGACAACCGTTAATCTGCCAGTTATCAGCATGAATAATCTCTGATTCAGAGAAGGTTTTGCCATTATCCTTGGAAACCAGACGAGCGATGTCGCGGATGTTATCACGGTTGTCGCGGTAATAGACATTCAGATTTCCCTGAGCGTCGGTTAATAAGCTAATGGGGCAGCAATCGCAGGGCGTTGGGTCGAGAAGTTGCTCAGGTTCAAAAGCATCACCTTTAGAAACTACCAGACGCAGATCGCGTTCTTCGTGTTTGGTACTACCAATCACGTCTTTGAGATATGCAACAGCCAACTCGCCGTTTGCCATAACGGTTACGTCAAAAAAGCCACGCAGAGCTTTCACGTCCACATCCTGATATACGGGCTTGGGAGCAGACCAGGAGCTGCCCGCGTCTTTCGAGAAAGTATAAACGACCTGTAAGTCACGGCGGCCACCGCCACCTCCGCCGCCACGAGGACGACCACCACCAGTACCCTGTGGAGGGCGATTTCCTTCGGCTGCCTGATGACCTTCGTGTCCGGTATGAGCGGGAGCTGGTGGAACTGGTGTACTGGGTTTAGCCGTTGGATTGTAGGTAAAAACAGCTACCCAGGTGCCATCGCCTTTAAAAACGAGTTTGGGTCGCATGAGCTGACCAGAACCTAAACCCGGAGCTGAGAAAATAAGCTTCTTTTCAGAAAAGGTTTTACCCTGATCTTTTGACGTCGCGAAGTAATAACCCACTACACTTTGAGGGTCTTTTTCAGTCCAGGAAAGAATGACCTCTCCTTTGGGACTTTTGGTTAATAAAGGTAATCCATAGGCTTTAGTCGTATCGCTAAAGAGGGGATTAGTGGCAAATGCACACCAATGCAGACCCAGAAAGGCCAGAATTAGTAAACCGGTTGCTCGCATGACAAGTAGATATATAGTGGGAATAATCGCTGCAATATACTTTAAGAAAAGAATTAGTCTAAATAAGTTTTGACTAAGTTTCCATTTGAATACGAAGAGAAACGCTTTTTACTATATAACATAAGTAATTTTTTAACCTAACTGAGGTAAGGGCTTTGATTGCTAATAAACCTAATTTACCGAACCAATGAACTCGCCGCACTAGTCATAAAAAAAGCCCTGAGTCTATTCTCAGAGCTTTTTCATGAAGTTTATTTGAGTTTCATTTTTATCGGATCCCAGTGAATAATCTTCTTACTAAAGTAGCTTTCGTTACAGGCCAGAGCCGGAGCTGCGGCCCGGAATCCAAATTCGGCATCTTCCACCACCGGTTTGTTGGAACGAATGGCTTCGAAGAAATTGGTAAAGTGGTCGAGGTGATCGCTGTAACCCTGGGGTGCTTTGAAAACAATATCTTCTTTTACTTTTCGCTTGCGTTGCTCCGGTTTCCACTTGGCGTCATACTCTTTCTGCATTTCCTCCTGCATGCTTTTTGAGAAAGTAAAGACCGAATCGTACCCCCCAAAACCGGGTGCTTCGGGCATAACGCTGTGTTTTACCGTAATGCTATTTCCTACCACATCAATCACCCCCTCCGAACCAACCAGACGGATCACCTCCTGTCCACCCGTTCCACTGATGAAGTTTACCTGTAGCGTTAACTGAAACGCGTTGTGCTCTTTAGTATCAGGATATTGCATCACTCCGGACATGACATCCGGCATGTTACGACCATCTTTCCAGTAACTAAACTGACCCGTACTATAAATACTTTCTGGTCCTTTGGAATTAGTAATCAGGTGAGTGCCGCTCAGTAAGTGGATGAACAGATCTCCGGCAACGCCCGTACCTACTTCCTTGAACGCCCGCCACCAGAAGAATTTCTTAGCGTCGAAAGGCATCTTATCCGTTACTTCAATGAAACGTTCCCAGTCAGTCGTACTGGCATCGGCGTCTTTCGGAATGGTATATTCCCAGGCTCCAATGGAGCTTTGGCGGTCGTACACGGCATTGACCATGTTGAGTTTGCCAATTTCACCGGCCGCGAGTAACTCCTTGGCTTTGGCATAACCAATGCTGCTAACCCGCTGACTACCTACCTGCAATACTTTCCCGGCTTTCTTAGCGGCAGCAATAACCGACGGCCCTTCGCTGATTTTATAAACCATGGGCTTTTCGCAATACACGTGTTTGCCCTTGGCCAGGGCGTCGAGTGTCATGCGGGCGTGCCAAACGTCATGCGTAGCGATGATGACCGCGTCAATATCTTTGCGATCTAACAGCTCTTTATAGTTACGGGTAGTAAAGAGATCTTTTCCAAACTGTTCTTTCGCGTTCTGGATCCTTCCGGTGTATAAGTCACAGATCCCCGCCAGCTCAACTCCGGGTACTTTCAGAGCCGTAGCCAGGTCAAAATGGCCTTGAACGCCGTAGCCAATTACGCCTAGCCGGATGGTATCATTCGCCGTGATTTTCTTTTCAAATTGAAGGATCCTTTCTTCTGCTTTAGCCTGTGCTGCCAGTGTAGTTAGGGGAGTGGAGGCGGCTGCCAGACTTGTGGCTGCGATCTGGTGCAGAAACTGTCTTCGTGATTTAGAGGAATTATTTTTCATCAGGTAATAGAGTTTAAATTACTTTACGGAGTAACTAACAAAGGCAACTTTCTGACTATCAGGGCTCCAGGAAGGAACATTGATGGTGCCCTGTCCTCCATAAAATACGGGTGTAATATCCGTAAGGGCTTTGGTCTTCAGATTCATCAAGCGGAGTTTTACCTGCTTTCCAAATAAATGACTTTGCTTCTCATCCGAAGTGTAAGCAATATAAACAATCCAGTTGTTATCCGGCGAGGGATGGGGAAACCAATTCGAATTTTTGTCAAAGGTTAACTGCTCAGGCTTGGAGCCATCGGCTAACATCCGCCATATCTGCATGTGACCCGTGCGGTACGAATTGAAGTAGATATACTTCCCATCCGCCGAATAATCCGGTCCGTCGTCGAGGCCTTCGCTAGTGGTTAGTCTTTTCTCCGCTCCGCCTTCAGTGCTTATGGTATATATATCAAAGTTACCATTTCGTTCACCACAGTAGGCCAGCGTTTGGCTATCGGGGCTCCAGCCGTGCCAGAAGGAAGGCACTTCCCTGGTGATTTTTCGAGGTTCTCCGCCCGTTACGGGTAGAATGTAAATGGCTGACTTGTAAGATTTTGGCAAAGGATCTTTCTTGTCGTTGTGACTAATCGCCAGCCATTTTTTATCCGGTGAAAGTCCGTGATCGTTGTTGCAACGAATGGCCGTGCCAGTATTGAGTTCCTGTAATTGGGCGGTATTTAAAGGCAGCGTAAACAACCGCCCCTGACTATTCAGAATCAGGTAGTTATCGGGATGCCAATTAGGAGCTTCCAGGTGTTTTTTAAACGTAAGGATGGTATCAATCTTTCCCGTCTGAATGTCGAGAGTATGAACGAAACTAGTGGTGTCTTTCTTTGCCTGAGTCATTCCCTTCAGAGAAAAAAACAGGAAAAGTAGAAACAGACACACCTTCAGGGGCTGTCGTATGACAGCCGTAAATGTCGTTTTCATAGTAAGATCTGAGGATATATATGAGAGGTATGGATCAAATCTAATGAGATTTTATTATCTTCTAAAAAAAAGAATGTAAACTATTAAAGTTTTATAAATAATTGTAATAGTACTATTTATGTAGATATGCTTTACTAGTACCTTTGTAGCCAGACTAGCTAAAAAATGCATAAAACGGGCGATGAACAATATATTTCACACGTGTCGATTGATGGTGTGATTTTTGGCTATCAGGAGAAAGAGTTGAAAGTATTACTGGCCAAATTCAAATTTGGG
>CAJYHS010000182.1 GCA_913774715.1 uncultured Siphonobacter sp. | reverse complement strand
TAATGCCGGAGATTGATGAGCAACCATTTTTAACCTTATTGGAAGAGGTATATACCAAGCAGGAGACATATGAGCAAAAAGCACTACCCGCCACTATTATAGAAAAAGGACAGGTCAAACAAAAGTTTTTTGATGTTTGTTATGTCCCCTTACTCGACAGTAGTGGCCGAAGCTATGGCGTGCTTTGCTTCTCCATTGACGTAACCGATCAGGTACGATTGCGTAAACGAATGGAGCAGTCGAGTCAATCCCTTCAGAATGCTGTGGATCTGGCTCAGCTAGGCACGTGGGTGATGCACATCAAGGATCGAATTGTTACGTTCTCGCCCGCTGTAAGCACCTGGATTGGTATAACTTCAGCTCTGACTTTTGAGCAAGTAGCGGCCTTATCTCCGCAATCATATCTTCTTAAAAAAGCGTATCTGAAAGCCATAAAGAATAAGCTCACCGGCAAATTCGAAGCTGAAGTAGAAATTAAACGTGCTCAGGGGCAGCGAAAGCTCATTTTTTATGCCTTGGGAAATACGCAATTTAATGAAAAAGGGCAAGCTACTCAGATCCGTGGCTTCGTCAGAGAGGTAACGGCTGAACGGCTCATGCAGCAGCAGCTGGAAGCCAAAGTAGAAGACCGTACCCGGGAGCTCGCGACGACCAATGAAAACCTACAGGCCAGCAACGAAGAACTGGTGCAAACCAATGAATACCTGAGCCGCTCGAATGAGAGTTTAGAACAGTTTGCCTTTATTGCCAGTCACGATTTGCAGGAACCGCTTCGCAAAATTCGCCAGTTTAGTGATCTACTCGTCAAGCATTACCAGCGGGAACGGGTCTTAAGAGAAGAGTATCTGGACCGGATTCGTCATTCTGCGGATCGCATGAGTGAACTCGTGAGCGACTTACTCGCTTTTTCTCAAATCTCTAATGCCGCTCCGGTACTCAGAGAAGTCGATCTGAATGAGGTTCTGGGGCGGGTACAGGAAACCTTATCGGTTTCGCTGGAGGAGAGTGAGGCGAAAATAACGATCGGCTCCTTGCCCAAAGTGCAGGGAGATGCTCTGCAATTAGAACAACTCTGGCAAAACTTATTAAGCAACGCCTTGAAATTCAGTAGCAAAGACCAGATAGGTCAAAAGCAAAAACCGTTGATTTGGATTGATGCTCAGGCTATGGAGGCTGATCAGTTACCCGTAGAACTGACCTTAAAAGATCGAACGTATTACCGGATTAGTATTCAGGATAATGGGGTAGGCTTCGAAGAAAAATACGCGGAACGTATTTTTGGCGTTTTTCAACGCTTACACGGGAAAACGGAATTTAAAGGATCCGGTATTGGTCTATCCATCTGTCAAAAAGTAGCTCATAATCACGGCGGGGGAATCACCGCAGAAAGTCATCCCGGTAAAGGAGCTTTATTCAAAGTATATTTGCCAGCTTAAGAACAAAAAGAACCACTTGTCAACGAGACAAGTGGTTACTTACTAATCCTTTTTCAATACGTGAACTACTCGTCTATACCAATTCATAGCTCATATTTTACAAACACAACTAATTGTAAAAACGTTTAAACTAGCTCATTAACTATTTATACTCAGGTAATAGATATATAATAAAGTCCTTGCATAGTTTTTTAAATAGATAGTATTTTATAAGCATTCAATCTATTTAAATGTATGACTCATCCCTTTTCTTTTGATACACACCCTTTAGTTATTCTAGAAGATGATGAAGATGATCGGCACGTATATGAAAGTATACTTAGCGAGGTCGCTCCGCATCTTCAACTTCGTTTTTTTGCCCGAGGGGAAGACTTACTCATTGCTTTACAGAGCAAAAGTCTGCAACCCTTCTTAATCATCTCAGAAGTGCATTTAAGCGGCATGACAGGTATGGAGCTGAGAAGAGAATTAGATAAAAATGATGAAATTAGGACTAAAGCCATTCCTTTCGTTTTTTTCTCTCATCCCATCTTCAAAAGGGAGTTGGAAGAAGCCTACCACTTAACTATTCAGGGATTTTTTGAGAAAAGTCCTGATTTAGAGGAATTTAAACGGCAACTTGATTCCGTAGTCCGTTACTGGTCCGATTGCCAGCATCCGAATCGTTCAGACATTAGATCTTAACGTATCTGCATCAGGAAGATTCAGCTTCTCATCGGAAGCAGCTTCCGTATGCATAATCAGGCATACGAAATGTGGGATGATGAGCTTTGTCCGGCTCATTCCGAATCACTACGTCCTTTTTTATAGTCACTGCTCCAAAACATATACGGATTCATTGCTCTGAATGACCGCAAAGGTTATTCGTGCGTACACCTACTCACTATTAAAACTACCTACACGACTAATACATTATTTCATGAATCAGAACCTCGAACAAGATCGACTAACAAAGCAGTGGTCAAATGAAGAAAACTGGTACGAATGGGGGCCTTACTTAAGTGAACGTCAATGGGGTACCGTTCGCGAAGATTACTCAGCCGAGGGAGAAGCATGGGAATCTTTTCCCCATGATCATGCTCGAATGAGGGTATACCGCTGGGGGGAAGACGGACTGGCGGGTATTTCCGATGAAACCCAGACCCTATGTTTTGCTTTATCACTCTGGAATGGTAAAGATCCCTATCTAAAAGAACGATTATTCGGCCTTTCTAATGGGCAGGGTAACCACGGAGAAGATGTCAAGGAACTCTATTACTACCTTGACAACACGCCTACGCATAGTCATATGCGAATGTTATATAAATACCCGCAGGCTGCTTTCCCTTACGAACAACTGGTACAGGAAAACGGAAGCAGAAGCCCGCTTGATCCGGAGTTTGAATTACTGGATACGGGCGTTTTTGAGGAACGGGCTTATTTTGATGTGGAAGTTTCGTATGCTAAAAAGCAAACTCAGGATATACTGATCCGTATTGTTATTCATAATCGGGGAAATCAGGAAGCTCCTTTGCATCTGGCTCCAACGCTCTGGTTTCGAAATCGCTGGACTTTTCACATAGAAAATGAAAAACCGGTTATTGAACGAGTGAGTGACCAGCAACTCAAGGCCTCACATCACCGACTGGGCACCTATCATCTGGCTTTCGAATCAGCTGATTATGTATTGCTCACCGAAAACGAAACCAATACCGGGCGGGTCTTTAATCAGCCGAATGTTTCACCTTTTGTGAAAGATGCCTTTCACGACGCCATTATTTCCAATCAATACGAGCCATTTGACCAGCAATCTACGGGTACTAAAGCGGCTCCGGTGTATGCCTTTACCTTAGGGGCAGGTGAATCACGTGAGATTCGCTTGCGATTAAGCAAAACGGATAATGCGGACTTAGGCGAAGATTTTGAAGCCGTTTTCAGCCAGCGGGCTCAGGAAGCCGATGCCTTCTATGCTCCTCTAACCGAAGGATTAACGGAAGACGACACACGTATCAAGCGACAGGCCTGGGCTGGCCTTTTATGGTCTAAGCAATATTATCATTACGACGTACGCCGCTGGCTGGAAGGGG
>CAJYHS010000181.1 GCA_913774715.1 uncultured Siphonobacter sp. | reverse complement strand
ATTACTTTGGTCAGTCGTCAGGCGGTTTTGGGCGGCTTGATCGGCCCCGGCATCAATATCATCACTCGAAAGCATGGGCAGTGATGGCGTGGCTTCAAAGACCGTACGGTTATTTAAAAGAGCCTGAAAATCAGCAGTGTATTTCAGGAGCCGGTTATTACTATTATTGATTTCAATCTCCACGTATTTCCGGCATGACGAAGTCATGACCAATAAGGAAACTGATAAAATCGAGATATATTTTTTCATGTTCATACTGGCTAGGATCATCAGAAAGAAGCGTTTAAGCCGAAGAAAAAGCTTGTTACCGGAGGAAGGTTAGCGTAATTATTTGTCCGGAAATACTCGGGATCAACGCCGGCTTTATTCTTCACCCAAATCAGTCCCAGGTTACGAGCCGTTACGTTCAAGCTGGCTGATTTCACGGGTAACTTTTTTAGTAGTGATTCTCCCACCTGATAGCCCAGCGAAAGTTGCTGAAAGCGAATATGACTGGCACTTTCCGTGAGAAGATCGGAAAACTTGTAGCGGCTTACGCTGTTAGAACTAATATTGGCCAGACCGGGGACGTTGGTGAAAGCTTCGTCTCCGGGTTTTTGCCAGCGAAGGGCCAGATCTTTCTGGGTTCCCATCAGTCCTGAAAGATTAGTGTTAAGATAATCAGGATAATTATCGATTGAAGGACGGCGGAAGACGTGTCCCATGGCATAGGTAAACCGAACGGCCAGCGTCCAGCCCTTGTATGAAAAATTATTAATGAAAGCTCCAAAATAAGGTGCCGTCGTCCGTCCCACATACACTAGATCTTCGCGAGTCAGGGTATTAACGCCGACTTGATCCGAAACGATTTCTCCATTTTTATTATAAATCTGTCCTTGTCCGCGGTTGTCAAGGCCGGCCCAGCGATACGCATACAAGAAATCTGTAGGCATACCATTTAATAATACATTAGTCAGGATTTGACTAACTGAAGTCTGATTGAACCGACTATCGGTAACTTTATTCGTGTTGTACGAAAGGTTGAATGCAGAGGACCAGCGGAAACCCCGGTATTGAATTACATCTGCTTTTAAGCCCAATTCATAACCGTGATTTTTCATGGATGCAGAGTTGAACTGGAGCGTAGACCAGCCATAAGTGGCATTGAAAGGAAATATCCAAATGATATCTGTTGACTTCTTATGATAAACATCAAAATTTCCCGAGAGGCGGTTTTTAAGCAATGCAAAATCAAGGCCAATGTTACTACTTGCCGTTTTTTCCCAGCTTAATTGACTGTTGGCGGGAGTTGAAATGCTGGCAAAAGCTTCGTTCGTGAGATAATCAGCTCCGAACGTATTAATTAGGGTGCTGTTAGAAGTACTGGTTGGAAGGGTTCCTCCTATTCCATAAGTCATACGAAGCTGTAAATCGTCTAAAAAGGAGAGGGTATTCATGAACGGTTCGGACTTGATATTCCATTTAACGCCAGTAGACCACAGAGGACGGGCCCGGCGACTCCGTGAAATTCCGGCGAGCGAATAATCGTCAAAACGAATACTACCTGATAAGGCATAGCGGTTATTCAGAAATGAAAGTCCGGCATTGCTATAATACGAGAGGTACCGCATGCGGGCATACGTGATCGAACCATCAGTATAGGTAATCGTGCTGCTATAGCCATCAATGGTAGTGTAAGGGGTAGAAGGATTAAAGGCCAGCGAACTTCGGGTATCGGCATTGTATCCGTAACGGGTTTGCTGTTGAGCATTATCAAAGGTCTGCCGAATTTCACTTCCTGCCACTATATTTAACTGGGCAAACTGATGCCAGCTCTTGTTAATATTAAACTGTCCACGTAAGGAATAACTATCTTTAATCTGGTTTCGACTGACCATTGATCCTCCGAACGGTATTCCATATACGAGATTGCCCGTAGTAGTATTAATGCTGGTAGCATAATTTAGGCGAGTCCGCATGCTGTAACTCTGCAATTCGTCAAGATTTGAACTATTCACCAGATTGCGTTGCCATTGTCCAGCCATGGTCACATCCAGCCAATCGGTAAGCTTGCCCGTTAAGTCCGTTCCAAAGCGAAGACGATTTTCCTGAGTGGAGTATTTTGAATAATTCAATTCATCAATGGGATTGTATCCATAGGAGAGGTAGCCCTTATTTTCAAAAGCCTGGGCAACATCCTGACGATATACGTAATAGCGTTGAATGTGATTTCCCTGAGCATCTTCGAGTAATTCATAGGGACGAAGGCCCAGATTACTTGTGGTAATGGCATTAATGGCTGCCGAGTTACTGATACTTTTATTAATGTTGTAATTCAGGCTGGTATTAAGTCGAAGCCGATTCTGGAAAAACTGGTTACCCAGGTTGGCCGTCACGAAATAGCTTTCGGATTGATTGCTGCGGAAAACGGGAATATCCTTACTGTAATTCGTTGAAAGATAATAGGTGCTATTCGGTCCACCGCCTGAAAGAGAGAGGGTATACTGCTGGGAAATTGCGTTTTGTAAAAGCAGTTTACGAATCTGGCTCTGATTATTAATGCCCGAAAGAGCACTCAAGGCCGAATCCCGCTGACTAATGGTTGCCGTACCGCGATCCACGCGAAACATCCATTCTAACGCATCACTGAGGGGACGATTCTGGTTGAATTTCATCCAGGAAGAATCCCATTTGGTGGGGTCAGAATAAAAACCACGGTCTTTAAGCTCTTTTTCCAGAGCGATATATTCCGCACTGCTCATCGTATTTAAATTCGACAAATCAGCGGGGCGGGAGATACTCAGGTTCGTACTGAAATTAATGGACGAAGTATTGGGCCGTCCCTTTTTGGTTTCAATCACGATTACGCCATTGGCGGCCTGTGCTCCCCAGATAGAAGTGGCAGCGGCATCTTTCAGAACGGTGATGGAAGCAATGTCCTCCGGATTGTAACGACTTAAAATAGAGCCCGCCGTATACTGGGAATTGCCACGGCTGGTTAATTCAGGATCAATGGCCGGGAAGCCATCAATGACAATGAGTGGATTGGTATTCACACCTGATCCAAAGGTATTTACACCCCGAATCTGGATACTGTTCTTGCGTACATTAAAGTTCACCCCAGGCATGGCTCCTTCCAGACGCTCCATCAAATTAATGCTGGGAACATCTTTTATTTCTTTGGTTACCTGGGTAAAAGAACCCGTAGCCCGCTCTTTCGGAATTTTCTGATAACCCGTCGATAGGATTTCAACTTGCTTTAATTCCTGCGTATTTTCTTCCAGAATGACATTAATCATGGTTCGGTTACCAACGGCTACCTGCTGCGTAACCATCCCGACAAAAGATACCGTAAGGTACTGAGTGGCTTGCGTGAGCCGAAGCGTATACTGACCATCACTGTTGGCAGTTACGCCGGCATTTCCCCGGTCGGATTTAATGGTTGCTCCAATCAGTGGTTTACCGTGACTGTCGGTAACCGTGCCGCGAATGGTCTCAATATAGGCAGACGCTGGCTCGATGGTTTCTGTATAACCCGGTGCAGAAGCCTCTACCCGGCTGGTCGCGGGTTGGCTGCGGGTATCTTTAATCAGGGTGTAGTAATTGTCCTGAACGTATAGAAACAAGAGTTTATTAGGATAGAGAATTTCTTTCAGTACATTCTCTACTGGCTGGGATTTTGACAGTGGCGTTTTAAGCTGAACATATATATTATCGGTCAAATGTTCGGCGTAGGAAAATTTGGTTCCGTAAAAAGCCTGGATTTTGGCCAGAGCCTGTTTTAAGGTAATCCGTTGCTGAGCGAAAGCAAGCGGACCGGTTAGGAGTAAGAAAACCAGGAACAGTAAGGTTTTTTTCATAAATTCGAGGGGGTATGTATAATCAGATGCTGGTGTTGCCTTTCGATTTTTACATCAAATACTTTTTCAATCACGAATAAAATGTCATCTGGATTCGCCGCCGGAACCGTTCCGTTCAACCGCTTGCTGAGTAATTCTGGTTGGTCAACAGTGACCGTATAACCATACGTATCCTCCAGAATGCCCACCACATCAGCCATGGTATAGCCAGTAAGCTCAAGCTCTTTATTTACCCAGGCCGAATTCGCCTGCGGACTGCGATCCAGAGTCTGCAACTGGCTGGTTCGAGCATCGTAGCCCAGGCTTTCTCCGGGTTTGAGGTAACGAACAAATACGCCGGGCTTTTCGACTTTAATGCGTCCTTCCAGTAGCGATATTTCCGTTCTCTGCCGCCGCGATTTAACGTTAAAACGAGTTCCTAACACTGTCAGATTCAATCCATTTACGTGCACGCGGAAGGAATCAGACTCCTGTACCCGGTTTTGAATGGCTACGTGTTTGACATGAAAGGAAATTTCACCTTCTGCCCATATTTCGCGGGGTTTGCTGGATTTCCAGTTGCGGGAATAATGAATTTTTGAGTTACCATTCAGTACCACTTCCGTTTCGTCCGGCAGAGTGACCGTGCTAAGTTTTCCAAATGGAGTCTCTACCCGCTGATCACCCAGTTGAGTAAGCTCACGTCCTGTAAAAAAAAACAGGACGACTGCCGCCGCTGCGGAAGCCCAACGTGTGGCCCGGCGGATTGGGAGCATATATTTTTGCTGGTAAAGTTCTTTTACTTCAATCTTTTCCCATACCTGGCCCCAGGCTTCCGGTTCAGATTGCTGAGGAATAAATTGAGGCTGGTTCTGCAACCACTCAATCCATTGCCGGGCTTCCTCTACAAAAGGCCGACGATCAGGATAGGTCAGTAATAACTCCTGCCAGAACTGCTCTTTTTCTGGCGTGGGATGTTTTACACTGTCAACGAAGGTTTCATCCTTAAAAAATTCGATCGTTGTATATTTCTGGTACTCTTGTAATGCTTCGTTCATGGTGTCTTCTATTAGGTATACACAGGGAATTTTTATTTTATCCCTCCTTTCAGAATAAAAAGTTGGAAATTTTTCAAAAACCTAAACATACTTGAATGCTTGTTTGGAAAATACCAAAGATTATTAGATTTAGGAGATAGCAGAACGTCTGAAAATCCTAATGATAAATGGCAGGAATAAAAGGGCTTTATGAGCAGATAAAGAGTAATAGGAGTTTGTAAGTTGCAGATTATCAGTATTTTAATTTATTGTTGCGTTGTTGCTTTAGAACGATTTGATAATGAAATACTTCTTTAAATCCTATAAACATCTTCTTCATCATTGATCTATTCAATCGAAAGCATTTCTCATCTTTGTATGGAGTAGGGAAGGAAGGGCTGGGTTTATTTTTCATGCAATGCGATTTCTTTTGGTTTTAATCCTGATTGGTGCGGTATGGTCAGCAGCTACTGGTCAGGTGCAGGTACGGGGTAGAATTCAGGATTCGGACACTCATGCGAATCTCTCGGATGCCAGTGTCACCTTGTTTACATGTTCCGACTCTGTACTGGTGAAAGGAGCTCGTAGTAATGAAATAGGACAGTTCATTTTATCCAATGTTACCAAAGGCAGGTATCATCTGGTCATCAGCTACGTGGGGTATCAGAATTATACTTCGGCTGTTCAGGTAACGGCTTCTGATCTTCAGTTAGACACTATTCCACTACTTTCACAATCCAGTACTTTAGCTGAGGTGGTTATTCGCCGACAGGCACCACCGGTGACGGTTAAGAAAGACACAATTGAATACAATCCCGAAGCTTTTAAAACCGAAGCGAGTGCAATTCTAGAAAAGTTACTAGGTAAACTGCCTGGTATCACGGTCGATAAAGACGGAAATATCAAGGCTCAGGGCCAGGATGTGCCGAAGATTCTCGTGGATGGGAAACCCTTTTTTGACGGTGATCCTAAAATGGCAACGAAGAATCTGCCCGTGGATGTAGTGGAGAAAATTCAGCTGATTGATCAGAAATCAGAGCGAACGCAAATGTCAGGAATGGATGACGGATCGCGGAGTAAAACCATCAACATTGTCACCAAAAAGGACCGGCGGAAAGGGCTATTCGGGGATCAGGAATTCAGCATTGGCCCCGATCAGAGCGAAGGAAATCCGCGGTATGCGGCTCGTATAAACCTGAACCGTTTCCGTGAATCCCAGCAATTTTCAGTGATTGCTCAGGCGGATAATACCAATAGCTGGCCTAGCAGTGGTTCCTCCATTAATCGAACGTTAGTAGGAGGGATAAATTATCAAAATCGTTGGGGCAAGAAAACAGACTTGGGGGTCAATTACCAAGTCAATCGGGTTAAATCACGCAATGAGCAGGAAAGCATTCGTACCTATGCCCTCCCTGATACCTCATATCAGGTGCGGGAATCGAGTTTGTCTGATGCTGAAAATACAAACCATTCGCTAAATCTGCGTTTTAACCATGAGATTGATTCGCTGACCAGTTTTCGTCTGAACTCAAACGTTTCGCTCCAGCAATCTGGTAGTCTTTCCAATCGGCAGTCACAAACCTTTCCAGCCGGTTCAGAATTTCTGAATCCGATCAATCAAAGTAGTACTGAAAACAGAACAGATAATCAAGGTTTAAATGGCTCAGTTACCGCTTTCCTAAATCGAAACTTTGCGAAGAAAGGAAGAAACGTAATGGTAAACTACACCCTTTTTCTGAATCGTCACCAAAATGATGGAGTAACGAAATCCGTAAATGAATTCTTCGGTCAAAGGCAGAATCAGACGATAGATCAGGAAAATGAGCAAACGACTCGCTCCACCCGTCATCAGTTACAAGTTTCGTACAGTGAGCCGCTTTCGGAAAAAAACCGACTGGAGTTTCATTACCGATTCCAGAAAAATCCGTCGTATTCCAATCGGGAAGTTCGGGATTACAATGAATCGACGGGCAGATATGATCTTTTTAATGATACCCTGTCCAATCGTTTTCGGTCGAATTATCCCAGTCACGCCGCAGGCGTATTATTTCAGAGAAATCAGGGTCAGAACCTCTTTAATCTGGGAATGGATGTGCAGCAGGCTACCCTCAGAAGCTTATCCACAACTCGAAATATTACCAAGGAATTCATCAGTCTGTTACCTACGGCGATGGTAAGTTTCCAGGTAAAAAAGGATCGTTACCTGCGGCTTCATTATCAGGGACAGACGCAGGCACCCTCGGTGGATCAGTTGCAACCCGTGGCTGATAATACGAATCCCTTGCTCATTCGGCTAGGGAATCCCGATTTGAGGCAGGAATTCAATCATTCGATGAATTTGAATTATAACTCTTTTAATTCAACGACGTTTGAGAATTTCTTCTTCAACCTTACCGCCAACCAGGTCACGAATAAAATTGTAGAATCAGTCCGGTTTAGTGAGCAGGGCGTTCAGACGACGCTTCCGGTAAATACCAACGGTCATTACATGGTATCGGGAAATGTAAATTATGGACGGCAGCTCAAGTTTCTGAAATTACAGGTTAATACAGGATCTTCGGTTAATTATAACCGCAGTCTGACTCTGGTCAATGATCAGGTTAATCAAGCTAACTCGTTACTAATCAGTCCTGAGCTACAATTGAATTCTTCGTATCAACAACGTATGGGGTATAACTTACGGACCATGTTGACGTACCAGTCGGCTCGCTACTCTCTGCAAAGTCAGCGAAATACGTCATTTATCAATACCTCCGTATCGGCAAGTTTTTATTACGAGTGGGACTTTTACCTGAGATTGAGCACGGATGCAACCTATCAGCATTACGGAGGAAATATGGCCGGTCCAGCCCAACGATATACCCTTTGGAACGCCACGGTAAGTCAGAAGTTCTTGAAAAACCAGCAGGCTGAAATTCAGATTCGGGTCTTCGATTTACTTAATCAAAACCGGAGTGTGACGCGAAATGTCACGGAGCTTTATACTGAAGAACGGCAGAATCGGGTTTTATCCCGCTATTTTCTACTAAGCTTTATGTATCATTTCCGAAATTTTGGAGGAACGCCAACGCCTAACCCAGAACGTAAACCCAGATCGGTAAAGCGTTAGGATAAAGCGTAGAATATCAGAGTAATACCAAGGATCATTACCAAACAGGTCCAATGATTGATGCGGCTGACTAGTCTGATTTCCTGATCTTCGATGAGTCGATCCGTAGCTCCGATGTAAGGCTTGTCTACGATTGTCCCCTGATAGACATTAGGTCCGCCAAAACGGCAATTTAATATACCTGCCAGAGCCGCTTCGGGGTAGCCCGAATTAGGACTTTTATGCTTATCGCCATAGCGAAAAATGAACGTAAGTCCGCGTTTGCTGAAGGTTACCATTACCATCAATAAGGCTGTCAGTCGGGCGGGAATAAAGTTCGCCACATCATCCAGACGGGCAGCATATTTGCCAAATTGCTCGTATCGTTCATTGCGATACCCAATCATCGAATCCAGCGTATTAATCATCTTATACGTCATCATACCCGGAACACCCGCAAGGGCGTAATAAAATAGCGGAGCAATCACGCCATCGCTCAGGTTTTCGGACATCGTTTCCAGCACTGCAATTCTGATTTGCTGAGGACTTAAATGACTCGTATCCCGACCTACAATCCGGGAAAGCTGTTTTCTTCCTGCTTCCACGCCGCCTTCATTCAGAGCTTTAAAAACGTTTTTTCCCTCCCTGATCAGATTATGATTGGCCAGTCCGTACCAGACCATTATTCCGTTGAATACCAACCAGATACTAGACGGCAGGAAATCAAGTAAACGATTGACTGAAGCAAAAAATACATAAACGATCAGACACAGAAACACGCTCATAAACAAGCCTTTCCAAAACCGATTCTCTCCGCTGTTCAACCGTCTTTCTCCGGCATAAATAGCATTCCCAAAGACCCGAATGGGGTGCGGCCAGTGATCGGGATCACCGATTAGTAAATCCAGTATATAACCAATAAGCAAAGCGAAAAGACTTAAATCCATTCGTTCAGGGCTGAAAGTAGGAGTTGATTTTGATCGGGTCGAAGCGTCGCCAGTCGAAAATGCTGAGGACTCAAATCCCGAAAATTACTGGCATTGCGGATTAATAATCCGTGGGTTTCGAGCAAATAGGATTTCAGTTCAGCCGCTGTACCTTTTTTCAGGGTTACCAGAAAAAAATGCGTATGACTTTCTTCCACGTCCAGAAAGGCTAGTTTCTTCAATTCGCTGATAAATGATTCTTTATCAGCCAGTAAAATCGATAACGGAATCTGGATTTGATCGAAATTTTCAAAGATAAAATGGCCTGCTTCGAGAGCTAAGGTATTAACAGTCCAGGGTTGCTTATGGTCCTTGAGCCGAACAATCAAGGCAGGGGAAGCTACTACATAACCGAGTCGAAGCCCAGGAATGGCGTACGTTTTGGTAAGGGAACGAAGGATGATCAAATTCGAATACTGAGCCAATAAAGGAACGCTGGATTCAAGGGCAATGGTAAAATCAATGAAGGCCTCGTCCACGACGAAAAGAGTGGATGGGTAATGAATCAACCAGGATTCCAGTTCAGCAAAAACGGCTCCCGTGGGATTATTGGGATTGCAGATAAAAACCAGATCACTTTCAGGCAATACCTCTTTATCAGACCAGTTCACAAACTGAAGCTGATGCTGGAAACGCCTGCAGGCATCTTCGTATTCGGCAAAGGCGGGTGTGATAACGGTAGTTCGGGCACCTGCAAAAGCCTGGGCAATGAGGTAAATACTTTCAGTTGAGCCACTATTCACTAGTACCTGACTGGCCGGTACCTGATGATGCCCGGCAATCCGTTCGGCCAGGCTTTCGGCCAATACTTCGGGGTACCGATTTACTTTTTTCCAGCGGTTAAATAAATAGTCTTTCAGTCCCGCGGGCTCACCCCCATACCAGACATTGGTGCTAAAGTCGGCCCGGATTTTTCCCGAAAACCGATAGCCATCATCGCCGTGACCTTCCAGCATATGCTACTTTTTTAAATGACTGTAAATTAATTCCATATCTACATTTGCCCGGATCATTTCAGCCAGCTTGTCATACTGTTCTTCTTTATAATCCAAGTAATTGAAGGGCGTAACGGCATCTGAGCTGAAGCGGGAAAGCAACGAATCTACCACGACCTGGTTATCCAGGATGCCGTGCAGGTAACTGCCCCAGCAGGTTTCGTCAAGATAATACCCTTCGCTTTCTCCTGAATCCAGATGGGTTAGGGGCCGGGCATCTGTATGGACATAAGTTTCGCCCATGTGAATTTCATAACCCGAGCAAATTTCTGCCGAGTCCCGAAACCTGAACTGGCGTTGAAGCGTAGTTTTTGTCGCTTGCAGCACCGTACGCACGGGTAGAAGCCCAAGTCCGGGTACAGAATCAATGGGGGATTCTACGTGCAAAGGATCTTCAATTTGCTCGCCGAGCATTTGATACCCTCCACAAATACCAATGACCGTTTTCCCCGATTTATGAGCGTTCGTGATGGCCTCAGCCATACCGTTATTTTTCAGGAAAAGTAAATCTTCAATCGTATTCTTACTGCCGGGGAGGATGATAAGGTCTGATTGTTGCAGATCAGCCGGACGATGGGTATAAAAGAGATGAACGCGGGGATCTTTTTCCAGTCGGTCAAAATCCGTAAAGTTGGAAAGCCGGGGTAATAAGACAATAGCGACATTAATCTTATTTTCAGCCGGATTCCGCTGTTTCAATTCCAGCGAAACGGAATCTTCGGCTTCAATGAAAATATCCCGAAAATATGGTAAGATCCCTACCACGGGTAACCCGGTCAGTTCTTCCAGTATTCGTTTCCCATCCTCAAAAAGCCGGGCATCGCCGCGGAATTTATTGACAAAGATGCCTTTCATGCAGGCCCGTTCTTCGGGTGTTAACAGGGCAATTGTCCCGTAGACGGAGCCAAACAAACCGCCACGATCAATGTCTCCAATTAAATAGGTAGCGGCTCCGGCATGCTGAGCCATGCGAAGGTTGGTAATGTCCCGATGTTTCAGGTTTAACTCCGAAATACTTCCCGCTCCTTCCATGACAATGGGCGAATAGCGGCTGGCTAAGCGGTCAAAAGCCTGCGTTACCGAGGCAAATAGTTCACTTCGATCCGTCGTTCGGAAGTATTCATAAGCCGACTGGGAACCCACCGGCTTACCGTTCAGAATCACCTGTGAACGCTGGTCGGTGGTAGGTTTAAGAAGCACCGGATTCATGTCCGTATGACAGGGAATACCAGCCGCTTCGGCCTGCACCGCCTGTGCCCGGCCCATTTCATGGCCCTCCGGCGTGGCGTAGCTGTTCAGGGACATGTTCTGAGCCTTAAACGGAGCGGGAGTGTAACCATCCTGTTTAAAAATCCGGCAAAACCCAGCGGTGATGATGCTCTTGCCTACGTCGGAAGCCGTTCCCACGAACATGATGGGTCGAAGCGGTGCGGATGAATTCAAGCGTTTCTACTATTGAAGTTGCTTAACAATGGTTCGAGTCAGGGTCTCGGCGGACAGCTCTTGGAGCGATACGCAATCGGCTCCTAACGCAAGGGCTAATTCACTGGCTTTCCCCAATCGCAGGTAATCAGTGTCGGTGTCCAGCACGAGTGCGGGCACGTTTTGTAAGGATTGAGCGATTTGCAAGGATTGTTGCCAGGCATCCCCGCCACCGGGCAGTGGCACATTCGCTTTACCATCACTCAGAATAATGAGTAGTGGATTTTCTTTTCGCTGACTGAGTAACTTGTGAGTCAGTTGCAGGGCCTGTGCCAGCGGCGTTCGTCCCCCCGTAGGTAAGGCCCGCAAAGCCGTTTCGGCCCGTTCGACGCTTTGGGTAGGTTCGAGTACCAGCTGAGCTTCCACGCCACGGAAGGCGATCACGGCCACTGTATCGCGACGCTGGTAGGCATCGGTTAATAAACTTAACACGCTTCCTTTCACAGCTTCCATCCGGCGGCTGGCTGCCATCGAACCCGAAGCGTCTACCACAAACACAATCAAATGCCCGGTTTTGCCACTTCTTACATTTTCCTGAAGATCTTCTTTTTGTAAGATAAAATGATCAGGATTACGAATGATGGCCTGCTGAACGCTGGCCTGAATGGCTAAGTCTTTGGTTTGTGGATTGGTAACAACTTGCGTAACAAAGCCACGGTTACTGTTCTCAGTGACACTACGACGACCAGACGAAGCGTTCAGCCGAACATCCTCGACTTGTAAAACGGGCAATGGAGCCACTGGAGCTACCTCAAAAATTTCTTCAGATGAGTCTGAATCAGAAGAGTCGGCTGAACTTTCTTCGCTGGAAGTATCTCCTGATCCCTCTTCCATTGGAGGGGGAGGGAGCTGATTCATTAACTCATCCAGGTCTGAATTATTCCAATGGTTGGGCTCAAAGGGTTTTTTGCGGCGGCGGTGCGGTAATACCAGTTCTGCCGCCTGTTTGATATCATCGGCTGTAACGGTAGTCCGATGGTGGTAAGCCGCCAGCGTCAAAGCCGTCTTGTAGAGAACAATGTCGGCCCGTAGACTGCTGACGTTCAATTGAGTGCAGAGTTGGCTAATCAAGGTTAATAAACCTTCGGGCATTACGACCGAAGGTAATAACTGGCGAGCCCGCTCAATTTGCCGGGTTAGTTTCGTCTGCTCTGATGCCCATCTTTCAATGAATACTTCAGGGTTGGATTCGTAAGCGATCCGGCGACGAATGACTTCGGTACGTTCCTGAATATCCGTGGGAGCCTGAACGTCTACCATCAAGCCAAACCGATCCATAAACTGGGGCCGAAGATTACCTTCTTCGGGATTCATCGTACCAATGAGCATAAACCGCGAAGGGTGGCTGATCGACAGTCCATCCCGCTGAACGGTGTTCATGCCCATCGCAGCCACGTCCAGCAGTACATCCACCAAATGATCAGAAAGCAGGTTTACTTCGTCGATATATACAATGCCCCGGTGGGCCGTCGCCAACAGGCCGGGTTGCAGTTTTTTACGTTTTTCGTTGAGAACACTTTCCAGATCCAAATGACCCAAAACCCGATCTTCGGTAGCTCCGAGAGGAAGGGTAACGAAAGGAACGGGTATCATCTCAATGGAATCAGGATTCAGCTGGCAGGCCTCACAGCAGTCAAGTAACTCCTCAGGTGAGGCATTATACCGGGACTCAGACACGCGTTGAAGCGGGGGCATTAATTCGGCCAGCCCGCGGGCGGCGGTACTTTTGGCCGTTCCTTTATCTCCCTGAATCAAAATACCACCAATGCCGGGATGGATGGCACAGAGCAACAAAGCCAGTTTCAGAGATTCTTGCCCAACGAGGGCGGCAAAGGGGTAAGCCATAAGGAAGTTTACTTTTGAGCGATACTAAGCACAAAGGTACGCACAACCGGGTGTCCGGCGTTACTCAAAATTTCTTCCGTTTGCTGATCCGTGTGGATGATCTGAAAACCAGCTTCTTGTAAAAGCTCCGAGGCGGATTCCAGGGTATAAAGCTCAAAACCGTATTTCGTAAAGGGTAAATGTTCCATGAATTCCTTGACAGCAAAGGCCAGAAAAAACTTCCCGCCGGGTTTCAGGCAACGGGCTATTTCCTGGGTATAAGCCAGAGGTTCTTTCCAGAAATAGATGGTATTAACGGTATAAATAGCATCAAAACTAGCCGCTGGGAACGGGAGGGTTTCGCCATCGATTAATTGAAATTGGGCCTGGTCAGCGTGAATAAGCCGCCGGGCTTCTGTGATCATGGTGTCTGAAATGTCTACGCCCGTATAACTAACATCAGGGTATTTTTCAAATAGATAATGGACGTGCGAGGCATTGCCCGGCCCGATTTCCAATACCTTCTGATCTCCCTTCAGATCCAGAGAATCGATGGTTAGTGAGGTCATGTAGGCATTGTTGATATTCATGTTTTCACCCGTTCTGATGCCTTGTTCTCCGTCCGGACAACTCAATTGGCGGGCTAACTCTTTCAGATGTTCCACTTGTTCGTGATGGCTCATGGCAATAAGTAAAAAGTACGGCATCGGCTCCGGATTGAAGCAAATACCGTACTTTTTTCAAAAACTCCAGGCCAGTTAATTTCCTTCCTGAATTATATAAGTCTTATAAGCTCTTCACACAGCGAAAGCCCAGATTATTACTACCACTGCTCACCTCACCTTTACCCCTACTGCCGGTTTTATATCGAATGCAATACTGATCACTGCACAAAAAAGAACCGCCGCGTTGTACTCGTTTTACCGCTCCCGGCTCCTGTGGGTCGTAGCTGTCCTGGGGACCTTTGGGGTTATCCTTTGTACTTTGAGCGTAATAATCCGGGCGGTAAAAGTCTGAGCACCATTCCCATACGTTACCTTCCATATCATACAAACCATAGGCATTGGCCGGATAGGTTTTGACGGGAGCTAGTTCGGCAAAGCCATCTTCTTGAGCATTATGATCGGGGAAGTGGCCCTGATGAATGTTTGCCACCCATTGACCTTTGGGTTTGAGATCGTTGCCCCAGTAATAAACTGTGGATGTAGTGTTCCCACCCCGAGCTGCAAATTCCCATTCGGCTTCTGTCGGTAGTCGCTTACCCGCCCATTGAGCATAAGCCGCCGCATCTTCGTAAGAAACGTGAATGACCGGATCACTCGGTTTATACGAGCTGTTGGGGCCTTTGGGATGTTTCCAGTTCGCTCCCGGTACGTAAGTCCACCAGCGAAGTGGATTTTCGAGCGAAACAGGTCGCGAAGGAGGGGTAAAAACCGCCGAACCCGGAACCAGATCAGCTGCGGGGACCCCGGGAAAATCAGCGGGATTTAAGGAACGTTCGGCTACGGTTACGTATGAAGTGGCCTTGACAAATTCCGCAAATTCCGCATTCGTCACTTCATGCTCGTCCATCAGAAACGCATCGACGTGAACGGGATGCAGGGGTTTGGTATCTTCAAATTCATTGGATCCCATCGTGAAATCACCACCGGGAATGGTAACCATTCCCCGAGTAGAACCCGGTTTTACTTCAGCACTGGAGGAGTCTGTTTGGAAATAGGCCGCTCGACTCGGAATGGCTTCTCCCGTCTCACAAACCGGAATATTGGCTTGCTCGGTCACGGGCTGTTTCTTTTCCTGACAGGAAGCCAGCACGACCAGACTTACTAACAATGAAATTCGAATCATGCACTCATGGATTTAGAGGAAATGGCGTGCTGACCTTAGCTTTACATTCCTCAAAAGTACTTATCTGCTTTTATTCAACAGGCTCAGAGCTTCCTGATCATCATACTCAACCATCAGCTGCTTAAGCTGTGTTTTCAGTGCCGCCGTGATTTTCTCGGTGCCTTTTTCTCCGTAGAGGTTTTTGAGCTGATGGGGATCATTCTGTAAATCGTACAATTCCCAACGATTAATCTCGCCGTAGAAGTGCACCAGTGTGTACCGGTCGGTACGGACGCCAAAGTGCGGATAGACGTGATGCGGTTCGGGGAATTCGTAATAATGATAATAAGCAGCCTTCCGCCAGTCCGTAGGTTTTTGGTCTTTCAGCAGTGGTAAAAACGATTTTCCCTGAATTTCCTGCGGAATGTTCGTGCCGGTAATATCCAGAATAGTAGGGGCCCAGTCAATATTAGAGACCAGAGAGGCTACTTTAGAACCAGGCTTGATTACGCCGGGATAACGAATCACGAAGGGTGTTTTGAGAGACTCTTCATAAATGAATCGCTTGTCAAACCAGCCGTGTTCGCCCATGTAGAAACCCTGATCAGAGGCATAAATCACTACCGTATTTTTTGAAAGATCTGATTGATCCAGATACTTCAGCAGCTCGCCAATGTTACGATCCAGCGACTTCGCCGTCGCGAGGTAATCTTTTAGGTAACGCTGGTATTTCCATTCGGTCAGGGCTTTGCCGCTCAATTTTTTCTCATCAAATTCTTTACTGACTTTGCCTTCGTAATAGTCCTTGAATGCTTTCTTTTGTTCGGGAGTAAAGCGTCTGTATTCGCCGTAGAGATTTTTGACTTCATAGTCCAGATGCACCTTCAGGTCTTCCTTCAATCGCATCGTTTTTTCGATGGTCATGTCCTGCTTTTCAGCGGCTTCCCGATGTTCGTAAGTATCGTAAAAATTGGTGGGTAACGGGAAAGTAACTCCGTCATACGCTCCTAAATCCTGAATATCGGGTAACCATTCGCGATGCGTGGCTTTATGACCTACTACGAGAAAAAAAGGCTTGGAGTTATCCCTTTTTTCTAACCACTTCAGCGAAAGCTCCGTGATGACATTACTTACATATTTTCCTTCATGCCGAACCGTATCCCGTTTGCCATTGATAAAATCCGGGCTATAATAGTGTCCCTGGCCGGGTAAAACGTCCATGTAATCAAATCCATTCGGCAGGCTTCCCAGGTGCATCTTACCAATCCAGGCGGTTTGATACCCATTTTTTTGTAGGGATTCCGGGAAGACAGGCTGATTGATATTAAACTTGCGTTCGTTAACGGTATACCCATTCTTATGACTGTACTTTCCCGTTAGTAAGGTTGCTCGACTGGGCCCGCAAATGGAATTGGTAACCACGTTATTCTGAAGTAAAGCCCCTTCGCGGGCAATGCGGTCAATATTAGGCGTCTGAGCGAGCTTGCTCCCGTAAGCACTAATGGCCTGATAGGCATGGTCATCCGAAAAAATGAAGATCACATTAGGCCGCTGTGGCGTTTGGGCCTGCAGGGAGCTGATGCTTACCAAGGCACTTAAAACGTATACGAAACAACGCTTCATCAGACAGGGATTATGCATAAAGATTAAGAGGCTTTTCAATGGAAAAGATCAAGTAAGAATCTTTTCAGTAACGAAGGAAATAATAATCAGTGAGAAATTCCTTGGTAAAGACTAATAAATAAACCGCCGACCCATTCTCATCAGTCGACGGTGGATATTAAAAGAAACGTGGATTTGTTGATGAAATGAGTAGTTAATTATGTAGGATGGATATCACTTTTACAGCCCCCGGTGACCCTTGCGTAAATAGCGTGTAAATCTTTCCATCCTGAAAAGCATAAGAAGATGAAGTTAATACGCCACCAGCCGTACTGATTGTCAGTGTTTTGGTTCCGGCAGTTACTTCAACGAAGGGGCCGAGCGTATAAGCACTTAGCGTTTCTCCAGAAATCGCCGAATTGGCGGCTCTTCCGTAAGCTACATTCGTAAAAGTAACATCCGAACCCATTACCGTTACAGGCCCCTGATCGGGAGAAAGATTCACGAAACGAAGTTTGGCTTTGCCCGTAGCTGGAACCGTCAGGTTATCGTAGAAAAGGATGAGTGAATCCCCGGAAGCCCGGTTTTTACGAGTGGCAAAAACAGTATGATAAAAATCGGCGATGGGGCCGTTCGGTCCGCCGGAGCTAGTAAAGGTAGCACTGTTTCCAAACTGCTGGGAGACTTTATAACTTGTTCCTGTTCCTTCGGTCAGGTTAATCTGTACGTTACCAAAAACCGTTGGTAAATACGCAGATGTACTCCCCGGAGCTAAGCCGGTGGTGGTAATCTGGTTGGTAAACGTCCAGAACTGAACGGGCGTGGCCGTGGTTCGGGCGTTGACGAATCGAACATAGGCAGCTAGGGCGGGGCGTTCGGAGGCATTAATATCAAGGTAATCCGTTTTATTGCAGGACGTTAAACCCGTGATGACACTGAGTAACAGGCCTGCGTTTATGAAGAGCTTGTTCATGAATGCTGTTTTTTAGAAAGTAGCAGAAAGTCGGGCAAAGGGCTGGATCCCAGCACTGCCATTTTGAATACCCACCACCGTGGGGTTACGTAGACTAACTACCTGAGAATAGTCGCCGAGTTCGTTGAAGAGGTTATTAACACCCAACGTCACCTGAATGGCTGAAGAAACGCGATACCCCACCGATGCATCCGTTACCCAGATCGGAGAAAGTTTCTGGAAGAAGTAGTCGGGCTGAGGAAAGGTAGCGTTCAAAGCGGCGGCCGTGGTAACAGAACCAAAATATACCGTGCGGAGCAGGTAATGAAAGCGTCCCTGTCGGTAGAAAGCCTGAAGGGTAATCTTCTGCCCGGGAATGTTGGAGGTAACCCGGGCTTTTTCGCCTTCATTGAAGATAATGTAACGGTACGCCTCCAGCCCTTTCGGCGTATTAACGCTGGTTACTTCATTCTTTACAAAGTTACCCCCCACTAAAAAGGTTAGCTGACCACCGCGGAAGGGCGTTTTGTAGCTTCCCGTAAACTCAATGCCCTTGGTACGGGTGCTGAAGGAGTTATAGAAAAACTTGGCCTGCGTCGTTCCGGTTTGCACGAAAAGGGTACGTACTTCCAGCGGTAAATTTGCATCCGTTGCTGAGAAATTACCCGTGTTTCCTACGCGGTTAGCCACGTCAACGAGATACGCATCCGCCGTTAATTCCAGATTCCGAATGGGTTGCGAAGTAAAACCGAAGGTATAGCCTTTGGATTTTTCAGGGGTTAAGGCAGGAAAGCCCAAGGCCCGGGTGGCGGCACTTTTGTTGGAGGCCGTTACCTGATCAATCGCCCGGCCTTGCTGGAAACTCGTTGACGTTTCGGTATAATAGAATTGAGCCAGATCTGGTGCCCGGAAGCCCGTGTTATGCGAAGCCCGGATGCTTAGCCAGTCGCTAAATTTGTAACGGGTGGCTACTTTATAGGTGGTTACGTTTCCGAAATCGGAGAAATTTTCCACCCGAAATGCTCCCGAGAGTAACCAGTTCTGGGTAATGTTTGCTTCCATATCTAGGTAACCCGCTGAAATGGCCCGGTTTACATTGACCTCGTTGGCTGGACGGAATCCGGCGTGAATTTGCGAGCCGGGCGAAAGTCCGTTCAGACCAATGCTGCCCGTGTTATTTAGGTAAGGAACGCCCGCCGCCGTGGTATCAATGTCGTAAATTGTGCGTAAATCGGCTTTGCTGTACGAAGCTTCCTCTCCCGCAATGATCTGATAGGTTTCTACCCGGTATTGAGCTCCAAAAGCTACATTTAACCCTTTCAGCACCCGATCAAAGTAACGACTGAAATCAAGGCTGGCCGTGTTTTGACTGGCATTGTAGTTACCGGCATCAAACGTAGTAGGACTTTTCAGCCCTAAACTGGCATTAATGGAATTGGTGATGACGTTACCGAAATCATTTTTGCCGTACACATTCGAGAAATCGACATTCCACCCGTGCACTTTTCCTTTAATACCGACTGTCAGGGATTTATCAGTAATGATGTTATCCATGGCGGGTAGGAAACCATCGGGGTATAAAAACGAATGGGTTCGCTCCGTCCAGCCGGGTAAACGATAAACCGCCGTGAACTGCGAGTTTCGGTGACTGATCCCGCCGAAAGCATAAATTTCAGCCTCTTCTTTCAATGGAACCGCCGCGTTAAAAAAGAGTAGAGCATCTTTAGCCTTGTTAGAGCCACCGCCGCGTTGATCAAAAAAGTGGCGGTCAATGCCTTGTTTGGCTAGAATGGCCTCGTCAATCTCTTTCGTATAAATGGCATCGTAAGCCCGGGTGTTAGCACCGCCCCCGTAAATTGGGCCGTTATATAAACCGGCATCGTCTTTACCGGGAGTCAGGGAAATGCCCTGCGTAGCAAATTCGGCGGTAGCATTGAAAAATCCGCCTTTGTTACCCAGCGAGTATCCGTAATTGGCACTGGTTCGGGTAGTAGTCCCATCGCCCCGGCGACGTGTGCTTACGGTTGAGGTGGCTGTTAACTCGTCGGTGCTTTTCCGTAAAACGATGTTAATAACCCCGGCAATGGCATCCGAACCGTATTGAGCAGCGGCACCGTCCCGCAGGATTTCTACCCGTTCAATCGATCCGGTTGGAATCGAGTTCAGGTCATAACCCGTAGCACCATTACCCAGTCCGCCCCAATTGACGTTGGAGCTTTTATGTCGACGTTTACCATTCACCAGCACTAACACCTGATCAACGCCTAAACCCCGTAGCTGCGAAAGATTCAGGGCCGAACCGGCATCTCCGGCATTACTGCCATTGACCGAGTGAAAGGAAGGCGAAACGTATTGCAGAAGCTGGGTAATGCTTACCTGCGGAGCCGATTCTTTCAGAGGTTTCAAATCAATGACATCGACCGGAACGGGAGAATCCGTTCGCGTGCGGCTGGCGTTCCGGGAACCTACGACTTCAATTTCACCCAACTGATTCGCCGAAGATTCCAGCCGGATGACGTATTGATTCGATTCGTTCAGAGCCACTTCCTGAGTTTGATAACCGATGGCCGAAACAATAAGGGTCGTACCTTTCGTGAAGGTAAGTTTGAAGTTACCCTGTAGATCGGTCGAATTACCATGCGTGGTGCCTTTGATGTATACCGACGCTCCCGGAATGGGACTACTATCGGCCGAAGAACTCACATGGCCACTAATGCTCCGTTGCTGTGCCTGGGCACTCAGACTGGATATCAGAAAGAAAGTCAGGTAAAAAAAGTGTTTCATAAATAAAATTACTAAATCTATAGAAATAGTATACTAAAAGGATTAAAAGTAACCCGAGCGAAAGAACTCGGGTTAGATATCATTACTTTTTGGCAAACTGATCGTCAGTTAAAGCATGCAGAAATGCTTCCAGATCAGTAATATCGCCTTCGCTTAAATTCAGGGGTGTATTTAGGGAGGGGTCCCGGTTGAAACCATTCTTTACAAACTGGTCAGGATGATTGTAATAATTGATGACTTCACGTAGGGTCTTGAACATACCGTTGTGCATATACGGAGCAGTTAATGCCACGTTACGCAACCCCGGAACCTTGAAGTGACCCAGGTAAGTACTGTCCTTTACAATCTTGAATCGACCCTGATCGAGTAAGCCCTTTCCATCAAATAAGCCGATGTTTTTAAAACGATCCGCCGTGAAGTCTTCACCGGAATGACAATTGGCACAGTTGGCTTTCCCAATAAAGAGATTTCTACCGCGAATCGCCGAAGCAGACATCGCTTGATTGTCCCCGTTGATATACCGGTCGTAGGGCGTATTACTGGTTTCCAGTGATCGCTCGTAGGCCGCCAGTACTTCTGCCAGCTGAGCAGCCGTAATGTCCGATTTGTAAAGTTTACGAAAAGCCTTTGCGTAAAACTTGTCGCCGTTGAGGCGGGATACAGCTTCGGCGACGGGCAGGTTCATTTCGGTTGGGTTCGCAATCGGCTCCAGAGCCTGCATTTCTAGAGACGATGATCTCCCATCCCAAAAGAGTTGCAACCGACCTGCCAGATTCATCGCCGAAGGCGTATTACGTTCACCGGGCGTATTTCGAACGCCCAGACTGAAGGACAGAGTATCCGCAAAGGCAAATTCGGGTTTGTGACAGGAAGCACAGCTAATGGTGCGATCTTCAGAAAGAATCGGGTCAAAAAAGAGCTTTTTGCCCAGTTCTACTTTGCTTAGGGGTTCTTCTGAAGTAATAAACCTGAAGTTTAGAAAGAGTAATAGAATCCCCCCCAGAGCGAGGAAAAAGACTTTCATTGGGCATTTCGGGGATCAAAATTAAACGCTTGCCGGAAAGGAACGCATAAGCCTTTTTTGTCGTGACACACCTGGCCGGTGATGTAGCCCGTGAAAAAGTAATCCAGTTTATCGATTCTGACTTTCTGGTGGAATTCGGCCTGTTTCGTGAAATAAGAAACATCCATTTCCCAGGTTTTGTCTTTCTTCGTTTGGGGCGAAATGGGAACGACCGGACCTAGCACTGAATACGTGCCATTAGATACGAACTCAAAATGAGTGGGCTGAGGACCTATATCTGCCTTAAAATCAGAGGAGTACAAAGACCAGCCTTTTTCGACTTTTGCTTTCACGATAAGCTCCACCTCATCGCCGGGCTGGAGAGCGGTCTTCGCTAGAGCGTAACTCCATTCGAGTTGCGGAACGCTTTCCTGAGCCCATAGCGAGGTCACACTGGCTAGTAAAACGACCAGCCCAGTCCATATTTTTCTCATAAATGAAGGAAAGATTATCGACTCGCCGAAGCCGTGCCGCCCGCATTAGCCACTAGGTTCACATCGAGTTCAAAATCGTTGTGGATGGCTTTGTCACCCAGATTCTCAAAGAAATTAGTGGAGCGGAATTTGATATCAAATTTCGTCCGGTCAACCGGAATTTTAGCGTTTGCCGTTAACTGATTTTTATCAGCCTTTACCGTGGCGGGGAAGCTTACTTCCTGCGTGATACCTTTAATTGTCAATTTTCCTTTTACCTGCACCTGACCGTCTGACTGAGGCGTTACCGAGGTAATCGTAAACGTCGATTTGGGGTGTTTATCTACCGCGAAGAAATCATCGCCTTTCAGGTGATTCACCAGCTTCTGGTTATACTCCTGATCTTTTAAATCAGTAACTGTTAATGTACGAAGATCGCTTTCGAAAGAACCACCTTTTAACTTTCCGTTATCAGCCGTTAAGGTGCCGCTGGTAAGAGTTACATTACCGTAATGTTCGCCCGTTACCTTTTTTGCTTTCCAGACAATCGTACTTTTCTGGGTGTCTACTTTGTAGGTAACCGTGGCCTGAGGCTGGGTAAATGCGAATGACGCAAGGGCGAGGAGAGCAAGTACTTTTTTCATCACAAGTTTTGTTTAGGTTTTCGTAAATATAGTTGATTAGTAATGGATTGTAACTTTTTAGAAGGAGTATCGGGTAAGCTACCCGATACTCAAATACATGGCAAATCAACTTTGACGATCGAACGATTATCGTGAGGCTACATCGCTGTTCGAAGGAGCTTCTTCCGCAATGTATTTGTCCAGGTCTTTATTCCACTTCTTCACGTAGTTTTTGTAGTATTTCCCCGTCACTTCGCCGGTATAACCCGTGTGGATCTGTTTTACCGTTCCGTCGCGGCCAATGATGATCGTCGTCGGGAACGCCATCATTTTGTTCAGAGCCGCGAATTTTTCGGAAGCGAGTTTTTTATCAGCAATACCACCAAAGAGAATGTCGTATTCAATGCCGTATTTCTCTTTCAGTTTACCGAGGGTATACTTGGCATATTCCAGGTCGTCTTTCTGTTCAAAGCCAACCGCGATAGCTTCTACGCCCCGGTGTTTGTTGGCCTTGTACCAGGGCGAAAGGAAGGCCGTTTGGTCGGTGCAATTGGGGCACCAAGTCCCGATAATTTCTACGATGACCACTTTGCCTTTGTATTTGGCATCGCTCAGTTTTACGGTTTTCCCATTCAAATCAGGGAAAGTGAAATCCAGTTTGTTCTGACCTTCTTTGAGTGAAGTCAAGGCATAAGGATCCGGCAATTCGGCCTTTTTGTTCTTGGTCCATTCAAGCTTTTGAGTAACGTATAAACCGCGATCAATTTCAGCCGATAAGGTTTTGTCTTCGTTAATTTTTCCTTTGATTAACACGGGGTTAGGCCCGGTGAAGCCCGAAAGAACAAATTCATTTCCCTGAACAGTCCCCTCCAGTTCACGGGAATCACCCACGACCGTCATGATCACGCCCGTCAGTTTATTCCCCTTTTGTTCGAGTAAAGCGACCTGATTCGCAACCGGTTCTTTACTAATGAGTTTAATTTCCCATTTCCCGCTCAGGTTAGCCGCTGGTGCAATGTCTTTACCGGGTTCAACGAATCGGTAAGACTTACCGTATTCTGCCGTAAAGGACAGCGAGTTACCCCGGAAGCTGGGCACCAGACTACGGTATTCTCCCGTCAGGTGACCGTCGGGATGAACCTTCGCTACCAGTGCCGCATCGTAGGTATTCATTTTGATGAATAAAGAATCAGAAGCCGTTTGTTTAACGTGAAAGTGGTCCTGACGAGTGCCGTTGATGAGCGTGAAAATGGCATCTTCGGCTTTGTTACCTTTTACTTCAAAATTGAAGGGGACCTTCTGTTCGTTGATGGTAAAAACTCCCCGCCAAACGCCCTCTTTCGGAAATTGTGTTTGCTGAGCCTGCGAAGAAAAACCACTGAGTACGGACAAGGTTAGTGCCGTGCCTTTCAGGAATGAAATGGCCTTCATTTTCATAAATAGATGTGTTAGAAACAGTTAAGTAATGCACCAGTGTAAATACTCGTGCGGAGAAGGAAAGCATCAGCATCAGTGCAGGCAGGCGGATGCGAACAACTTTCCTAGTTGGTTAAGGTTGACAGATCTCAGCAGCGGGAGGTGCAGGAGAGACAAAGATATTGCTTAGGGTTCATGTTTGGTTGCTGGGTTTATAGTTCCTAATTCAATAGGCAGGTTAGCACTGATTCCGTTCAGGAAAGTTGCTAAGGGTTCAACGAGCCTGTCTCTCCACCTTTCTTTATAAGCCGCAACTACTTTTGCAGGGAAGTAATTGAAGACTCTGCAAATATATACCCTTGCAAATATACTATCCAAATAAATCTATAGAATTTATAGATTAAAGATATTTATTTTTTAGTCTTTTTTGTTAATCAACTATTAGTCAGTTATTTGAAGGTAACGTTTTACGGAAATATGCAGGGTTCTAACGTAATAGATTCCCATGGAAAGGCTATGTATTACGCCGAAAAACTCAGGAAAATGCCGGCTCCTTCCGAACGCAAACGCAAGTACGAGGGTTGCTTTTTTATCAGGGCATTCTGGCTCCGGTGAAAATGGGAATCTGTTTTGGGTATTACGACTGGGCGGCTAAACGACTCAAAGCCATTCTGCCTTTTGATAGTTTGTATTCTGTAAAACAATGGCATATAAGAACGGACTGTATTATTTCTCGGCCGGAATGGATGCCATCAAGCAAAACAAAATCGAGAAAGCTCAAAAAATTGTTGATTTTAAAGGGGAGGTGTTAAATAGCCTGAATCAGGTAATAAGAATGAAAGCTCTAACTATCAGGCTGATAGTAGGTATTGTAAGGTCTATCAGACCACTGTTCTCATAGCTAAACAAGATCGATTGACTCGGAATGTTGCCTCTGTTTTAACGCTTCGAAATTCTAAAGTTAGCTTCGTGTGTTGTGATCCGCTAGGGGCAATACTTAACCATTGGCATGCTGGATACCCAGGCTCGGCACGAGCGGGATCTGATAACAGATTGAAAGAAAAAGACTTGGCTGAAAAAGAAACGTTGCTTTATGGGCACCTGGGCTAACTTAACGGAGCAGGCTAAACGCAAGGGAGTAAGTTTGGTATTTCTGTTAGAATAATACAAGAGTTTTACATTCAATTCATGCCTCTTCATGAAAAGGACTGGTAAACCGTAATTGTATAATCCAAAGCGTTTTTAAATGAAAAATCAATCTGGTGCCTAGTAAACTCATTGATACTTGTCTTTTTCTGAGATTTCGTTACATTACTAAACCATCAATTAATGTAGTACATCGGCTACTAGAGCCCCGCATTAACGCCTTACTTTCTATGTTAAAAAATGAACAATTGATTAGTAAAAAAATTGATATACTATCTATGTGACATTAAAAAAGCAGCCGATAAGGATTAATATGACCTTTTTAAACGACGGCCTCTAAAAGTGAAAAGCTTTCTAGATGGAAAGAAAGCTTTTCTCTTCTTTTAAAAAATACTATCTAACGTGTTTAACGTCTGCTTTTAACTTCAGTTATTTCAAGATAACCTAAGGGACAGCCTACAATAGAACAGGGGCCCTCATAACACTTCACTTTTCCACTTACTAAAAGATTATATTCTTTAACATAAGCAGCACTATCCTTAGGTATTACCAGAGGGACTCCTGAAAAGGGTATGAGTTTAGTGGAGTCGCAAACGGTATAAGCAAAAAGTCCAGAACCAGATCTATATAAAAAACCTCTAGTACCTCTGTCAACAAAACTCATGGGCACGTCCTTTAACGTCTCAACGGTTTTTCCTTGACAGGAACACGTCTCAACTTTGGTACAGGAAAAAAGAACATTCACCAATAAAAGTATTGCAACGGCTAGTTTAGCTTTCATAGTTTGCTATTAATTAATAATGAAATTTTTAGAAAGAATACCTTTGTTGTTCTCGACCTTTAAGGTGTAGGTTACTGTTTGTAAGCCCTTTATATCTAAAGTTACCAAGGTAACATTAGAATGGAGTGTTCTTACCAGTCTTCCACTTGCAACTGGGCAGTTGTAGCCAGATTATAGTTAGAACCCCAGTTGCCTGTGTTATTCGTTGGCGTGAAACCATCATAATGATAGCTTTGCACAATAGCCTCCTGGCATGAGAGTTTGAGTATAGATCTGGTATGAATTTGAATAAAGACTCCATTCTGAATCAAAACTTAGTGAGCTACTACCGGACAAATAGCGGGAGTGATTAGGGGTGAATGTGGCAGTTATGAATAGTGGCAACTTATATGAATGTCCTTCTTTATTTTTGGTTTCTGAATCTGATACATAGGGAATTGAGCGATCAAGAGATTTATTACTGTTCCACTCGTTGCATTAATATATACATCTGCCAGGATGCCTTTTTCGTCTCCAACAGGGACTTTCCAGGCTAACTGCCAATCTCTTGCAGTATAACTGGAATTATAGTTTTTTACAATGGTGAGATAAGAAGATTCTTGCAATTTATCTTTACTATTTTCCAGATTGAGCAGTGATTTCTTTGAAGGCTGACTATAAACAGTGATCGACGATTTAAAAGCTTCTTTTTCAGAAATAACCGGAGTTGTCCCAATATTTAAATTTTCAGCGATCTTGCCATTCACTAAATAGACCCGCCCATTTTGACGTGTATAGTATAGTCAGCCCCTACAGCAAGGATGTTCTTATGATATTGCTGATACTTGATATGCGTATTTCCATGCCTATCTTCATTCTTTTCACTCAGTATTAATTGATCATCTAGGCCAAGCCCTAATTCCGTTTTATACCTAGATATAAAAATTTATGGAGTTATACTAAGGCTATCCTTAAGTTGAATCCAACCGTTTTTGTAACTTTCGTATGCTGAAATTCTTACTAGCGGCGACTTTGGATTTAATGTCTAAGCTGGGGAGTAATTTACCTGAGCAAAAGAATTTGAGACTACTAAACATATATAACTTATTAATAGTCCTCTAAAAGTAAAATTTTTCATATGATTTACTGTTTAGTACGTTTAAAGTTTAAAATATTTTTTTTTCCTATCTTGAAGTATGTATTTTTTAAGTCAGGTGATTGACTGATAGTCTTGAAAGGCTGATAAGCTCCGTTTATTTCTACGTAATTATCAAAATTATTACCTTCGGTAATTGCAAAATTTATTATCTCAGTTTCATTGGGTACGATAACTGATCGTTCATATCTTCCTGACGAATCACTAGTTGAACGAGAAGAAAATGTAGGGGCCCTATTTATTGGCCCCGCCTTTTTAGTCCCCCATAATTCAAATTCAACATTGTGTATAGGTCTTCCCTTATCGTCGGCTATAATACCCGATATTTCTGTGGGAGTTGTAGGTAACGTGTCTGCTTTTTTGCATGAGGTAATTCCGATAACTAGTATGGCTATTTTTAGTAAATGATTCATGAATAAAGTAATAAAGATTAGTGTAAATAAGATGATAATAAATTTTACCGTACCTTCTAAAACGTTCTATAGATAACTATGCTTTTTACTTTCTCAGCTTACTAAACCACTCAGACGTACGTTTAAAATAAGTAATTTCAGTAGGGATATGGTAGCCATTGGGAATGCGGGTGAGTACACTTTGCGTGCTGCCTAAGGCCTGCATGGATTGTAAAATCTCGGTGGTGTTGAGGTAAGCAATGTACTCATCCTGATCACCGTGCAAAAGGTAAAGCGGCGAAGTGGGCTTCCAACCTGAGAGGTCATTATCGGCCACTACTTTCGCTACTTCCGAAGTAGGATCACTAAGGGCGGCTTTGAACTCATCGGTACAGATTTCATGGAAGCTTTTTTCAATATACTGAGCACTCTTGGGATTACTGCGAATCTGACTGGCATAGGGCTCTTTGAAGTAGTAACTCACGGGTTTCCAGAGATGATAAAATTCATCATAGCTTAAAATTTGCCAGACGTAGATGTAGTTAGCGAGTTTGCCGATGGTGGACTGGGGGGCACTTGCTTGACTAGGGCCACATCCCCCACGTTGTTATTTTTCCAGAAGTATCCTTTGATCAGGCCTCCGGCAATGCTGGAATAGCTCCGCAGACTCTGGCCATTTTCATTGCTCAGCCAGCGAACACCGCCCGAGAGGTAGGCTTCCTGTTCGGCTTCCCGCAAGGAAACCAGCAGCTCTCCCTGAGGCAGCAAGGCCAGTCCCCCGATCCCAGATTCCTGGTGCCAGACGGTGCCCTCGGCCTGGAAGGAATCCCCTACGTAGAACTCACCGCCTCCGGGGCCCTGCTGATTACCGACACCGGCGGAGCTTCTCTGGCCGGCCTGACCGTTGGCTTCGAGCTGGAAACGATCCTCGATTTTAGCCGCCCGAAGTACATCCCCCCCCGAAAGGCAGCGGTATTGCAGCAGAGTAGGGTTCCCCGCTTTACGAAAATACATTCCATCGCTGCCCTGATGGCCAAGCCGATCCACGAATCCCAGAATCATCGAGCCGTCCGAATCAAATTCGAGATCCGCCAGAATGGGCTGGGGGTAGATCATCCAGGCACTGGTTTGCTGGGTAAAGGTTTTGTTGTAGTCATGAGTCCAGGGCTGCCAGCCGGACTGATCGTAGTCCAGCGTTCCCCGCGAATATTGCATAGGAAAGGAAAGCTCCAGATGCGTTTTACCCGTTTCGGGATTCAGACGATAGACGTAGGCTTTGAGGTCTTTAGCATTCTGGCTCAGACTGGCATCCGAGATTCCTCCAATATATACGTGGCCTTCGTGAACTTTCACGGCCCAGGGACGAAACACCCCCGTTTTAGCGTCGGGCGAGGGTAGCGTAAAGGCTTTCACCAGCCGGGGCGTATCCCCCGTGACCGCTAGCTGATAAAGCTTTTGATCATAGAGGTTGATCACAAAGAGCTGCTGATTGGAAAGGGAAAGATCGATGCCGCCGAGACTGACTTTGCCAACCAGATCAAACATCAAGGAGTCGTGGCTGGCTTTATTTAAGTCCCCGGAAAGATCGCGATTGAACGGGGCGGGAGCGGTAGTAATCCCGAGTTGTTCCAGTGAAGCATAGGCTTCCAGCCCTTTGCCCGCCTGGTAGCGATAGAGCCCCCCCGGGCCCAGGGGACCGAAGGCACTGTGGCGTTTAGCCACGGCAGAGGTAAAGAGTTGCTGCCTGGAGCGGTCATAGGCCAGCCCCCAGAGGGTACCGGTTTGTTTGGCCCGGGCCAGTACCTGCGGCTGCCCGCTGGGATTCAGGGCCGAGAAACGCACCAGCGTGGGCAGCGAGTCGGCAGGAGAGGTGGAGTAATCCCCATTGACGTACAGCACCTGCAAGGCCTGAGGGGCAGGACCCGCGTAGAGCGAGGGGCTGAAAAGAGCCAGATCGCTGGTGGCGGGAGCCGTCAGAAAGCGGTTCAACAAAGAAGCCTTGCTGGGACGGAGTCCTTTAGGTACGTCGAGAAAACGCAGAGAGACGGCCTGACCCGCAGCTACCGATAAGGTATAGAATCCCTGAGCATCGGTACGGGTCTGATCGATGAGTTGGGATTGAGCATCGAGGGCTACTACGCGAATGCCCGCAATGCCTGCTTCAAAACTATCCTGAGTTCCGCTGGCATTTCCATCCTGATAGACTTTGCCCTGAATTTGGGCAAAGCAGATGCTGCTCAGTAGGCTAAAAGCCCACAGAAGTTGTAGATGTTTTCGCATATCTTTAAGTTTTTACATGAATATTCTAACTTAAGAATTATTCAATTATTAAATCATAGATATCATCTCGATATTGAAATCCAGTAATATTATGTTTTTCAAATGCCTTAATTAAACGTTCTGATATATAGGTTTCCATTGTCAAAAACTGAGTACCCCATAAATCTAAATCACTATTGAAATTTTTATTGAGGGTCATATTTGTTACAGTCAAGGCTTTACCTGTCTTATAAAATATACTCATGTAGTCTTCATAAGAGTGAATTTGAGTGTTTTTTATATACTCAAATTCTTTATCCATATATTTATCAAAGAAATAATCCGATTTTGTGAAATTTACTGTATTTTCCCCTGTATCCAAGTCAAAACATAGCCATTTATAGCCTTCTATTAATTTTCCATTCTTTATGAGGGTAACATTAAAGTAATAATGACTGGGCAAATTAAATTCTTTTAGAATATTCTGAACACGTTCATTGACGATAATTCCTACTAAAAGTCTAGAAACGCTAATTATATCCGTCAATTTAGCTAACTTCTCGAGTTTTATTCTTTGTAAATCTTGTCCATACTCTTTCCATAACTGCCATCTTTTCCACCAATCAATAGACCACTTCTCATTTTTGATAAAGATATCCTTGAATTTAGGGTTAGTACTGTAAAAATCGTCGTCTAGAAAACCTTGACCTAGACCATCCTTAACGCCAACAATGCTAGGCTCTGTTTCATTGTAAAACAGTTTATAGGTATTCATAATTTTTAAATTAAGGTCTGAATGCTTCATTTAAAATGGGACCTCCAAAATGTCTCCAATCATTTTGGGCTTCATTAACTGCCGTACGCAGCTTGTCAGTGAGTGACATTATATCATTGTTAGTCAAAGTACCGTTCTTTCTAATTAATGTATTTATCTCCTGAGTTACTAACTCATTGTAAGCTCTATGGGATGCATGAAAACCTTTATCTAAATATTCAATATTATATTTATCATGTATGTTAAAACTTGCACCAGCAAAATCCGTTTTATATTTTTTTAATAATGCTTGAGGAATTAAATGATGTTTTTGAGTCCCAGGAATTGAAGGCATATTTCTATACGTAGCGATAACTTTTACTAAAGCTACTTTAACAGCTTTGGATTTAGCTATACTACTGATAACCTTAGTACTTGCAACAGCTAATTTGGTCCCTTTAATGATTGTCCCTAACCCAGGAACCGAAGTTACCAAGTTTCCTGCTGCTGACCAGTAATTACCTCGGTATACATCTATACCCGCATTTGCTATACCAGCTACAGTTCCTGCTCCTGGAAATACACCTACTGCATCTAAAGCTAACTGTATATTATCTAAATTAGCCTCTGTATTATTCTTCTTTGCTCTGACTGTTACTTCTCGAAGTAACGTACCGTCATCTATGCCATCTCCATTTACATCGGTTAGCCCTAGAAGATCTATGCTACCAATTGGATCATTTGCGGCATAAAGATAAAGTGAATAATCTTCATTAGCCTCCCCTAATGGGTCTAGGCTCATAAATCTCCCTATCAAAGGGTCGTATTGACGGGCTCCGTAATCAAGGAATCCGGTTTGATCCTGAATTTCCTGACCATTATATAAGTAACGATTTTGGTCTACACTACCATTTCGGAAGACTGCCCGGCCAAAGGCGTGGTATTCGGTTACTTGTTTGACCTGGTTATTTTCCCCTAGTACCATTCGCACATTGCCCAAGTGATCTCTCAGAAAGTACTCCACCCGAAAGCTGTCACTGGCCATGACGATTTGGCCTTCTTCGGTAGCAATGCGTTTGAGATTCCCCGAACCATCATACTCAAAGGCTCCGGCATAAGTAGTGGTAGCAGCAGGACTCAGCACTTGTAATTTGCGTCCCCCCGCATCGTAAATATAGGAAAGCGTCTGGGTTTCTTTTTTAGCCTGAGCAATGAGGTTAAGGGGATTATAGGAAAGGGTGATTTTTCGAATTTTGTCCTCGAGAAGATTGCCTAAACTATCGTATACCATTCCCGTGGTAGTTCCTAAAGGAAATCCTTCGGAACTACCAGAACTATCGACCACTGCGTTAAACCTATTACCGCTACCCGTGTAAGTGTAGGTAAGCTTATCAATAAGAGTAGTATTTTCATGACGTTTTAACGTAGTGATATTCCCGTTTTTGTCATAGGTCAGGTTTTCGTTGTACCCATTAAATCCTCCACTTCCGGTCGCTGAAGTTAAACGGCTGGCGGCATCATAAGCCAAAGCCATGCTACCCGAAGTGTTGTTAGCATTCCAGGCCATAGTTTTGATGTTGCCGTTAGAAAGGTATTCCAGGTTGAGGCTGAAAGTCTTCCCCTGCGACTGCTGAATCGACCCCATCCAGCCCCGGACGTGGTTCTTATACGTGAGTGTCTGCAAACCTCCGTGAAGCTTCTTGGTTTTGAGTTGCCCTACTTCATTGTACGTGAGCTCACTGTGCGTATACTGTTTGGGGGCTTTGTTACCCGTCCAGACCCGGTGCATGACTTTTACCAGCCGATCCATGTGATCATAGGCAAAACCTTTCTCCAAGTGAATCGTCGAAGAATTAACCGATTGATCGGTTCGCTCCCGGAGAACTTTGCCTGAGAAGTCAAGCAAGTAAGAAACCCGCTCGATAGCATTATTGCCAAGCCCGTACAGCTGGCGAACGGTTTGAATGAGTTGCCCTTTTTTATCGTAATAATAAAGCGTACGAAGATAGGAAGACTCTAGAGCACCGCTGGCATTAAAGATGTACTGATCACTGGCGGTGAGTAATCCGTTGATGAACTTCCCACTATCCGCTTTGCTTTTAATATAATAGGTATTAAGGTTAGCCCATTCAGGGAAGACATCGGCTTTAAAATGTTGAGCTGATCCAATCGTTCCGGGTAATGAAGTGTATTTATCGTAGTGGTTTTGGCTAATTAGACTAGTCCCAAGTTTAATTCTCTCCAGGCGATTGAGATTATCCTCATATTCGTAGGAAAATACCTGACCTTTGCCATCGGTCGTTGTTTTTAAGCGATCCCGGGAATCGTAACTCATGGTAGCAGTAGCAGCTCCCGGGATTTTCTTTTGGGTCATATTACCTCTGGCATCGTAGAGGTAATAAAACCCATGATTTGGAGATTTAGACGTTTGAAACTCGGGTTGCAAGACGGCCCGGAGTTGCCCAACCGCGTTATAGACGTAATACGTATCGAGAAAAGAGGTAGCACTCAGAACGATTCGCTTCAGAACGGTTCGGCCCTGGTAATCCTTATACTCGCGTAACGTACGGCGGTATTCATCAACCACTTCCGTGTACTAAAGTTCACCGGCTGCGTAAGTGGAAGCAGTAATGGCTGTTAGGCTGGTATCGGGCGTATCACGTTTGATGGTATTATCACTGACTTTATAAAAGGTTTGCACGCCACTGCTATCATTATGCAGAGCGGGTGCTTTGATCTGAGCCGTCCTTGCTAAAGGAGACTTTTCGTAAATGGTTTGAGTGAAATAATTGGTACTGCTATTTGGGCTTTTAAGAACTTCACTTGAGTTATAGAAAGAACTGGAAAGAAAACCATATTTACCAGCTGTGTCAGGAGTTGCTGCTACAGGTAAATAGTGTTTTTCAGGCCGGTGCATCGCATCATAATCCGTTTGTTGAAATAAATCCTTGGTGGCCTGATTGGAGCCGTAAATAGATACCTGCTGCTTGGGTTTACCTAAGCCATCAAAGTAGCTGATTTCAGAAATAACCTGTCTGGAATTTCCCTCCCTGTTCAAAGTGTTAAGCCTAATAGGCCTCACTTGGAACAATGGATAGAGATCAGTATGTGACTGAAGGCAGTTGCAAACTGCTTTTCATCATTTGTTCCAAGTGGCGTCCTTTGGACGAACGCTTGGAACAGTTGGTGGTAGCGGGAGTAGAGCCACTGCTTTGAAGGCCCGAGGCAGGGGAGTCAAAAACGACGCGAATCGAAAGGCCAGCGGGAATGGAAAGCTCGTAATAGCCCCTTTCATCACTGCGGGTTTGAGTGAGGAGCTGGGGCTGACCGAGCTCATGGCTTAGAATGTAGGCTTTGATGAGGATGCCGGCCTGGCCCGACTCGAAGGAATCGAGTTTACCGTTGGCATTGACATCGGCGTAGACCCGGCCACTGACCTGAGCATGCAGAGAGTCACTGGCAATCACTAAAAGCCCTATTAATACAGATACTTTCATATCTTCTTATTTTTAAGTTAGGTGGATATTCTACAATATTTTATTATTTACCTAAAAGGCATTTCAACCCGGGCACCCCATGGAATTAGGTGATGCCCAGAAGTTTTTAAGGGTAGGCAGTTATAAACTGCCTTTTATCTTTCATTCCAAGTGGCGTCCTTTGGACAAACACATGGAATAGTAGGGATATCAGTATGCATCAAATTTTTATTTTTTCTACCCAATCTTCATACATGTAATTTAATGTATAATTATAGTCGGAACTATTTGGCGAGACTATTTTGAAATTGAGACCCCATTCTCCATCAGTGTAAAAATTTTGAGAAATAAATAAGATATCATTATTATTAAATTTGATAAAATAGCTTACAAGTTCATCTTCTTTAATTTCATCTATTTGAACTCCTTTATTAAGTTGATCATATGGAAATATATCCCAATCTTGAAAATTGATGATAGCATATGAGTCGATGTATGAAAACTTTACAGAATCAAAGAGTAACAATCTGTCTTGAAGATCTAACAATATATTCAGACCATAATTACCATGATCTACTTTATAATAAATAGTTTTTAAATTCATAGAAATTAGATTTAATTAGTTCCTATTGGCATTCCTCTCTGAGAAATAGTATCATAAACAGTTTGCGAAACGCTTCTTCCACCAAAATATCCTAGAATACCTCCAGCTAAGCCACCTAAAGCACCGCCTACAAGTGTTCCCGGTCCGGGCCCAAATAATGTACCTACAGCTGCACCACCTTCTGTACCTCCAGTAGCTCC
>CAJYHS010000180.1 GCA_913774715.1 uncultured Siphonobacter sp. | reverse complement strand
AAGAAGAATTGAGCGGCCTTATTATCAGGACCTAAACCCTTTTCTTTCCCCTCTGGATAAATTCACCTATTACATGGGTAACCCTTTTTTAAGACCCGCGTTTACTCATGCCGTGGAAGCCTCTCATACCTTTAAAAGTCGGATTACTACCACGCTATCCTATAGCCTCAGCCGCAATCAGATCAATGAAACAATCGAGATTACGAACGGAACGTACTTTAGTCGTCCCGGAAATGTCGGTCGATCAACGGTTAAATCCATTTCCGTAGACGGTAATTTTGATCCATTCTCCTGGTTGAATCTACATCTTTACGGGGAAGTGACGAATATTCATACCGTTAGTGACTTTTATACCGGACCATTAAATACCAAAGGAACCTTTTATTACCTGAAACCCATCTTGAGTTTTAAGTTGGGTAAAGACTGGAGTGTACAGGCCGATGGCTATTATCAGAGCCGTATCACGAATGTCCAGTTTATCGCTGGCGTTCAAAAGCGAATGAACCTGTCCGTTGTTAAAAAGCTATCCGCAAGTACGACGGCTAAACTAGTGGTGAACGATGTGCTGCATTCGTACGTCAACAGCGGTATTATCAACAATCTGGCTTTGACTAGAGCCTATTACCGCAGTGTGGCCGATACACGAACAGCCGTATTGTCGTTTAGTTACCGGTTTGGAAAGGTAAGTTCTGATCAGCGAACTCATCAAACGAGCGGTGCTGAAAGTGAACAAAATCGGGTAAAAAATTAGGAGTAAGGTAGGGTGACTAGAGCGAGCAGATGATTCTTGACTAATCATTCATCGCTAGTGAAATGGGTTAGTTCTAAAGACTTAAGCCATAAGTTTGGCTTAGGGTATGGCTAGCCTAAGCCAAACTACTTTTTACATCATTACCACTATTCAACAGTTACCATCATCATCGTACGTCCTCCGGTTTCCATGGTTTGTTTCCAGAGTTTTCGATTGGCTTTATCAACGAAATACTGTGATTTGCTATTACTGATTTCATCGGTGACATCTATAATCCAGACCTCTCTTACCCCTGACTTTTGACTAGGGTAGGTGCCACTGGTAACTCCATTTACCGAAGCATGAATTACCCCAATCTTAGCCAGAGGATTATAATCATAGATTGCTATTTTCTGGGTAAATCCTTCTTTGAGAGGAAGCCAACGAATTAAAATAGGGTACATATTACTGTCAAAGTAAGAGGTACGGGTCGTATCATTAATTACCGTCGTTTTCTTCTGTCTTTTATCGGTATAAAAACCGGATACTACTGGACCAAAGTTGAGTACCATGTCTCTTTGCCCATTGTAAGAGGCATGGCGAATAGGATGGAGAGTCGCTTTTTCACAAATGGAAGAATCAACCCAGGTTCCATTCATGCCCTTAATAGCTACCGTTGAAATGACTACAAGTTGACTTTTATTTTCAAGGATTTGATTCGACACTCGACCCATCTCGATCCTGGCAGTATCTCGAAGAGCATACCAAACCATTTCGTAAGCCTCAGATTTCACCCATTTCTTTTCGAAAGCTCCCTTCGAAGGTTTTAATTGAGCATAGCTTACACTAAAGAAGCTTGAGAAAAAAGCCAGTAATACGTATTTCATAATTCGCCTGTAGTTGAGAATGGTGCAAATCAATGCACCATTCAGCGGAGTTATACCATCATTTGCACAACAGGAGAAAAGTAGGGATTAATGGCAAAGAACTAGATTTTCGGGTAATCTGAGTAACACTATACGATATGACAAACTCTGCATTGCTAACTTGCAACGATAAAAGATAAGATTATCTTGTTTTATAAATTCAATTATGTTAAGTAATGTATATACGAACTTCATATAAAGTAAACATGAATACGTCTATGTCTTTACTCTAAGCAGGCCTTCACTAGTGTAATAATTTCTCACCATCGAATGAATGTAAGTTGTGGAATTGAGCTAAAGAAAGCAGTAAGTATCAGAAGCTGGGTTTTAGAGCATCTAAAGTCTTTATAACAGGCAAAATGGGCTAATTAGAAGCATACACAGTATAGCTAATTGCCAAGTTATACCTCCTATCCCTGCCATTCCTTATTAGAGAGGATTTTAGTATAATTCATTCTCTAGCTAATTTATAAAGCTATTCCCACCTATCGAATGCCATGCTCTACTTAACATAAAAAAAATTATAAAACATAATGTATACCCCTAAAAGAGCTTGACGGTAATGAAAGGCGAACTATTTGTATGGATTAAATCAATCCTGCCAGCTAACAATTGACCGTCTAGCTACACTTTTTGATCGTTTACCTATCGGCTATCACTTGATGTTCGGACTACCTTTGTCAAGCAATTGAAAGCACTAATCAATAAGCTAATAGTTAAAAATAAACACTAAGGTTCTCCTCACTAGCTAGCCTAGTACCCAATCATTTACGTTAAGAAGCACGAGCTATGAGGACAACTAGCACCTCAGCACTCCATCCATGGCATAGACTTCTCCGGCCCAAACCAGTCTCACAGCTCTTTTGGGAAAATCCACCTGAGCAGACCTAAGCCTTGGCCGTTAACATGTATGATTTGGACACACCGAAGCATAGCCGGCAGGCCCCGCGCACCGCTATTTGATTACGGTCTACGCCCTTTCGCGAGTTCTGGAATTAGATTAACAAGCGATCCCTGCTCTGGTTGGATTTAGTAGGCATGGGGCTAGCTTAGCCAAAGCGTCCTTGCCTGTGTAGGGCAAAAGTCTTAATCCAATCGTGAACAGTATGGTTGTGTCAGTAACTTTCGTAACCCAACAAAGCCTATGAATCCCCAGGTCGAAACGTATACCCAAAGCCCATCTATGGAAATCGAATGGATTTCCATCTTTCAATATAGCTCTCAGGATATTCGCATCAAAAACCAGATCACGCTTCGCCAGAATCTAGTTAGCTTCCTGCTGGAGGGAGAGAAGACAGTCTATTATGCGGGTACCAGCGTGCAGATTAAACCGGGTCAGTTTCTGTTGCTTTCGGCAGGCAACTGCCTAATGAGTGAAAAGACGGCAGGAAAAACAGGACACTATCAAAGCATTTTAGTCTCCTTTGATAACCAACTGTTAGCCAATTTTTTTAGTAGGCACTCTGATTTACTTCAAAGGCAAGCGGGGCAGGGAGCCGAAGCACCTTTTTTGCTGTTTGAGCAGGATGGGTTTCTAACTAGTTACGTAGAATCACTGCGTCAGTTACTAGCCGTCAATGGCTCGATGACATCGGCTATGCAATGGATAAAACTCGAAGAATTGCTATTGTATCTCAATCAAACCCGCCCCGGCCAACTGCAAACCCTTCATAGTAAAAGCAGGGAGGCCAACGAGGATCTATTGATTCGGCAGGCAGTAGCCGCCAGTTTGGATCATCCGGCCACGGTGGAAGAATTAGCCTTCTTGTGCCATACGAGTCCATCGACTTTTAAACGGCGATTTGCCAAACTCTATGGCAGTTCGCCCACGAAATGGTTGCTGGAGAAACGGATGCAAAAAGCCGCTCGCTTGCTTACACAAGAGCAGTTGAAGGCCAGCGAAATTTACGACGAGCTAGGCTACGAAAGCCTGTCAAGCTTTATCCAATCCTTTAAGCAGGTGCACGGTTTAACGCCGAAGCAATATCAGGTATCCCATCTATCTGGTACTGATTCTACCTTATAACTTTATTTTCTAATCATAATTACTCATGAACAGAGACTATTTTTTGCAATTAGCAGACTACACCCTGTGGGTGAATAGTATCGTCATCGGTTGGTTGAATCAAATCGACGACCTACACTGGAGTCAAATCCTGCCAAGCAGCTTTACCAGTATCCAGCAAACCACGCTTCATTTGGTAAGTGCCGAAAAGATTTGGCTAGACTACTGGCAAGAGGTAGCTAATCCCGTCTTTTTATCGACTCAATTTGTAGGCACGAAAGAGGATTTGATTCAACTTTGGATGCAGACTTCAGCGACTTTACAAGCATTCATTCATACCTATCCAGAAGCCAAGTACCAACAGCAGGTACGCATAAACTGGCGGGGTGTAGCCTGGGAAATGAGCTTTTGGCAAACCTTTGCCCACTTCATCAACCATGCTACCTATCATCGGGGACAAGTAGTGACCTTACTGCACCAAATCGGTTTTACTGACCTTACCTCTACGGATCTGGCCACATTCCTACGAAAACGACAACACGTTGAGTCACATGGCTCAGTAGTAAACCTTTAAGTAATAAGATTCCCTGTAGTAACAACGCCAAGAGGTCGGTTTCGCTTCATTGAGAGGGCACTCCCGCTCAAGCGGGAGATAGCATGCCCCGTTAAATTAGCAGTAGTATAAAGACAAACCCTTAAATCAAAAAAATACCCATCTGCTAAGCAAATGGGTATTTACCAATCCTCTTTCTAAACTATAAACTATACCGGCTTATCACTTTTTAGTGTTTAACTATGTACTATAAAAAATCATCCAATTTAAAAATAAGTCGGTCTGGTGATCTGAGCTACCAAGCGTATCATTTGTTTCGAAGGGATGATTCACGAATAATAAGCTGAGTATCAAACACCTTCGTTTCACTTGGTAATGTCTCAGGGCTTTCAATCTGGTTCAACAATAGTCGAACGGTTTCGGTTGCCATTTCTGTAATGGGTTGGTTAACACTACTTAAAGTTGGCGAGAAATAAGCAGATACGGGTTCATTATTGAAGCTGACTACGGCTACGTCTCTGGGTACGACTAATCCTTTCTGCTGCATCGCATAGAGTGCCGGATAAGCAATCCGATCACTGATCGCCACAATTCCATCAGGGGGCTGGGGCAAACTCATTAGCGACAGCGTTTGCAGGATTGTGTTTTCATTGGTGTAATCGCAGTGGCGAATGTATGGATTGCCCGCCGTCGCGTTATATTGCATAGCGGCTGATAAATACCCCTCAATGCGTTCATTGCTTAAAGCCAATGGGGCTGGGCCCGCCAGAAAGCCAATTCGTTGACAGCCCTGTTCAATTAAATGTGCCGTTGCTTTAAAAGCAGCCATTCGATTATCAACGATCACTTTAGATACTGAGGCTATATCAGCGGTACGATCAATCAGTACAATAGGTAATCCTTTTTTCACTAATCGTTCTACATGATTGAAATTGGCAGTATCCCGCGAAAGCGACAGAATAAGTCCCTCAACCTGACTACGCATAAGATTTTGAATGCTAACAGTCTCCCGCATATATGACTCATTAGTTTGGGCTACCAAAACGCTATATCCTGCCTGCATAGCCGCCTCCTCAAGGCTATTAAGCATAGCCGAAAAAAAGTGGTAGGATAGGTTGGGTAAGATAATGCCGATGGTTTTGGTGCGACTCTTAACCAGATTTTTAGCCAATTGATTGGGCTGGTAATCTAATTCTTCTGCCAATCGTATGACCGCTTTACGTGTCTCAGGATGAATCTCCGGCATATCACGCAAAGCCCTTGAAACCGTTGAGATTGAAATGTTTAGTTTACGGGCAATGTCTTTGATCGTTACTGGGGTGTTTTTCATGCACGTTTGACAACTTATAAAATAGAATATTTTCAATAATGAGCCCAATTAACCTGCTAAAGTAGTATCATAGGCTGAGCTCGTTAAAGATATGGAGGCACGAAGAAAAATTTAATATTTTTTTGACATAATCCCATTATGCAAACGTTTCCGGAAACGTTTGCATGAAATTAGATATTAAAAAAGTGGCTTAACTTCCAGTAAGGGCTTGATATCCTGCATTTATACCGTAAATTATACTACTACATCGCACTAAAGAGCATTCTGATTCTGAATACAGAAGTAGACCTCTACTCGTAAGCTGTCAGAATAATTGTATTTTTCTGCGAACTACTCTGTACGCCAACTAACGCTTGATACAGATTAATTTCATATGTCTTACAGAGCTTAGCCCAGAATTAATGGATAAACACAGATCAAAATTAGCCCGCTAGTTATAGCATCCCTGGGCAACTGCTAGAGTAGGAAAAGCATTGTTTAGTTATGAATGCGGCCTATCTAATCATTTCATCCATTGATTCAATAGTCTTTATTGTCTTTCTTCCCTTAGTTATACCTATACAAGTATTATTCATTACTTTTTACTAATCAACTATGATGGGTTTACAGTCAGTTCCTGGAGATGAACAAATTATGGCCCAGCTCTGGACCCGATTTAAAGCAGATGATGAACAGGCTTTCGATCAATTGGTTCAGGCCCGTTACCGGGTTTTGTTTAACTACGGAACTCGTTTTACCAAAGATCGTGACTTGATTAAAGATTGCCTCCAGGACTTGTTTTTAGAGCTTTGGAATCGGCGGGCTGTGATTGTTGAAACACCTTACGTAACAATCTATCTAATCAAGGCGTTTCGAAATAATTTGTTTCGTAGAATCCGTCGCGAAACCGTACGTCCTCACGCCTCTGAGGAAACATTTGAATGGGAAACTATTCCAACAGAGGAGTTGCCAGCCGATAACCAATGGATTGACGACGAAATAGTAGTTTCGACTGAGCAAAGCCTTCAGCAGGCAGTGAATCAGTTACCAAAACGGCAACAGGAAGTGGTCTTTCTAAAGTTTTATCAGGGCCTTACTCATGAAGATATTGCTCAAGTAATGGATATTGAAAAGCAAACGGTCTCTAATTTCCTCTACCGGGCCATGACGCAACTACGAGCGATGCTCCCTGTTCGCTTATTCTACTAGCTGTAGCTTAACAAGTAAAGAATTCTAGCTGTCCCTGACCTATTTACGTCAGAAATAGCTAGAATTCTTTGTTTACATGTTGATCAACCCGTGAACTGTTGATTTAAAAAAATCTAAAAAATTCAAAAAAAAATCATAGGAATAGAGTATGCCCAGAGCAGGGTAGTCTACTTCCCTGATAAATAGGAAATTTTAATGCTATTATGCCTGATTATAGAAACTACAGCTTTGATGATTTTATACTAGACGACCGCTTTCGGGATTGGGTGCTAGAAAACTCTCCTACCGATCAGGCTTTCTGGAACGAATGGTTACAAATGAACCCAGATAAAGTAGATGTAGTATTGGCTGCTCGTCAGTTTGTAAGTCAGATGAAGCAGGTTCAGGAAAATTTATCGGATGAAGAGTTGGCTAGTGAAGTGGCTCGCATTCAAATCAACCGTCGAAAAATACAGGAACCAAACCAGCTACAATCACCCAAACGCTTTAGGGTCTGGGCACAAATAGCAGCAGCCATTGCCTTGATTGGGTTAAGCACGCTGGCTTTTTATTACTGGTATACCCCTACTACGCCCATTGCCATTTACCAACGTACGGTTGAGCAGCAAGCCGGGACCTTGCAGGAGGTAGAGAACACGAGCAATGCTAGTCAATTAGTTCGGCTGCCCGATGGAAGTAAGGTTACGCTTTACAAAGGCAGTCGAATCAGTTTCCCCAGGGCCTTTACAAGTCAGCAACGCGAAGTTTTCCTGGTCGGGGAAGCATTCTTTGACATAGTGCGTCGGCCTAAACAGCCCTTTATGGTATACACGAATCAACTCACTACCAAGGTACTGGGAACAAGCTTTACCGTCCGTGCTTATCGTGATGATAAAGAAGCAAAAGTAGTCGTTCGGACGGGTAAAGTATCCGTTTTTAGAACCCCGCCCAGTGGAAAGCTAAGTGAAATGGGAAGCAATGAACCCGCATTGATCCTCACCCCCAATCAGCAGGCAACGTATCAGGCCAGTGATCGTTTGCTGGAGCGTTCGCTGGTAGCTCTTCCGGAACCCCTTATGAATTCAGCAGGCCAGCCCCAAACACTGGTGTTTGATCATACCCCGGTCGTCTCGGTATTTGAAAAACTAGAAGCAGTCTTTGGCATTGTAATCAACTATGATGCTGAGCTTCTGGCCGGTTGCGAACTAACGGCGGAGTTCGGTTCAGAATCATTATTTGAGAAGCTTGACCTGATTTGCCGGGCTACTGATTCAACGTACGAGGTCATTGACGCCCAGATCGTAGTTCATAGCAAAGGATGTCGATAAATGCTTTAATCCTCTAGCCTATTCAATAACCTAAATATGGAAATACTATGTTGAATCTACCCCATCTACACTGCTTCTAGCAGAATTCTACTAAGCGTTAGGCCATGAGTGCCTAATCGAAACCATTCTCTACCACATCCGTACACCGATGCTCACCCAATCATTTTTGGGCAGGGGGTTCTTTGTGCCAAACTTAAACGATTCTTTACCCATTAACTTATGCGAATCAATACTAAACCACGAGTGATTTTCACCCAAGTCATGAGAATAGCCTGTTACCAGATGTTTCTAATGATCTGGTTCTCTAGTCTGGTTCTGGCCTTAGACGGAAAAGGTCAGGAACTACTTAATCGGCCCGTCACGGTTACCATTGAAAATCAAAGGATTGAACAGGCTATTAAACAGATTGGCAAACTGGCATCCGTTCGGTTTGTCTACAGCCCACAGAGTATTCGATCCGAGCGGAAGGTAAACCTGTCGGTACAAAATCAACCCTTGTCTTTTGTCCTAAATTCGTTACTTACACCCCTACAGATTAATTATGAAGTAGTGGGCTCTCAGATCCTTTTAAGAAAAAGCACTACCAGCCAAAACCAAACTACGACCTTACCATCAGAAAAAACAGAAGCTTTTGCCGACCAGCTCCTTTCCGGGACGGTAACAGACGAAAAAAATCAGCCTCTACCCGGTGTTACGATATCGATCAAAAATACCACGCGTGGTACCACGACCGATGCCAACGGAAAGTACTCGCTTTCCTTACCGGACGACAATGCCGTATTGATATTTTCATTCGTCGGCTACGAACGGCAGGAAGTTGTAGTCGGCAAACTAACCGAGTTGAACGTCCAGCTCAAAGGAGAAACCCGCGGACTCGATGAAGTGGTTGTCGTAGGTTATGGCACGCAGAAACGGGCGACATTGAGTGGTTCAATTGCAACGATTGATAATAAATTATTTCAGGACAGAGGGGTAGTCGATAACCCACTATCGGCGTTGCAGGGCCAGGTACCGGGCGTCATTGTCACGCGTGCTTCTGCCGCTCCAGGCCGAGCCAGCTGGAATTTCCAGATTCGGGGTGCTACGTCCACTAACAGCACCGAACCCCTGATTCTGATTGACGGTGTTGCCGTAAGTAATCAGGCAGCCCTCAACTCGATTAACCCCAATGATATTGAGAACATGTCGTTTCTGAAAGATGCTTCAGCTGCCATTTATGGAGCTCGGGCTGCGGGGGGCGTCGTGTTGGTAACCACTAAACGAGCAAAAGCCGGAAAAACGACCATTCAGTACGATGGTTCGGTGTCCCAGAAAGCAATGGGTTTACAGCCTCACCTCATCAACGTTCAACAATTCGGACAGGGTCTGGTGGATGGGACTACTAACGATTTTTATGGCGTTGCTCCTACTTCATTTCTTTGGTATAAGTTTGGGCAACTAATGCTCAATGCACCGGCTTCCGGATACATTGACTATACTAACGGAGGTACGGTATCTCCTGCCAACAACCCACTAAACCCTGGCTTTGGCGACGTAAAGGATCAGACGTTTTTTAATACCAACTGGGTAGATGTATTATGGGGAAAGGCTACTTCAACGCAGCATAGCTTGAGCTTATCCGGTCGCAATGAACGTTCCGGCTACCGGATATCGCTTGGCTATCTGAACGATGGCAGTATGCTTCAGTGGGGGCAAAATTCAAACAGTCGGTACAACATCCGTCTGACGCACGATTACCAGTTTACTAACAAGTTAAAGCTGGAAACGAACGTTTCACTCGAAAAAAATGACATTATTCAGCCAACGCTGATCAGTTCCGTGATGGGACAATATCAGCAGCCCGGTTTACCAGTATCTACTATCGATGGAAAACCGTATGCCTGGGGCACGCAGTATAGTCCGAATTGGCAGGCGGAGCTGGGCGGTGAGAATAAAGAATACAACAACCGGGTATTCACCAACTTTCGGCTTAGCTATCAATTGAATAAAAATCTGACTCTGGTTGGTCAAGCAGGGTATAACTGGACTGCTACAGATGTGAAGGAACAGCAAAAGGTTATTTCCTGGTACAACTATCTGGGTAATATTCAGGCAGCTGATAATCCAACCCGGCAGAATTCGTATTATCGGCGACGATTGGATAAGGATGCCTATACTACCCTCAATGCCTATCTGAACTACGCGAAAACATTTGGCCTCGATCACGACATCAGCATGACGGTCGGTACCAACTATGAGCGGGACGAGTATAACTGGTACCAAGCTCGAACCAACTACATTGCCAACGACAATGTGCCTTCATTGAATCTGGGGATTGGCGATGCAACGACGAAAAGTGTTAATGAGGGTCAAAACCATTACGCGATCGGGTCTTATTTTGGTCGTTTCAACTACGCTTATCAGCAGAAGTATCTGCTTGAAGTTAGTGCCCGTTATGACGGTTCATCAAAGTTCGATGCGTCAAATCGATGGAAATCTTTCTATGGGATCTCAGGGGGCTGGCGAATTTCTCAGGAAAACTTCATGCAAAATCTGACGTTCCTAAGTGATCTCAAGCTGCGAGCCTCCTATGGTACAGTCGGTAATCAGAGTGGTATTGGTCTCTATGACTACATCCAGCTACTTAACGTGGCCGCAACCGGAGGTGCTACTAGTGCGGGTTTTCCAATCATTGGATCCAGCCCAGTAGTAACGGTTTCGCCAACCACAAATCTAGTTAGTTTGAACCGCACCTGGGAACGGGTTGAGACAAGCAACGTTGGCCTTGACTTTTCTGTCATGAACCGTCGTCTGTCGGGTGGTTTCGATTATTTCGTAAAGCACAATCGGAACATGCTTCTGCCACAGACTTTCCCAGCGGTGTTGGGTGCGAATGCTCCACAAGCTAACATTGGTCATTTGAAAACGTGGGGCTGGGAAATGTCCCTGCAATGGAATGATCGAATCGGGCAATTCGGATACCGTATAGGAGGCAGTTTAACCGATAACCAGAACATACTGCTTAACTATGGAGGATCCAACGTAATCAATCAGGGTTTCAATGGAGCCGTAGAAGGATATGCGTTAGGTTCATATTTCGGCCTTGAATACGCTGGTCGCATTCAGACGCCCGAACAACTGGCAGCCGCCCAGGCACTGGCTCCAGGAAACAACATCAACATGCCGCTTACCACCTCCACCCTACCGGGTGTGCGTATTGGTGATAATAGCTTCAAAGATCTCAATGGAGACGGGAAGTTGACGGTACCGGGCGATTTGAAATACCTGGGTCGGGATGATCCACGCTACAGCTTTGCTCTAAATCTGGGTGCCGACTGGAAAGGATTTGACTTTCAAGCTGTTTTTCAGGGTGTAGGTAAGCGAACCATTTTCCGGGAAGGCAACTGGCGTGTACCGTTCGGGTCCATTTTCCAGGGCCAAACGGACTTCTGGGTTGGTAAAACCTGGACACCTACCAATACGGATGCCTATTACCCTATCCTGTCAACGGGTCAAAATGCAACGTCATACAATACTTATAATTACCAGATTTCAGACTGGTCCGTAGAGAATGGGGCGTATGTACGGTTAAAAAATCTGGTAGTTGGCTATACGCTGCCCGCTGATGTTACCAAGCGAATTAAAGTAGACCGACTGCGTATTTATTATTCGGGTAATGACCTCTGGGAAATTAGTCACATTCGTGATGGTTGGGATCCCGAAGCTACCCGCAGTGTAGGACGTGCCAACAGCGAAAATACGTTCACTCGCTATCCTTTTTTCCGGTTACACACCGTAGGCGTAAACCTCACTTTTTAATAGAATGGAACCAGGCTGTATTGACGACGATCCATCGGGTTAGTACGGCCTGAACCCAAACATATAGACTATGAAATCCTTTCGGAAAATCTATCTTTTTTTACTGGCGGGCACTCTGACGCTAACTCAAAATGGATGTAATAAAGCTTTGAACTTAGACCCGCTTGATCAACTATCAGACGCTGCTTATTGGCAGTCAGCCAATGACTTCATGCTGGCCGCTAATCAATTCTATACCTACGAGCGTTCCTTTATTGACGTGCTCTATGACGTAACCGGATCAACGCAAAACTATCATTCTGATTTAAAAAGCGATTTTGCTTCTGGTCAGAATGCCTTCAGCCGTGGGCTGAATACGGTTCCAACAACTGATGCCAACTACAATAATAATTACAGTCGGATTCGTACCATCAATTACATGCTTGGCAAAGCTAGCACCTATAGTAATCAGGCCGATATCGCCAAGTATGTGGCCGAAGCCAAGTTCTTTCGGGCATATGTATATTTCGATCTACTTCAGATTTTTGGGGGTGTGCCCATCATCAGTACACCCCTGGCGACCGACGCACCTGAATTACAGGCACCCCGAAACACCCGCGATGAAGTGGTCGACTTTATACTGAAGGATCTGAATGAGGCTATTGCGGCTCTACCAGCTAAAACGCAACAGAATGCTTCGACGGAGCAAGGACGTATTAACAAAGAAGCAGCCCAGTCGTTTCTCGGACGAGTCACCCTATACGAAGGAACCTGGCAAAAATTCCGTAACAACACCGGGCGAGCCAATACACTGCTCGACGCGTCCATAGCCGCCAGTGGTGCGGTCATCACGGGAGCACAATACAGTCTGTTTGCTCCCACAGCCCTGGGAGATTCGGCACAGAAATACCTGTTTATTCTGGAAAATCAAAAATCAAATCCAGCGAGCATTACCAAAAGCTCGAACAACGAATATATTCTCGCTAACCGATACGATTTCACACTTCGGCAGATTCGCCAGAACGTTTCTCGCCAGGCTCAGGTACTGGGGCCAACCAAAAACTTTGTCAATCAGTTTTTATGTCAGGATGGTCTTCCTATCGAAAAATCTCCGTTATTCAAAGGGTATGCCACTATGATTTCGGAATTTCAAAATCGGGAAAATCGAATGATGTATACCCTGAAAGTACCTAATGGCTATTACTGGTTTGGGATTAACAATCCCCGGGTCGACTGGACGAGTGGAGCCGCTGACCGTGCTACAGCTTATGCGTCGCCATTCAAACCGTATAATAATACGACCAGTGGATACGCTCATCAAAAGTGGATTTCGGAGCGAGCCGTGGCGGATAACGAAGAAGGCTATGACTATCCGGTAATTCGATACGCTGAGGTACTGCTCAACTATGCTGAGGCTGTATTTGAACGAAATGGGTCTATAAGCGATGTGGATCTGGACAAGTCACTTAATCTGGTTCGACTGCGTGTCAACAAGTTAATGCCAAAACTGAGTAACTCCTTCGCTCAGACCAATGGTCTGGACATGCGAACTGAAATCCGGCGGGAACGCAACATTGAATTGTTTTATGAAGGCTTCCGGGTAGACGACTTGAAACGTTGGGCCGCTGCCAGTGAGCTACAAAAGCCCTTGATTGGTATCAAATGGGTAGGCACTCAATACCAGACACTATGGCCTTCGCAAGCTTCAACCGCTAAGGATGCCGAAGGGAATTTGATTGTAGACGGTAGCCGTTCGTTTAGCGACAAAAACTATCTGCTGCCCATACCTACCCAGCAAATTCAGTTGAATCCGCAGCTAACCCAGAATCCTGGCTGGTAAGCGAAAATCCATCTTTCTAAAAAGCTATTTCATGGCCATCCAGATCCGTTCAATGCAGTGCTGGGTGGCCATTTTTATGCGTTAACCTCAATAATTCCTTAATTGACTATGAATCTACATGTATCTCCCACTTTGGGTAGGGGGGCTAGTGCCTTCTTCTGCTTTTTCTGGCTTGTTGTAATACCGTTAGCTACGGTCCAGTTCGTTCAGGGGCAATCATTTGTTCATCCTGGATTACTACACAAGCAGGCGGATTTTGACCGAATGAAAAGTAAAGTAAACGCGGGTTCCCAACCCTGGAAAGCGGGCTGGGACGTGCTGGTGGCTAATGCTAACTCGTCGCTAACCCGTGCCTTTACAAACCCTATTCCGGCGACTGTTTACCGGGGCTATGACGGAACAAATACAGAAAACTATGCGTCGCTTTTTCGAGATGCGGCGGCGGCTTATCAAACGGCACTTCGCTGGAAAATTTCGGGTGATGACGCGTATGCCGACAAATCGATTGCCATCCTGAATGCCTGGGCAGCCGGTACGACAGCACTCGCCGGTACGGCTGATCGGTTTCTTTTGGCGGGTATTCAAGGGTATCAGCTAGCCAATGCTGCCGAGATCATGCGTTCGTACAGTGGCTGGACCTCTACAGATTTTACCAAATTCCAGAACTGGATGCTGACTATCTGGTACCCAATGAACCATGACTTTCTGATTAATCACAACGGAGCCTGTATTAGCAACTATTGGGCCAACTGGGATTTATGTAACATGGCCTCTATGCTCAGTATTGGCGTACTTTGCGACCGTCGTGACATCTACAACGAAGCCATCGACTACTTCAAAACCGGGGCGGGGATGGGATCGATTAGCAACGTTGTACCCTACGTCCATGGCAATTTAGGTCAGTGGCAGGAGAGCGGACGCGATCAGGGGCATACGGTGCTGGGAGTAACGCTGGCCGGCTCCTTCTGCGAGATGGCTTGGAATCAGGGCGACGACCTCTATGGCTATGACGACAATCGCCTCCTGAAAGGGTTTGAATACATTGCTAAATACAACTTGGGATATGAGGTACCCTTTACAACTTACAGCAATTGCATTGGTATCGTGCAGACGGTAGTATCAGAAGACGGGCGGGGCAACATTCGCCCAGTCTGGGAACTAGTGCATAATCACTACGTTAACCGGAAAGGGTTAGCGGCACCTTACTTGTCTCGCTTTGCCCAAATAGTCCGGCCCGAAGGGGGCGGTGGAAACTATGGCCCCAACAGCGGAGGTTATGATCAATTAGGTTACGGAACCCTCACTTTTTCTTTGGATGTACCAGCCAAACCAAACCATCAGACCATTACCTTTCCAGCAATACCTGCTCAGGCCTATAACGCTGCTGACTTTCAGCCTGGAGCCACGGCAAGTTCTGGTCTACCTGTAGTCTATTCAGTAGTAGATCCTACCATCGCTTCTGTGAATGAGGATGGAAGCATCCATATTCTCAAACCAGGAACAACGGCAATCATTGCTCAGCAAATGGGTGATGCTAGTTTCAATCCAGCTCCTTTCATTTCCCAAACACTGACGGTTAATAAAAATCCTGATGTAGTGGACGGAACCTGGAGCAACGCTACGGGAGTCACTACCAATACTATTACTTCAACCACCGGTAGTGCGGACCTTGTCTGGGCTGGACAAACCTTCGAAATCGGTGAAATGGTTAAACTAACGGGAACAGTCCCTTCCGGGTTTTCCACCAACACTTCCTATTATGTTGTCAATACTGAGGATGGGAAAATACGGCTTTCTCTACGTCCTACTGGCACTCCGATCATTGCTAATTCAAGTATTACCAATGGAACGGCTGCCCGGTTTATGAAGTGGTCAACCGCCACTAACTGGAGCGGGGGAATCATTCCTACGGGTGCCTCGTCAACGGCGACCTTTGGCTCAACTAATTACGGTAACATTGCGGGTGTCACTATGAATGGCAATGTAACCATTGGTCATCTCGTCTATGCCTCGAACGGAACGTCTGAATTGCATCTGGCTAGTGGTCTCAACGAAGGGAAGTTAACCTTTTCTACTACTTCAGGTATACCTTCTATCACGATGATCAATACGGGTACCCGTAAACTGTTTCTTGGAACAGCCGTTAATAATGCCCGTGTGAAGCTTAAAATAGAAGGAAATCAGGGGCTAAAAGTTATCACTCCAGTATACGGTGGCGGTAATCCGGCGGCGTTGCGGATACAGGCCGCCATGGACTGGAGCGGGATGAGTGGAAGCTTAACCCTGGCTCAGGGAACCATTGAACTCAACAATACCACCCCAACCGTTGCCGAAGCTAGCAATGTATTACTACCTGCCCAACGCTTTATTTTGGGTACAGAGGGACTAGCCTTTGTAGCGTTTACCGGTACTGTCGCTTCAAAACAGACCATTGGAGCACTCGACGGTACAGAAAACGCCTACATTACGGCCAAAAGTAATATTAGTACAGGAGTAGCCACTTTAGCCATCGGCATTGATAATCAAAACGGAAATTATGAAGGCAGCTTTGGTATTGGACCGGTAGGTGCCTCAGGAGACATTGGACGTTTAGATTTAGAAAAAGTAGGAACGGGTACGCAAGTTCTATCGGGCGTCATCCATAACGCCGTATCAGGCGGCAGTTCCACCCAAGTGACCCTGCAATCAGGACGCCTACTGCTCAACGGCGGGAATGAATACCAAGGGGCTACAATCGTGAATGGAGGATCTTTGAGCATCAATGGGACCGGCGTCAGCTCTGTATTCGTTAATGCAGGTATACTTAATGGCACCGGCAGTATTACAAAAAACATCCAGATAGGAACAGGATCGGGTCAGGGAGCTACGCTGGCCCCTGGAAACTCCATTGGAACGTTTACCACTTCGGCTTCAACAACCTTACAAACGGATGCAACTCTGGAGATAGAATACAGTCTTACTAGCTCAGATAAGTTGATTACTAACGGACTGATCGTCCAAAACGCCGTATTAAAATTGGTAGATCCGGTTACGCCCGTTTCTATACCCATGGGCACCAGTTGGATTATTGTTGACAATACCAGTAACGACTCAGTGAACGGTATCTTTAAAGACTTACCTGAAGGTTCAGAAATTCAACAGGGTACGAATGTCTTCAAGATCAGCTATACGGGAGGATCAGGTAACGATGTAACCCTGACGGCCCTAGAGGCTTCCACTCCGGTAACCTGGATGGAGTTTAAAGCCTATTGGACTTCCATCGAAAAAGTACAACTTTCCTGGAAGACCGCTAGTGAACATAACAATCACCATTTTGAAGTTCAGAAAAGTGCTGATGCCCGTTCCTTTGAAAGCATCCATTCCATTGCTGGAAAGGGTACTTCTTCTACGCAACAGTCGTATTCCTTTTCAGATGAGCGGCCGTTACCCGGCACTAGCTACTACCGTCTTAAACAGCTGGACCTAGATGGCTCGGTTCAGTTCAGCAAAATAATTGCCATAGAGCGTCCTTTGACTTTCCAAATTGTTCCTAATCCTGTTGCTGATTTTATTACTATTCAGTTACCTAAAGACGTTTCCATTCGGGAGGTTACCATGCTGGATATGCAGGGGAAATTAGTGCAGAAAAGCCAGAGTTCCACGTTTTCGGCAAAAACATTACCCGCTGGTCTATACCTCATCCGAGTAACCACTCAGTCTGGGCAAGTGTTGACACAACGTCTGATCAAACCCTAACTTTTAAGTGACCCAAGGGTTATATCTTGATTCCTGGGTCACTTAAAATTATCTTTAAATCATACTCCCGTTTTTACTGAATAAACAATGGCTACAGGTAAATCCTGAGCAGAAGTTAGTGGCTGAAAGATGGGAGGGTCTAACGCTGATATCTGCACGAGCTGTACCGAAACGCCACTTTTCTAAAACAGAACCTATTAGAAAGTTAAGGGATACTTTAGGTTGCCAGCCCAAACCCCTCGATTTCTGGCCGTTGAAAGCATTCTGCCAGACGCTTTCGTCCATATAGTTTATGGCACCTACCAGCTTAAATTAGGTACTAGCAATTACCCCTGTAGCATTCCATAGAATACTAGCTGGCTCTTGTTCACTGATTTATTTAGGTGCTCAAATGACTAACTAATGGGTTAACCTGATCTTTACAGAACTAGCTGCCTTCAAGTAGGCAAGCCATAAATTCTTAGACAATCAGAGTGTCTCCATTGAAGGGTATGAGTCAGTATGTCCTGTCTATTTCCTGCTAAAGCTTGGCCTTCCCAAGTTTGTCGTTCTTACGATAGCCCTTAATACCTCTACATACATACAGAAAAGTTATGCTCAATCGTTTTTCCATGTATCGCGTTTTAATTTGCCTTTGGTTCGTGTCGCTGTCTGTCATAGCCAATTCCAAATCCATCGTTTACCAAGCTTTCTCGCCTGACAAAAAAACGCGTATAGAAGTAACCGTTAATAAAGAAAAGACATTAGCTTATCGGATATGGCTCGCGAATGAACCAGTGCTGGACTGGTCTGTGCTGGGGTTTACACTGAATGATGTGGCTATTGGAGAAACTACTGTAATCAAAAAGCAGTTTACCCGCAAACATACCGAATCGTTTGCCTGGCGACTGGGCGAAAACGATGTCATCCTTAATAATTACAACGAACTTACCCTTGATTGTGTATCCGGGACGGTGACCTACCAGCTTGTAGTCCGGATCTTTGATGGCAGTGTGGCCTTCCGCTATGTGTTACCGAAAGGAGCCCGTACCCATACGGGGTTGATTCGAAAAGAGCATACGAGCTTCACCCTACCCGGCAAGTTCATGATTTACCAGTATAACGAAGAAACGGTATTCACACCGACCGACGTATCGAATCTGCAAAAGACTTGCGACTTCCCGGCTACGCTCACCAATGGACGGTTGTTTTTATCGATTAGTGAAGCCGATAATACTCATTACACGAAAGCCGTATTAGCTAAAGGCAAAACGCCCACTACGCTAGGGATAACTTTCCATAAAGATTCTGTACGAACAAAAGGTACTTTTGAAACCCCCTGGCGTACCATTAGCGTGGCAACATCGGCCATTGGGCTACATGCTTTCAGTGATCTACCGTTACGGCTTTGTCCTCCCTCTACCCAACCCGTACCCGACTGGATCAGGCCCGGTAAACTGATTCGCTCGTCGCTGACGACGCAGGGTGGTTTGAACTGTATCGACTTTGCAGCCAGTCATAATCTCCAGTACATTCTATTCGACGCGGGTTGGTACGGGGCGGAGTTTCGTACAACCTCTGATCCCACGCAGGTAATTCCCGCCATTGACCTGCCAAAAGTGATTCAGTACGGGAAAGAAAAAAACATTGGCGTGATTCTGTACGTCAACCGGATTGCCCTGCGAACCCGGCTGGACGAGATCTTACCGCTCTACAAGAAATGGGGCATCGCAGGTCTGAAGTTTGGCTTTGTCGACGGACTGACGCAGGAAGGTATTAGTTGGCTGATACCGGCCATACAGAAAGCTTATGATCATGGCTTCATTTTGGACATTCATGACAACTACAAACCTACGGGCCTGAGCCGGACCTTTCCTAATTTGCTAACCCAGGAAGGGATTCGGGGCAATGAAAACAACCCCGACGCTTTTCACAATACGGTACTGCCCTTCACCCGCTTTCTGGCAGGGGCTGCCGATTATACCTTCTGCTATCCCAATACGAATCGCTATTTTACCGACAATTTGTATAAAACCAAATTACAAGTTAGTAAAGGGCAACAGTTGGCCCTATCGGTGGTGTATTTCAGCCCATTGCAGGCAGTTTTCTGGTATGGCAATCCAACAGATTACAACGATGAAGAGGAGATTGAATTTTTTAAACGGGTACCAACGGTCTGGAACGAAAGCCATTATCTGGCGGGCGAACCCGGAAAGTTTATTAGCGTGGCACGACGGCATGGTACGGTCTGGTATGTAGGTTCAGCAGCAGGACTGACGGATTGGTCAGGTAAGCTACCGCTTTCGTTTCTGGCATCCGGCAAGCAGTACCAGGCAACGGTGTACGAAGACGATGGGACGAGCAGCATTCGCAAGCGAGTGGTCGAGGTAAAGGCCGATACTCCTTTCTCAGTTAACCTGAAAGCCAAAGGAGGCCAGGCCTTGATCATCGAAGAGAAGAAGTAAAACTCCTGCAAATGAATGCAATGAAACCAGTAATTTACCTGATAATCTGGGCATTATCAGGTCAGCTCTATGCTCAGGAACTGGTCATTCACACCGTCCCGACGGGTGTGCTGTATAGCCAGCACAACGACGACTATACGGTACGGGTACGCAAGCCGGGCGGTCCGTGGCACGACTTGTTCGAATATAACGTTCAGGTCGATCTGGACAAGGTACGGGACGCATCAATGGTGTTCTTCGACTTTTCGGGTACGGTGGAAGTAGCGGTTCGTAAGAACAATGGTCTTGTGCAAGCCGCTCGAATCCGACCCTTATCCTACCAGATTCAATCGAAGCACGAAGGTAATACGCTCTATTTCACTCTTACGCAGCCCCGAAAATTGTCCATCGAATTCAACGGCGATAAACTTCAGAATCTACATCTGTTCGCTAACCCGCTTGAAACCACTAAACCCGACCCGAAGGATCCCAACGTGATTTATTTCGGACCGGAATTCACTCGCCAGATGACAAGCCAGGCGATGTGTTCAAAATCCCCAGCAATAAAACGGTATACATTGACGGTGGGGCTGTGATTCGGGGAAAGCTCGTTTGCGATAAAGTTAAAAACGTGCGAATCATTGGCCGGGGCATCATCGACCAGCCACAAAGAGGTATCGAAATAACCCATTCTGAAAACGTAGTAATCGACGGGATCATCGTTAAAAACCCCCAGCATTACACGGTGTACGGTGGACAGTCGACTGGAATTACGATTCGAAATCTAAAATCGTTTAGCTGCAAAGGTTGGAGTGACGGTATTGATCTAATGAGCTGTTCAGACGTGATGATCGATGATGTATTCATGCGTAACTCCGATGACTGCATTGCTCTGTACGGGCATCGCTGGGATTATTACGGTGGATCCCGAAACGTAGTGGTCAAAAATTCGACACTTTGGGCCGACGTAGCACACCCCACTAATCTAGGCCTGCACGGGGATACCAGATTCGTTGGCGATACCTTGGAAAATATAACATTCAGCAACCTGGATATTCTGGAACACGATGAAGATGACCCGGATTATCAGGGCTGCCTAGCTATTAGCTGCGGGGACTTGAATCTCATTCAAAAGGTGACCTACGAGAATATTCGGATTGAGGATTTTGAGGAAGGGAAACTACTAAGTATCCGGGTATTTTATAACCAAAAGTATAATACAGGTCCTGGACGAAACATTGAAAATATCACCTTCCGCAATATAACCTATTCGGGATCAATGGCTAATCCATCAATTATCGAAGGACTTAGCAATCAGGGAATGGTTCGTGGGGTAACGTTTGAAAACGTTCGAATTAATGGTAAACTTCTTCGTAACAACGAATCTGATAAGCTCCAAATCGGTGAGTTCACGCAAGGCATTCTATTCAAATCAAACTAGTTCTGAAACGGTTTGCCTCGTCTGAATCGCTTGGTTATTGTCCAGTGACAACATGGGTAAAGGCATCATGGCATTCAAGGGTGAGACTGCTTACTGCAGTTATAGAATTACACTCTTTAATTCATTTTTATTAATGCTGAGCTATAAAACAGGAGTATGACGATAGGCTTACCGTCTATTTCCCTGCATTAAGACACGATCAGATCTTTGGGAAACCTCGTATGTATAGCCGTACGCTCATAATAAGTTGGTTACTAGTAGCACTTTGTATAACTGGGCCTGTTCACGCTCAGGTGTGGCAGTGGTCGACGGCTGTTGAGACCGTTGTTTCGCCCGAAACCAAAGACCATCCACAGGCTTTTTTATGGATTCCCGATAAGTGCCGCTACGTGCGGGGTGTAGTAGTCGGTCAGCATAACATGCTCGAAGAGGGTATTTTTGAACACCCCGACTTTCGCAAAACCATGAGTGAGCTGGGATTTGCTATCGTTTGGGTTACACCCATGTTTAATCAGACGTTCGACTGGAAGCCTACCGCAACAACCAAAGGTGCTGGAGTCGAGTTTACGGACCTGATGAATCGACTGGCCGAGGTGTCGGGCTATTCGGAATTGACCATTGCCCCCATCGTTCCACTGGGGCATTCAGCACTGGCGAGTTATCCCTGGAATTTCGCGGCCTGGAATCCTGGTCGCACGCTGGCGGTTGTATCCATACATGGCGACGCTCCGCAAACCAATCTTACGGGCAGTGGTCGCCCAAATCCTGACTGGGGCCAACGTACCATTGACGGCGTACCGGGATTGATGGTGATGGGTGAATACGAATGGTGGGAAGACCGGCTCAAACCCGCGTTTGCCTACGTTGCCCAACACCCCAACACTCCGTTTAGCCTGTTGGCAGATGCTGGTCGGGGGCATTTTGATAACTCTGACGCGATGGTTCGGTATCTGGCTTTGTACATTCAGAAAGCCGCTCACTACCGCCTGCCAACCCACTTCACTAAGTCCGGTCCGGTGGTACTCCGGCCCATTGATCCGAAGAAAGGCTGGCTGATGGATCGCTGGCGAAAGGATAGTCTGGCCACAGCAGCACCAGCTCCCTATCAATCCTACAAAGGTGATAAAAGAGTGGCCAGTTGGTGTTTCGATCAGGAAATGGCCCAGGCAACGGAGGCCATTTATCAACAGGCGAGGTCCAAAAAACCGCAGCATCTGGGTTTTAAACAGAACGGACGTTTCCTGAAGCCCAATAAAGGCCACGCCAACTACCAGCTACCCTTTTTACCCGAAGCCGACGGCATTACGTTTCATCTGAGCAGTGTTTTTACCGACACATCCCGCGTGCAGTCTACCCCTATGCACGCCCGTACGCCCATTCGCGTGGATCGCATCTGCGGCCCGGTTCGTAAACTCAATGATACGACTTTTCAGATGAGCTTTTACCGCATGGGATTCAACAATCCCAAACGCTCGAATGATATCTGGTTACTAGCGTCTAATGACGGCGATGCCGACTACAAGAGCATCGTTCAACAGGCAAATTTACGATTTCCGACTACGAACCAGGAAGGTCTGGCTCAAACCATCACATTTCCCGATATACCCAATCAGCAAGTGGGAGCTACATCATTGCTACTGAGGGCAGTGTCGAGTGCAGGTTTGTCTGTTCAGTACTACGTCAAAGCGGGTCCAGCTGTAGTGGAAGGAAATCGGCTAGTTTTTACACCCATTCCTCCGGGTAGCCGCCTGCCCGTCGCCGTCACGGTCGTAGCATGGCAATATGGCACCGCAACGGGTAATAAAGTACAATCGGCTGTACCCGTCGAACAAACCTTTCTGATCCATTCAAACCGATGAATCGAACGATGACTAATCTATTGCTTATGCGAATAATAGTTTATAGTTTTTTTCTGCTCAGTACCAGTTTTTCCAGCCTTATCGTACAGGCTCAATCTACTAAAGCACATCCTTATCTCTTCTATACTCCCCAGCGGACCGAGCGACTGAAAGAACGGATCAAATCGGACACGTTACTGGCCAATCGCTGGAATGCCCTTCAGCAACGCTGTAATAACTGGATAGCGGAGCCGAAAGGCGGAAATATGGAAGAGCTGGCACTGGCTTACACCATGACCGGTGACAAGCATTACGCCGATCGGGCCAAAACGCTTCTCAATGAGTTAGTAGGACGTACTTCTTGGGATGGAATGGACGACCGGACCCCCCGTTGGAATGCGGGTTTGGGTACTAGTCACAATAACTGGGCGGCTTCCGTCACGTTCGATGCTATTTATAACGCTCTAACGAAAGACGAACGTCGGACTATTGCCGATCGCATTGTGAAGCTTGGTATTGAGCCGTCGCTGGCCGACTGGCTATCAAAAAATAAACGAATCCAGTCGCTCGATAACATGGGCCACAACTGGTGGGCTGCTATCGTGTACGAAGCAGGAATTGCGTCGCTGGCCATAATGCATGAACAGCCACAGGCCCGTCAGTGGGCTATCGACATTATGCAGGATAGCCGTCAGTGGTTCGCCTTTTCGGGCAGTTTGCTGGAAAACAAACCGGCCAACTTCGACCCGGCAGGCGGGTTTTACGAAAGCGTTAACTACGCCAACTATGCCGTGGGCGAATACCTGCTGTTCCGGCTGGCATACACGTCTGCACTAGGTAAGTTGACCATGCCTTATGATAACCTGTTGCAAAAAACGGTCGACTGGTTCATGCATACGGCTTACCCCCGGAGTGCTGATAAACCATCACTATCGTTGAATTTCGGTGACAGCAACGACTATGCCAATGGTGAACGTCCGGCCAAACTGATGCTGGCTCTGGGATTGGGCAAAGACGATTATTACTGGTACACCCAGCAAACCAGACAGAACCCATTTCGGGAAGACCTGAGCATCAGAACTCCAATGGGCCTCCTGTATCAACCTGAAAACAAACCCGTTCCGGCAACGCCAACGTTACCGCCTTCAGCGATGTATGGCTCGATGGGTTGGGGAATGCTTCGATCTTCCTGGAAGCCGGATGCAACCTTACTGGGTATAAAAAGTGGTTATACCTGGAATCATGCTCATGCCGATGCGGGCTCATTTGTGCTCTATCATAAGGGCGAGTACCTGTTAATCGACGGAGGTGACGTGGGGTATGGCAATCCCGAATACAGCAGTTATTTCGTGAAAAGCCAGGCACACAATGTGGTCACATTCAATGGCCAGGCTCAGGACGCCCGCGATCAGTACAATGCCGTAAAAAATCCGGGGCATCTCTACCATCTGCTCGATGGTGGTTCGCTCAAATACATGCTAGCCGATGCCACCGGACCCACGTCCCGTAACTTTCTACGCAACTACCGTAATTTCCTCTGGCTTGGCAACGTGATTCTGATCATTGATGACCTGAAAACGTACGACAGCGGTCAGTTTGATTTTCTGCTACACTACGCCAATAAAGCCGTCAAGCGAGGTCCTGATCTGGAAATTACCAGCGGTAAAGCGGGTGTGCTATTTCGTCCGCTGTATCCTGAAACCCTCCCGACGGGTTATCCGCACGATTTTCCCGAGAAGTTAAGATACCGCACCGAATACGGCCTGCAGGATCGCACTACGAACGTTAAGATTCCCTATTACGTACTGTCAGCTCCCGAGAAAACGGACCGGATCAAGTTTGTCAACGCAATTCTGTTGCTTGATGAAACCAATCAGTCGATTCAGACAGCAACTGGCTCATCGGGAGCCGCTGGAGCCGCCGGACGCAATAACCTTCCTACCCTCGAGAAGTTTGAAGGCCCTAACTACTTGGGACTACGCATTACTCAGAACGGACAGGTAACCGAAGTATACATAAATCTGCTGGCCGACGGTCGACTGATGCACCGCAATGCCAACCTGACCATCGGTGATTGGGAAACCGATGCTTATTTGTCGGCTATTACCTTTCCCGAAGGAGCGAACCGACAGGATTTGAATCAATTATCCTCCTTCTTCGTCAGCAACGGCAGTTATCTTCGTAAAGGCGGGAAACCGCTCCTGAGCTCCCTGTCTAAGGTCTTTCTCTACGCTGCCAAAAATGGGCCTCAACTTCATGTACAGCTACAGGGACAACCCCTGATTGAGGCATCACTGGGTTTCGAAAAAATAACTAAAATCACCCTGAACAATAGAGACGTTCCAGCCAGCTATCACTCAGATAACCTGTTATTGATTACTACAGACGAAAGAAAGTAAATTCTACTAGCCTCTACCTTTTATGCACCCAATACGTCAACAATTACTCCGATTCCATTTTTTCCTCGCCTGGCTCCTATCCTGTCATCTGGTGGCGGCCCAGCTACCGGAAACCCTGTTACAGTCGCCCGATGGTAAGCTGACGGTCGTTTTCGCACAAAAGGAAACCCGTCCCGGTCAAAAGCAAATGACCTACCGGGTCGATTACGAAGGAAAACCCGTTATTCTTGAGTCGGGACTAGGCGTACAGATCGATAACCATGTGTTTGAGCACGCCATGGCCCATAAAGTAACCACGCCCCCCGGCACGATGGGAGCCAACTGGTGCGACGATCTGGTTATTAAAAACGTGGTCAGAACGTCAAAAGATACGACCTGGAAGCCTGTTTATGGCGAACGCAGCCTCATTCGGGATCATTACAATCAGCTTGAGATTCATCTTCAGAAACCCGACGCACCTGATTACTCCTTACACGTCATTTTTCGGGCGTATGATTCGGGCATCGCGTTCCGATACTTTTTCCCCGAACATCCCAACGGTCTGTACTACCGCGTAATGGCCGAAAATAGCGAGTTTACCCTGCCCGCCAATACCAAAGCCTGGTACACGGCCTGGGCACAGGGATCTTATCAGCCGCTTCCTTTGAATAACTGGCCCGAAAACTCGGAACGCCCGCTTACGCTGTCCTTGCCTAATGGTCTGTGTGCCTCGCTGGCCGAAGCCCAGTTGACCGACTACGCCATGACGAAGTTCAAGCTCTCTACCACTAAAGCCAATACGGTAGTGACGTCCCTATATGAAAGCGTTGACCTGATGTCGGACGTAGGAACGCCCTGGCGGGTGGTCATGGTGGCCAATCGCTTAGGTAAACTTCTGGAAAACAATGACATCATGCTTAACCTAAACCCGCCCCCAGCGGTCACTACTACTGATTGGATTAAGCCAGGCAAGATGATGCGGGAAGTGACACTGACCACGCAGGGGGCTATCTCGTGTATTGATTTTGCGGCTGCCCATCATCTGCAATACATCCTTTTTGACTGGAAGTGGTACGGACCGGCATTTACCTTTCATTCGGATGCCCGGCAGGTAGTGGCTCCCATCGATATGCCGCGGGTGATTGCCTATGGCAAATCGAAAAACGTAGGCGTGATTCTGTACGTGAATTTGCAGGCACTCTACAAACAAATGGACGAGATTTTTCCACTCTACAAAAAATGGGGAGTCAAGGGCGTTAAGTTCGGGTTTGTAGAAGTAGGATCGCACCGTTGGATGACCTGGCTCACCGAAGCGAAAAGAAAAGCTCTGGAAAATAACCTGATGGTCAACATCCACGACGAATACCGCCCGACGGGTACTAGTCGCACCTACCCTAACGTAATGACACAGGAAGGCATTCGGGGTAATGAAGAGTTTCCTGACGCTACTCATAACACCATATTACCCTTTACCCGCTACCTGGCCGGAGCGGGCGACTATACGATTTGTTACTATGATAAACGTCTGAAAAACACCCACGCCCATCAACTAGCCATGAACGTCATTTCGTACAGTCCGCTGCAATCGGTTTTTTGGTACGATAAACCATCCCAGTACGAGGGCGAACCTGAAATCGAATTTTTCGATAAGGTACCCACCGTTTGGGATGATACGAAAGTCATTCACGATGCCATCGGGGAATACGTGACCATCGCCCGCCGGAGCGGAGACGACTGGTTTGTCGGTACGATCACTAATAACGAGGGCCGCACGCTGTCACTACCACTCGATTTTCTGCCCAAGGGAAAAAGCTATGTAGCTCATCTTTACACCGACGATACGACAGTGGCAACTAAAACGCAGGTCCGGGTATCGACCCAAGCTGTCAAAGGCGGACAGTCGCTGGACATGAAGCTATTACCACGTGGTGGGCAGGCTGTTTGGCTAACTCCGGCGAGATAAGCTACGATTTGCCGTACCTTTTGAAAGTACCGCCGATGTAGCAGCACAAAGCTGTGCAAAGCAAAATTTACATAGCAACGATTTCAGAACGATATGTCAATCAGACGCTTTTTATTAGTTAGTGTACTCTGCTCAGCCGGATTAACAGGTCAGGTACTGGCCCAAGTGAAATCGGGGCTGCCAGATCCACTACAGCGAAGTAATGGAGCTCGCATCACCACGGTTGCGGAGTGGCAAAGGGTCAGACGACCCGAACTGATCGAATTGTTCACCAGCCAGGTATACGGTCGTTCTCCGGAAAAACCAGCCGCCATGACATTTCATGTTTTTGATACGGATCCAAAAGCACTCGGCGGTAAAGCCACCCGTAAACAGGTTGCCATTTACGTCAATGGTCAGACTGACGGCCCCCGAATCGATGTACTGCTTTACATTCCGAATCGGGTACAGGGACCCGTTCCTGCTATTCTAGGACTAAATTTCTGGGGAAATCACAGCGTTACTGCTGATCCCGGTATTCGTCTTACTACCAGCTATCTGGAAAAGAGTAAAAATAATCCCTATGTTAATCTGGATTGCGTGACCGACAACCGGCCAACAGAAGCTTGCCGGGGTATTAACACCGGCCAATGGCCGCTGGACAGTATTTTGGATCACGGGTATGCACTAGTGACGGCGTATCGAGAGGATATCGCTTCAGACGTACCTGCCACCCGCTTTTCCACGGGCGTGCATACGGTTTATCCCGACTGGCAAAAACGGCCGGATAACTTTGGAACGATTGCCGCCTGGGCCTGGGGACTGAGTCGGATTATGGACTATCTTCAATCAGATCCGGCTATTAATGATAAACAAGTTGCCGTATTCGGCTGGTCCAGACTGGGCAAAGCGGCTCTCTGGGCGGGTGCTACCGACGAACGCTTTGCCGCGGTTCTCAGTAACGAGTCAGGGGCAGGGGGAGCCAAATTATTCCAGCGGGGTAAAGGTGAATCCATCCGGCGGCTCTGCACCGTTTTTCCGCACTGGTACAGTGTCAATTTCCGGCAATACATGGATAAGGATACTCTGCTACCTTTCGACCAGCACGAAGTCATTGCCCTGCTAGCCCCCCGGCCAGTCTACATTGCCAGTGCCGAACAAGACATATTAGCCGACCCGGTTGGTGAATTTGAATCGGCAAAAGCAGCCAGCACCGTTTACCGTTTGTTTGGACGAGAAGGACTACCTGTTACGAAGCTGCCGCCCCTGAACACATCCGTACAGGGTACTATTGGATACCATATACGACCGGGTGGGCACGACGTTACTCCTTTAGACTGGCGATATTTTCTACAATTTCTGGATAGGCAGGTCAGAAATAAGTAACTCACTTTTATAGGAAACGTGCCTTGTTTCCCCTAATGTCCAAGTGTAGTCCCTAAAGAGTACGCTTCTAATCTGAGATTTTATTTATGAATAGCCTAAGATCCTCCCCCATGTCGTCTTCTGGATTTAGTTTCGTATTTGTTCTGCTTATTACTCTGTGCAGTTTTACATTACATCAGGACCGATTACCGGCCGATCCAGCCTTGACATACTGTGTGCAGCAGGCAACCAAAACGGCTGCGACGCTACCTGCTACACAACCAAATTTGCCCCGTAACATCCTCAACGGAAAGAAGAACTGGAATTACATCAGCTATCAAGACTGGACCAGCGGTTTCTGGCCTGGCACACTTTGGTACATTTACGAATACACCAAAGACCCCGCCTGGAAAGCCAAAGCCGATTCTTTCTCCAGGGAATTAACGCCACTCGCCTATCAGAAAGCCGTCGACCATGATCTGGGTTTTCAAATGTACTGCAGCTTTGGCAACGGGCTACGCCTGACGGGCCATCCTGAATACAAAAAAATCCTGCTGGCTACCGCCGATACACTGGCCCGGCTGTATAATCCCAAAGTCGGTACCATTCTGTCATGGCCACGCTCGGTACCCAACATGGAATGGCCCCAGCACAATACCATCATGGATAACATGATCAATCTGGAGCTACTATTCTGGGCTTCAAAAAACGGGGGTGGCAAGCGTCTCTACGACATAGCCGTCTCGCACGCAACAACGACCATGAAAAACCATTTCCGGCCCGACTACACCTCCTACCATGTGGTAGTATATAATCGCGAAACGGGTAAGAAGATTAAGGGCGTTACGCATCAGGGCTATGCTGATCATTCTATGTGGGCCAGAGGTCAGAGCTGGGCGATTTACGGTTACACGATGACCTACCGTGAGACGAAAGACCCCAAATTTCTGAATTTTGCTCAAAAAGTATCGGACGTATATCTGCAACGCCTGCCTAAAGATCTGATTCCCTATTGGGACTTCAATGCACCAGACATTCCGAATGCCCCCAGAGATGCCTCAGCGGCGGCTGTTACCGCGTCGGCCCTGCTGGAACTCTCGACCTTGGTAAAAAACAAAGCCAAAGCAACTACTTACCGGACGAAAGCTGAGCAGATGCTCAGAACCCTATCGTCAGCAGACTACCAAAGCCGTCAGGTTAACGATGCCTTTTTGTTGCATAGTACGGGTCATAAACCCAATAACAGTGAGGTCGATGCCTCTATCAATTACGCTGATTATTACTACATCGAAGCCTTAATTCGTCTAAAAAAATTACAGGAAGGCAAGCCGATTCTAGCAAACCTGTAACGCTGAACAGAACGACATTTCATTATAACGCCGATCTACGGGTTTATGAATCCGTTAACCCTTTTAAATGGGTCAATGACCAATAAGAACAAAGAGCGGTAGGCCACAGTAAAAGCTTTTTAATTTCATCGTTCATTAACTATAGCTGGCTAACGTGCATTCGAATAGAAAGCTACAGTAGTTTTAAATGTCTACCGTATAAAAAGGCTGGTGGCTCTGCCCTGTGGAATCAGCAGCCTATGAGTATAACCACCTCTGCAATCTAACCATGTATAGTCCAGAAATAATATTAATAAAAAAGGCCATCCAGTACACGGCTATTGCAAATGACTCGTGAGTAACTTTTTTACACTTTATAGGATGTTGATTACTCCAACTTGATCAGTTAGCAATATTAACCTGCATGTTTTTATTACTAGAGATAAGGGGCTAACGTAATTCAAGGAAATGCTTTCGGCACTTCAGACACAAGTGGTAGCGTGTACTCAGAAAAAAGAGCGAATACTTGACCACGGAAGGACGGCGTCGTCTTTCTGTATCTTTCGAACGGCAGTTCGGGCAAGAGCTATTAGTAGAAACAAAGGGCATAGTAGTAAGATGTTGGATACAGGAAAGGAATTTAAAATAAGCACTTACCAAAGAGCCTGTCTTAGATACGTGTGTATTTTTAATAGTTTAG
>CAJYHS010000179.1 GCA_913774715.1 uncultured Siphonobacter sp. | reverse complement strand
CAGAAGTCGTTACCCGCCTTTTTAAATCAGATTTTTCAGGATACTGATTTGAAATATGCCATTGATGCCCAGCATCATATCTTCATTACTAAAGATCGCCCCATTATTACGGCTTTACCGAACGGGGTTTTTGATGCAAATCGGGAGTTGGATACTACCGTTTCTTACGATTTTCATGACAAAGAATTAACCGCCCGGTTACTTTCAACGGCTGAAAACAAGGTATATGACATTGGTATAAAGACTTATCGAATCAAACCAGGGAATGCAACCATTAGCGGTTCTGTTCGAAATATTGTTACCGGTGAACCGGTTATTGGAGCTTACATTACTTTAGAAAAGTCGACGGGTGGAACTTCTACCGACGCCTTTGGAAACTACAGTATAACTCTGCCAAGGGGCCGGCATACCCTAAAGGTACGGAGCATTGGAATGCGGGAATCCCAACGTCAGGTGGTGCTGTACTCGAACGGAACGCTGAACATCGAAATGATTGAGAGCATTACCGCTTTGAAGGAAATTCTGGTTAAATCAGATCTGGATGCCAGTGTTTCCAGTAATCAGATGGGCGTATCGAAGTTGACCATAAAGACCATGAAGCAGGTGCCAACAGCCTTTGGGGAGACGGATGCTTTGCGGGTAGTGTTAACGCTTCCGGGAGTGAAATCAGTAGGCGAGAGTAGCACGGGTCTGAACGTACGCGGCGGTTCAACCGATCAGAACCTGATTTTATTTAATGATGCTACGGTTTATAACCCTTCGCACTTATTCGGCTTTTTCTCAGCTTTTAATCCCGATATTTTAAAAGAGATTGAACTCTATAAAAGTGATATTCCGGCTCGGCTAGGTGGCCGCTTATCGTCAGTGCTGGATATAACAACCCGCGAGGGGAATAAAAAGAAGTTTTCTGGTTCGGGGGGAATTGGGTTATTAACCGGCCGCCTGACGCTTGAAGGCCCCCTTATTAAGGATCGAACCTCTCTTATGGTAAGTGGTCGTTCGTCTTACTCCAACTGGCTTTTGAAGCAGGTAACTGACGAACGGTATAACAAAAGCAGAGCTTCATTTTATGATGTCAATGTTCAGCTCAATCATGAGATTAATCAGAAGAATAGCCTGATGATCATGGGTTATATCAGTAATGACAATTTCAAGTTTAATTCAGATACTACGTATCGTTATGAAAGCCAACTAGCGTCGATTAAATGGAAGCGTATCTTTAATTCTAAATTGTTCGGAACATTCACCGGAGCTTACACGCGTTATCGTTACGACATTCAGGGTGAGCAATTTCCAATCAATGCGTATAACCTGAAATTTGGTATTAGTCAGGCTAGTTTCAAAGCGGATTTTAGCTACATCCCGAATACGAAACACACCATGGACTTTGGAATTAACTCCATTCACTACAAAGTTCAGCCGGGTTCGTTTTATCCCAGAGGTGAAGAGTCTCTCGTAAAGCCAGAACTGATGGAACCGGAACAAGGCCTGGAAAGTGCCATTTACTTTTCAGAGCGTTACGATGTGACCCGAAACCTAGCCATTACCGGAGGTATTCGTCTTTCGATGTTCCAATATCTGGGACCTAAAAATGTAGCCCAATATGCTGAAGGGTTACCAATTGATAAATTGTATACAGCCGGATTCCGTTCCTATGGCTCAGGTAAAGTAATTCAAAATTACATGGGACCAGAGTATCGTTTATCACTGCGATACATGGCTTCTTCTTCCTTATCGGTAAAAGCTGGATTCAATACCACTCGCCAATACATTCAGATGCTGTCCAATACCGCCGCCATCTCGCCTACGGATGTCTGGAAGTTGAGCGATCCTTACCTGAAACCTCAGGTTGGTCAGCAGTTTTCATTAGGGGTTTATAAAAACCTGCGTTCCGGTTCAATTGAGCTGTCGGTGGAAGGGTATTACAAGAACTTGCGTAATGTACTGGATTATAAAAGTGGCGATTCTTTAATTCTGAATAAACAGATTGAAACCGCCGTTATTTCTGCTTTAGGAAAAGCGTACGGGGTGGAGGTATTACTGAAAAAATTAACGGGTAAACTGAATGGTTGGGCCAGTTATACCTATTCCAGAACGCTATTAAAAGCCAGCGATCCTACGATTACCGATGTGCCGAATAAAGGAAATTACTACCCGGCTAATTATGACAAGCCTCACGACTTTTCATTGATCAGCAATTACCGGGTCAATCGTCGTCTGAGCTTTTCGATGAACTTTACATATAGCACAGGTCGGCCTTATACGCCGCCTCGCGGGCAGTATTACATGGATGGCGTGCTCCGAATTTATTACGCTGAACGGAATCAGGCTCGTATTCCGGACTACATTCGGGCGGATGTGGGTATCAACATCGAAGGGAACCATAAAGTCAGAAAGCTGGCTCATAGCTCCTGGACTTTATCGGTATATAACCTGTTGGGTCGCAAGAATCCATATTCAGTATTTTTCCTGACCGAAGGCGGGAAGATTAATGGTTATAAGCTTTCCATTTTCGGGCAGCCTATTCCGAGTATTACCTATAATTTTAAATTCTAACTCATCGATTATAGACTGATTATCAGGCTATAAATCTTTACGATATTGAAAATGAAATACGGGCTGTTACTCTTTTTTGTAGCTCTGCTAGTAGCCGGGTGTATTGACCCTTTCAAGCCATCCGAAAATCTCATCGATGGCCGTTACCTGGTGGTGAGCGGATTTTTGAACATTGGTAATGATACCACCACCATTCTATTGTCGCGTACGCAGTCGCTGAATAGTTCGGAAGGTTCTACTGCTGAAAGCGGGGCGGATGTTCGCGTTATTGGAGATCAGGGAACCAACGTACAGCTTTGGGAAGCCAGCACTGGGCGTTACATCCTGTTACCACGTAATTACCTGACATCCGAGAAGTTTCGCATTCAGATTAGCACGCGTGACGGGAAACAATACGCTTCTGATTATGTAGAAATAAAACAGGCTCCCAAGATTGACAGCATCAATTTTCAGGCTGACCGGGGTAATGGTATTATGCGTTTTATGGTCAACACGCATGATCCCAATAACAATACCTGGTTTTATCGTTGGAAAACCGAAGAGACCTACGAATACACCAGTGCTTATTATAGTGGAGACTCAGTCGCCTATGGACTTAAGCAAGTTAATCCCCGTCAGGTTTTGCTATACCGTTGCTGGCGAACGGATAAGTCTTCTGATATTATGATTGGTACTTCGGCGAAATTATCCCAGGATCGTATCATGAACCAGCCTCTGGTAGTAATCAATAATGCCAGCAACAAACTGTTGATCAAATACAGCTTGTTAGTAAAACAGTATGCTTTGTCGCAAGAGGCCTACGAATATTGGGATATGCTGGCCCGAACCACAGAAACTACGGGCGGATTGTTTGATCCACAGCCTTCGGTTCTGACGGGAAATATTCGCTGCACAAGTGATGCGGATGAACTGGTGTTCGGTTATTTCAGTGCCGGAACCGAACAGCAAAAGCGGCTGACGGTTACTCCCTATGAATTAAATGGTTGGTTTCCTGGTACGTATCCTAATTGTAACTCACCTTTAGATACGCTGGATACCGAAAAAATTTATGAGACCTCTGACTTTAGTTACAAGATCATTCAAACGCTTTCCATGCCGACACGTTACGTTACCGTGTGGGCAAGCTGTGCGGATTGCCGAAACCTCGGTGGAGGACTGAAAAAGCCTGAGTGGTTCTAATATCCTTATTCAATGAAGCTACGATTATTTATAATGCTTAGTATGGGGCTTTGGGCTCCGCAGCTTCTGGCTCAGGAATCTGTACGTCAGGCTTTTGAAGCATACAGTCGGCGGGCGGTTCAGGAAAAACTGTATGTCCATACCGACCGTTCGTATTACGTCGTGGGGGAGAGTTTGTGGTTGAAGGTATATGCCTTGAATGGGCAGACGCATCAATCGATGGATTTAAGTAAGGTAGCTTACGTGGAATTGCTGGATCTAAGCCACGGCATCGTTCTTCAAAGCAAAATTTCTCTGAATAAAGGATCGGGTAATGGCATGCTGGTTTTACCCGCCACGATTCAGTCGGGGCATTATACTTTACGAGCTTATACGAACTGGATGAAGAATTTTAGTCCGGAACTATACTTCGAAAAAACGATCAGCATCGTTAATACTTTCACCAAAATACCCGCTGAAACGAATGAGTCAGAGCTGGATCTTCAGTTTTTCCCGGAAGGTGGGCATCTGGTACAGAATCTGAAAAGTACCGTTGCCTTTCGAGGAATTAATGAGTCGGGGAAGGGCGTAGATTTTTCGGGAGCTATCGTCAATCAGCATAATGACACGATTGTTCGTTTTCAGCCCCGGCAACTCGGCATGGGAACGTTCGAGTTTACCCCGAAGGCGGGAGATAATTACCACGCCGCGTTGACGTATGCCGGGAAAAATGAACAGTCGGTTAACCTGCCAGTTAGCCAGGAAAAAGGATATGTTTTACACGTCCAAAATTCTCAGAATCAGGACTTAATCATTGATGTAGAGTCAAGGGGAGTGGAAGAGTCGGTGTACGTTTTAGTTCACACGCGACAGGCTGTAAAATTCACGGAACGTCAGAGTTTGCAAAATGGCAAGGTTCGTTTTCGGGTTCCGCTGGCTCAGTTAGACGAAGGTATCTCGCACATTACCTTATTCAATGCTCAGCAACAGCCCGTCTGCGAGCGACTTTACTTCAAGCGTCCGAAACAGAAACTAGCCATTCAGGTTCAGACGGATAAACCCGTATATGCCACCCGTCAATCCGTTTCGCTGGCTTTACAAACTACGGATTCCTCTGATTTATCCGTTTCGGTCTATCGACTGGATTCATTACAGCAAGGCGAATCGGAAGATCTTTATAGTTATCTGTGGTTCAGTTCGGATTTGAAAGGGACGATTGAATCACCTTCGTATTACCTGAATAATCCTGCTGCCGAGCCCGATCTGGTGATGTTAACGCACGGATGGAGCCGATTTCGCTGGGAAGATATCTTTCAGGGGCCCCGGTTAACTCATATTCCCGAACACGAAGAACACATTGTATTTGGAAAAGTGACCGATGCGAATAAAAAACCCGTTGCCGAAGCAGAGGCCTATCTGAACGCACCGGGTCGAGATCTCTGGGTTTTTCCGGCCGTTAGTGATTCCGAAGGGCGGGTGTTTTTTGAAATGCGTCATTTTTCAGGCATGAATGAGGTCGTCGTGCAAACGGCGGATAGTCTGCATCGGGTCGAGTTGGAGAACCCTTTTTCGGAGCAGTATTCTTCGAGAAGCTTACCTGGCTTTTCTTTTAATCCAAAGAAAGCATCTTCCTTACTTGATCGGAGTATCAATATGCAGGTTCGGAATGCGTATTTACCGTTGTATAAGAATACAGTTGCTAGTGATACGGCCTTTTTCTACGGAAAAGCAGATCGTACGTATTATCTGGATGCGTATACTCGGTTTCCTGTATTGGAAGAGGTAATGCGGGAATACGTGCCTGAAGTAGACGTGCGTCGCTCGCAGGGTCGTTTCCGATTCCTGATGGTGGGACGAACGGAATATAACTTCACCCGACCGCCAATGGTATTACTCGACGGCGTACCCATCTTCGATATTAATAAATTACTGTCGATAGATCCGTTGAAAATCAAGCGTCTGGATATCGTCAATAATCGATATGCTCTGGGGCCGGTAGTCATGGAAGGGATCGTTAGTTTTATCAGCTACAAAGGAGACATTGGGGGATACCAGCCCGAAGGATTAGTTACTTCCTACGAAGGCGTTCAGGCCAGACGTGATTTTTATTCGCCGCGTTACGATACGCCCGCTCAACGTGAAAGTCGCACCGCCGATTTTCGTTCGCTACTTTTCTGGGAGCCTCAGGCAACGGGTCAGCAGAAATTACAATTCTTTACTTCCGATTTGTCGGGGTATTACCGCGTTGTAGTACAGGGGATTAGCCAATCTGGACTGAGCGGTAGTCAAACGTATACGTTCGAGGTGAAGAAGAATGAAGTTAATTAGGGTTGATTGTGACTAGGTACGATTAGAACGGGCTCAATCGCTTTCTCTTCTAACTATACTCTGTAATTTCAATTCCAGTAAGGTACGATTAGAACTGATCCGCCGGTGATAACAACACTATTTCCTTCTAATATTTCAATTCCAATAAGGTACGATTAGAACATTATCAAAAAGCAGCACGGCTCCGTAATTTCCCAGATTTCAATTCCAATAAGGTACGATTAGAACACGGTAACGTCCGCTATACCAGTCACTATAAATCAAATTTCAATTCCAATAAGGTACGATTAGAACGTTAACGACTTCTACGTCTCTTTCCCGGTAAAAACTATTTCAATTCCAATAAGGTACGATTAGAACCCGTTTCATTTTACGCTAAAAATAGCTCTTTAATGATAGCTACAGCGGGTTTAGGCTAAAGTAATAAGATTCAAAAAGCGTCGATAGGCATTCATAGGATTTTGCCGGGAGATGGACGACTGCCTTCAGTCGCAGCAAACCTCTTTTTCGAAGAAATTCAACTGTTTTAAGGATCATCCTGAGCAGTAGAATGAATGGATCGACGCTTTTGTATTATTCAATAATCTTCTCCAGTTCACTTAATCTGGTTATTTCGTAAGTCGGTTGTAGCGGGCGGATGGCCTCAGCGGAGCCAAATCCATACGCGGCCCAGCAGGAGTCAATCTCACAGTTATGAGCGTATTGAATGTCCATCGTTGTGTCGCCAACCATTAACGTCTGAGCTGACGTAATATTCGCAAAAGCAGGCTGAATTACCTGTGTGTAACTGATCGGATTAGGTTTCTTATCCAGTCCGGTTAATAAGGGACTACCATCGCCGAGCGAAAGGGTAATGTAAGGCGTAAATCCCAAATGATCCAACGACATTTCGATGGAACGAATGCCCTTATTACTCATCACTAGCAAGGTTTTACCGCGTTCCTTTAAGGTAATTAACAATTCCTTCGCTCCGGGGAAGGGCTTCACCAAATGATAGGCATCCTGATCATAGAGATTGCGATACGTCTTTACCCATTCGATGATTCCCTCTGCGTTTAATTCTGGCTTTAATACCTTGAAAGCTTCCGGCATGATCAGTCCATGACTCACGACCTGATGAAGCTTTTCCAGTGGGGGCGTCGGTTCCTGATAATACCTGAATGTACGCTCAAACGTTGCTAATATAGCCTCACGTGAGTCACAAAGGGTACCATCATAATCGAATAAAATGAGGGAATAGGGTTTCATCTGTAATGGGAGCAAAAATAGGTTTAAGTATAGAAAGTCTCTATAGTTGAGATGTTTAAGGGTAAACGTACGAAGGAACAGAGCACAAAAAAGGTGGCTAGGTTACCCTGAGCCACCAGAATGGTTATTTCAGCAGAGTCGTATTATAGAGCTCATACCAGTCTTCGTGTGAAAGCTTAATGGAAGAAGCACTCACGGCGTTACGAATCCGGGTTTCTGACAGCGAACCAATAATAGGTAAAGTGCCCAGTTGATATAACCAGGCCACGGCTACCTGCTCAATGTTCGCATCGTATTTCCGACCGATTTCTTCGAGTTTCGCCCGTAATACCTCTGACTTATGATCGGTGCCGTTGAGAATTTCACCCCCGGCCAATGGAGCCCAAACCAGCGGTTTACTGAAACGCTGCTTGATGAAATCCAGTCGTCCGTCTTCGATGGCCGAAGTGTTCGAGAGACTGAGTTCAATGTGATTCGTCACAATCGGACGCTTCAGGTTTGATTCCAGTAACTGATGCTGGAAAACGGTGAAGTTACTTACTCCGATGTGCTTGATTTTGCCAACTTTTACCAGCTCCATCAGTAACCGAGCGGTTTCTTCGGGATGGCACAAGCGATCCAGCTGATCCAGCAGGAAAATATCGAGGTAATCCGTTTTCAGGCGACGAAGTGAATTTTCGACGCTTTCAATGATATAATCCCGTGAGTTATCGAAATACGTAAATCCACGGCTGGAACGACGAATGCCACATTTGCTAAAGAGAACGAGGTCTTCGCGTTTAACTGATTTTTGCTGAATGATCTTACCGAAGTATTCTTCGCTGGTATAGTTACCGTAGCTATCGGCGTGATCGAATGTATTGATACCTAACTCCAGACACAGGTTCACGACCTGCTCCATTGTTTTGAGGGTTTCATTTCCCTGGTCTTCCCAACGCCAGAATCCATAGATCGCTTCGGAAACTTTCGGGCCAGAATCACTTAAATAAACTCTTTGCATACTTTGGTCGAAATTGATTGGACGATCCTGTCGTGGGGTAAACGCCAGGTCTCAAAACCAAAAGTAGTATTATTCTCAAGAGAGAACAATGAGAAAGAGACTTTCCTACGGCCAAAAATCATTCTTATGGAAGAAAGCGGCTACGCAGCAAGTCATCATTCGGGCCTCTATGAATGAGGGGTAAATGTGCGGAGGATGCTTGGGAAAGACTCGCGTATTCAAGTTTTTTCCTAACTTGATTTTTCAAATGATCGATTCCAATGGATTATCTGGAGAAAAACCGAAATAGCTGGAACCAGCGAACCCTGTATCACCTGAAATCTGATTTTTACGATTTAGAAGGTTTTTTGAAAGGAGCATCTTCACTCAAATCGATTGAACTCGAGTTATTAGGAGATGTAAAAGACCAGAGTATTCTGCATTTACAGTGTCATTTTGGGCAGGACTCCCTGTCACTCGCCCGCATGGGAGCCTGGGTAACCGGGGTCGATTTATCGGATATTGCCATTTATTCGGCTCAGTCGCTGGCCGCTCAGATGAATATCCTTACGGCTGAGTTTATCTGTTCTGATGTGTACGAACTTCAGTTAAATCAGCAATTCGATGTAGTTTTTACCAGTTACGGAGTGATTGGCTGGTTACCCGATATGAACCGGTGGGCCGAGGTAATCGCCCGGCATCTCAAACCCGGCGGAAAGCTCGTTTTTGTGGAATTTCATCCGGTCGTCTGGATGTTCAATGAGAATTTTCGGTACCTGCAATATTCCTATTTCAATAAGGAAGCCATCGAAGAAGTTACCTCCGGAACCTATGCTGACCCCAGTGCCCCCATCACCACTGAAACCGTAGGCTGGAATCACTCCCTTTCGGAAGTAATGGGAAACCTTCTCAAACACGGGTTGCAAATACAGTCTTTCGAGGAATTCGATTATTCCCCTTATAATTGCTTTGCAGAAACGGTAGAGGTGGAAGCCGGTAAGTTTCAGATTCAGCCTTACGAGGGAAAAATTCCGCTGGTGTATGCTCTGAAAGCAGTGAAAGTATAAAAGTCGCTTTAGTATTTGAAATCAATGTATTACCTCTTAATCTTCTTTACATGATCCGTTTTTTAGTTACCATTCTTTTATGTATTACGCTTCAACCTACTCAGGCCCAGCAGAACAAATGGGTATCGCTTTTCAATGGTAAAGACATTAACGACTGGATCGTAAAAATACATCACCACGACGTTGGCGTAAATTATGGCAATACGTTTCGGGTGGAAGATGGTGTCATTAAAGTACGTTATGATCAGTACGATAAATTCAATGAGCAGTACGGACATTTGTATTACAAAACCCCTTTCTCGCACTACCATTTAGTGATTGAATATCGTTTTGCTGATCCCTGGCGGAAGGATGCTCCCTCGTATACGGAGCTGAATAGTGGGGTGATGTTTCACTCGCAGGATCCCCGAACCATGCCTAAAGAACAGGATTGGCCCATTTCCATTGAAATGCAATTTCTGGCGGGTTTAGCTGATGGAAAAGCCCGTCCTACGGGTAACATGTGTTCACCCGGAACAAACATTGTCTATAAAGGTAAGCTGGACACCCGCCACTGCATTGATTCAAATTCTAAAACCTACGGTAAGGATGAGTGGGTACGGGCCGAACTGATTGTACTGGGCGATTCTCTGGTGCAGCACATCATCAATGGCAAGGTAGTACTGGAATATTCCAAGCCGCAAATTGGTGGAGATGTCGCCAATCGTTATGACCCCACTCAGAAAATCGATGGTAAAATTCTGAATTCCGGATTCATTGCTCTGCAAAGTGAAGGCCAGCCCATCGACTTTCGGAAAGTGGAAATCATGGATTTGAGCAAGGGCAAAAAGTAGAATACCCATCCAGGCTTTAACGATCTAAAGAATGGAAAACGGTTTTTGGTTGGCATCACTTCAGGCTGAGAATAGCATCACCTGATAGGTAATTCTAATTCTGTTTTAATATTTTGAGGGAGAATTAAAAAACGATTTGTTGCATTTTTGCAAGGTGATTAGAGTAACACCTTGATTGCCATGGAACGTATATTTACCTTCATTACAACTCCAGTGTACATTATTTTTATCGTATTGGAGTTGTACATCTCTCATCGAGAACGCCTTGGATTGTATAATTTCAAGGAAACCAGAAATAGTCTTTTACTTGGCTTAGGTGGCCTGGTTATTGATATCCTCATGAAAGGGGTAACCTTTTTCGTGCTGGATGGACTAGCTGAACACTCACCTTTCTGGCATTTCTGGCAACGACATCCGATTGCTGCCTGGTTTGGTGTTTTCCTGGCTCAGGATTTCTGCTTTTACTGGTTACACCGGGCTGAGCATTATTGTCGTGTGCTTTGGGCTGTGCATTCTACCCATCATTCCGCGGAACGTTATAATCTGACCGTCGCTCTGCGATCGTCCATGTTTCAGCCCGTGTATCGGTACCTGTTTTATGTTCCGGCGGCTGTTTTGGGCTTCGATGCTACACACATTATGTTCATCTACGCGGTCAATCAGGCCTATCAATTTTTCCTTCACACCGAAACCGTTGGGAAACTAGGCATATTGGAAAAGTTTATGGTAACGCCTTCGCATCACCGGGTTCATCACGCCTCAAATGTGAATTATCTGGATAAGAATATGGGGCAGGTACTCATTATCTGGGATAAACTATTCGGTACCTACGCGGAGGAAAAACCTGATGATCCAACGTATTTTGGTCTGACCAAGCCATTACCCAGTCAGAAATTTACGGATGTAGCTTTTGATGAATGGCGACATCTGGCGGACGATCTGGGTAAACCAGGGCTGGACTGGAAGGATAAGTTTAACTACATTTTCGCTCCTCCCGGCTGGTCGCACGATGGGAGTACGCTTACGTCCCGACAGCTTCGGCAGAGTCATCTTAAAGAAGTAAATAGGGAAGAGGAAATGGTACATTAACTACTCCAGATCGACCCAAAAACTAAACCCATGTTTTCGAAATCCCAGTGATTCATAGAAAGCATGGGTTTTTTCACGGATCAGGTTACTGGATAAACTGATTTTATAACACATTTCTTCCCGGCATTTCTCCATAGCGAACTGCATCATACGTTTACCGATGCCCTGGCCCTGAAACTCGGAAGCTACGGCCACGTCTTCGACAATAGCCGATTTTGCTCCGTTATGCCCCAGATTATGCATGATGAGCAAGGCAAATGTTCCTACAATTCTTCCCTGCATAGTGGCTACGTACAACGTATAGGAAGGGTACGTTTGCATGGTTTTGAAAATGTGCATAGCCTCTGCTTCTGACAAAATCTTATGGTCTTGAAACGCATCTTTGTACAGTAATAAAATCGAAAAAAGATCATTCGTTACGGCCGGTCTGATTTCAGGTGATAAGACGTGCATAAGCGTTAAGATGGTTTAATGCTGAGGATATAGGTTAGTTGGTAGAAAATTTACGGCAAAGAATGGGAAAAGCAGTCACCATTGGCTAAAGACCGCTAATCTTTCCGTTATTTGGTCTTCCACTCCGCAACAGAAAACGCATGGCATACGGATTATTGAAAGGAAAAAGAGGAATTATTTCCGGGGCTTTAGACGACCATTCCATTGCCTGGAAGGTAGCATTGAAGTGTTACGAAGAAGGAGCCTCCTTTGTACTGACGAATGCTCCGGTTGCTTTGCGAGTGGGAGCTTTACAAAGCTTATCGGATCAGTGTCAGGCTCCGATTATCGCTGCGGACGCTACTAGTGTAAACGATCTGGAACACCTCTGGAGCGAATCGCAACGGATGTTAGGAGGGAAGATCGATTTTGTGCTGCATTCCATCGGGATGAGTCCCAACATTCGTAAAGGCCGTTCTTACGGAGATTTAAATTATGAGTGGTTTTTAAAGACGCTGGATATCTCCGCTTTGTCTTTTCATAAGTTTCTCCAGACGGCTGAAAAACAGGATGCTATTGCTGAATATGGATCGGTAGTCGCGTTAAGTTATATTGCTGCTCAGCGATCCTTTCCTGAATATACGGACATGTCACAGGCCAAGGCCATGCTTGAAAGTATAGCCCGAAGTTATGGGTATCGCTATGGAAAATTTAGAAAAGTTCGGGTCAATACGGTTTCGCAATCACCCACGCCTACTACGGCCGGAGCGGGTGTCGGCGATTTCGACTCGTTCTTTGACTATGCCGATCAAATGTCACCTCTAGGGAATGCTTCTGCCGAAGCCTGTGCTGATTATATTATTACCCTTTTTTCGGATTTGACCCGTTCGGTTACGATGCAGAATCTGTATCACGACGGCGGTTTTTCAGCCGTAGGTATTACGCCGGAAATTATGGATCGGCTCAAATAAAGCTATTGGTTCCTTAGGTATTCAGAAGTAACTTGGCGTACACTCTTTCCTTCCAAAATCTATGAAATGGTTGATTTGCTTCCTTTTTCCCCTGGTAAGTTCTGCTCAACATATGACCTTAACCAATCAAATTACGACCTATCTTGCTGATAAGAAAGGGACGTATGCCGTTGCTTTTAAAAATCTTCAATCAAAGCAGACGGTCTATGTGAATGAACACGAGTTGTTCCACGCGGCCAGCACGATGAAAACACCGGTCATGGTGGAAGTATATAAACAGGCTGCGGCCGGGAAGTTTTCTGTGAGAGATTCCATTCTGGTCAAGAACGAATTCAAGAGCATCGTAGATGGAAGTACGTACCGATTAACTCCCGAAACGGATAGCGAACAGAAGTTATATACAGAAGTAGGTCAGAAGAAAACTATTTATGATCTGATGTATCAGATGATTATCGTCAGCAGTAACCTGGCTACGAATATCATTATTGACCTGGTTAATGCGGAAAAGGTTACCAAAACCTTTCACCAGTTTGGAGCGAAAAACAGTCAGATCAGACGCGGAGTAGAGGATCAAAAGGCATACCAGAAAGGCCTGAATAATGAAGTAACGGCCTATGATTTAGCAGAGTTATTCGAGAAAATAGCCAAAGGAAAAGCAGTGAATAAAGAATCTTCAGAGGAAATGATTAAGATTTTGCTAGATCAGAAATTCAACGATATTATTCCTGCTAAACTCCCGGCTGGAACAAAAGTCGCTCACAAAACCGGGTCTATTACCAATATCTACCACGACTCGGGCATTGTTTATTTACCCGACGGTCGTTCTTACGTGATTGTGTTGCTCTCCCGCGATTGGGACACTCGCGAACATGCTATCGAAACCATGGCCACGGTGTCAGAAATGATTTATCAGGGTTTGAAAAAGTAGAGACGCGGGTTCA
>CAJYHS010000178.1 GCA_913774715.1 uncultured Siphonobacter sp. | reverse complement strand
GTCAGCGTCATCAGTAAAGCTACTACGAGGCAGTAAAACCCCAGCACGTTATGCAAATCATAATTCACGCGTTTGAGACTAGCTTTCCATTGGATGGAAAAGGCCTGCTCCCGGTTGCGTTTGTCCCCAAATTATTTTTAATTAATCTAAATAATATTTACAAGAATTCTCCTGCAGTCTAATTAGCTAGTCTTTTTATTTGAAAGAATACTCTTGTAAAGGTTTGCTTTCTCCATTCGTCAGCGATATCATCGTCAAGTGGTAATGCAAAACAGATCCATTCATAGCTTTTTATCATTTCATAAAGTCAGTAACTCTAATCCGCTTGGGTGATCTTTACTTATGAGTTTTAGGATTAACGAGATTTGTTTTCAAGCTTTGACTTTCCTTCTTATTTGATACATTCTTTGGCCGGATGGCTTGCCCTGAGTTGACTATCTTTCTGCTTTATGTTTAACAAAATTACCCTTATCGATGACTGCCGGCTAACGGATGAAATCCTGGAAAAACTGGCTTTACTTTCCCGAAATCCAATTTCTGTTTATACGGATACACCCGCTACCGAAGCAGAAAGTATCGAGCGAATAAAAGATAGTGACTGCGTACTCGTAAGCTGGCGAACGCCTATTACGGCAGCTATTCTGGCAGCATCGTCTCAGCTTAAATACATTGCCATGTGCTGTAGTTTGTACAATGAAAAAGCTGCGAATGTAGACATCAGCAAGGCTCGGGAATTGGGCATTGCGGTCAAAGGCGTTCGGGATTATGGCGATGAAGGGGTTGTGGAATTTATGTTTGCTCAGTTGATTAACCTCTTCAAGGGATTTGGCCCGTATCAATGGCGGAAGGAACCGACGGAGTTGACGAATAAAAGTATCGGAATCATCGGTTTAGGAACGCTCGGAACAATGGTAGCTCAAACCGCCCGCCATTTCGGGATGCAGCCGTATTATTACAGTCGTACCAAAAAAGAGACTGACATTCCATATTTATCTCTGGAAGAGCTGGTAAATGCCTGCGATGTCATCACGACACACGTACCCAAACATACGGTAGTATTAACCAGAGACCTACTGGAAATTAAAAAGAAAAACTCGGTATTGATTAATACGTCATTGGGTTTAACCTTTGATAAAGAAGGCTTTACGGATTGGTTAACCAGCGATCCCACCTCCTACGCCATTTTCGATTCAGACGGGGCGGGTGTGGCCCTGGAAGAATTTTCGAAAAGAGACCGCATCATTTTATATAACCGAACTTCAGGCATGACTACCGAAGCTCGTCAGCGATTATCCCAAAAAGTAGTAGAAAATCTGAATTCGTTTTTAGGCAAGTAATACCTTACTCCTTTTTACGTAAAGTCCCGAAAGTTTAAAACTTTCGGGACTTTACGATTTACTAAGCTTATGCTTCTTCTATACCTTCCAAAGGTTTTGATTCCTGTATCTGTTTAGCAAAAGCTCCGGCGACGGTAACGGCCAGTGTCGCGGCACAAATGGCTATTTCTTTTCGTTCATCTTTCTGCTTAGCCGCAATACCAGCCAGGGCAGCGATGAAGGGGATCAGGTAATAGGGATCATTTAGTTTACGAGCAATGCCGATTCCAGCTGTAGTAACGAGAGACAACGCTCCGCAGGTCAGCTGACCTTTCAACGCTTCCGGCACTTTTACTCCTGACTGTAGCAGAAGATTTCCGGCACTAATCACGGAAGCAACCGATAACCAACCCGCGTACAAACTAATGGATTTCTGAAACGTACGCTCGGGCTGTGAAACTTCCGTTTGGCCAATTTCCAGGGCTCTATGTAACATCAACGCATTGGGTAACAAAGCAATGGTGGTTAAAGCGGAAGCTCTGCGACTCAGCAGGTCATCTTTCGCAAAGAAATACGTGAAGACATTGTTCAGAGCATAACTACTTAATAACCAGGGGACGGCTTTCTGGTAACGGGGATTATCCAACTGATCGGGTAAAGCCTGATGAACCGCCAAAGCCGTAGTACCAGTGTAAATCGTGGGCCACATGATGCCGAACGTTTCATTGGACGGAGTTAACAGGTTTTCGTCTACCTCTTGCCTTTGTTTACTAAAAGAGCTTTTACGTTGGGTTCGGGAACGGGTAAAAAAATAAGTACCGACAATGCTGCCTACGACAGCAATGGCGGTACCGATTCGCTGAATGGAAGTGGTATTCATAAAAAATAACGGTTTTGTTCTTGAGTAACTCTTTCCATTATTTCTTAAAAACCCAGTGCCAAATAACCAACGACGATCAACCAACAACCCAGTTAATAACCGTGTAAATCAATGTTATTGCTCTCCAGAATCTCCACCTGCTTTTTCATCTTTTTCTGGATGATCTTGAAATGATGTTCATCTTCGGGCGTAATTAGCGAAATAGCCTCTCCAGATGCCTCCGCCCGACCTGTCCGACCAATGCGGTGTACGTAATCTTTGGGCGAACGGGGTAACTCAAAATTGATAACGTGTGGTAAAAATTGAATATCAATACCCCGTGAAACCAAATCTGTAGCAACCAACACCTGAATTTCACCGGATTTGAAACGTTTCAGAGCCATCATCCTAGCCCCCTGACTTTTTTGTCCGTGCATGGCGTAGGCCTGAATTCCATTCTTGTTCAGCTTTACTACCAGATTATCAGCCGTACGAGTAGACGAAACAAAAACCAGCACCTGCTTCATGTTTTCTGACTTAATCAGGTAACGCAAAAACGGACCTTTCCGCTCGGGAGTTACTGCAAAAGCAATCTGGTGAATCTGATCCAGGTCCAGTTCGGGTTCTTCAATTTCAATCTTAACCGGCTGGGTTAATAGCTTCTGCTGAACCACGTCCACGGAGTCCGCCAGTGTAGCTGAAAACAATAGGTTCTGACGCTTTTTAGGTAATAAGGCGAAGATTTTATTCATCTCCTCCTCAAACCCAAGATTCAGCATTTTGTCGGCTTCGTCCAAGATCAGCGTACTGACCTGAGCCAGTGAAAGAGCATTATTATCCAGCAAATCAATCAAACGTCCAGGTGTAGCTACTAATACGTCCGTTCCGGGCAGATGCTGCATTTGAGGATTAATCGAAACCCCACCGTATACAGCCAGCGTTCGTACTTTTCGGGGTAGCTTTGCACTGAATCCCTGAAAAACTTCGGCAATCTGAACGGCCAGTTCCCGCGTGGGAACCAGAATCAAAACTTTAATGAAGCGATTACGGGCAGGCGTGGTTTTCTGAAGTAACTCCAGAATGGGTAAAGCAAAGCTGGCGGTTTTCCCCGAACCGGTTTTCGCAATTCCTAAGACATCCTTACCATTCAAAATAACCGGAATGGCTTCCTTTTGAATGGGGTAAGGAGTAGTATATGATTGCTCGGCAATGGCTTTTAATAAAGCTTCGGATAAACCCAGAGAATGGAATGACATAAGAATTGGTAACAATGCCCCGCAAAGATACTAATCCAAAAGCTTATTTTCTTTTTACTTGAGTATTAGCACCCATAACCGCCAAAATTGGAATACTTCTTTACCCCGTTGAGTAAACCAATGTACCAATCCATGAACTTTTTTGATCTCTTTATCGCCAGTCTGGCGGGCACCTCTGCCATGACTTTATTCATGTATATACTGAGTTTTATTACGGGTTATAAAACGAAAGTCATTAATGTTCTAGGTACCTTACTTACGTTTCAGGCCGGGCCAAACGGCGAATTATCGACCAGCCCATTAGCCGTTAGTATTGGTTCCATCGCTCATTATGCCATTGGTTTCGCTTTCACTCTGGTCTATGGCTGGATTTGGTGGAAAGAACTATTACAACCCGACTGGTGGTCCATCCTTATTTTAGGAACGATCAGTGGAATTCTTGCCATCGGCTTCTGGGGAACGGTACTTAAAATTCATCCCCGCCCTCCCCGAGTCAAGTTATCAGCTTACCTGATTGCCATCTTTTTTGCTCATTATGTTTTTGTATGGGGAGTGGTTCTGGGCTTTAAATTTTTATGAACAAAGGGGAATAGTCACCCCTTTTTCACTGGAACTACTATTTTTGCGGCCGAAGAACTTAAAAGAAGTACAATCCAGCGTTCGGGCTTCGGCCTGAAAAAGGATATCTTCTGTTGCTAGTTAAGTTTAGAATCCTCAAACACTCGTTCATACACAACTGAAAATGGGCAAGAAAGTCTTAATTATTGGTGCCGGTGGCGTTGGTAACGTAGTGGCCAAGAAAGTGGCCATGAATCCAGATTCCTTCAGTGAAATTCTGCTGGCTTCACGTACCAAGTCTAAATGCGATAAAATTGCGGCTGAAGCAGCCGAACATGGTTTGCCTACGCCCATCCAAACGGCGGCGGTTGACGCTGATAACGTTCCCGAACTGGTTGCTCTGATCAATGAGTTCAAGCCTTACATGGTCATCAACGTGGCTCTTCCGTATCAGGACTTGACCATCATGGATGCCTGTCTGGAAACAGGAACGCATTACCTTGATACGGCTAACTACGAGCCTAAGGATGTAGCAAAATTCGAATATTCCTGGCAGTGGGCCTATCAGGAGCGTTTCAAAGAAGCGGGTTTGATGGCTCTGTTGGGCTGCGGATTTGACCCCGGTGTTACGCAGGTATTTACTTCCTATGCCAACAAACATCAGTTCTCCGAAATGCAGTACCTCGACATCGTGGACTGTAACGCCGGTGATCATGGAAAAGCATTTGCAACGAATTTTAACCCAGAAATTAACATTCGGGAAATTACGCAACCGGGTCGTTACTGGGAAAATGGCGAGTGGGTAGAAATCCCCGCGATGAGCATTCACAAGCCCATTGAATACCCTAACGTGGGTGAAAAGGAAAGCTATGTTCTGTACCACGAAGAATTGGAATCGCTGGTGAAGAACTTCCCAACCCTGAAACGGGCTCGTTTCTGGATGACATTCGGTCAGCAGTACATTACGCACCTTCAGGTGCTTGAAAACGTAGGTATGACCAGCATTCAGCCCATCAAATTCCAGGGTCAGGATATCGTTCCTTTGGAATTCCTGAAAGCCTTATTACCTGAACCCGGAACATTGGGTGAAAACTATACGGGCGAAACCTCAATCGGTTGCCAGATTCGTGGTATCGGTAAAGACGGTGAAGAAAAGACCTATTTTGTCTGGAATAACTGTAAGCACCAGGATGCTTACAAAGACACGCAGGCTCAGGGCGTAAGTTACACAACGGGCGTTCCCGCCATGATCGGTGCCAAGCTGATGTGCGACGGGGTTTGGATGCAACCCGGCGTTTGGAACTGCGAAGAACTCGATCCAGATCCATTCATGGACTTACTGAACCAGCATGGTTTACCCTGGCACGAAGCGGTTAACCAACCGCTGTCAGTAGAAGCCTAGTTAAAAAAGGAGGCCGATTCTAAATTAGAATCGGCCTCCTTTTTTAACTAATAACTTCCCGAAAGTTTTTCAACTTTAGGGAAGTTATTAGGACAATTGTGCATTAAAACCGGCTTTCTCAACGGTTTTAATAATCGCCTCCGAATCCAGCTCCTCTCCTTCCACACTGAGGATTTTATCAGGATTGTTCGTATCTACTTTCCATTGATCAATCGAATCGTCCTGGTTCAGAAAAGGAGAAACTTTAGCGACGCAATTACTACAGTTGATATTGGTTTTAAATTGAAGCGTTTCCATGAGTTAGTTTTCAGTTTACGGTTGTCTGTTTTCAGTTGTTTTTTCCTAGGTTGATTGGTGAATACACCAAAGCATTGAGGTGAATAGTCAAAGCAAAAATTCACTCATTCCATCCTTCATTCAAAATTGTCACTTTCCCTCACTCAGGATTAAACCCTTCGATACTTGAGTAATAGGCTATTGCTTACTACGGAAACCGAGCTTAAAGCCATGGCAGCCCCAGCAATCATGGGGTTTAATAAAAATCCATTCACGGGGAACAACACTCCCGCCGCAATGGGAATTCCAATCACGTTATAAATAAAGGCCCAGAATAAATTCTGACGAATAGCCCTGACAGTTAAACGCGACAGTCGTAACGCTTTGGGTAATTGCTGCAAATCACCAGAAATGAGCGTCATTTTTGCCACATCCATCGCTACGTCCGAGCCTTGTCCCATGGCGATACTTACATCTGCCTGAGCCAGTGCCTGGGAATCGTTGATCCCATCTCCTGCCATAGCCACTACTTTGCCCTGAGCTTGTAATTCTTTAACTACATCGGCTTTATCGCCAGGTAATACTTCCGCCCGGTATTGATCCAGATTTACTTCGCGGGCTACGGCCGCTGCGGTTTGAGCATTATCTCCCGTTAGCATCAAAACTTCGATACCCGCTTCATGAAGCTGAGTAATGGCTTCACGGGACGTTTTTTTCACGGGATCCGTGATAGCTAGTAACCCCCTAACCTCCCGCTGATTAGCAAAGACGATTACCGTTTTAGCTTCTGACTGCCACTGGGACACGGGCCAGCCTTCCAGCGAAAAGCCCTGTTCCTGCATCCATTTTGGATTTCCTACCTGAAAAAGCTCATCATTGGAAATTCCCTGAATCCCTTTTCCGGGGACGTTCTCCAAATTACTGAAAGAAGCCGGTTTGATCTTTTCAGTTTTAAGATAGGCTACTACCGCCTCAGCCAACGGGTGCGTCGACTGGCTTTCGAGCCCCATCAGCATAGACTTATATTGGTCATCTTTCCAAAGACTCTGGGTAACCGTTGGGCGACCTTCAGTAATGGTTCCGGTTTTGTCCAGAAGCACCGTCGTTACCCGATGAGCTCGCTCCAGGCTTTCCGCATCCTTAATCAGAATTCCTAACTCGGCCCCCTTCCCTACGCCGACCATAATGGCAGTCGGTGTCGCTAAACCCAGAGCACAGGGACAGGCAATCACTAATACAGTAATTGCATTGAGTAAAGCGTAAGTCAGAGCATTTTCACCACCCAAGATCATCCAGACCATGAAAGTAAGTATGGAAATACCGACAACAACGGGTACAAAAATTCCGGCAATTCTGTCTACCAATCGCTGCACGGGGGCTTTACTTCCCTGGGCTTCCTGCACTCGCTGTATAATCTGAGCCAGCAAAGTTTCTGAACCTACTTTCTGGGCAATGAAATGAAAACTTCCCTGCTGATTTACCGTTCCGGCAAAGACTTTTTTACCCTTCGATTTTTCTACAGGAACAGGCTCTCCCGAAATCATGCTTTCATCGACGTACGATTGTCCGGATTTTACCTGGCCATCCACTGGAATCTTATCTCCCGGCCTTACTACCAGACGATCTCCAACCCCCACCTCGGCCAAAGCCACTTCTACTTCTTCCCCGTTTTCAACCCGGATGACCGTTTGTGGCTGCAAACCCATCAGTTTTTTTATGGCCGAAGATGTATTGGATTTAGCTCGCTCCTCCAGCCATTTGCCCACCAAAATGAAGGTAACGACGACAGCCGCCGCTTCAAAATACACGTGTGGATGCAGACCCTGGCGATGCCAGAACTCAGGATACACTGTATTAAAAACGCTGAACGCATACGCAATTCCCGTACTCATAGCCACGAGCGTATCCATTGACGTTTGACCATACCGGGCTTGCTTGATGGCATTGACAAAAAACTTTCGACCAAACCAGAAAAGAACGGGTGTGCTCAAGGCCCACATAAGGTAATTGGCAGGCGTCCAGTCCATAAAAAACATACCCAGTATGAAAACCGGAAAGGTCAGTATTGCCGACCCTATCAGACTCCGTTGAAGACTTTTGAGTCGATTTTCTTTATACTCGGCTTGCTTTTCCTGAGCATTTTCAGCATCTAGAATTAATCCGTAACCTACGTTTTGAACGGCTTTTTGTAATATTTCCAGTGAGGTCTCTTCGGCATTCAGAGTAATACGGGCGGATTCATCCGCAAAATTAACCGCTACCTCAGAAACACCGGGCTGTTTGGCAAGCACCGTTTCTACACTGCGAGCACAGGCCGCACAACTCATACCTGTTACGGGTATACGTACTTTATTTATCGCTGCATCTGTAGTTTCCATGTCCGCTTTTATTACCCTACAAATTTCGTTATTTCTGGACTGGTTCTGTTACAGAGTTTCGGAAGATCGTTGCAGGATTTGGGAGAAGCGTTTGAGGTAGTTAATTCCTCTGTTTCGGGATTAATACTCCGAAACAGAGGAATCAACACTTACTTTTTTCTGGGGTAATCATCCATCTCCACACTGGGTAATACAGGATTTAAAACCTGTTTAGAGATCGTGACGCGAAAAAACTTAACTCCGCTAACTTCGTAGTCCTGCCAGAATTTATCTCTGATTTGCAAATTTCTGTAGATGGTTGAGTAGCTCAACTGGGCATCCCAACCGTGAATCTGTAGCGTGGTTAATAAAAATTCTACTGTTTTAGTCAAATTAGAGAAATATACAACTGATGGCGGACGTCTACGTTGTTCAGCCAGGGCGGGATAGGGCTGAATATTCAGTTCATAAATCGGTTGTTGCTGCATTGCCGGGTTAATTTCACGAAAAACTATGGCCTTATTTTTCATTAACACAACAATTCGATAATAAGTGCCGTTTTAACAGCATATCTCATACAAAAAGAGCCTGACTTCTATGCAGTCAGGCTCTTTCGTTTTAATTCAATAGCAGATCTTTTCTGAGGTAATTGTAAATCGGCCAGTCCGCCGGAGATCCTTGATCAATACTGAGACTTTGCTCACAAACCTTTAACTGGCCCGTTAAGTAGGCCGTTCCTCCGTACTGATCTTTACCCGAAGAATCCGTCAGAAATAAAGATTGATTCGATTCCCTGATACCATATAGTCCTTTATAGACAACCTGATTATCTTTGGAAACGGTTACCTGCTTGTTCTCTTCGAATGTTAACACTACTAAGGGAACGTCTTCTGAATACATCCAACCCTGACTGGATTTCAGTTGCCAGGTACCCAGAATTAGATTTTGAGCCATTTGAGGATCAGCTGCTCCCGTTTTCATGCAATCCTCAGCTATAATATCCTCTTTTTTTTTACAGGACATGATCAGGGTTGCTCCCAAGAGAAATAGAAGTATCTTTTTCATAGTAGATAAGTTTTTAGATCAGACCCCAGATTCCGGTTTTAAGTTGGAATCTCTACTATTTTTAAACATTTTTTGAGCTACACAACCTCCTGATGACCAAAATCTTATCTGCTACTTCGAAAAAAACTGTCTAGCCCATACCTTCAAATCTACTTTTTTGCTATTATCTTTGTATCCCGTACACAAACATCACGTCGTTCATGTCCACGGTCAAACCGACGAAATATATCTTTGTTACGGGCGGGGTTGCATCTTCTCTCGGCAAAGGCATTGTCGCCTCCTCGTTAGCTAAACTTCTGCAAGCCAGGGGCCTTTCAGTTACCATTCAAAAAATTGATCCCTACATCAACGTAGATCCCGGAACGCTCAATCCTTATGAGCACGGTGAATGCTATGTTACGGATGATGGGGCAGAAACCGACCTTGACTTAGGTCACTACGAGCGTTTTCTAAACGTTCCTACTTCTCAGGATAACAACGTTACCACGGGTCGTATTTACTACAATGTCATCATGGCCGAACGCGAGGGCAAGTACCTTGGCAAGACGGTTCAGGTAGTTCCTCACATTACGGACGAGATCAAACGCTGCATTACGGCTTTAGGTAATACGGGTGAGTTTGACATCGTCATTACGGAAATTGGGGGCTGCGTGGGTGACATTGAGTCTTTACCGATCATTGAAGCCGCTCGTCAGCTGAAGTACGAACTGGGTGAACATAACACACTGTTCATTCACCTGACGCTGGTACCCTACCTGAGCTCGGCAGGAGAATTAAAAACCAAGCCTACTCAGCACTCCGTGCGTACGCTTTCGGAATCGGGTATTCAGGCCGACATTCTGGTGTGCCGGACGGAACATCCGATCCCCGTCGACATGCGTCGGAAAATCGCTCTGTTCTGCAACGTACAGCCTAATGACGTAATCGAGTCTATCGATGCCGATACGATCTATGACGTTCCTTTGTTGATGAAGAAAGAGAAGCTCGATCAGCGGGCTCTTTACAAACTCAATCTCTACAACGATCAGGAACCCGACCTGGAATCCTGGAAGGACTTCTTAGGAAAATTCAAAAACCCAACGGAAGAGATTACCGTGGGTCTGGTAGGAAAATACGTTGAGCTGAAAGATGCGTATAAGTCCATTGCGGAAGCTTTCAACCATGCAGGTGCCGAAAACGAGTGCCGCGTGAAAGTAGAATGGATTTCATCCGAAACACTCGAACAACAGGATACGATTGACTTATTGTTAAGTTTGGACGGTATTCTGGTAGCTCCCGGTTTTGGAGAACGCGGTCTGGAAGGAAAGATTCGTGCCGTACAGTTAGCTCGCGAGAACAAGATTCCGTTCTTCGGTATTTGTTTAGGTATGCAGATGGCCGTTATTGAGTACGCTCGTAACGTAGCCGGCATTGCGAATGCGTCTTCGTCCGAGCTTGAACCTGAAACGCCGAACCCCGTTATTGATCTGATGGCCGAGCAAAAAGGCATCAAGGCCAAAGGTGGTACGATGCGTCTGGGAGCCTGGCCCTGTGATCTGAAAAAGGATTCACTGGCTCACTCGATTTACGGAAAAACAAAAATTTCCGAGCGTCACCGGCACCGTTATGAGTTTAACAATGCTTACCTGAAACAGCTTAACAATGCAGGACTGGTTACTTCCGGTATTAATCCCGAGAGTAAACTGGTAGAGATTATTGAGCTAAAATCAGACGTGCATCCCTTCTTTATTGGGGTCCAGTTCCACCCTGAGTACAAAAGTACGGTATTAAGCCCTGCTCCTCTTTTCGTGAAATTCGTAAAAGCAGCGTTGACGTACTCTTTAGCAAAACGTGAATCCATTAGCGTTCCAGCTAACTAAGGCGATGTTCTTAAATCATTAGTAAATAAGCAGTTACCCAGTTAACTCTAAAGTAATCTTTAGTTTTGACTGGGTAATTTCTACTTTTAAGAAGTACGGAATTACGTAACCTTCTTCTTACCGTTCAAACTTAATTTCCATTCATTACTGGAAAAAATGAATCCACAGGCCGGGCTTTCGTGATTGTTTACGAACTTTGCGTGCTTATTTTTTAATTGTCTCATTTCATTACCAGCCGGAGAAGAATACTCTCCCCACTTAAAACATCCTTATGGATCGTAATACCATCATTGGGTTGCTTTTGATTGTTGGCATGTTGCTGGGGTATCAGTTTTTGATGCCCGAGGAAAAGCCGCAACCCCAGAAACCCCAGCAAGCCGGAGTCCCTCAAAAAAACGTTGCTCCTACGGCTACGCTTGATACAGCCGCATTAGGAACATTCGCATCAGCCGCTAAAGGCACTGCTTCAGATGTCATCCTTGAGAACAAAGACGTTCGCGTCAAATTCAGCACAAAAGGTGGTCAGATTAAAGAAGTATTACTGAAAAACTACAAAACCTACGATCAGAAGCCTCTGTATCTGTTCGACGAAAAAGGTTCCAAGTTAGGTCTTGAATTACCTAATGGTCCCGGCAAAGTAGACGTTAGTCAATTGTTCTTTGCCACTACTAGTCAAAGTCAGGTAGTGGCAGAAGCAGGTTCAGGTTCCGTTGTGTTCACATTGGCTCTGGCCGGTGGTCAAACCATCGAGCAACGGTACACCCTGGGCGGTAACGGATTTTCAATTGATTACGATGTAAACGCTAAAAACTTTGGTGGTAACGCTCGTCTGTTCTGGTCACATAAAATAGAACGTACGGAAAAGGATGTGAATAAACTCCGTAACGAAAGTACCATTAACTACTATACTGCCGACGAATCGTTCGATCACTTAAGCCCTAATAGCTCAGGAACGGAAGAAAAAACGCTAGAGGAATCAGCCAAATGGCTTTCGTTCAAACAAATGTATTTCGTCTCGGGTCTGGTAGGTGAAGGAACAAACTTGTCAGGTGTTAAGCTAAAATCAACGGCTTTCCCAGACAACAATCAGGATAACCTGAAAACGCTGGAAGCGGAAGTACAGATTCCAGCCGCTGACCTGGCAGCGGGTAAGGGTAAATTCAAACTATATTTTGGACCTAACGATTACCAGCTGACTTCACAGGTTGCTCCTGAATTCAACGAAAACGTATACCTGGGTTATGCTTTCCTGAAACCCGTAAACCGTTTCGTATTTGTACCTCTGTTTAACCTGTTAGGCGGATTTATTTCGAACTACGGCATCCTGATTCTGGCTCTGGTATTCATCATTAAGCTGATCTTAACTCCATTGACGTACAAGAGCTACATCTCCATGGCGAAAATGCGGGTATTACAGCCTGAGCTAAATGAGTTGAAGGAAAAGATCGGTGATGACGCTCAGAAAATGCAGCAGGAACAGATGAAGCTGTACCAGCAAGTAGGCGTTAACCCGCTCTCTGGCTGTATTCCGCAGTTACTGACGCTTCCTATCCTGATGTCGGTCTTCTTCCTCTTTCCGAACCTGATTGAGTTACGGCAACAGCCTTTCCTGTGGTCCAATGACCTTTCGGCCTATGACGATTTGATTCATTTCAGCTTTTCATTGCCCGTCATTGGAAATCACATCAGCTTATTTACTTTGATGATGACGGCATCCAGTATTTTATTCGCGTATTATAACAACCAGACCACACCCGCTGCGGCTGGTCCAGTGGATTACCGTACGCTGGGATACATCATGCCTCTGGTGTTCTTCTTCATTATGAACTCCTTCCCTGCTGGTCTGGCCTGGTATTACCTGGTATCTAACCTCATTACGGTTGGTCAGCAGCAGATCATCAAGAAATTTGTGGACGAAGACAAAATCAAAGCTATTCTCAACGAAAACCGTCGCAAAATTGCTACGGGAGAGAAGAAACGTTCGAAGTTCTCGGAAATGCTTGATAAGCAATTGAAAGCTGCTGAAGAAGCTAAAAAGCAGGCGGCAGATCAGGCAAAGAAGAAAAAATAATTTCAGCTCATGAAGCCGCAAAAAAGCCCCTAACTGCACTGGTCAGGGGCTTTTTGTACTTTAATGGCACCTTCTTTTTATGAAACCGTATTAGAAATAGTTTTACTCCACACTCCTGTTTCTATTTTTGCTTAAAGACTTTTTCATGTTTAGAATCATCTGCCTTTTTCTGGGAATTTCCTTCACCCTCACTACAATTGCCCAAACTATTCCTGAAGATTATCAACAGGCGTATCAGAAAGGCGAACGGGCTCTTCGCGACAAAAAATACGAGCTGGCCCGAGAATATTTCGCTCCGTTGACTTCTTCTCGTTACCAAAATGAACTGGTGCCCTATAGTCATTATTTCATGGCTCTGGCTTCGCTTAAGAGTAATAAAATTGCGGAAAGTCGTTCTTATTTACGCCAGTTGGAAGCCCGTTATCCCAAGTGGAATAAGCTGGACGATGCCCGTTATCTATACGCCAATATACTTTTTGAAGAGAAACAATACATTCCGGCAGTCGATGCTCTCAAACGACTTCCCGATTCCAAGATTACGGAAGACGCCCGCACGATGCAGAATTATTACCTGTCTCAATGCACCGATCTTTCGACCTTAAAGCAGTTAAATAATAAATATTCTACGGATCCGATTATCGCGGAAAACCTCGTTTATCTCATCCGTAAACGTTCCACCAGTAAGGCGGATTTAGATTTAGCCGATAAACTCATCAATCGTTTTTCCATTAAGCCTAAAGCCATTGAAAAGGCGGTTACCGAGAAAAAAACGGCAGTTAATATGCCTCCGAAAGGTAAGAAACAGGCTTATAATGTAGCCGTGTTATTCCCTTTCCGTCTGAATGAACTCGGTACAGCCAACAGTTCGAATCAATTCATTGTTGATTTATACGATGGAATTCAGATGGCAGTGAAAAAACTTCAGAAAGAGTCCGTTACCATTAATATTCTGGCCTATGAAGTAGACAACTCAGAAGCTAGTATGAAACGATTAATTAGCAATGAACAGTTTCAGCAAACGGATTTATTAATCGGTCCGTTGTATCCTTTAAGCTACGAAATCGCTGCTGGCTGGGCTGCGGAACGAAATATCCCAATCGTCAACCCGATTTCTACGAATAGCTCTTTACTCAAAAATCTGACTTACTTAACGCAACCTTCCACTGAGTCTCAGGCCAAAGCTTTATTGCAGTTTGCGAATCGCTTTTCTCCCAAGACGGCTTACATTACCTATGGCAACAATCGTCAGGATTCACTATTAGCGGTTACGTATGCTGATCTGGCCAAAGAAAATGGATATAAAATCCTGGGTCTGAAACGCGGGTTAAGCGAAAGCATTTCTACGGATTTAAAGGGGCAAAAACCAGGACACATCCTGGCTCTTTATCAGAATTCCGGTCCCAATGTAATGACCTGGTATACCCGCAGTACGCTGCCGTCCCCCCTGCTGGTTTCGTACCAGTCATTCAACATGGCGACGGCAACGGCTTCAACATTTAAAGGTCCACAGGTGTATTTTTTCGATTCCATGTATGCCAATGAAGCAGAACCGGCAACGCTTGAATTTCGTCAGCAATATCTGAATACCTATAACCTTTTTCCTTCTACTTACGCTTATCTAGGATATGATACCATGCTGTTTTTTGGTCGGATGCTAGGGAAATTTGGTTCGGATTTCACCAAAGGTTCCAGCAGTCAGCCGTATAAAAATGGGTATACCTTGGGAGGTTTTGATTACCGCCAGTCCAATGATAACCAGAATTTTACTATTCTGAAGTTTAGTAATTATCAATTTACACCCGTTAAATAACTAGCAAAAGTATTGAATGCGTTTCTTCAGGCTTTTGCTACAGCATCATACCATGACTAATTCAGAACAGCTTTTTCAACAAGCGAAAGAAGTAATTCCCGGTGGAGTTAACTCTCCGGTCCGGGCTTTCCGTGCGGTAGGTGGTAATCCCATTTTTATTAAATCGGCCAAAGGTCCTTATCTGGTTGACGAAGACGACAATACCTACGTAGACCTCATTAATTCCTGGGGTCCGATGATTCTAGGTCATGCCAATGAGATGATTCGGAAGGCCGTTTCTGACGCCGTTCAGCATTCATTCTCGTTTGGTGCTCCAACTCGTCGTGAAGTAGAGATGGCCGAGTTAATTATCTCAATGGTTCCTTCCATTGAGAAAGTAAGGATGGTTAACTCGGGTACTGAAGCCACCATGTCTGCCATTCGCGTAGCTCGTGGTTTTACGGGTCGTGAGAAAATGATCAAGTTCGAAGGTTGTTATCACGGTCATGGCGATAGCTTCCTCATCGCTGCCGGTAGCGGTGCCGTAACGATGGGTGTTCCCGACAGTCCAGGTGTAACGAAAGGAGTAGCCAATGATACGCTAACCGCTCCATTCAACGATCTGAACGCAGTTAAAGCATTAGTGGATGCTAATAAAAACCAGATCGCAGCTATCATTCTGGAACCCGTAGTGGGTAACATGGGACTGGTGTTACCCGAGCCCGGTTTCCTGGAAGGTCTTCGTGATATTTGTGATCAGGAAGGAATCTTACTGATTTTTGATGAAGTAATGACGGGGTTCCGTCTTTCCGCTTCCGGTTTTCAGGGAATCACTTCTGTTCGTCCCGATCTGACTACTTTAGGTAAAATCATTGGCGGTGGCATGCCCGTAGGAGCTTACGGTGGACGCAAGGAAATTATGGACTTTGTTTCTCCGGCGGGTCCTGTATATCAGGCAGGAACGCTTTCAGGTAACCCCATCGCGATGGCAGCCGGTAAAGCCATGTTAACCTACCTGAACGAAAATCCCGGCGTGTATACTGAATTGGATCGCATTGGAGCCAAACTGGAAAACGGACTCAGAGCAGGTAATCAGAAAGCTGGTAAGAACTATACCATCAATCGCATCGGTTCGATGTATACGCTTTTCTTCAACGAAGAGAAGGTAACGGATTTCAATTCAGCGAAAGCTTCGGACTTAACTCTTTTCGGGGCTTACTTTCAGGCGATGCTCAAACGTGGTATTTACCTCGCTCCTTCGCAGTTTGAAAGTCTATTCCTGTCCTACGCTTTAACGGACGAAATTGTGGATCAGATCATCGCCGCTCACGAAGTAGCCCTCATTGAAGTATTAGGCGGAGCATAATTCGTTCAAAATTTCATATACAAAGAAGGACAAAGCTTTTTAGTTTTGTCCTTCTTTCGTTTTCTATGCGTCGTTTTTCAATCATTATTCCTGTATATAACCGTCCGGACGAACTGGCGGAGCTACTTGAAACCCTGGCCAGGCAAACCTACTCTTCCTTCGATGTGGTCGTGGTGGAAGATGGTTCACGGATTCGGGCTGAATCCGTAATTACTCAGTTTGCGTCTCAAATGGCGATTCAGTATTATGAAAAGCCTAATAGCGGACAAGGATTTGCCCGTAATTACGGCATGCAACGAGCCACGGGAGACTGGTTTATTATTCTGGATTCGGATGCTCTGGTAGAACCGGATTACCTGGAAATTGTCAATCGGGAAATTGATCGACAAAAGCTGGATTTATTCGGTGGCCCCGACCGGGATCACCCCAGTTTCAGCCCCATTCAGAAAGCGATCAGTTACTCCATGACTTCCCTATTTACGACGGGAGGGATTCGGGGTAAGGCAAAAAACGCCGGAGGAACGTTTCATCCCCGAAGTTTTAATATGGGTCTGAGTCGCAACGTTTGGGAAGAAACCGGGGGCTTTCACATTACCCGCATGGGCGAAGATATTATTTTCAGCATTAAAGCTCTGTCCCTAGGTTTTAAAAGTAACCTGATACCCGAAGCTTTCATTTACCACAAACGCCGAAGTAACTTCGCTGCCTTCTTCCGGCAATTAAAGTTTTTTGGCCGTGCCAGGATTAACATAACCCGTTTTTTCCCGGATACTCTGAAATTGGTTCATTTCTTCCCGGCTGCCTTTACCCTCTGGATATTCAGTTTCCCCTTACAGTTACTTATTTTCAAACCATTGTTTCAGCTTTCTGTTCTGGTATTACTGGCTTATTGCCTGATGGTTTTCTTTGATTCCTGGAAACAAAATAAGAGTATTACCGTGGCGAGCTTGAGTGTGCAGGCCGTGTTTGTGCAGATGATTGGCTATGGAACAGGTTTTATCAGTGAAGGATGGAAATACCTGCGTGAACCCAAAGGTACCGTTCATACGGGTGAGCAAATGGAATATCCTTCCGCATAATAATAGAAAAACCCTCACTTTTCAGTGAGGGTTTGAGAACACATCAACTTTAGCAAAATCAAGTTATCTCCATGGAAATCAAGAATATAGAGCTTCGCAATAATGAGGCTGACCTGCAATTTGAGTTACCCCTCGAAAACGACATCGCCATTGTGGCTTATCGCTGGCTGGATGATAAAACGTTGGCTTTAGACCATACCGAAGTTCCTGAAAGCTACGAAGGACAAGGGGTAGGCTCAACTATTATCGAAAAGGTTTTTCAATACCTGGAAGAAAACGAATTAAAAATGGTGCCTTACTGCCCTTTCGTGCGGGTTTATATCCAGAGACATCCCGATTGGAAAAAACTGCAGGCTTAATCCAGTAATCGCGTCGCTTTAATGAATCCTCGCTGCCAGTAATCCGCGTACAGGTTGTCCTCAATCACACCGCGGCTACTGGAAGCATGGATAAACATAATTCCCTCATTGCCATTTACGTGGGTAACTATCCCCGTGTGATTGATTTTGGAAATTGATTTCCCTTTAAAGTCAGTATTAAAAAAGACCAGATCGCCAGGACGTAACTCATCTACCTGGATCGTTTGTCCTACAACGGCTTGTTCGGCAGCAGTACGGGGTAACTTCAAGCCAATCTGTTTAAAGCTTACCTGAACTAATCCCGAGCAGTCTAGACCTACGCTCGTACCACCCCCGGTGCGGTAACCCGTGCCTCCGTAACTCTTCGCCGTATTGATTAAATCATTAACCACATAATTGTTGTAACGAACGGCCTTGGGATTATACTCCGCTTTTTTAGTCATCGGAATATAAGGCTTGGCGGCGGCGTTGCTAGAAGCAGTTCCACCAGCCGAACGAGTTACATGACCCGAATTACTGGCAACGGGCCGATGTCCGGGACGACTCGCGGTTTGCCGAGTGGCAGGAGCTGATCGCGTAGTAGTCCGAAATAATTCACAGGAACTAAGTAAAATACTCAGCATACAAAGGAGCGGAAAGATCCGAAAACTCATAGGCCGAAGTTTAAGTAAGTGATGAAAGAGAATATCCAAACAGGCCTGATATTCAGCTTTTTAAAAAAGGTTGGTTCATAAAAAACTTCGCATAAAAAAGTCTCTTATCGGCTTGAAGGTAGTAGTTCAGCTTTAAAAACGACAAATTTTAAAGCATATTTTTCAGATACCTGAATCCGATAAAAGACATTCAATGACTAGAATTTCATGCTTAGGGCAATACGTTTCCGAGCCAGGTCTACCTCAACTACTTTCACCTGAACCTGCTGCTGTAGCTTAACTACTTCATTCGGATCACGGACGAAACGATTGGATAATTGAGAAACGTGAACGAGGCCGTCTTGTTTTACTCCAACGTCCACAAAAGCACCAAAAGCCGTAATATTAGTGACGATTCCGGGTAGAATCATGCCTTCCTTCAAGTCTTCCGGCTTGCGTACGGAAGCATCAAACTCAAAGGCAGCCAAGGGCTGGCGAGGGTCGCGGCCGGGTTTTTCCAGCTCAGTAACAATATCCTGAAGTGTAGGTAATCCCGCTTTCTCAGTGACGTATTTAGCTAACTGTAGCTTCTTTCGCTGCTCAGGTTGTTCGATGAGTTGTTTGACCGTAATCCCCAAATCTTTAGCCATGTGCTCTACAATGCCGTAACTCTCGGGGTGAACGGCCGAGTTATCCAAAGGATTACCCGCTTCAGGAATGCGAAGGAATCCCGCACACTGCTCAAAGGCCTTCCCTCCCAAACGCGGCACTTTCATTAATTCCTTGCGGGACTTGAAGGCTCCATTTTCTTTTCGGTACGTAACAATGTTCTGAGCCAAGGAAGAACCCAATCCCGAAACATAACTCAACAGGTGCTTACTAGCCGTATTTAGATTCACCCCAACAGCGTTCACGCAACTTTCCACAACCGTATCCAGACTTTTCTTCAGATCACTTTGATCCACATCATGCTGATATTGCCCGACACCAATCGATTTGGGATCAATCTTGACTAACTCAGCCAGAGGATCCATTAATCGCCGACCAATAGATACGGCTCCGCGAACGGTGATGTCTTTATCGGGAAACTCTTCGCGGGCTACTTCCGAAGCCGAGTAAATCGAAGCTCCCTGTTCTGAAACCATGAAAATGGGTAAATCGAGATTCAGGCTCTTGAGAAAATCTTCGGTTTCGCGTCCCGCGGTTCCGTTTCCAACGGCCAGGGCTTCGATCGTATGCGATGTAATCAGTTGACGAATTTTCCCTTCAGCTTCCTGTTTTTTATCAAACGGGTAAATCACGGTATCGGCAATCAAGTTACCCTGAGCATCCAGACAAGTCGTCTTACAACCCGTCCGATATCCGGGGTCAATGGCTAACACCCGCTTCTGGCCTAAAGGTGAAGATAGTAGCAATTGCCGAAGGTTACCCGTGAAAATAGTGATCGCTTCGGCATCAGCTTTTTCTTTGGAAAGCTTGGCAAATTCGTTCTCAATACTGGGCTTGATCAAACGCTTGTAGCTATCCGTGATCGCATCTTCTACGAACGGTTTTGAAGAGGATTGCCCCCGAACGAACAATCGGTCTAGCTGATTCAGAGCACTTTCTTCTTCAGGCGTAATACTTACTGATAAAATACCTTCTTCCTCTCCCCGACGCATCGCCAGTAATCGGTGGGATGGAATTTTACGTAATTCTTCCGAAAAATCGAAGTAATCCCGATACTTGGCTCCTTCCGCTTCCTTGTTCTTTTTTACCTTTGAATAAACGATGGCCTGCCGCTCAAAAACGCGTCGAACGGCCGTGCGGGCCTCCGTATTTTCAGAGATCCATTCCGCCATAATATCGCTGGCTCCCTGATAAGCCTCCTCCAGCGTTAGCACTCTATCGGTGATAAATTTCTGAGCGTTCCCTTCAATATCCCGTTCCCGTTGTTCAAAGATCAGTTTGGCCAAAGGTTCCAGACCTTTTTCAATCGCAATGCTGGCTTTGGTTTTACGCTTGGGTTTATAAGGAAGGTATAAGTCTTCAAGTTGTGTTAACGTTGTGGCCTGTTCCAGTTGCTTTCGCAAATCAGCCGTCAGTTTACCCTGCTCATTAATAGACTGAATTATACTGTCCCGACGTTTCTCAACCTCCTTAAATTTCTCGTACTGTTCTTTGATATGCTGAATCTGAACTTCATCCAGACTACCCGTCGCTTCTTTCCGATAGCGGGCAATGAAAGGCACGGTTCCGCCTTCATCTAATAATTGAATAGTTTGCTCAACCGAACGAGCCGAAATAGACAACTGACTTGAGATAAACGATACTGCGGTATTCATAATGAGGTATTTAGGATTGAAGGGAAGTTCGTTTCGCTACCGAATAACCACAGAGTTTCTCAAAGTTTTACTCAGTGCCAAACTCTGCGTAACTCTGTGGTTCATGTGATAACAGAAAACGACCCATTAACTAACCTGAACCAGTTCGCCGGATTCCAGATAGACAATCCAGCCTTCGATGTGTTTATAACCCATTTCGCGGTAACGACGGGCGTATTTTTTTATTTGTTCTTTGTGACTATCCCTCGCCTGACCCGTTTTATAATCCAGAATGGCGACGGTTTGATCCGGCCGAATCACTACCCGGTCAGGACGGATTACTTCTCCGTTGGGCATCAATATTTCCCGTTCTGATAAGAACTCAGCGGGCATTTCAAAGTAAGGTTTCATTTCTTCCTTATTCAGAATCCGGTTGATCGCTTCCTGCATCCGCACGACCTGCGTTTCATCCAATAAGCCTCTTTTCTGCATTCGATCGATTACGACCGGCACATCTTCAGGGGTATTAATCTCCCGCATGACAATGTGAGCTTTATTGCCCCAGTCTTTCTGCAAAGCAAACGAATCCAGTTCACTCAGTCGATCTTTCTGACGGCGGAGACGCATACTCCCCCGGCGATCTTTCGTAATGACTCCCGTAATAACTACTTTACCAGTTTCCTCTTTCTGATTTGCTTTTACCCGTGGTTTTCCCTGGCGTAGTACGTGCGTTCCCTCGCAGGCGTTCACGTAATCCGAGAAGAATACACCGACGGTATCCTTCAGACCTGTCACCTCGCCTTTTTTCGAAAGTTTGGTTTCCATAGATATATACACCCGTTCAACGGGGCGAGTCAGGGCTACGTATAGTAAATTGAGATTATCCAGGAACGTTTGTTCCGTTTCTTTCTCGTAAGCTTCTTTTAAATGAGTAGCAGCCAGTCGTTGCGAAACCGAGAACGGAGCGACTTTTAAGCTACGCGACGGTTGATCGTCTACCGATACCAGTGTCAACTCTTCTGCCTCCATGCTTTCCAGATCACCCCAGATTTCATCCCAGAGGTTATTTTTAAAACTCCAGTTGGCATAAGGCAGCAATACGACTGGAAACTCAAGCCCTTTTGATTTATGAATCGTCTGAATCCGAACGGCATTAGCCCCTTCGGGTGAGCTCACGCAAAGCTTGAACTTTTGCTGCTCCCAGTCTAGTAAAAAGTCACTTAAATGGCCGCTTTTGCGGGTGGAAAAATCCTGTACGTAATCCAGAAAACGGAATAAATAAGCCGATTGATCGGGCTTGTCGAAGAGTTTGAAACGAGCGATTAATTCCTCACAGCTTTCAAAAAGACTGGCTTTTTGCATCTGAAACGAATTGAGTTCTTTCTCTTCCGCTTCTTTGGGCAACTCTGCAATTCGCTCCAGCTCTTTCTCTCGTACCCACCTCCAAAACGCCCGCATATCGGGAGCTTCAACCATTTGACGGATACGCGTATTAACTTTCTCTTCAGGAACCTGACCCTGAATTTCCTTGAGAAACAAATACGCAGCTTCATACTTTGCCAAAGGCTGATCAGGCGTATTCAGTACCCGCAAAAATGCGATAATCAGGTTGACTACCGGAGAAGCACTCACCAGTAGGGAATCTGCCGAAATGACCCGGATGCCTGTTGCCGTTAACGTATCGGCTAGTTCACGAGCGTGTTTGTTTTTGCGACAAAGAATAGCAATATCCTTATACTCATAGCCATCCGCCAGACACTCAGAAATCTGTCTTAGAATAAATTCTGGCGTAGAAGGCTTTTCATTATCCAGAAAATCAATCTGAACGTGACCACCACAGGCAGGGTTATCCGGTGCTTTCTGGATGTAAGCACTGTAGATCCGGGGAGTAACCTCCCATTCTGCTGGCACCTGATTGGCCAGGATATGCTTTAAAATATCGTTATTAAAATCAATGATTTCCTTACAGCTCCGGCGGTTAAAGTCCAGAACCTGTGGGTAGAGTTTGTCCTTAATTGTTAGCAAACGATCGCCCACGTTCCAGTTGATCTCATTCCCGGCGGGTAACATGGGTGTCAGATCTTTACCCTCGTGCAAGTAGACCAGTTGTTCCATCTCTCCACCCCGGAAACGGTAGATGCTTTGCTTGGCGTCTCCTACCACCAAATTATAGTAATCCGAAGATAAACTATTGTCAATCAGCGGCATAAAGTTAAGCCACTGGAGTTGGGAAGTATCCTGAAACTCATCAATCAGAATGTGATGAAACTTCTCACCGAGGCGTTCATATAGGAACGGTATCGGCTCTTCCAACACAATATTCAAAATAGACTGATTGAATCGCGATATGTGAATTTGCCCGGTATGGTCTTCAATGGACTTTACTTCATCGGATAGCTGCTTGAGTAAGGCCAGTTTGTGCAGATGTTTGTCAATTTCCAAGCAAAGCGTATACTTCTGAATTTGAGATTCATGAAGCTGAATCAACTCCCGCCCTACCACTTCCAGTTCAGATTCAATAGCTTCAAAACTGGATAAAATGGGCAAAGCAACTTTGGCTTTTAACCAATTCTGCTCCCGGCGAACGACGGAATAAAGTCGGCTGGAGATTCCTTCGGCGAAGGTTTTATGACCATCCCGAATTTTCTGTAGAAAGCCCGCCGCTCCATTCGCACCGTAACTAAAATCGGCAATGGCTAAGGCTGCTTTTTCTTCTATTAACTCAACCGCCACTTTCCCTAAACGACGGTATTCAGTATCCTGACAGGCACAATAGTCCCGGATTTTTTTACGAATTTCCCAGAAATCGGCCGTGCTTAAGTCTTCCAGCTTCTTTAAGGCATCCCGGTGTTTATCATCCAGAATCTTTTTCCCTACGGATAATAATTCTGTTTGAAGCGACTTCCAGCTTTTACCCTGATCGGCTAACTCCGCTACCAGTTCTTCCAGTACCAAAGTCAACTGATTAAATTCTGCCTGGCCTACTTTAGAGAGCAACTGTTCTACGCCAGCCGCCACCAGCACGTCAGACTCAAGACTTACTTCAAAATTATAGGGTATGCCTAGCTCTTCCGTAAAGGCGGAAACAACCCGCTGGGTAAAGCTGTCAATCGTTGAGACGGATAAGCGTCCATACTGATGGAGTAATACCTGAAAAGTCAGGGCAGCCCGCTTTTGCAGTTCGGCCTCGCCAATACTTTCACCCGTAACGGAGTCGGTGATTTCAACCAGTAGTAACTCCCGCAAAGCCTTCACTTTTTTCTGGCGGGCGGGATCGAGATCGTTATATTTCTTTAAATCCAGTAAGGTGTCCAGAATCCGCTTCTTCATTTCGTGAGCGGCATCGTTGGTGAACGTTACCGCTAGAATATGCTGAAAGTAATACGGACTGAATTTCCATGGCCCCTCCTGTTCTTGAGGATCGGGATGATCAGCCAGGGCAAGCTTTAAAAATTCTTTCGTTAGCGTGAAGGTCTTTCCAGAACCCGCAGAGGCAGCATAGATGGTAAACATTACTGAAGAAAAAAGCAGGCGGGGCCTGCTTGGGTTGTATGAAGTATGAATTTACAATCCTTTGCTCTAATTCCAGTTACTTCTTATTGAAATTCTTAAAGAGATTTAGAGTTATTACTATTTAATTCACTGACAATCAGAGTTTAGCTTTATACTAAGCTTGAATACTAGCCCAAGCTGCCAGCGGTAAGGCTGGCAGCAGTACTTTTATCTTTTAGAAATTAAATCGAGTGCCGATACCTGCCTGTACGTGGATAAAAGCAGGCACTGGAATTACCTCCAGATACAAACCCGCATCGACGAATATGGACAGTGGCGACTGTGGTAAGAAATATTCAACTCCAGCCAGACCGCTCGCCCCAATTCCCGTACGATTCTCGTAACCATTGATGGAAGACAGACGTTCGGGATAACTCCGTCGACTCGTTAACTGACCTCCAAACCCGTAGTACGCCTGAAAGTTCTTGCCTTCGTTATTGGTGTGGAAGAGGTAATTGGCACTCAAGGCCCAGCCCGTGTTTTTGAATCTGCCGTGCGGACCATACTTGCGGTTGCTACCCCAGAGCATTCCGTAGGTTCCAAAACTTAAATCCAACCCGCGATTGTTTCGGGTATAGATACGGGCATTTAAACCCAGGGGTTCTCCTACCTTAAACCCAACGGCGTATTTGCGTTGAGGCGTCGTGTTGAACTCCTGAGCTTTACTTTCAAGGGAAGAAGTAACCAAACCCAGGGTTACTAAACTGGAAATAAATAATGCTTTCATGGAAGAGTTAATAGATATGGCTGGAGGAACGCCTGCATACAGTGAAGGAGACCTGAAGCAGATCTCCTTCACAACACACAAGCAAAACTAACTTTGACTAACTATTGACCAGCGTTTGGGCAAATTGATGTAATGAAGTTAACAATACATCATCCTCCTGCTGCGTCCCTACTGAAATTCGTAGGCAGTTATCACAGTGTTTTACCTTAGAACGATCCCGAACGATGATTTTGTGTTCTAATAGATAAGAAAAAACGGCAGCCGAATCCTGGAATCTGACTAACAGCTGATTAGAGTCCGTCGGAAATACGTGCTCTACATTGGGCAAAGCTTCCAGACGCTCGCGTAACCGATGACGATTCACGGCGATTACCTGCACCATTTCGTTTTTCTTCTCCACGTGATCCAGAGCTTCGAGTAACAACCGCTGGGTCATGCTGCTGATGTTATAGGGAGATTTAATCTTGTTGAGCAAAGCAATAATGGCTTCGCTGGCAAAACACATCCCTACCCGTAAACCAGCCAGTCCCCAGGCTTTGGAGAACGTTTGTAATACTACCAGATTCGGATATTGATCCAACAGGGGTACCATAGTAGCATCCGCAGCAAAGTCGATATACGCTTCATCTACTACTACTATACAGCTAGTACCTTCAATGATTTGTAAGATATCCTCCCGGCGTAACAGATTCCCTGAAGGATTATTGGGTGAGCATAACCAGATGATCTTTGTATGTTCATCTACAGCCGCCAGAACGGCTTCCACGTCAATCTGAAAATCGGTGGTTAGTGCTACCTTTTTAACGGCTACATTCTGAATATTGGCCGATACCTCGTACATACCGTAGGTAGGTGGCAGAATCAGAATGTGATCTTCCTTGGGTTCGGCAAAAGCCCGAACCAATAGATCGATGGGCTCGTCCGAGCCATTACCTAGTAGGATCTGACTGGTTCGAACGCCTTTGATAGGAGCTAGTTTTTCCTTCACCGCCCATTGGTAAGGATCCGGGTAGCGGTTAAAATTCTCGTCGGTCGAAGACCCCAGTGGGTTTTCGTTGGCATCCAGAAACACGCCTTCTTTACCACTATACTCATCCCGAGCGGACGAGTAAGGCGTCAAAGCCAGCAAGTGCGGACGTATTAATTTTTCTAAAGCGAACATTTACTTGTTTATAGTTTTGAGTTTGGGGTTTTGAGTGTTCTCCTCCCCAAACCGTTTTCTTTCCTATTTATAACTCAAAACATACAAACACTAAACTCCCAACGCATTGAGTCTGATTTCCACGGCTCTTTTGTGAGCATCCAGGGATTCGGCAGCGGCCATTTCCATGATCGTCGAACCGATGTTTTTTAGACCTTCCTCTGAAATGGACTGTACCGTGATTTTCTTCACGAAACTGTCCAGTGAAACGCCTGAATACGCCCGGGCATAACCGTTGGTTGGTAACGTATGGTTCGTTCCCGAAGCATAATCACCCGCTGATTCCGGCGTATAATGACCTAAGAATATCGAACCGGCATTGGTAATTTCTTCGGATAAAGCCTCGGCATTTTCTACCGACAGGATTAAGTGTTCAGCTGCGTAGGCATTCAGCAAATCCAGAGCCTCGCGTTCATCCTTAACCAGAATGGCTTTGGAATTTTCAAGGGCATGGGTGGCAAAATCTTCACGAGGTAACTCCCGAACCTGATTTTCCACTTCCTGCATACTCTGGATTAATACTTCTTCTGACGTAGAAACCAGTAATACCTGACTGTCTTTTCCATGCTCGGCCTGCGACAACAAATCAGCCGCCACAAATGCTGGATTTGCCGACGAGTCGGCAAACACCGCTACTTCGCTGGGACCAGCGGGCATGTCAATGGCGATACCCTCTTTTGCTACCAACATTTTTGCCGCCGTGACAAACTGATTCCCCGGCCCGAAAATCTTGTATACCTGAGGAATACTTTCCGTGCCATAAGCCATAGCCGCAATGGCCTGAGCTCCACCAATGTTATAAACTCTGGTGACGCCAACCAGCTTGGCTGCATACAAAATGGCTGGGTGCTGACTGGGTGAACATAGAACTATTTCCTTACACCCCGCCAGTTGAGCAGGAATGCCTAACATCAGAACTGTGCTGAATAAAGGAGCAGTACCCCCAGGAATGTAAATACCTACCTTATCGATACCCACTGATTTACGCCAGCAGGTAACGCCCGGCATGGTTTCGATCTTTTCAGGTAACTGCCGTTGAGCCGAGTGAAAGGTAACAATGTTGGAAGCGGCCTGCTGAATCGCTTCTTTCAGTTCTGAAGAAAGCAGATGTTCTGCCTCTTCTATCACCTCCAGAGGAATATCCAGACGATCCAGCTGAACCTGATCAAATTTCAATGCGTATTCCCGCAGGGCTGCATCGCCATGATCCCGGACGTGCTGCAAAATGGGTTGAACCAACTGCTCAATCTGAGCCATTTGCTGCACCGGACGGGCTAAAACCGTGCCCCAGGTTTCCGGCTCGGGATAACGAATAAGTTGCATGAGTGTATGCGTTCGAAACTAGTAAATCATCTTTTCAATCGGCACGACCAGAATTCCTTCGGCTCCGGCCAGACGCAGGGCATCAATTTTATCCCAGAAGTCTTCTTCGCTCAATACCGAATGAACGGCTGACCAGCCTTCCGTTCCCAAAGGAACGATGGTTGGAGCTTTCATTCCGGGAAGCAGAGCCGTAATGGCTTCCAGCTTATCGTTAGGAGCGTTCAATACTACATATTTATTATTCTTGGCCGTCTGAACCGCCTGAATGCGGAACAGTAACTTCGAAAGAATCGCTTTTTTCTCGTCGCTGAGGGAAGAGTTGGCAATCATTACCGCTTCCGAACGGAAGATCACTTCTACCTCCGAAAGGCCGTTGGCCAACAAGGTGCTGCCTGAAGATACGATGTCACAAACAGCATGAGTTAAGCCAATGCTGGGAGCGATCTCTACTGAACCACTGATTTCGTGGATTTCAGCTTCGATTTCGTTTTCTTTCAGGAAGTTACCCAGGATGACGGGATAACTGGTAGCAATGCTTTTACCGTGTAAATCTTTCACGCCGTCATAACTATCGCCGCGAGGAATAGCAATGGATAAACGACATTTGGAAAAGCCTAACTTCTTGGCAATGTCTACCTTACGTCCGGTTTCAACCTGCACGTTTTCACCCACAATCCCAATATCAGCTACGCCGTCTTCTACGTAACCTGGAATATCATCATCTCGAAGGAAGAGGAATTCCGCAGGGAAATTACTGGCAGTAGTTTTGAGTTTTCCGGCTTTGGAATCGAATTTGATTCCACATTCTTTAAATAAGGAAAGAGAGTCTTCGCTGAGGCGACCGGACTTTTGAACGGCTATACGGAGGAAATCCTGGCTCATGAGTAAATACTAAAGCTCCGGGCATCAGCTCGGAATAGGTACGAATTAGGTCCCAAAATTAGCTATTCGTACGGAATAAGACTCATCGAAAGAAGATTGTTTGGTATGAATTCTTATAAGCTGTCTATTTCGGGGATAAACAGGCTCTTCTTAATCCTGCATTTGATGATCCATTGCTTTTCACTTACTTCGCAAAATCGGTCGCATGTCCCATTTATTTACGCTAGCACATGATTACTCTGCTTCGAACAAACTCCGAAAATCCTGACTTCCGTTCGCTGGTCCAACAGCTGGATGCTTATCTAGCCATTGTTGATGGTGAAGAACACGCTTTTTATTCACAGTATAATAAAGTTGATACCATCAAAGAGGTGGTTGTGGCCTATGCTGATGAAGAACCCGTCGGTTGTGGAGCCATCAAAGCTTTTGGGGAAACTTCCGTGGAGGTGAAGCGAATGTTTGTCAAAGCCGAGCGTCGTGGAGAGCGAATTGCTCAGCAAATTTTACTAGAATTGGAAAGCTGGGCCAGGGAAGTAGGGTACGAAACATGCGTGCTGGAAACGGGTAAACGACAGGAATCGGCCATTGCTTTATATACCCGAAGTGGCTACGAACCTATCCCGAATTACGGACAGTATGTAGGTATTGAAAATAGTGTCTGTTTTAAGAAAAGTCTGTTTTAAAAATCTTATTTCCTTAGAATTCGTACCTAATAAAAAAGACCCTGGTCAGTATTGACCAGGGTCTTTTTTATTACTCATCAATCTATTTTTAATACGAATGAACGACGCTCCGTTTGCTGGTGTGGAAGCCATCAGCATCTACCACCATAATCAGGGCACCAGAGTTGTCATTAACGTAG
>CAJYHS010000177.1 GCA_913774715.1 uncultured Siphonobacter sp. | reverse complement strand
CCAAGTTTTCCTTTAACTCGTAGTTCAGGATTAATAGTCGGATGTGTTCATTAAAAACATAACCCGAACAATAACCAGAGCCATAGTTTTCAGGAATGATCACACGTCGATCTTTTACTTCAGTGCCTAATTCGCGAGCTAGTGTTGGGAGTACCCACGGAATGGTTTGCCGTTGATCGTCTTTCATAAGAAGTCTTTTACGACTATTTATGGGTCTAATGTAACTATTTTACTTGTAAAGAGTCAATCATTTTTGTGTTACTAGAAAAGAACGCAAAATAATGATACTCAAGGATAAGAAAGTCGCCATCATTGGTGGTGGGCCGGTAGGATTAACCCTGGCCCGGTTACTTCAGCAGCAGGAAGTGAACGTAACAGTGTATGAACGGGACCCACACGCAGAAGCCAGAATCTGGGGTGGGACGCTGGACTTACACAAGAGTTCAGGTCAGGAAGCCATGAAAGTTGCGGGTTTACTGGAAAGGTATTATGCACGGGCCCGACCCATGGGAAGAGTCATCACTGACGAGAAGGGCAAGGTATTGCATGTGCATGAATCAAGTTCTGAAAGTCGCTTCGATAATCCTGAAATCAATCGCAATGACTTAAGGCAAATGTTACTCAATAGCTTAAAAGACCAGACCGTTCTTTGGGATAGGAAATGTACGGGTCTTGAAGAAGTAAGCGGGCAATGGCGGCTTTATTTTGAAAACCAGCCTTCCGAAATCGCTGATGTGGTCATTGGTGCCAATGGTGGCATGTCTGGCGTACGAGGATTGGTAACGGACAGTCAGGTAGAAGAGACTGGAACCATTATTATTCAGGGTGAAGTGTTTAACGCTGAGCAGCAGTGTCCCGAATTCTTTCAATTGTGCGGTGGGAATATCCTTATGAGTTCACACAACGGAAATGTACTTGTTGCTAACCCAAGTAATAACCAAGCATTAACTTACGGAATCATCTTTAAAAAGCCCGATAAATGGCTTACCGAGGGAGGCTTAGACTTTCGGGATACGGGCAGCATTCGCAAATTTCTCGCGTCCCGATTCAGCGATTGGGCGGGTTGTTATCAGCAATTATTCCAAGTCACTTCTTCTTTTTGGGGACTACCCACCAGGAAATTGTCTCTGGAGAGAACCTGGAAAAGCGATCGACCACTACCGATTACCTTGGTTGGAGATGCGGCTCACTTGATGCCACCCTTTGCGGGTCAGGGAGTCAATACGGGTATGCTGGATGCCCTGGTACTATCCCGGAATTTAGGTCAGGGATCATTTGAAAGTATCGATGCCGCTATTAGCGATTATGAACGACAAATGTTCGCTTATGCGTCACAGGCCCAACTGGAATCAGCTCAAAATGAAATCATTATGCGTGATCCTGGTTTTTCTTTCCAAAGATTTAATTAGTCCCTAAGCACACTCGTGCCTGGTATACCCAAATCGAAGGGAACAGATCAATGGATTATTTCTTAAGTGAAAATAAGCCATTGATCAATTCTTCATTGAACTCGCCAATGGTAGTCTGGCGTAAAACCTGATGGATTTGATCCCTAATGGATTTGAACTGATGATGCAATGGACAGGGATTTACCTCCGAACATTGACTCAGTCCCAGGGCACATCCGTAAAACAAACCGTTTCCATCTACCGCTTCCACAATATCACTCAGAGGTTTGGTTAAGGAAGATTCCTGAATGTAAAAACCGCCATTAGGTCCTTTGGACGAGCTAATAATGCCCTGTTTGCTCAAATTCTGAAGGATTTTGGCAAGGTATAATTCGGGTGAGTCAATTCCGGCAGCAATATCCTTGATCCCGGTTTTATGTCCCTTGTTGGATGTATGAGCGATGTAAAACACGGCCCGAATTGCGTACTCACAGGTTTTAGAAAAAATGGCCATAGCAAAGCGTCTGTCAGGACAAAACTAATAAAAGATATTTTTGTCCTTTATAAAAATCAGTGATATGTTTGCAAAACCAATAAAGGATAAAAAGGTATTAATATCTGTTATATCATGACAAATGATCAAAAAGCGTTAATCCGGTCGACGGTTCCTGTTTTGAGAGAACATGGAGTGGCCTTAACTACCTACTTCTATAATCGGATGATCACGCATAATCCTGAGCTAAAAAATGTGTTTAACAGTGCCAATCAGCATACCGGAGCACAGCCGACGGCGTTAGCGATGGCAGTGCTGGCCTATGCCGAATACATTGACCATCCGGAGGTATTGGCTCAGGCCATTAATCGCATTGCTCACAAGCACGTCAGTCTGGACATCCGGCCCGAGCAATATGCCATTGTAGGGAAACACTTATTAGCTTCCATTGGTGAAGTACTGGGCGAGGCAGCGAGTCCCGAGTTACTGGAAGCCTGGTCGGTGGCGTATCATCAGCTAGCTGCAATCATGATTAATGCTGAAGCCAGACTGTATAGTCATAGTGTAGCAAAAGAAGGGGGCTGGAGTAGCTGGCGACCGTTCATAGTTCAAAAGAAAGTCGTTGAATCGCAGGAGATTACTTCCTTTTATTTATATCCCTCCGATGGAGGGAAAGTAGCTGATTTCCTACCGGGACAGTATATCACGGTTCGTTTGTTTGTCCCGGAATTACAGGTGCTTCAACCTCGGCAATACAGCATTTCCTGTGCTCCCAATGGTAAGTACTACCGCATTTCGGTGAAAAAAGAGCAGGGTAATTCTGAGCGACCAGCGGGCTTTGTCAGTAATCTCCTGCATAACCAGGTGAAGGAGGGAGATGTGTTGGAAGTAGCTCCACCAGCGGGCGACTTTACCCTGGATTTAACGAAAAACACACCCCTTGTTTTCATTAGTGGAGGAGTGGGATTAACTCCTTTTATGAGCATGCTCGAATACCTCATTCAGGTAGGAAAAGACCAGGCGGTTACGTGGATTCATGGGTGTCGAGGATATGAAGTGCACGCCTTTAAAGATGCAGTAATAGAACTCAGTAGTCGCCACCGTCGGATGTCCGTTCATACGTTTTACGATACCCTGGGAAGCGATACCCAGGCATTTTACTACGAAGGATATGTAGACCTGAGTAAAGTAAAGGAGGCTATTGATCCTCAGGCTGATTACTACATTTGTGGCCCGGCCGTCTTTATTAAAAAACACATCGATTACCTGCTATCTCAGGGAGTAACCGCTGAGGCTATTCACTTTGAAGAATTTGGTCCGGCGATACTGGTGGTTGAATAAAAGTCAGGTAACTAGTGGCAGACACTTCAATGCGTTCAGAAATTCAGTAGAAGGGATAGAGGCTGAACTAGGGTTTTACTGCAATGGAGTTATTAGGGGCTGGACTATTTTCAAGAGCAAAGGTTTCAGGTTGAATCAGGATTACAGATATTTGCTTGTGTAAAGAGGCAAAGAATTCAAAAAACGGCCTCTCTGCATTTTCTGTACTAAGCACAACGGCTTGACATATGGATTTAACCGAGGTATTGAAGCAAATTGAGTTCATTAAGGAAATTGACAAACTCAAATACATCCAGAGAAGAACGAAACTCATCAACAGTGATCGCAACGAGAACGATGCCGAACACAGCTGGCATCTGGCGGTCATGGCGGTTATCCTGGCTGGTCATTCGAACGAAAAATTGATCTTCTTAAAGTAATTAAAATGGTGTTAATCCACGATTTGGTAGAGATTGATGCGGGAGATACGTTTATTTATGATACGCAGAAAAATCACACTAACACGGATGAAGAACGTCTGGCGGCAGTGAGAATTTTTGGGATGCTACCCGAGCCGCAGGCTCGCGAATTACTGGAAATCTGGGATGAATTTGAAGCCGGAGAAACCAGCGAGTCGAAGTTTGCCAGAGCGATGGATCGGCTCGAACCCTTACTTCAGAACAGCTCAAATGAGGGTGGAACCTGGAAAGAGTTTGGAATAAAATATGCTCAGGTTCATAAAAAGAAAAGTGCCATTAAGGAAGGTTCGTCGGTACTCTGGGCTTTTGCGGAACAAGTACTCGATGAAAGTGTCGAGAAGGGAATTTTAATCAGAGAAGAGAAGTAACCCGTATGTTTCTCTGAGAATATTTAGATACGCTCAAGTCAAGGCCTGTTCTTGCTGGGTTCATTTCCAGCAAGAACAGGCCTTAGTCATTCAAATCTCTAATTAATCAGGAAATTCCTTTTGAAGTAAAGCAATGGCTTCGATGGTCTGCTGGGTACCCTCGTCAGTAGTTCCATCAAACAAGCCCCGCACGTGTCCATTGGGATCTACCAGTACAAAGTGACCACTGTGAATGTATCCACCGGGTTGCGTAGAATCCTGCTGGGCCGTAATCAGGTAATGCTTCTCGCCGATTTCGTAAATCTTCTTCCGATCACCCGTAACAAACTGCCAGCGGGTATCTTTAATCCCCAGATCAGTAGCGTAACGTTTCAAAACGGCAGGCGTGTCATGAACGGGGTCAATGGTGTGCGAAAGCAACTGTACATCCGTGGCTTTGTACACCTTCAAGAGATTCCGTTTCATGATGGGACAAATCGTAGGGCAGGTCGTAAAGAAAAAGTCTGTCACGTAGATTTTCCCCTTCAGGTCAAGCCGCCTTAACGTATCTCCATTTTGATTAATGAAGCTAAAATCGGGAATGGTTGGAAATTGCTGCGTTTGTTTACCATTAATTGCAACCACTTGAGGCGTACCTAAAATAGGTAATCTGGTTTCTTCCGATTGACAAGCCATGACCAGACCCATCAATGACATGCAAAGGAGTTTTTTCATGGCTTGAAAGATTGTGCTTTTTCAATACTTTGTTGCATGTGATCTCGTACCCGTTCGATGGATTGTTTCTGATTTTGTAAATACAATTCGGCCTGCTGTTCATCAAGCTGGGATAAGGTATCTGCTTTGTACTGGTGCATCCAGTGCATCATAGCCTCATCCGCTTCTTTCAGATTAGCTATTAATTCTTGCAGCTGTTTTCGACGATTCATCAAGGTGGTATCGGCAGGATTTTTGGGAAGCAATTGATCTGTTTGGGTCAGTTCCTGCGTTAGCGTATCCTGCAGACTCATGATTTCACCCATATGAGGCATAATACTGTCATGAATGCTCATGACTTCCTCCTTCAAAGGGTTCTTTTTTTCAGAACAGGCAATCAGCAACAGGCACCCGGTGAGGAGCGTCCAAAAAAAGGTAAGTTTCATGGTAAATATGGATTAAGATAATAGCAATACACGGTCAGTCCCTCAGAGATGATCTAAAGGATTAACAAGTAAGAATAATGGGTTCTTTCTTGAGGAGATCAAATCGCTTATTACCTAACTCACCTGTATACACGTAAGAAAGCTAGGAAGATCGACATGATCTAAAAAAGGATCACTTTATTGGGGCGGACGAAAAAGGCGGAGCTTCTCAACCATAGGAAAGAAGCGGTGGTAAGGAATAGGAAACCTGGATAAACGTTCTTCACAAAACAGCGGATCGAAAGTAAATTGCCAGGAACTTACCTGATCGGGCATTTCGAGTAGCTGGGTAAGCAAACGCTGACTCGCTTCATGTTCTTTCGATTCCTGAGCAGATTTGAGTTTTTTAGCTAGGTAACACCTCCCGTCACAATGCAGCTCCGGATGTGTTCGATTTTCGCAAAGATGGGTGATGATGTAATCCTTACGAAGCTGAAAGTCCATGAGTATCGCAGGTACCAATAACGACCTTACCAGCAATAAGCCCGTAAGGAAAATGACGCTAATGGATTTGTAAAATGGACTCATGGTTTACAAGATAAATTCGGTTCAGAATGTGCTTCAGGTTTCAAAGACTACTTTCGAAGCACGGGACGAGGCTTGGCAGGGGTGACGACTTGAACGTTGCTGGATTTTCTAACTCGTCTCCACCACAGCAGGAATCCAGTCAAAGAGAGTAATCCTGGCGTTAATCCGATGATTACGTAGAGAATTTTAATAGGTAAGCCCCCGTAATTGCCTATGTGTAAAGGCAAAAAGGTAGACTCAACGCGTTCTCCCAGCGACTTGTCTTCCAGTCGAACCAACTGTGTTATCTTTCCATTTTGCTGGTCGATTTTGACGGAATTCCCGGCTCCCCAGACCTTCCACTGGCTCCCTGTATACCCTCTGACTTCAAATTTTCGGCTAGGCTGAGTAGGCAGGTACACATACGTGGGGTCAAGGCCAGGAAAAGCTTGCAGGGCCTGCTTGAACAGATCATCTGGAGAAGCTTTCATCAGCGTATTGGGTTTCGTCGCAACCGTTTCGCCCTGCCAGCTTTTTGACTGAAAGGCGAACAGATTCATCCAAAAGCCCGTGAAGAAAATGACAGCGTTTAGTAAAAGAGCCCAAACCCCAATGATTCGGTGTAAATCGGAGCTAAGCGTTCGCCAGTTTTTACGGTTAAGCTTGATGCGAAACGTCAGCACTCTTCCAATCATTTTGCGATATACTACCAATCCCGTTACTAATGATAACAGCATCGTTAATCCAAATGCCGCCGTTAAAGCTGCTCCGGGAATACCCAGTTGAAAACTAAAGTGAAATTGCAGAAGCCATTCGATAAAACTAGGGGTGAAGTCCGAGCAGGGACCTTCGCGTAGAATGGCACCGGTATAGGGATCGAAGGTAATGAGAGCCAGATCATAGGTAAACAATCGGGCATCATTGTAGTAAATTCTGAAATTATACGCTTCCGTCGGACCCGCGTCAGGATTGAGCCAGGCAATGCCGTCAAGGTTTCCATATCGCTGAATGATGGTATGGTAACAATTGGAAAGGATAGCCGGAGAAATCGCGTTTCCGTGGGGCGTTACTTCCAGTAAGTCCTGATTGAAATAGTGATCGAGCTCATGGCGGAAGACTAAAACAGAACCACTGAGTCCCAATAAAAGTAAAAATATACCCGTAATAAGCCCCAGCCAGCTGTGTATCCTGAACATGACCCGAGTAAGCTTTCCTTTATTCATAGCATTCGTAAGGGATGACCTATTCATTGTGTAATAACCCAAGCTTTCATCGGAAGCCTGAAGATTTGTACATTACCAGAGTTGATAGCTGATACCGACTCGAAAATTCAGAGGATCACCCAGGCCAGCAGTGGTAGTACCGGAGCGACTACCTGTGAAATAGTGCTGATTGGTAAGGTTATAAGCATTCAACTGAATCAGATAACGACTGCTCTGATATGAAAGAGCCGCATCCAAAACCGTGTAGGCAGGAAATATAAAATTCTGATTACTCAAAAGACCTACCTGATTGCTGACATAACGTACTCCCGCGGCAAGACCGAGTCCTTTAAGTATCTGAGAAGTTACGGTGTATTTACCCCAGAAATTAACCTGATGTTTAGGAGCATTCGCGAAACGATCTCCCTTTTTGCCGTAGTTACTCGTACTTACCAACACGTGTTCGTTGAAAGCGTACCCCGAAATTAAACTCAGATTACCCAGATGCCCGGTAAGCGAAAACTCAGCTCCGCGACTACGGGTGCCGTCAATGGCGGCCTGGCGATGCGAATTTTCTTCGGTGGGAGCCGCCGTCAGGATATTTGCATAGTTGATTTGATAGAGCGAAATCATCGCGGATAAACGCTCACTTAGCAAATCAGTTTTGGAACCCACCTCCAATTGAGTGGCCTGTCGGGTAGGAAATGGACCTCCAGCCAGCACATTATTTGATGTTTGGGGATTAAAAGACTTGAGAAATGTACCATAAATCGACACGTTTTTGGCGGGTAAGTAGACTAGTCCAAGCCTGGGAATCCAGCCCGAAGCCTGTAAAGCGTCGCCCTGCTTATTATCCCGATCGGATAAAGGCGTCTCTTTGCCGTTGTATGAATCGTAGCGTAACGAAAGTAATACCTTCACTTGATCACCTATACTGATCTGATCCTGAAGGTAAGCACCAATCAGATTGGTAATTCGTTTATTATCATCGGATTCATCAGCGGGTACGGAAGCGTCTGGTACACTGCCCGAGTAATCGGGATGGAAGATAGAAATGCGGGTGGAAGTCTTGTACTGGTAATCATTCTTGGTCCAGCCGTAACGGTTATAATCAGTTCCGATGATAATCTGGTGACCCAGTTTTCCCGTTTTTGTACTGTAACTCGCGAAAGCAGTCGTTTGAAGACTAAAACGATCCGTTTCCCAATCCTGATAACCACGACTGATGGAGTCATTACGAATTCTACCCACCGGTATATGATCCGTATAATCCAGTACGTTTCTAACGGCCCGTTCAACTACCGTTAACTTCAAACGGTCATTAAATTGATGATTGAAAGTAAGCGTAGCCGAAGCATTATGCGTGCGGCCGTAATCGGTTGGGCTTTGAATGGTCAGGTGATTAGGGTAATAATTGAAATCAAAGCTTCCGTCTGGGCGGGTGTAAATGTAGCTTCCATTGTCATATTGCTGAACGGCCTTCTGATAGGCATAATTCAACTCCAGATTAAGCGAGCTACGGTTGTTAATCAGATACGTCAATGAGGGAGCGAGGAAGATATTTTCCTTATCCTGATAATCCCGAAAGCTCTTCGAACGGTCATAGCCAATGATGGCCCGGTAGAGTAATTTCTGGTTTTGAGAGAGTGGACCAGTAAAATCAGCGGAAGCCCTTCGAAAAGACCAGCTGCCCAAAGACAGGTCAACAGTGGCCCTTTTCTCAGATAATGGTTTCTT
>CAJYHS010000176.1 GCA_913774715.1 uncultured Siphonobacter sp. | reverse complement strand
CCTTTCGAATAAATGCGAGAAGCTCACCTCCAGCAGGAAACGGGCCGAACGGTGGGAAAAGTTGACTCCTATTGCCTCCATCCTTATGTATTCCCAGCGGTTCGATAAGGAAACGGGTAAGACAGCCCTGGAACTCATTCACCTTTCCCTGATTTCTGAAGCGAAAAACCTGCTCAAGACCGCCGATCAGGGCGTAGCCGAAACTGCTTATGATCTGGGCTTTGAAAACACTTCCTACTTCGCCCGGCTATTCAAGAAACAAACCGGTATGAAACCTCTGGAATTCAGGAAAAGCATTCATTTAAATTAACACAAAAACACCAACCCACTGGATTACTAACTGCCTTTTAATGTTCATTTATCTTCATTAGGGAGGAAATTTTATCTCTGATAACCCGGTAATGCATGCCAGCTTCTTCAGCAAGACATTAATCGTATTTACCTCCATGCAGCTTATTGCGTTTAAAAGGTTACTGCCTCCACTTCAGCCAGAAAACCAGCTTTAGCCCGTCCTGATACGAAAATGGCCTCACTCATTGGAGCCTGACGGTTATATCTGTTTTATTATAGGTTCAGATTTTGTAGCTAAATTCCTTATCTTGCCGCCCTAAATCCAGGTACTTATGAATCCTCGTCTCCACGCTTCCCTTATTTCGCCCCCAGTTGCCTAAAGCTTAGCAACTGGATTTATTACCACTATTCATCTTTCGCTTTTCCGGGCGAATGATCTGCAGTGTCTTTTCTCATTCATTCAGCTTGTTAAGCCCGATGTCTGTTCGACATCTCTTTGCTAGGGCCATGCATTCATCGCATTAGCCTGTTCTTGTGTTTAACAGTATTGAATGAATATCTTATGAAAAAGGCTTTCATCAAGCTCCATATTTCTGTCATCCTGGCCGGGTTCACGGGCATTTTTGGTAAATTAATTACTTTGAATGAAGGATTACTGGCCTGGTACCGAATCGCCCTAGCGGGATTGTTCCTGCTAATAATCCTCTCCATCACGAAAAAACTTCAGGCCCTTCCGCTTCGGAAAGCCATGCCTTTCGCCCTGGCCGGTTTTTTCATTGGCATGCACTGGATTTTCTTCTACGGCAGCATTAAATACGCTAATATTTCAGTAGGGGTCGTCTGTTTTTCACTGACTGGATTTTTTACGGCCTTTATGGCTCCAATGATTAACAAACAGAAATTCTCCTGGTCAGAGCTAAGTCTGAGCTTGTTAACCTTAGCGGGCATTATTCTGATTTTCAGCTTCGATACGCAGTATCGCTTGGGGATTTTTCTGGGTATTATTTCTTCCTTGTTTAGCTCACTGTTTACGATCAATAATGAACGACTGGCTCAAAAATACCCGAGCGAAACGGTATTGGTTTATTCCATGCTGGGAGGAGCTATTACACTCATTCCCGTTCTGGTTATTTACTGCTATCTATTTCCAAGCCTCACGCTGCTACCCAGCCTTCAGGACTTCGGCTATTTAATGATTTTGGTTGTTTTCTGTACGGTTATATTATACCTGCTTCAAACTCAGGTATTACGGCAACTATCGGCGTTTACGGTGAACTTAAGTTTAAATCTCGAGCCCGTCTATACCATCATTCTAGCCATTCTGATGTATAAGGAAGACCGCGAGTTGAGTCCGGCCTTTTACACGGGTTTAGGCCTGATTATGCTTTCGGTAATGCTGCAAATGTTCATCGTTATCCGAACGAACAGAAAGGCTCGAAGAAGAGAAATGACCGATCTGCTAAACTAAAATAAGTTACGGAACGGGTTATATCCATAAGCGAATCGCACCTGGACACAACCCGTTCCCAAATTCAACAACTCTTTGTATTACAGCTCATTAAACAGCTATTGCCTGATTCTTAAGCTGCCTACGTGTTCTTTCCCTTATCATTTTATGACTCTTATCTTCTAATTTTGGATCATGCAAGAGCTCATTACCTATTTACTTCAATTCGGTTATCTGGATGTAACGCAACGCGAACTGATTCTATCGAAAGCCCGATGGAAGGCTATTCCAAAGGGAGCTTACTTCTCAGAGGCGGGGAAAATTTCCCGGGAAATTGGCTACGTAACCGACGGCGTTTTTAGGATTTGTTACTATGACAAAACCGGAGATGGGTTTACCCGATATTTTGTCTACGAGAATCGTTTCGTCGTGGACATGAATAGTTTTCGGGACGAACTTCCGTCTGCCGAGTACATTGAAGCCGTCACGGACTGTCAGGTATTAGCATTTTCGAAAGAAGACTTCACGGAACTTTCCAACAGCATTCCCGGCTGGCATGATATATTTTTCAAAATCACTTCCTACGTTCTGGAGAACAAGCTACGCTACACCAGTAACATGCTCGTTCAGGACGCACAAACGCGTTACTTACATTTCCTCGAACATTATCCGGGCCTTTCTAATCGGGTACCTTTAAGTATGCTGGCCTCTTATCTGGGCATCACCCCTTCCTCTCTGAGCCGGATCAGAAAAAGTATTCGTTAAACCATTATTTGCCATTTGGCAATTGCCGCCCCTTCTCTACCGCCCAACTTTGTCCCCCATCAAGGCAAGGGTAATATCTTCTGCTGCTATTTCCATTCATAAAATCGAATTAACTATTATGGCTGTTGATGTTCTGCTTGGTCTCCAATGGGGAGATGAAGGCAAGGGAAAACTCGTTGACGTACTTAGTCCTGGCTATCAATTAATTGCCCGTTTTCAGGGCGGTCCTAATGCGGGGCATACGTTGGAGTTTGAAGGCAAAAAGTTTGTTTTGAACACCATTCCTTCGGGTATTTTTATTGAAAACACCCAGAATCTGATTGGCAATGGCGTCGTGATTGATCCCATTGGTCTGAAAGGAGAATTAGATAAATTAAAAGAGGCAGGACACGATTTGTTAGCGAAGAAAAATCTGATGATCGCCAAGAGAGCCCATCTGATTTTACCCACGCACCGCTTGCTGGACGCAGCTTCAGAACAAAAGTTAGGAAGTGAGAAGATTGGTTCAACCCTGAAAGGAATTGGCCCGGCTTATATGGACAAAACGGGTCGCAATGGACTTCGGGTAGGCGACATTACTTTACCTGACTTTAAAGAACGTTACCAGAATCTGGTTAAAAAGCATTTATTTTTGCTGGAATCACTGTATGGTCAGCAGGTAGATGTCGCTTCTTACGAATCTCCATTTTTTGAAGCTCTGGACCTCTTGCGTCAATTCCCTCTGGTGGATGCTGAGCAGGTGATGAACGATTATCTGAGTCAGGGGAAAAAGGTTCTCGCCGAAGGAGCTCAGGGCTCTCTCCTCGATGTGGACTTTGGTACTTACCCGTTCGTTACCTCATCAACCACGACCACGGCCGGTGCCTGCACGGGTCTGGGCGTGGCTCCGAGTCAGATTGGCGAAGTAATAGGAATCTTTAAAGCATACAGTACCCGCGTAGGTAGCGGTCCTTTTCCAACGGAGCTTACGGGGGAATTAGAGGAAGAGTTACGGCAGAAAGGAAGAGAATTTGGTGCGGTAAGTGGTCGCCCCCGCCGGACGGGCTGGCTTGATCTTCCGGCATTGAAATACACCATTCGTCTCAACGGGGTAACGCAATTAATCATGACGAAAGCCGATGTCCTGAGTAGTTTTGATACGATTTACGTATGCACTCATTATCAGTCTAATGGCGAAACGCTAGCGTATTTACCCTTCGAAATTGGCTCCGTTCCGCTTACGCCCGTATTGAAAGAATGCAGAGGATGGCATCAGGACATTAGCACCGCTACATCCAAGGAGGAATTACCATCGGAACTACAGGAGTACATCCAATTTTTAGAATCCGAATTAAACGTTCCTATTCAATACATTTCCGTAGGAC
>CAJYHS010000175.1 GCA_913774715.1 uncultured Siphonobacter sp. | reverse complement strand
AGAGCTAGCAAGTGCGGAAGGATTTTTGGAAAAAACTGCGAAAATCGCTCGATGTGCTCTTCAGCGTGGTGAAAGTTGTAAACCATGCCGAGGTTGGGTTTCTTCAGGTAATCAATCACGGCCAACTGATTTTCGGGTTCTCCAAACCACCCTCCGTGATTGTACAAACCGACGGTACAGCCCAAAGCAGCGGCTCGTTCCACTACGTATTGCACCGGACGAGCCACGGCTTTGATTTTTTCCTCCTGCGACATTTCATTCATGTTCTTAATGCCGCCAATCATTAACCAGATCTGGGTTTTGACCTTTTTACGTTTCAAAACATCCAGCACCGCCTGTAACCCCTGATCCTGTTCCGGATTGGGTCCAGAGTACATCCAGAACGCTTCCAGCTTAATGTGATGACTGCGGCAGGCTTCTATTTCTTCATCAAACGTAGGAATGTGTTTTTCCCGCCAGTCGTAAGCCAGTCGGGTAATGCCTAGTTTATTCAGCATTTCGGCCCGCTCGACTGGCCCCCGGTTTTTGGTGTCGAAAGGGACGATGCACCAGGCGACCAGATTGTCTTTGGCGTAAATAGAAGCTGGTTTTCGCTGAGCATGTGAGGGCGTAATACTGAGCATAATCCCCAGAAAACCAAGAAGGAAGGTGCGGATCAGAGGTAAATTCATTGGAGAACGGATAACGATTTCAGGTAATTAAACTCGGGATTCTTCGGGAAAGTTATACGCCCGCGTCCAGGTCTGGCTCATGTCTGGATACTCGCGGCGGCATTCCAGATATTCTTCCATCATTTTTCGCATGGTTGGACTCAGCGTTTCCAGATACTGGGGCGTAAGTAAATCAGAATTAAGCAGATAAAAATGCCAGGTTGGAGGGTAACTCGCACTGTGATAGCCCATGTGAAGCGTTCGGCGAGGTACTTTCATTTTCTCGGTAAAGCCCCTGTGAATCAAGTTATTGTTATACAAAACGGCCTGGCCTGCCTTTAAAGGAACGGGGATACCGCCCGGCATTTCTACGCCGACGGGAGCATAATGTTTGGATCCCCGAAAAGCCTCGTTTTCTTCCGGGGTATTTGCCCGATTGTGGCTGCCCGGCACGACCCACAATGAATTTTCATCCACCAGCGGCAGGTTAATCTGAACACTGTTATGAAAACGTTCCGGCGAAAATAACCAGTCTTCGATTTCGGGTTGTGGGATCTGGATAATGTCCCGATGCCAGCCCAGCGAATAGGCCGTGCCTTCGTTGGCGGCCAGTATCGAGGCATTGTTAACGATCAGATTTGGCCCGAGTAATTCCTCTACTGTTTTGAGAATGACGGGATGATGGAAGGCATGATGAATGGGTTCCGTGCCGGGTTTGGTTAGCAGGTGGAAGTAATACTGCCGGGCTTCCTTCCCAAAGTCCTTGATTTCATCGCCCAAATGCTGAAAGGAAGAACTCCGTTTTTCAGTATCGGTAGACTGGATTTTGGGACTAATCAGGCTATCCATTAACTCCCGGAACGTATCAATTTCTTCGGGAGTGAGTACGTCGACGATGACAAAGCCATCTTTTTCAAACTGTTCTTTGAGGTTCATAAAAATAGGTTTAGAAATGGTTACTATTGATTATGCTTTTTTGATGAGGATACAAGCGTTCCTGAACCTTTTCGGGTGAAGGCCAGAGCCTGTCACCCGAAAACGCATCCATTTGATTCAATACAATTCTATTCTTTCAGGGAAGTTACTAATCAACAGACCGTTCTAAACGCTGCTTTTTATAAACTAACCTGTTGCTTTTGATTCGCTGATTGTAAGCCCGCTTCCAGCACTTTGATAATTTTCAGACCGTCAGCAAAGTTGGGTTCGATGCTTTTCTGTTCGGCAATTGCCGTAACGAAATCAGCAACCGCGTGTACGAACGAATGCTCGTAACCAATGATATGCCCGGCGGGCCACCAGTGCTCCATGTAGGGATGCGAACTTTCCGTAGCCAGAATCGTACGAAAACCCTTCAGATCACCCGCTTCCTCATTGTCGTAATACCGGAGTTCGTTCATTCGCTCCAGATCAAACAGCAGGCTGCCTTTACTGCCGTAGATCTCGAAGGTTAATCCGTTCTTTTTACCCGTGGCAAAACGAGTGGCTTCAAACGAGCCAATAGCACCGTTTTCAAACTGAACCATCATTAAGGCGGCATCTTCAACGGTGACTTTTCCTTTTTCCGTTCCGCTCGATTCGGCCTTCAGGTTCCCGGACGTGGTTTCATCGGCCAGCGGTCGTTCGGTAATGAAATGACTGGTCAGGGCTGATACCGTTGCCACCTCGCCAATGAGAAAATGAGCCAGATCAACGGCGTGTGAGTTTAAATCCCACTGGGGTCCCGCCTGAGCCGTTTCCTGACGTAGTTGCCAGGTCAGCGGAAACGCGGGATCGACGATCCAGTCCTGCTGATACGCACACCGCCAGTGAAAAATGCGACCGATTTTTCCGTCTTCAATCATGCGTTTGGCCAGGGCCACGGCTGGCGTACGGCGGTAATTATGATTGAGGTAATGAACGACCTTATTTTCTTCACAGACTTTGAGCATTTCTTCCGCCTGCCGACTGTTCATCGCCAGCGGTTTCTCGCAAAAAATATGTTTGCCTTCACGGGCGGCGGCCAGAGCTACTTCGTAATGCAATTGCTGCGGTAGAGCAATGTCAATGATATCAATATCCGGGCGGCTGACGAGTTTTTTCCAGTCGGTTTCGGTTTCCTGCCAGCCCCATTGTTCGGCAAAGCTTTTCAGGGAGGCTTCATGCCGACCACAGGCGACTTTCAGAACGGGTTTGGCGGGGGTATCAAAAAATAAAGGAGCTTTTTTCCAGGCATTGCTATGAGCTTTTCCCATGAACTTGGTACCGACAATGCCTACGTTGAGTTCTTTCGTCATGAATTACAAATTTTGGGTTAAGTTACGTAAGGCCTGAATACTTTGCTTAACTACTTCCTCTTCCTGATCGGTGTAGTCGGGATGCAGAAAATCAACCTCTACGGCTAAAAAACCCTGGTAATCATGACGATGTAAGATTTCGGCTAATTTTTCATTGGGAATTAACCCCTCGCCCGTAGGCACACAAGAGAAAAAATACCACTCATTGACGGGCACTCCTTTTACTGGTTTCAGGTCTTTAATGTGGGTAGCCAGCACGTAAGGAGCCAGCTTTTCCATGGCCTCAATGGGATCGTCCAGCACTCGCAGGAAATTTCCAGAATCAAAGTTTACTCCGAAATACAGAGAGTTAACGCCTTTGATTAACTGAAGAATTTCGTCGGAATTGTAATCAATGTGATTTTCAACGGCCAGCTTTACCCCGTATTGTTCAGCCACTTTCGTTGCATCACTGAACATCCGGGTAAGCTTTTCCAGCTGCGGCTCGTGCGGCTCAAATCGGAACATCAAACTGCTGCCTACCACCCGCATTACCGGAGCCCCAATCTGACTGGCATATTCAATGTGTTCGATCATTTCCTCAAAAGCCTGTTCGTTTTTGCCGCCTTCGAGGCCGTCGGGATGTCCCCAGGCGTATACCCGATCCAGACCGGTCTGATCCAGATGGCGTTTGATGCCTTGCAGATAAGCCGCGTCAAACTG
>CAJYHS010000174.1 GCA_913774715.1 uncultured Siphonobacter sp. | reverse complement strand
TCTCACTCTCTTCTACTTATCTCGTTTCTTGTTTCAGAATCGGAGTGCAAAGCTACAACTTCTAATCGCTCTTGTCAAGAAAAAGTTGAAAATAATTTTTTCTTCTTTTCTTCACTTTCCAACCCCTCCTTGTCACCTGCTCCCTTCTTCCTTCCCTCCAAACTAAAAAGCTCTTCGTTTAAAGCTTCTTTCTTTTTTACTCACTTACTCTACTCGTTACTTCGTACTGTTTCCCGTTTGACTTTGTTTTCAAATCGGAGTGCAAAGGTAAGTCATTTCTAATCCCCTTGTCAAGACTTTTTTAAAATTTATTTTAAAACTTTAAAAACCTCAACTCAGCCGCCTCTTTCCTAACCACACCACTTGCAATCTGCTCTAAATCAAGAAGTTAAAGCTAAGCACCGCTCCCGCTTGAACCCTTTCCCCGTCGTTTGGGAGTGCAAAGATGCACCCACTACCCCCCTCTTGTCAAGTCCTCCACCTAAAATAATTTATACACCACCCCTAACTGCCTCATAATCAATTAAAAATCAACCAAAGTTTTTTTCTCAGCACCCAATACCACCCTAATCCACCCCCAAAACCTTTTCCTAATTCTAATAGTTATTAACTTTTGCCCTTTTCTATTCGCTCTTATCTTACTTTCGTCTTTCTTGCAACTACCTGTCTTTTATTTGGGATAGTCGGTCATTAAGTTATTATATATAAGGAAAGAGGTCCCAGGATTTACTCTGGAACCTCTTTCCTTACTATTCATATGTTTATAACTTCACTAGCACTGATTCGATTTCAGAACGATGTTGCTCGTACTGGGGAGGTAACTTTAAGCTTTTTCCCAAAGTTTCCAACGGTTCATCTACGGTGAAACCTGGATTATCGGTTGCGATCTCGAACAATACACCACCTGGTTCGCGGAAATAAAGACTATGGAAGTATTGCCGATCAATCTGAGGTGTAATGTTCAGGCCTTTGCTTTCAATCTTCTCTCTCAAGGCTAATTGAGCCGCATCATCTTTCACACGGAAGGCTACGTGGTGCACACTTCCGCCGGCTACATGACCTCGGCGTTCGCCGGGAACTTCCACTAAATCGATTACACTTGCGGTTTCACTATTAGGATTCACAAAGCGGTAACGGTTCACATGTTCCATTTCCAATTTGTAATCCAACAAGTCCGTTAAGATTTCAGCCGTAGCCTGAATAGAGTTTAATGTTAAGGTTACCCCTGAAAACCCTTTGATACCGTGTTCGGCCTTAATATCCTCGGTGGTGTTAGCTTCGCGGTTATCCTTTTGAGAGGTTACTGTTAATTCCAGTTTCAATCCATCGGGATCTAATACAGTCAAATACTCTTCACCAAACTTGTTTGCAGGTTTATTATAGATCACTCCATGCTGATCAAGGCGTTTCAGCCAGAAGTCTAGACTTCCTTCAGGAACAGAGAACCCAACTTCCGTTGCCTGACCCGTTCCTCTTCTTCCTTGAGGTACGGCTTTACCCCAGGGGAAGAAGGTCCAGATTGTTCCGGGCTCAGCCTGGTAGTTACCATAATAGAAATGATACGTTTGAGGATCGTCGAAGTTTACGGTTTTCTTCACAAACCGCATTCCCAGTACTTTGGTATAAAAATCATAATTCCGTTTGGCGTCTCCTGCAATTGCCGTAACGTGATGCAGACCTATTACTTGCGTTTCCATATCTATTTATGTTTGAGTAGTATCAAAATTGATGATACAAATGTCATAGATTGAGACGATCGGAAGAATGGCGAAATCGCGGAAAGCCTTGTCGAAATCGTGGATGACTTCATAAAAGTGTATAAAAAAGCCCGAAACCAGCAGTTTCGGGCTTTTCCCATATTCACTAAACACTTTAACCACTAGTTAATAGTAACCAACCAAAAGTATTAGAGTGCGGAATAGACATTTAGTTAATTCATAAATCCAACGCCGACGGTTGCGTGTGAGAATTCATCTATTAATATGAAGGCTCCGTTGGATGGATTTTCCTGATAAGTATCCGCGAAAATAGGTTTAGCTATCTTCAGGCGAATTCCACCAATTTCATTAAGCTTAAGCTGAGCTGGATTTTCACTTCTTTCCAGCGTTTGAACATTAACAAGTTCATCTAAGGCCAACACCTTTGCTTTGGTATCGTTAATGCCATGCTGGAGCAGTAAGGTTTTACCCGGCGTTAGGGCCTGGTAATCCAGCCAGCATACCTGAGCAGAAATCTCACGCAGCTGAGCAGGTTCTTCCCCCGCCTTTACTAACATGTTTCCTCGCGATACGTCTACGTCGGTTTCCAGACTAATTACTACTGATTCGCGGGCGTGAACCTGTTGTAAGGATTGGTCAAATTTCTCAATGGATGAAATCTTAGAGCGTTGCCCCGTAGGTAATACCACGATTTCATCTCCTACGCTAAAGGTTCCACTAGCTACTCGTCCGGCATATCCGCGATAATCGTGATACTCTTCCGTTTTAGGACGAACGACGTATTGAACCGGAAAACGAGCGGCATGGCTTGAATCCGCTTTGATCTGATCATCGAACCTTTCCAGCGTCTCTAATAAGGAAGCTCCCGAATACCAGCCGATCTCATCGGATTTTTTGGTAATGTTTACTCCATATAAGGAAGAGATGGGTACGAACTCGATTTCCTGACCGGAGAACTGTATTTTCGTTGCGATGTCCTGAAACTCCTGTTTGATTTGCTGGAATCGCTCTTCGCTGTATCCTACTAAATCCATTTTATTCACGCAGACGATTACTTTAGGTATGCGTAGCATGGAAGAAATGAAGAAGTGACGGAACGTTTGCTCCACTACTCCGTGACGAGCATCCACTAAAATCAATGATACTTTCGCGTTTGAAGCACCCGTCACCATGTTACGCGTGTATTCAAAGTGACCAGGCGTATCAGCGATAATATACTTGCGGGTAGGCGTACTGAAGTAAATATGTGCTACATCAATGGTAATACCCTGCTCACGCTCGGCAATTAACCCATCCGTTAATAAAGATAAGTCAAGAAAGTCTAACCCCTTACGTTTGCTGGCGGCTTCGAGTGCTTCCAGTTTGTCGCGAGTAATGGATTGGGTTTCGTATAATAAGCGGCCAATCAATGTGCTTTTGCCATCATCGACCGAGCCCGCAGTAGCTATTCGTAAAATGTCCATAGTAAGGATTAAGAATTGCGGAAGTTGATTTTCCCGCCAGATTCGGCATTCTCAGGCTAGCTGAAAATGCAACCACATCTTATATATATAGGAAGGGATTAAAAATAGCCCTGCTGTTTACGTTTCTCCATTGCTGCTTCGGAACGTTTATCGTCCATCCGGGCTCCGCGTTCGGAAATTTCAGCCGACAGAATTTCTCCAATAATATCATCGAGTTCGGTGGCTTCCGAAAGAACCGCTGCCGTACAGGTCATATCGCCTACCGTCCGGAAACGAACCGTTGCTTCATAGGGAATCTCATCCGTATCCTTATTAATGAATTCTGAATCGGCCCATAACATACCGTCGCGTTCGAAGACGGGGCGTTGATGCGAGAAGTAGATGGAAGGCAAAGGAATTCCTTCTTCCTTAATATAATTCCATACGTCTAATTCAGTCCAGTTGGAGATTGGGAATACCCGAACATTTTCACCTACCGAGATCCGACCATTGAGCATATCAAATAATTCGGGACGCTGACGTTTGGCATCCCATTGGCCAAAATCATCACGAACACTAAAAATCCGCTCTTTCGCCCGAGCCTTCTCTTCGTCCCGACGAGCTCCACCGATGCAGGCGTCAAACTTAAATTCTTCGATGGCATCCAGCAGCGTTACGGTTTGAAGAGCATTCCGGGAAGCGTATTTACCCGTTTCCTCCTGCACTTTACCCTGACTGATGGAATCCTGAACGTAACGAACGATTAGTTCCGCTCCGACTTCCTTGGCCAGCCAATCGCGGTAAGCAATGGTTTCAGGAAAATTATGACCGGTATCAACGTGAACTAAAGGAAATGGAATCTTACCGGGATAAAAGGCTTTTTGAGCCAAACGAACCAGAGTAATAGAATCTTTACCCCCTGAAAACAGAATAGCGGGACGCTCAAACTGGGCGGCCACTTCCCGCATAATGTAAATGGCCTCATCTTCAAGCTCACGGGGGAAAATTGGATTTTCGAGAGCCGAAGCCGGAATTAGTGACTTATCTCCAAAAGAACTCATTAGAATATAATTTCAGATTAAACAGATCCCGTAAGATCCATCACTATTTAAGTAAGCGGCTTACGCCGAATGCAATCCACACTCTTTTTTAGACTCTTCCCACCACCAACGACCGGCCCGGGGATGTTCACCGGGTTCGATGGCCCGCGTGCAACAGGAACATCCAATACTAATGAAGCCCTGACGGTGCAAGGGGTTATCAGGAACCCTATATTTTTCCAGGTACGCTAAGACTTCGTCGTAAGTCCAGTGAATCAGAGGATTATACTTGATTAATTGATTGCCTTTGTCCCATTCCAGAATAGGCATATCGGCCCGGTTTTCGGATTGTTCCGCCCGTAAGCCCGTAATCCAGATTTCAGCCCCGGCTAAAGCCCGCTTCAAAGGCTCGATTTTTCGGATAAAACAACACTCTTTCCGGTTTTCAACAGAATAGTAAAAGCTGTTAAAGCCTTTTTCCTGAACCAAATTCTCTACTCGCTGAGTATTGGGGAAATAGGTATCAATGGATCGATTGTATTTGGCCCGTGTAGCGTCGAGTAAATCATAAGTCTGTTGAAATAAACGACCGGTATCCAGGGTAAATACCCGTACGGGTAGATTGTTACGATAGATAAAATCGGTAATAACCTGATCTTCCTGACCTAATGAGGTAGAGAAAACTACTTTACCAGGAAATTGCTGGGTCAGGAGTTCAATGGCTTCAGCCGGATTAAGGGCTTCCAACCGGGGGATTAACTCCTGAATTAATGCTTCATTGTTCATACCATCCACTAATTTTTCCATCCCTTCGTAGTACTCGTTATTCAAACTATTTGACAAAATTAGACAATGTCTATAAATCAGATAGAATAAATAAATAATTTCTCTGCATTTGAGTCCATTCTTAAGGTCTTATGAATTTATAAATAGATCTCAATAGTTCACAACATTCTCTTTATCAATACATTGAATATAAAAACCCATTAAAACATCTGGAAGTAGCCGTTAAACCATTTTGAGTGAAGATTTGTGCTTAATTCATACTGCTCTAATTAGATTTTTTTAAAGAAAGCAAAACAGACCCGCCCATGGGACGAGTCTGTTTTAATTGATACTACTAGCGGTATATATTGATCAGCTTCCGACAAACTTTTCGGCTTCACGGGCTTTTTGCTCTTCCTGCTCAGCTAATTCCTGAAACTCAGAATCGTTTTCTCTTTTTTCTTTGAACTGATCTTTTTCCTGGGCGGTATTGGTATCTGGTTCTTTCTTTTCTACTTCTTCTAAAAACTTTTCTACCGTGGGTTCGGGATTTTGAGACGTTTGATTTTCCATAGTTTCCAAGGGTTTTGAGTGGTTTGATAAAAGAATAATACCTCCATTTATGCCTTGCTATGATCCGGAGTTACATTTCCCCAATTTGGGAATAATTGCAATGGCATGTCCTTTTCGCTAGTTGATCGTATCACTAATATACCTCTTATCCATGGAAACGCAACAACCCACTCGTCCGATGCCCGGAGAAAAATCATCTGGCATTCATCCTGATACTCCTTCTGAAACTGCTCAAGAGCTAGAGCTTGAGGATGCGATGGAAGAAAACGAAGGCGACTTAGGCCTAGGTGATGAATCGGCTTATCCGAAAGAAACCAGAAAAGAAGAAGATGCGGCCACCCGTCCTAACGCGGTTTTTCCGGGTTCAATGCCCGAAGTGCCCGCAACGCCGGAGCTTCCCGAGATTGATCCAGTAACTCCAGATATTCCAGGAACTTTTCCCGATCAGCCGCATGCTCCCGAGGAAATCCCTGATTCTGTTCCAGAGGCTCCAGTGGAAACGCCTCCTTTACCAGATATTCCAGAACAGACGCCATCGGTTACACCCGATGAAATCGGAGAAACACCGGATACTCTTCCCTCACAGGAAGATATCATGCCGGTACCAACCGCCATTTCAGAGGCTGATCAGCAAAATCGGGTTCATCCCGCTTTTTAATAGTACTACGCTTTCTTCACCAGTAAACCTTACTTAAGTATATGGCAACGGAAGTAGAAAAATTAATCGACGATCTGGATAACTTGGTTAAGATCAATATTGATCGAACTCATGGTTATCAATTAGCAGCCCAGGATATTGAAGATCTGGAGCTAAAAAACCTTTTTGCCTCTTTTCATAAAGAAAGTGAGTCCTTCGCAGATCAACTAGGTGAAATTGTCAAACATTACGGTCAGAAACCTTCTGATTCAGGAACGACAGCTGGTAAACTTCACCAAACCTGGCTGGATTTAAAAGCAAAGTTTGTAGGCAAAGATCGTGAGAGCATCTTGGGATCTTGCCAAACGGGAGATAAAGCAGCTGTTGAGGCGTATGATACTGTATTAGATCATGATAAGGTAAAAGCCTTACCTGAAGTTTACGCTCTATTAGCCAGTCACCGGGAGGTTATTAAACAGGATTTATTACTAATTGAATCTTTACAAGAAACTTATAGTAATTCCTAAAAAACAGTTAGTGTGGAACGATATTAGTGACCATAAGCATTGAAAACCTCTTGCGTCCTTCGTATATACGTTTAGGTTATCGAACTATCCATCCCGTTTTTAATGCTTATTAAATCGTTCCTATTTATGGAAAGATCTGAAAACCACCGCCTAAACGATTTGCTAAATGCAATTATCCACGCTCACGAAGGCCGTAGCCGAGTCTATCAGCTTCTTGCTCTTCGTGTAAACTGCCTATTGGTTAAGCCTTTTTTGATGCGGGGAATCACCAGTAGTAATCTTTGTAAAACACAATTAGTGAACCAACTGTGGAATTTTGGGGGAAGAGTGTCCTATGATGTGGGATCTACCTCTGAATGGTATTCCTCAGATGATCACGAATCTTACGAAAAAGATTTGAGAGCGAAAGTGGATAATAACTTACTTATGCTTTATAGAAACGCTCTACGTGAGGATATGTCTGAAAGCCTCAGACATTTACTGACTAGTCAAGTCAGTCTTCTCAAAGCGTTTATTCATCGTTTAGAAGAATTAGAACCTGAAACTGTTAAGCATTACTTGATGAGTGCTTAGAACCTCAGCTCTTATAAAAGAAAAGGCTCCTGACTTTCGTCAGGGGCCTTTTCTTTTATATAAATAAATATTAGATTAATACAATTTCACTTCTTTAATGTATAGGTACGAATAAGCAACAGAGTATGCAATGATCTATTGCGTTTTAAGGGTATCGCTTTCCGTTACATATGCACTGTCTCCCGCTGTGACTGCTCCTGCCCCTTTGGGAGAATCTGGTTTATTACCGGTGAGTAAACTTCCAAAAATGGCCCATAAAACAAACGCAGCAACAACCGCTCCTATAAATAAGAGCAATTTACGGATGTTAGGGTTTTCATTTTGCGGGGTATTTAAAGGTTGGTCAGCCATAGTTTTACAGTAGTTAGATTGAATTACTAGTCTACATCTTTAATAAAATTGTCATGCCTGTTTTGATAATATCTAGTTTAATGTATTCATTTATAGGAGATTAACTAAAAAAGGACTTCTATACTGAAGTCCTTTTTTAGTTAATCCTGTAGACTATTTTCCTCGATCTAAAAGATCATTGGCTTCGTCTATTTTCTTATCTACATCATTGAGGAAGCGGTTGCTTTCGCGTTTGGCTTTTCTCCAGTCCCGGCCCGTTGACTGATTGGCGTTATAATAAACCTGGAATAACTGCATTCGTTTTTCTTCCAGCTCCGTTTTCAGTTCTTCCCGTTTTCGACGTTCTTTGCGAGTCTCGCTTTTTTGTTTTTCATCCAGCCATTCGATTCGCTCGTTTACGTCTTCAATCTGGTCACTTATACGTTCGCTTAATTCTTGTCGGTCCTGATCTTCTTTGGACATATACTTACGACTCGAACGATTATAGTCTTCATCGCGGTAACGATCCTCATTCCGATCGCTCCGGTAATAGTTGCGATCCTGTTCGTCATCTCGACGGTTATCTCTTCTATTTTCATCATCACGATCCCGACGGTAGCTACGGTCTTCATCGCGGCTATTGTCATTTCGCGAGTCATCGCGGTATCTATCAATGCGCTCTTCATTTCGAAGGCTATCGCGGTCATCTTCTCTTATATTCCGAGCTTCTTCCCGGTTTTCCCTACGTTCCTGACGGTCTGCCCGATTGTCTCTTCTATCTTCCCGGCTACGGTCTGAATTAGAATATCGGGATGAATCATTTCGTTTTAAACTACTGGAAAAGTTATCCATTCCTGCACATGAGCTCAGTAATAGTCCACTGGCTAAGGCTCCTGCTAAAATAAGTTGACGTTTCATGACTAGTTAATTGCTGGTTATACTTTATAAAGGGCTTACTAATCTTTAAATAATGAGAATAAAAGACGTTATGACACTAAAAATTGTATCGGATACCTGCGTTGAGCTGCGGACTAAAATGTAGAAAGGCTGGTAACAACTCCGCGTAAAGTCCCCCTTCAAAAAAGATCGAATAGGGAGTATTTTTAGAGACAATCTCCAAGCCAATATTGGCGGTTGGCCCAATACCGACATTCTTTACATAGGCATTATTAGCGGCAAATTCGTTGGGATAATAGCGACGTGAGGTTACCTGAGCCCCTAATCCTCCATATAAGGAAAGTCGCTCATTCATAATTGGAGCATACCAGAGGTAAGAAGCATTGATAGCAAAACCAACCCCTTTAAGTTTTCCTTGCCGGTAATCAGTAGTGCCTCCCAAGAGTCCACCATACGTTCCCACTGTCAAATCAAAGGCATTCCGGTCACCATATTTTCGAAGATTCAAACCCGTGGGCTGACCTACTTTCACACCAAGAGCCCAATCTTTAAGCTGAGCATTAGCAATTGAACTACAGGCGATTAAGAATAAAGAAATTACAATTTTTTTCATAGCGATTATGAAATTAACCAATCAGATGATTAGAATTCATTAAGTATAAAAACTTAAAAAAAATCAACATATTGATACTTTAGTATCAATATAGTATTCAAATGCTGTGCCACATAAATTATCAGTCAGAATATCAGGCATTTAGAAAAAACCATGATGTTTTGGGAAAATTACTACACACTATTTCCTTGATTTTACCCTCCCAGCATAGGCATAATCCTTTCCTTTCGTGAATCATATAACTACTACTGCCATGAAAACAGATGAATTACTCTACTCTCTGTCTCCCACCACCCGAGAGCGTGCTTTGTTGATTGCCAAACGATTAATGAAAAATGGAATTCGTAGTCATGGCGAAGCCTTAAAGCTTGCCAGTGAAATAGCCCGCCGCTGGGCCTGGCGAAATGCGGCATCTAAGCCCGTTGCTATTTTTGAAGTATAACTCTGTTTACTAACAACGTATGACCTCACATCAAAGACTTGCCAATTCAGTTGCCATTATAACCGGCTCCAGTTCAGGCATTGGAAAAGCCATTGCGATAGAAATGGCCCGCGAAGGAGCCTCCGTAGTTATTAACTACCATAAAAGTTCGGAAGGGGCCGATGAAGCCCTCGAGTATATCAAAAGCTTTGGCGGAAAAGCAATTACTGTAAAAGCTGATGTCAGTAAGGAAGAAGATGTAAAAGCTCTTTTTGCCCAAACTCTGGAAGCTTTCGGCAAACTGGATATTCTGGTAAATAATACCGGGCGTCAGATGGATGCTCCCTTTCTGGAAATGACCCTTGAACAATGGGACGGGGTAATTTCAACTAACTTGACGAGTCAGTTTCTTTGTTCTAAAGAGGCGGCTCATCAGTTTATTAAACAGGCCGAGAATCAAAAAGAAGAAGATTTGTCGATTGGAAAAATCATTTGCATGAGCTCCGTTCACGACATGATTCCCTGGGCGGGTCACGTCAACTACGCAGCCTCAAAGGGTGGTGTGCTGATGTTTATGAAATCTATTGCTCAGGAATTAGCTCCTTTGAAAATTCGGGTGAATGCCATCAGCCCTGGAGCCATTAAAACGCCGATTAACAAAGAAGTCTGGAGTGATCCTGAAAAATTACCCGGCTTACTTAATCTCATTCCTTACAAACGCATCGGTAAACCAGAAGACGTGGCTAAAGCTACGGTGTGGTTGGCCTCGGACGAGTCTGACTACGTGACGGGTGAAACGTTATATATTGATGGCGGAATGATGCTCTACCCTGAATTTGCAGACAATGGATAATACACTCTTCTATAATAGTATAAAATAACAAAGCGGCCCCGGATGTATTTCCGGGGCCGCTTTGTTATTGTTAAATCTGAGTAGAATCGTAAACCACTACCTTACTCCACAAATGATTATTTTTATCAATAAAGGCTTTATGCTCTGGATGAACCAGGTAAGTCTGTTCGTCTTTTGCGGAAGCAAAAACCAGCATTACCGAAAAGGAATATGTTCCATCGGTAACGGGCTTATCAAAATCAGTTACTACGGGCTTACCAATGTGAGCGTGTTGAATGACTGATAATTTGCCCAGGCTTTTCAACGCATTTAAAAGCTGATCATATTCAGCTTTATTATCAGGATTTTTCAACCAGAAAAAAACATGGTGCACAAAAGTCAGGTTTTCACGGGCTTCAGGCATAACACCTGCTCCAGCCGCGGCTACGGAAGCATTTTTCACAAATGATCGGCGATTCATGATTTGAGGTTATAAGTAAGTAAAATAGACTTTTAATAGAATGGGGTTCGGCGTCTACTCAGCCTTATCCACTTCATTACCAGAGCGAAGTACCGATACCCGAACTTTCTTGATTCGTTTCTGATCAGCGGCTAATACTCTGAAGGTAAAAAACTGATGCGTTACTTCTTCGTTCACTTTTGGCAGTCGACCGAAAAGTTCAAGCAATAACCCGCCTAGCGATTCACTATCTCCTCGTACATTACCAAACATCTCCGAGTCGATGGATAATACTTTAGTTACGTCATTGAACGATGTTTTCCCCTCAAAAACGTACGTATTATCGTCAATTTTAGTGTATTGAATTTCTTCGTCATCGTATTCATCGCGAATATCTCCCACGATTTCTTCAATAATATCTTCTAAGGTAATCAAGCCTTCGGTTTCGCCATATTCATTAACGATGATGGCTACGTGTACCCTTTTTTCCTGAAAATCATGTAGCAAGTCATCTATTTTCTTGCTTTCAGGAATAAAATATACGGGTCGCAGGGTTTCCTGCCAGTTGAACGATTCGTCCTGATCAATGTAAGGTAATAGGTCTTTTATGTATAAAATCCCCTCAATTTTGTCAATTGTTCCCCGGTATACGGGCACCCGAGAATAACCTGATTTATTGATCTTATCCATTAGCTCATGGAAATCCAGCTCAATATCAAAAGCGGTAATGTCCATGCGTGATCGCATGATCTGTTTGGCAGAAATACTGCTGAAGTTGACAATTCCCCGTAGAATTTCCTTTTGCTCCAACGAGGTATCTTTACCCGTTGTTATCTCCAGAGCATGACTCAGTTCTTCCGCCGTGATGGTATATCCTTTTCGTTGCACCCGCTTTTCAATAATGTTTGAAATGCTCATGAGCGGAATGGAAATAGGCTTAAAAATGACCTGTGCTGCTTCAATTACTGGAGCGGTAATTTTTAAAAAACGAATCGGATTCTGATTGGCCCATACTTTAGGTATTAACTCTCCGAAAAATACAATCAGGAAAGTAACTCCTACCGTTTGAATTAAAATGCTAACCCAAGCCTCTACGCCTTCACCCAAAGCCTGTTTAGTAGCAACGGCAGTGAGCGTGACGAGGGTAATATCCAGTAAATTTTTGAAAATCAGAATGGTAGCCAATAATAACTGCGGATGATCCAGCATTTTGGCAATACGTCGCTCGGAAGCATTATCGCTATCCCGAATATCATTACGAGCATCAAGTGACAGAGAAAAAAAACCAACTTCGGAGCCTGAGGCCAAGGCTGAAGCCGCTAATAACAGAATCAGGATGAGTCCGTTACTGATGTAGAATCCGGCACCTACCGCACTGGCGAGAGGTGCCCAAAGAGGGAATGGGTCTAGGATGTCACCTAGAACTGTTTCAGTGAGCAAATGTGGCTCCAAGTTGGAAAGCGTTTGGTCTAACGTAAGCCAAGATAACAAAAAAGTATCCGTTAATCCCGGCCGAAATACAAAACAATCAGGATTAACGGATATGTACTAATTATTTTTTATGCTTTTCTAAAATCAGAAGGGCAAATCGTCTCCCTCGTCGGGCGTATTAGCGAAACTGTTTGGGGCCGGACTTGCGGCAGGTGCTGACGCAGGTTTAGCAGCAGGAGCACTCTGCTGCGGAGCTGAAGAGGAAGCCATAGGAGTATACCCTCCTTCTTCTGAACGGTTGTTACTCAACAAGTTCATTTCCATGACCCGAAGACGCAAAGCGGACCGCTGATTACCGTCTTTATCAGTATATTCTTCCATTCGTAAACGTCCTTCCAGATACACCTGATCTCCCTTTTTCAGGTACTGGGAAGCGATGTCGCTCAATCTCTCCCAAGCTTCAGCCCGAAACCAGGTCGTCATTTCCACTTTCTCTCCATTTCGTGAATTGTATGACTCTGTCGTAGCGACGCTGAATTCCGTTACTTTAGCTCCGCTGGGAAGCGTACGAGTCTCAGGATCACGGCCTAGATTTCCGATTAATGTTACTTTATTGAACGTACGTGCCATATTGATTATCAATAGATTGTATGTAAATTTACGAATTTCAAAACCCAAATCAAAGGGATTTTTCCATAACTTATTCTACTGCTAAATCAGTATTAGTACTCAGTAATTTACTGAGGTAATTAAGTACTAAAACAGGTTTGGGTAGCTTTTCTATTTCGCCCAAATCGTAAAATTGTAAAGCTGAAGGAAAGTTAGCCTCCGACGAAGTTTTCAGATGCCAGAACTTCGCCTGAATTCGCTGATGCGACAATACATGCGTAAATAACGGCGATTCACTTTGGAGGGTCAACTGAGATTGTACGGCCTCAAGCGGAGGATGCTCACTTAAGGTTTCCCAATCCAACAGGCGATCATCTTCCACCAGCCAGAAATCAAACATGGAAGTCCATACATCCTTGGCGGGTCTTTCCCGCATGGCAAAGCGGCCTTCGTCTTCGATCACCAGATAATGAAAATATCGATCTCTTACTTTGGTTTTCTTGGATTTCACCGGAAGTTGAGCCTGCCGCCCGGTATTATTGGCTTCACAAACGGAATTAAACGTGCAAAACATGCACTGGGGCGAAACAGGTACGCACTGCGTTGCTCCAAAGTCCATGATGGCCTGATTGAAGCGAGCCGGCTGTGAAGGGTCAATGAGTTGATTGGCTAAAGCCGTAAATTCAGCTTTTGCGGAGTGACTGGCAATATCCGTTTCAATACCAAAAATCCGCGACAATACCCGGTACACATTGCCATCCAGGACGGCAACTGACTCGTTAAAAGCAAAAGAAGCAATGGCGGCGGCCGTATAAGGGCCAATACCCTTGAGTTTTAATAACTCCTGATACGTTTGGGGAAATTGCCCGCCGTACTCGTCTACCACAATCTGAGCGGTACGATGCAGATTTCGGGCCCGGGAGTAATACCCTAAGCCCTGCCAGAGTCGCAAGACTTCCCGTTCATCTGCCCTCGCCAGATCCTTAACCGTTGGAAAAGCTTCAATGAATTTGTAATAGTAAGGCATACCCTGAACGACTCGGGTTTGCTGTAAAATGATTTCGGAAAGCCAGATGTAATAGGGATCAGACGTATGTCGCCAAGGTAGATCTCTTCCATAGCGATCATACCAGGCCAATAATCGAGAAGCAAAAAAATCGTTAGTCATTTCATGGCGTAAAAACCGAAAAAATAAAAGAACTAGACCAGAGGTTTTTATCCGTCAGAGTGTCAGGATTTCCCATAAAATCCCAAAAATGACTTACATCGAGCCCGTCTTTTCATTTAGTTTTTACCATAAATTATAATCTAAAAACCTTACTATTAGGTAATTATAAAAAAAATATCGTGGAGATTTCTTAGGAATTGTTTTGCAAATGAATTCAAACCCGTACTTTTGTGCCTCTAAAATTTTGAGCCTTAGGCACTTTCTCAATAAAATAATTAATAAACCTTTAAAGTTTACCCCAGTGACCAAAGCAGACGTTATCGCAAAAATCGCCGAAAAGACCGGCATTGACAAAGCTGATGTAGCTCAAAGTCTGGAGACATTCTTCGGCGTAGTGAAAGAGGCTCTCGTGGATGGCGAGCCGGTATACGTTCGCGGTTTCGGCAGCTTCGTAAACAAAAAACGAGCTAAAAAAGTAGCACGGAACATCTCTAAGAACACAACGATGGAGATCCCTGAGCATTACATTCCTAGCTTCAAACCAGCGAAGGAATTCACAGAATCAGTGAAAACTTCTGAAAAAGCTAGCCAGGCTGTTTAAGTAGTCCGGTTAACTCAACAAGCAGGGTAGGAAGAAAATAGCTGTACTCTTCTGCTTTCTTTCTACCCTTTTTGTTCGACAAGTGTATTTAGTAATGAATTGATTTGCTTTGGTAGGTGTTGAATTTGGGACTTCTCTATCTGGAAGGATTTATACCAGTCACAAATTTTAGTAAACATTACTCCTGTGAAAAAATCATTTATCGCCCTTATTGTTGTTGCTGCTGCTTCTATTGGTGGACTGTATAGTTTACCCAAGATTGCAGTGAAGGATGATAAAAGAGCTGCCACAGAAACAAAAGTACCATCGCAGTCGGAAGCATCGTCAAAACCTGCTTCTTCAGCTCCGGCAGCTGAAACTCATCTGCAACCCGTTTCAGCCGAACAAAGACAAGCTTTAAATAAAGCTCGTCTGACGTTTGAAACAACCAGTAAACCCACGGACGAACGCATTCGGGCCGCTGAGCAATTGGTGGAACTCTTTACTCAAGTTACTCGGTTTGATAGTGCTGCATATTTCGCCGGAGAAATTGCGGGACTACAACCATCCATCGACCACTATTTAAAAGCGGGCGATCGGTATTACGAAGCCTTTACGTTTGCCCTTGATTCAGAAAAAGCGGCAACTTTAGGCCAACAAACGCGGGATTGGTACCAAAAAGCATTAGATAAGAATCCTAATCTGATGCAGGCCAAAGCCAACATGGCTATGACTTACGTTTCAACGGCGAATCCTATGCAGGGTATCGCCATGCTGCGTGAAGTCTTAGACCAGGACCCTGACTTTGAACCTGCCCTCTTTAATCTGGGTATTTTGTCGATGCGTTCCAACCAGTATGAAAAAGCGGTTGGACGTTTTGAGCGAATCCTGCGAACTCACCCCAACAGTACCCGCTCGATGTTTTATCTAGGCATCTGCTACGCTGAAACGGGCCAAAAAGAAAAAGCCAAATCTCTCCTCGAAGAGGTTCGGAAGAAAGAAACTGATCCCTCCATTCTGGCGGGAGTCCAGGAATACCTGGAACAGTTAAAGTAATTTTTTAACGTCGTTGATGGTTTTTTGCTGATTGTCCATAGGTACTCTAGTCCAAGCAACAGATAACTAACAACATTAAACTCATTCAATTATGCCTTGCGGAAAAAAACGTAAACGCCACAAAATTGCTACCCACAAACGCAAAAAGCGTCTCAGAAAGAACAGACACAAGAAGAAATAACATTGAGTGAAAAGTGAAGAGTGAAAAGTGTTTTTTCACTTTTCACTTTTTAGCTTTTCATTTTTCACTCTCTGGGCTGGCTCGATGGAGTTACAGCCTTTTTGTGTATCCACCCATTCCTGTTCTACCGGAGTAAAAGATCCCGTATCATTACCTTTACCAAGTTGATACTACGGAGATCCCATACTTCTTAACCCTCTGAGCATCACCTGTGAGCAATGAATTAATTATCAATTCGACTCCCAAAGGTGATAGAATCGCTCTTTTGCAGGACAAAAGAATCGTTGAATATCACTTTGAAGAGTCTGAAGAGCACTTCTCTGTGGGCGATATCTACCTGGGTACCGTTAAAAAACTGGTTACCGGGCTTAATGCCGCTTTCATAGATATTGGGTATGAGAAAGACGCCTTCCTTCATTACCTTGATTTAGGCCATAACATCAATTCCTTGAACAAGTTTACCAAGGACGTTATTGCCAAACGACTCAATGATGGAATGCTGAATGGCTTTGAAATGGAGCCAGAAATAGATAAGCACGGGAAGATTGATAAAGTCTTAGCTAAAAATGCTCCTATTCTGGTTCAGGTTGTCAAAGAACCCATCTCAACCAAAGGTCCTCGACTTTCCTGCGATATTTCGATTGCAGGCCGCTTTTTAGTGTTAGTGCCCTTTGGCCATTCGATTAACATTTCCAAAAAAATTACCAGCAAGCAGGAGCGGCAACGTCTTCACCGGCTGGTACAGGGAATTAAGCCTCCCAACTTTGGAGTAATTATTCGGACCGTAGCCGAAGGAAAAGAATCCGAAGAGATTGAACTTGACCTGCGAAGCTTGTTAGCCAAGTGGGAAGCAGGTACTAAAGCTCTTCGTGACGCCAAACCCCGGGATAAAGTCATTGGTGAAATGAGCCGGGCCACGTCGATCATGCGGGATATGTTGAACGATAACTTCGACAGCATTACGCTTGATAACAAAGAGATGTACGAAGAAGTACGTTCGTATGTAACTCAGATTGCCCCCGAAAAGCAGAACATTGTTAAATTCCATCAGGGAAAAAACAAGGTATTCGAACATTTCGGAATTGAAAAGCAGTTGAAAATGCTTTTTGGCCGTTCGGTAAGCTTACCCGGCGGTGGGTATCTGATCATTGATCATACGGAAGCCTTACACGTCATTGATGTAAACTCTGGTAATAAATCCAATCAGGAAGAAAGCCAGGAGGACACTGCCGTCAATGTTAACATGGAGGCAGCGAAAGAAATTGCCCGTCAGTTGCGGCTTCGGGATATGGGTGGCATCATCGTCATTGATTTCATTGACATGAAAAAGCCCGAGAATAAGAAGCAGATTTACGACGTGATGCGGGAAGAGATGAAGCTCGATCGTTCGAAATTCACTATTCTGCCACTCACTAAATTTGGTCTTATGCAAATTACCCGGCAACGGGTAAGGCCTGAGCTCAACATCCAGACCCAGGAGGTTTGTCCAACCTGCGGCGGAACGGGAAAGATTACAGCGAGCATCGCAGTTTCGGATATTGTGGAACAGAATCTGGACTACGTGCTGAGTAAACAAAATGAGAAAGGGTTGCGAATTATGCTTCACCCCTACTTATATTCATTCTTTATGAGCGGTTTTCCATCTCGCCGAATGAAATGGTGGCTGAAGTATCGCACCTGGGTTAATTTGGTTCAGGACAGCTCGCTGGGTGTAACCGAATTCCACTTTTACAACAAATCTGGCGAGCCCATTGAGGTTCACGGATAGTACATAATAAGAGAGGGCCGAGATCTGTTGATGTCGGCCCTCTTTCTTTAATTAGTAATTGCGGATGAAGTTTTTTAGAGCTTCATGGTTCCGATGCCGACTTACTTCGTCCTTGAGCTGCTTGATAGTTGCTTTTAGCTTTCGTATCTCCTGAGCAAATTTGGCATCCATTCGCTGAGGTTCGGCAACAAAGCGGGCATGGAAATCATTCTTCCTAATTTCATTCAGTTGACTCTGCAACTGATCAGCCTGTTTTTTCAAGGCCTGATTATAACTGGTCACTTCCGGCATTTCTCCTAGTTCGCGAGCTTCGGGATGTTCGCTCTGAAGTTTTAACAAAGCAAACCAATTGCCCTGTTGATAGGCTTCTGTTACCTGCTGCATCAGCTTCGTTTTAAACTCCCGCCGGGCCTCATCCCGCTCCCGATCCGGGTGAAAAAGTTTAGCTAAAGCCATGTAAAGCTTTCGTAATGGTAGCATTTCTACAGGTACTGCTTCGGGCGTAATCATTGCTTTTTTCTGCTTTTTCTTTTCTTTTTTTTCAGCCCGTTTCTGTCGTTTTTCTTCCTGACGAGCCTGTTGCCTGCCCATCTCTTCGGCTACGTAGGCTCGCAGTTCTTCTTCCGTGTTAATCTGGACTCCTTCAAAACTGATTCCGAATTGCTCTGAAAACACTTCTTTCAATTCAGCCAAACGATCTTTAACGGAAACGCTTTTTTGTCCGGTGTGCTCATTGTAGATTTCCCGCAGATCTTCCCGACCAAATCTTCGAATCAATACTTCCGATTCCTGAATAATAAATTCCCGCAAAGCTGCTTTTTCGGCTTTTTTGAAAGCTTTGGAATGATACGCATCATTAAACCCATGCACCCGCAGGACATGAATATCAATGACTTCCTGTTCTAAAGGAAGAATATCTTTCATTACTCGTTCGCGAGCCGTGGCCTCCCATATTTCATGGTTGCGTATCTCTTCCTGCAACTTTTCAATGCGTTGCAGTTGCTTCTGAAATGTTTCCTGGGCCTGGGAAAGGGCGTTTTCTTCCGGCGTATGTATGAGCTTTTCCACCAATCGATTCGAATTATTCTGCGAAGTAAAAGGATAATCTTTCAATCCATCTAAAAGGAATATACCGCCGAGTCTCCAAATATTATTTCCCCTGGTCTTTGCTCTTCTGCTTAATTGATAGAATCGTTCCTTTTTATGATACAAATGAAGACTCAGGCAACAGCCTCTATTTCATTACTTTGAGCATCATTACTAAGTACTTTTTATTGATTTCCACCATTCTTTAACAGCCTTCTTTATGCTCCCTACTACTATGAAAGCGGCGGTTGTTCGTGCCTTTGGTCAACCCCTAACCATCGAAGAAATGCCCGTTCGACGGCCCGGTCGTAACGAAATTCTGGTCAAAGTAATTGCCAGCGGCGTTTGTCATACTGATCTGCACGCCGCGGAGGGCGACTGGCCTGTGAAGCCCAAGTTACCCCTCATTCCTGGTCACGAAGGCGTGGGATATGTAGTCGCTGTGGGGCCAGATGTGAAAAATGTAAAAGAAGGAGATGCCGTGGGAGTCCCCTGGTTATACAGTGCCTGTGGCTGCTGCGATCATTGCATTACGGGCTGGGAGACGCTTTGCGAAAGCCAGCAAAACGGAGGATACAGCGTAGATGGAGGATATGCCGAATACGTCATTGCCGATGCCCGTTACGTGGGGAAGCTGCCTTCCCACGTAAATTTCGTTGAAATGGCTCCCATTCTGTGTGCGGGTGTAACGGTGTACAAAGGCTTGAAAGAAACCGAAACCAAACCCGGTGAATGGGTGGCTATTTCGGGCATTGGCGGCTTGGGTCACGTAGCCGTGCAGTACGCTAAAGCCATGGGCATGCACGTCGCGGCTATTGACGTAGCCGACGATAAACTAGCATTAGCCAAACGCCTTGGAGCCGATTTGGTGGTCAATGCCAAGAACCAGGATCCCGGCGAATACTTACAGAAAGAAGCTGGGGGCATGCACGGCGTGCTGGTTACTGCCGTCTCTCCCCTTGCGTTCCGGCAGGGAATATCAGCTCTTCGCCGCAAAGGAACGATTGCTCTTAACGGGTTACCCCCCGGAAGTTTTGATTTACCCATTTTCGAAACGGTGCTTAAGCGTATTACCGTTCGCGGTTCTATTGTGGGCACGCGGAAAGACTTGCAGGAAGCCATTGATTTTGCAGTCGAAGGTAAAGTTAAAGCTACGGTTCACACCACGCCGCTTGAATCCATTAATGAAGTGTTCGACCAGATGAAAAAAGGAGCCATCGAAGGTCGGATGGTCATGGAAATTGCTTCTGCTTAATGCTTTCTTCCCTTTTTTTATAGAAGTACAACCAGGCGGCTTTCAGTCGCCTGGCTTGTTTTATGAATACGTTTCATTAAGCGGTTTTTAAACTATAAACTACGCCCCCAGGCTACAAACAGGGCTAATAAAGCAAAAACGGCATTAAAACCAATGGACGACGTTTCTCCTCTAGAGAGGTGAAAAATAATCGCACCACTCATCAGCGTAATAACCCCGACGGCGGCCAGAACCGTGAGCAGAGGCTTCATGCCCACTAGAGTAGGTACAATCAAACCTAGACCCGCGATCAGATCAATACCTCCGGTCAATTTTACAAATGCAGGAGATAATTCACCCGTCCAGGGCCACATCGCCGCCAGTTGATCCCTGGGTTGAAACCACTTCATTGCTGCCGCCCAGAGAAGCGTCACAGCTAGCAGGAGTTGAATACCCCACAAGCTTACCAGCAGCACCTTCGATTGTTTTTTCATGTCCATATATTTTTAGAATCAACCAAAAGTAGGTATCATCGCTTTCCAGTGGATAGTACTATCCTGTAGGAAAGCACTATCCACTGGGATAGTAACGGCCCTTTAACTACGTCACAGAAATGATTAACGGAAGTGCTTGCCCTAAAACTTATTTGTCCATAAAGGATGCCTTGGAAGCCCTAGAGGGACGATGGAAATTATTGATCTTATTTGCCCTGTCTTCTGGCCCGCGACGGTTCAAGGAATTATCCAGAGAGGTACAGGGAATTACGGACAAAACCCTTTCAAAAGAACTGAAGGCTTTAGAGCTCAATCAGTTAATTAACCGGGAAGTGCGAGATACCTTTCCGCCAACGGTAGAATACTCAATTACCGAGCATGGTCTCTCACTGGAGAAATTAATGGATGAACTGCATTACTGGGGACTGGCTCACCGGGAGAAGATTATGGGGAAGTAATCCTAGATATTAGTGATGTTGCGTTAAACATTAGAACTGAAAATGGCAGACTATTTTCATAATAGACCCTACAATCGGCAATCCCACCGCTCATCCCAAAAACCCGGACTTTTGAACTATCCCGCCTGGTACGCTTGTTTCACCTTTCAGAACTGATTTTAACACTTCCCGATGAATAGGAGTTTGACATTAATCATAACACTAGCCGTATTACTGGTAGCCGACTGGTATGGCTTTCAGGCCGTGAAAACGGCTACGCAACACGCTTCACCGGGCTGGCAACGCTTCGCCCGGATTTTATACTGGAGTTTTCCGGTAGTAGCCCTATTCATGTTACTTACCTCACTTACGTTGGGTAGTGATTTTTGGGGTAAATTCCGGCTACTCCGAGGTTTTCTCTTTAGTTACATCCTGATCGGATATCTGGGGAAAATCTTCATGATTCCCTTCTTATTACTTGATGATCTGGGTCGCGGATTTCGCTGGGTTATGGCCCACTTCAATTCGTCTTCAACGGTAGACAGCTCAGAGATGCAACAAGCCGCTATCGCTCCTGAGACGCATCCTCAAAAGGATACCATTACCCGAACGGAATTTTTAAGCAAAGCGGCATTGGCGGCTTCTGCCATCCCGGCCATTGGCTTTACCTACGGAATCGTTTCGGGTGCTCACGATTACCGCATCCGACGTATTCCGCTAGTTCTTAAAAACTTACCCCGCGAATTCGACGGATTGCGAATTGCCCAGATTTCAGATATTCACTCGGGTAGCTTCTTCAATAAAACAGCCGTAAAAGGCGGTATTGAAATGCTAATGGGTGAAAAGCCCGACATGGTTTTCTTTACGGGTGATTTAGTAAACGACCGGGCCATCGAGGTAAAAGATTACAAAGACGTTTTCGATAAAGTAAAAGCTCCACTGGGCGTATTTTCAACGCTGGGTAACCACGACTACGGTGACTATACGCAATGGAATAGTGCCCAGGAGAAACGCCAGAATCTTCTGGATCTGGAACGGGTACACAAGGAAATGGGCTACGATTTACTACTCGACGAGCACCGTTTTCTGGAAATGAATGGCGAGAAACTAGCCATCATCGGTATTCAGAACTGGGGTACAGGTGGTTTTGCTCAGTATGGTAATCTCAAGAAAGCCATTGCGGGAACGGAAGAAGCTCCTGTAAAACTTTTACTTTCTCACGATCCCAGCCATTGGGATGCTCAGGTCCGCACGCAATTCCCGCAGGTAGACGTACAGTTTGCCGGTCACACGCACGGAATGCAATTTGGTGTGGAGACGAAATACTTCCGCTGGAGTCCCGTACAATACCGCTATAAACAATGGGCGGGTCTGTACGAAGAAGGCGATCAGAAGCTATACGTAAACCGGGGCTATGGGTACATTGGTTATCCGGGTCGGGTGGGGATGCCACCAGAGATTACTATTTTCGAGTTGAAGAAAGGATAGTTTTATTATTCGCTAATGGTTATTGGTCTGTAATGATCATTTACTATTCAAGCCTTTAAGAGCCCTTTTTACGAAGGGCTTTTACTTTTTTCAGGTTGAAACATCTTCTATACTTAGCTGTTTTATACTTGTATTACACCTTATCGTTGAGGGCTTACCTAAAAATAGAAACGTATGAAAAAACTACTCCTTGCCATCACTTTGGTTGCTAGTGGATTGAGCTCTTATGCTCAAAGTTGTTGTGAAGAGGCCGATGCCGCTTGCCATGACACGAAAAAAGAAGCCATGCGTCCTGATGAAATGCAGTTGATGGCTTCTACGAAAGAATTCCAGGCTATGCACGCAGAACCCCGGCCTTTTACTTTTTCAAGTAAAGCTGGCGGTGAAATGATTAAAATGGATGCACCCGATGGTCAGGCGGCCAGCGGGTTTTTAATTAAAGCCAAAAACCCATCTGATAAATACCTGTTGGTTTATCAGGAATGGTGGGGTTTGAATGACTACATCAAGCAGGAAGCGGAAAAGTTCTATAATGAACTTGAGGGTCAGGTCAACGTACTGGCTCTGGACATGTACGATGGCAAAGTAGCTACTGCCCGTGAAGATGCCGGCAAATACATGAGCCAGGCCAAGCCGGAACGTTTGGAATCCATCATGAAAGCCGGTATTAACTACGGGGGTGCCAAAGCCAAATTTGCATCCATTGGCTGGTGTTTTGGTGGTATGCTATCCCTGAAATCCGCCATGCTGGAAGGTTCGAAGGCTGTCGGTTGCGTGATGTATTACGGCCGCCCTGAGCAGGATATTGACAAACTAAAAACGCTAAAAACGGACGTTATTGGCTTTTTTGGATCGAAAGACAAAGGTATTCCTCCTACGCTGGTCGAGCAGTTTGAGAAAAACATGAAAATGGCTGGTAAGCAAATTGACATCAATATGTACGATGCCGACCACGCTTTTGCCAATCCCAGTAACCCGATTTACGATGCAAAGGCTACGAAAGATGCTTTTGAAAAGGCCTCGGATTATCTGAAGAAAAAGCTGCTGAGCGAGTAATATCGAACTTCCTGAACGTTCAGAACTTTTGGAAAGTTGGTTTTTACTCAAGAATTCAAAAACGACAGCCAGGCAAAGGGAATAAAACAGACGTAACTTGCGTTAGTATTTTGTAAACTAGACAATCTGATGAAAAAGCTTCTTCTCACACTTATGATTGGAGCCATGGTGTTACCCGAATACGCCTCGGCATCTACCTATTCATCCGGCACGACGGTTCAAATGGAACAGGCCAGTGCTCGCCGACGTAAATCCTATCGCAAGAAAAAAGGATTCATGTGGGGATTGTTCAAAAAGAAAGACAAAGGCTGCGGCTGCCCTAGCTATAAATAACGTTACTATGTTTAGAGTTACAGAGTTTTCTTACGATTCATTAACTCAAGAAGCTTAAACAACAGGACGTTTACATTTTCAACTGAAAATGGTAAACTAATACTAGTAAACTTCTAAACCCGTCCCTATGGGACGGGTTTTTTCGTAGCCTCTCGTACCTTTGTAATCCTTTCTAAAGGAAAGCATTCTGATTGAGTCTTTTTTCCTTACTAATAACCAGCCAAAGCCCTGGTTATGATCCGATACAATGAGCAAGTATTTTCATCTAACGGTTAAAGAAGTCGTTCGTGAAACGGAAGATACCGTTACCATACATTTCTGGCATCCGCCGCATGCGACCATCCCTTATAAGGCTGGTCAGTTTCTAACGTTAATCGTAACGGTTGCAGGCAAAAAGCTTCGCCGGGCGTATTCCATGTCCAGCTCGCCTACCAAGGACGCATCCATTGCCGTAACGGTCAAGCGTTTGCCAAACGGGCAGGTGTCAAATTACCTCAACGATCACGTTAAAGCGGGTGATATTATCGAGGTAATGGAACCTATGGGCCATTTTATTTATGAACCCAAGCCCGCCAAGAGTAAATCTCTTTTTTCATTTGGTGGGGACAAAGGTCGTCATCTGGTCTTCTTTGGAGCAGGCAGTGGCGTTACGCCGCTGATGTCGATGCTGAAAACAGCCTTACCTGCCGAGCCGCAGGCCAAGATTATCCTTTTCTACGGCAGTCGCACGGAAACCAACATCATCTTCCGCGATCAGCTTTCGCAGTTGCAGGAGGAATACGGAAATCGACTGGAAGTGATTCACGTCTTAAGTCAACCCCAAAGCTGGTTTGAACGTACGGGTCGTATTAATCAGCAGGCCGCCATTCGTCTGCTCGATGAAACGGGTATCAAAGTTTCCGCAGCGGAGTATTACCTATGCGGCCCCGATGGTATGATGGACGAAGTTCAGAATGCATTAAATATTCTCAAAGTCCCCAAAGAGCAGGTTCATAAAGAAAGTTTTGCCCCATCCAAAGACACGCACGGTGAAGTGGTAGAAGAGGAAGACGACAGCAAACTCAAAGCTCGCGAAGTAACCATTATTTACGAAGGAGCCGAATATAAAGTAGAGGTAAAACCCCACCAGACCATTCTGGAAGCGGGCCTTGAAATGGACATTGACCTGCCCTATTCCTGCCAGGCAGGCATGTGCACGGCCTGCATGGGCCGCTGCCAGACGGGCAAGGTAATGATGGACGAAGAAGATGGCCTGACACCTCAGGAAATCGCCTCGGGCTTTGTATTAACCTGCGTAGCCCACCCCCTCAGCGATGGTGTAGTGGTAGAAATTGAGTAAAGACAAAAAAGAGCAAAGTCAACTGGCTTTGCTCTTTTTGATACCCTTAACTGAATTTACTGGCTTAATTCCACAGACTAATGCCCCAATAGGGATTTCGCCGGGCTTCCATACTGTCTTTAATGTGTGCTTTGATGATGCGATCGTGCTCAGCCATATTTATTTTCTTACCCTTCATTTTCGGTAACGCCAGTTCTTTGGCATCCACTTTCTTCATTTCAATTTTAGTAGCCGTTACCACGGTAACTCCATCATTATAGTCCAGCTCCAGAATCACCCCCGGTAAGCCATACATCCGCTCTGGGCCCGTTGAAACCGGAATGTCATCAGCAAACCAGGCGACAATCTTCTGGTTATTGGTCGGATCTTCGGTTTCGGCTTTCATGCAGATATGACCCGCGATATCTTTCAGTTGATTGAGTACTTTCCATTTAGGAGTCTTTAGCGAATCCTGAATGATATAGGTTTTTCCAGCCATTTCCTGGAGTTCCGTTACCGTTCCCTTCTCAAAATTTCGCTGGATCACGTAATCGGACTGCCGCCAGGACCAGCGGCCGTCATCCGTCTCGCCCTGCTCGCCAATGTAGGTGTACAAGCTCTGATCAGGCGTGAAGGTCAGCTTCATCTTTTGCTTGTCTCCTTCCTCGTTGCCCCACATCATTTTGGCCCGGTCTTTTTCTTCCTGGCTTAAAAAGGGAAGTTTGGCAACCATTTTAGTATAGCTTGTATTTCGCTCGTAGGTCACGGTTCCCTCCAAATCCTGAGCCTGACTTGCTAAACTCAAAGCCATGAAACCGAAGAATAACCCCAATAATTTCTTTTTCATCGTCAGATTTAATTGATATAGACTGATTAGAATCCTCCATTCCGTCGCATATTCGCCTTTACACCCCGCATGTTATAGGTATAACTTAGCATGAAGTAACGCGTAATAGTCTCCACTCTCGTCTGGGTAAAGTAATTACCCGAAGCTCCCTGGGTAATACCCAGATTTTTGCGGAATAAATCATACGCTGAAAGACGTACTTCTGATTTCTTAGCCTTTCCCAGTAATTTATACACCGCCAGATTTAAAATCGGGATATTCTGATCCAAACCAAAGCGATCATTTTTATAAATCCGGTAATCAAACGTGGCGTTAAAATACGACTCCCAGGGCAATTTCACGTTCATCTGTCCACTGTACGTCTGATTCCAGATGTTCTGATTCTGAGTGGTGTTAATCGAATATTTCACATCGCTATAACTCCAGTTGGCATTGCCGTAGAAGGTAAACTTCTCGCTTGGCGTTAACTCCAGATTCGTACCCCAGTTGTAGTTATTATTATTGGTGCGGTTTTCGATATCATTAATCAGGGTGTAGTTACGACTGAAGTTGATACTGGTATTAAAGCTGATATTGGCTTTATTTTTCTTCAGCGGGAAACCCACATTCAGATAAGTCCCAAACCGCTGACCTCCCGATACGTTAGCCGGACGGGTTCTGGTCACCAGTAAGGTATCAATCGTTTGGTTATAGACTACCTGATTGACCGCATAATTATAATTGATATTGCCAAAGAACCGCGTAAACGAAGAAGGATTAAAATACTGGTAACCCGCATAGGCTTCGTGATTCACCGTTGGTTTTAAATCGGGATTTCCCTGGGTGATGTAAAGCGGATTCGAGTAATCAATAATGGGTTGCAGATCCCGGATGGAAGGTTGTTGTACATTTCCGGCATATTCGGCGTATAAGTAGCGGTTGTTTTTCAAATCCATGTTGAAACTTACACCCGGTACTACAATGGTATAATTGCGGTTGACTTCCATCACATTCGGAGAGTTCTGATCGGATGAAAATTTACCGGAAATATTCATATTAATAGCCGAGAACCCCGCACTGATATTGGTTCCCTTGTAGTTGTAGCGTAGGCCCGATCCCAGACGATTGTGCATAATCTGGTTGGTGTAATAACGACTCAACGAATCCGTACGGACATTACCTTCCAGACGGTTAAAGACATCCCGGTCTACCTTATCATTGCGAACACCGATGTTGTAAAAGCTCTCCCAGTATACCCGCTTGCTCAGGGGTTGTACGTAAGATAAGCTACTGCGAATCTGATTCTGACGGTTGCGATTCACGTTTTGCAGATTCAACTGCAAGGGAGTCAGCGGAAGACCCGTAGATGTACTGAAAAATTCATTCAATGATCGCTGCTCGGCATCTGAATCTCCATTGTTCAACACGTAGGAAACACTGGCGGCGAAGCTCTTGCCTTTAGTCTTGAATTTTCGGCGGTATAACGCTGAACCCGAAAGACTTAAGGTTTGAGCAGAATTCCCGTTATCCTGAGTAGTGCGGTTCGTTAACTGGCTAGCAGACCGGCGGTTTTCCTGGGATAAATCCTGCGAATACGAAGAGTTATTAATGGTACCGTTGGCCAGAACAATCAACGTATTGAGCGAATCCAGGTTATCCTCATACCGCAACTGCACTTTGTGATTATCGTTCTGGGTATATTCATTGGAACGGCTGTCGGTTTCAAAAGCATTATCTGCTAAGATACTCTGACGATTAATGATCTGATTGGTCCAGTTCCGCCGTTGATTGAAGTAATAATTGGAAGTGAATTTTCGCTTCTTGGTTTCAAAGTTATAGTTAACGCCACCAGAGTAGGTGTTATTAAAACCCCGGTCGCCCCCGCCACCATTCATAATAATGATGTTCCCCCCCTGCACAATAATCCCATCGCCGCCACCATCACTACTAGTGATACCTCCACCAAAACCAAAATCCGTTTCATCCCAGCGAAACAGCGAGCTACCGTAAAAATCCTGACGATCATCCCAGGACATACCTGACTGATTGATGTTGTTGCCAAAACCCACCACGGCAAACTGCTGCTTGTCATCGAACTTATTGTAGTTACCCCGCACGTCTACGCGTTTATCGGTACCCACGCCCGCTTTGATTTTGCCGAAACCTCCTTTTTTAAATTCTTCTTTCAGGGCCAGATTTACCGTTTTTTCCTTTTTCCCATCATCAATTCCCGTGGCTTTAGACTGCTCGGTTTTACTGGTATACACCTGGACTTTGTCAATGGCATCGGCATTCAGGTTCTTGGTGGCAGTTTTAGGATCTCCTCCAAAAAAGTTCTTCCCATCAACCGTTACGCGTTTAACCTCCTGCCCCTGAGCCCGGATACTTCCATCCTGCTCGACCTGAAAACCGGGTAAGCGGCGTAACAAATCCTCCACGGTTGATCCCGGCGGAACTTTAAAAGAGCTGGCATTATACTCAATGGTATCGCCTCTGATGTTAAGAGGAGCCTTCGCCGTTTTTACCACCACTTCAAAAAGCTCTTTGGAAATGGGCTTCATTTTTAAATCACCCAAATCAGTAACGGCTCCATCAGCAGGGGTAACTTCCGTCTGAAAGGGTAAATAACCCGTATAAGACATTTTCAGCAGGTACGTACCACGGCGGGCATTTTTCAATTCAAAACGACCGTTTTCATCGGCACGGGCATAACTCACCAAAGCGGAATCCTTCGGCGTTAATAACATGACAGTAGTAAAAGGGAGGGCTGTGCTGGTGGTATCAACGGCTCTACCCTTAATGGATAATCGGGTTTGAGCTTCGACCACGCAGGCACAAAGAATCAGGCAGGCACTCAGTAAAAGGTGTCGCATGCAGTAAGAAGAATAGGTTAAGAAGGATCGTGTACTCGCTAATTGAAAACGAATATATTAGTTTCTCAACTAAAAGATTCGTTAAAATGTGTTAATAATTTTATACTTATTGCATTAGGCACCTGCTAAGGATGTGATAAAAGCCTTTTACGTTGCATAGTATGGAAAGAAATTTTTCTTAGCACGGGGAGGTAATATCTGTTTAGTACCTGGATTACTAAGGTGAATAAAAGGGAGAAGTAGAATATTTTTAAAATTTCTATTTCCTCAGCAGAACGATTTTGCGTAGATATTCCCGTCAACCATTCTTTATTCACTTTATGAAGTTCTTTGCAAGAGTAATTGCCCTCTTTTTAATTTCGGTAAGCGTTCAAAAAGTACAGGCCCAATTACAGGTGGGTGTACACGGTGCCTACGCCATTCCTACCCCCAAAGAAGAAGGCGTAAAAAACAGCTTTGGTGGCGGCATACAGGCTCGTTATTTCATCTCGCCTAATCTGGCGGCAGGTTTGGAAGCCAGCTTGTTAAGCTCTAAATATACCCAGGATTACGGGTGGCTGGGCAGTTATACTTATAAATCAAGATCGATACCCATTACTCCGAAAATTGAATACTTCTTCATGGATGGTCCTCTTCGTCCCTACGCAGGACTTAAAGCGGGGTTATACCTGGCCCATGTCTCGGCCGAAGGGGAATCTGAGTCAGAATCATTTTTTGGATTTGCTCCTAAAGTGGGCCTCCAATATAAACTGCCTCAAAATCTGGCCGTTTTCCTGGAAGGAGACTATAACTTTGTACTTAGTAAAAAAGCAGCCCGTGATTTAGGAGCCGATACGTTCGGTTCTAAGTTCGTTCAGCTGAATCTGGGACTTGCTTATACATTAGATTTATAACGTAAGAACAGACTTTCAATAAAAAGCGAGATCGTTAGGCAACGATCTCGCTTTTTATTTTAAATATAAATTTCCTAAGGCATCATAGGCTATTAATTCATCACTCATTAACTCTCGAACTATTAATAAAAATCCATTTTCATTTTTGGGAGCGAAATGACTAACCAATTGCTGAATTGTAATGGCTCCGTTGGATAGGTATTCCAGAATTCGTTGCTTTTCCTGAGAGTCTGCCGTGACTGCTTGACGAGCCTTTTTTCGGGCTAAACACTGATCACAAATTCCGCATTCGTAATCTGTTTTTTCATCAAAATATTCTAATAAAGCCTGCGTTCGGCAACGATTGGTATGATAAGCGTAATTAATAACGGAATGTACTTTATCTAAATCCCGATCTCTTCGGGCGGCGATGTCTTTCTTCGAAAGAGGTAAAGCTGCGGCATCATAACGGGCCATTAAAAACGTGAGCTGCGGCTTTGTTTTTTGAGGATCATATTCAATGATATTCATTTCCTCCAGCCGATATAAAAGATTCCGCACTTCTGCTTCCGTTACCAGAAATACCTTCGCAATGGCTGATTCCGAAATGATTAGGTAGTCGGTGAAAATAGCTCCCCCGTACATGCGGAGCAGGAGCTTCGTAAACGCATCAAAACGCTCGTTTCGAACCTGAAAATCGTATAACTCCCGGCTGTTAATCAAAAAATGCAAGCGTGAGGGGTTATTATAGGATTCACTCATCTGAATAAATCCTTCGCTTTCCAGCAGTTTCAAAGCGTAATACGTATCGGTAGTTGCAAGGCCAAACGTGGACTGAAAATCAGTAAGGTCGAAATCATAGCTACTGCCCTCGCCCACGCCAATGGCTAGTCGGAAATAATTAGCCAGACACTGATACACCCGCCGCACAAAATCCAGATCGGGGTATTGCTGCTCGACCTGTTTGATGAGTTCCTTTCCATCGGCCGGAGCCACCAAAGCCACGGCGTAAGCCTTTTCCTGATCACGTCCGGCCCGGCCTGCTTCCTGAAAATAAGCTTCCAGTGTATCGGGCAAATCCACGTGGATAACCGTACGGACTTCGGGCTTGTCAATACCCATGCCAAAGGCATTTGTCGCCACCATAACCCGCACCCGACCCTTTACCCAGGCATCCTGCCGCGTGTGCCGATCCGAGCTATTGAGACCCGCGTGGTAAAACGTAGCAGAAATTCCCTGCCGCATTAATTCATTGGCAATCAACTGCGTGCGACGACGATTACGAACGTAGATCACCGAACTCCCCGGTACGTTAGCCAGAATTTTCTTGATCCGAACTTCCTTGTCCTCGGTCATAATTACCGAATACGATACGTTAGGACGGGCAAAGCTTTGCTGAAAAACCCGCTCGTTTTTCAAAGTTAGTTTCTGGATAATATCCGCTTTTACTTCCCGAGTCGCCGTAGCCGTTAAAGCCATCAGGGGAACGTTGGGAAACATCTCCCGAAATTCGGCGATTTGCAGGTAAGGCGGACGAAAATCATATCCCCAGGCCGATACGCAGTGAGCTTCATCGACCGCGATGAGGTTAATTTTCATCATTTTAGCCCTTACCCGAAATAGCTCCGTACGAAGGCGTTCGGGCGAAACGTAGAGGAACTTGACATCACTGTAAATGCAGGCATCAAGCGTATGGTCAATCTGACGGTAACTCATGCCCGAAAACACGGCCTGGGCATTGATCCCCCGCTTGCGAAGATTCTCAACCTGATCTTTCATTAAGGCAATTAGCGGTGAAATCACCAGACATAACCCTTCCCGAGCCAAGGCCGGAACCTGAAAACACAGGGATTTCCCACCACCCGTTGGCATTAATGCCAGCACATCATGCCCCGCCAGAACGGACTCTACAATGTCTCGCTGCAAGGGCCGGAATTCATCATATCCCCAAACCTGTTTTAGTATCTCGTCAATCGTCATAGGGCTGGTAAAATCAACGCAGGTAGCGTCTCAATCAATAATTTGTTCAAAAATAGCAAAACCTGAGCCCGAGTTTCAAGGCTTACCAGGCTATTAAAAAACGTTTTAGTCAATGGCCTCTTATCGTATAGAGTAGCCTTTGGATTTGAGCCGATCGGAGCGGGTTGTTAAGGGCTGTTTTAGGCTTTGACTTTATTTTATGAATTTCCTATTATTCCATACTTGATTTTGTATTTTTACTTGATTACGATCCTGTCGCTATGAAAAAACTTCTACTGATACCTTTTCTTTTGTTTTGCGGTATAACCTGGGCTCAGAAAGAGCTACCACAACCGAAAAACATTCGTACTACATCAGGTTCTGATTTGATTTTTTTGCCCGCTAAACCTACGATTTGTTACTCCACAGGTCAAACCGATACCCGCATTGGTCCACCGCCCGAGTTTCTTAGAAAACGAAGCGGACGGACGACAGCTACCACTTCCGAGTTTATCGTGGAATACGTTGGCTTTTCCGACAGTGCCCGGGTGGCTTTTCAGCAAGCCGTAGAAATCTGGAAATCCATTATCGTTTCACCCGTCCCTATTCGCGTCTACGCCATCTGGACGGACTTAGGCAGCGGCTCCAATGGATCAATCATTCTTGGCGGAGCCAGTCCGGACTCTTACGTCACGGGTTTTCAGGGAGCAACCAAAGCCAATACGGCCTACCCCATTGCTCTGGCTGAAAAATTAGCCAAACAAAATCTCAATGGTAACTCAGCGGATATTTACTGTCAATTTAATAGTAATAAAGCCGTCAATTGGTATCTGGGAACGGATGGAGCCACGAATGGTTCGGCGGGACGTCAGGATTTTATCACCGTCGTTACCCACGAGTTAGGCCACGGTCTGGGTTTTACCAGTTCGTTTTATGCCACTACTAATCTAGCCATCTGGGGCGATGATTCGAATTATGGTTACCCTCGTATTTACGATCATTACCTTAAAAATGCGACGAATCAACAACTCATTAACACCAGCGTTTTTAGTAACCCTTCAACGCAATTATACAGTCAGGTAACGGGCCGAAATCTATTTTTTGACAGTCCGATTGCTAATGCTCAAAATGGAGGAACCAAGCCCAAAATCTATGCCCCAGCCAGCTACAGCATAGGTTCAAGTATTTCTCACCTGGACGAGACTACCTATCCAACGGGCAGTACCAATGCATTAATGACGCCTTCGCTGGCCCGGGGAGAAGTCAATCAAAACCCTGGACCAATTGTACGCAATATGTTTACAGAAATGGGTTGGAAATCAACGTCCGTTCTTCATAATCGCATTACCGATTCAGAAGAGTTACTCGGTCAGCTCATTCCCGTAACGGCTCAGGTCGTAAGTGATACTTCGGTTATTGGCCCTGTACGTCTTTCCTACACGATTAATGATACCACCCGAGCCAACGCTACGACGGTAACCATGACGCAGTCGGGTAACACGTATACGGCTAATTTGCCCGCTTCGAGTCAGTCTCGCACCATCCGTTACTGGATTTCAACGACGGAAACGGGTTACCCCAATCGCACGTTTACCAGCCCCGCCGAGGCTCCCAGTCGGGCTTTCTGGACGTTCAAGATCGGAACAGACAATACCCCTCCCACCATTACCCACGCTCCTGAGTCATCCATTTTATCCACGACG
>CAJYHS010000173.1 GCA_913774715.1 uncultured Siphonobacter sp. | reverse complement strand
TGCTTCGACGGCTCCATACAAAGCAAAGTGTTTGACGCAGGCTAATACAGTATTAGTACTTTTCCAGTCTTTACCCTGATAACCTTTAACCATGGCTTTAGCGATTAGCGAACCCAGGTAATGGTCTTCCCCGGAGCTTTCCGAAATACGGCCCCAGCGGGGATCACGGGCGATGTCAACCATGGGTGAAAAGACCCAGTTCAAGCCGTCAGCCGTAGCTTCGGTGGCAGCGATTCGGGCACTTTTTTCAATGCGTTCCAAATCCCAGCTGGTGGAAATAGCCAATGGGATGGGAAAACTGGTTTTATGACCATGAATCACATCCAGCCCAAACAGTAGTGGAATGTGCAGGCGGGAATTTTTAACGGCCAGTTCCTGGGGTTTCCGAACCAGAGCCGGATCATAAATTCCAAACAGGCCGCCCACTTTTCCAGACTTGATATTTTCCTCCACATTCTGGGAAACCGTAGCTCCCGTCGCAGTGAAACCTCCGGGCGTAACCAGATTCAACTGACCGATTTTCTCGTCAATCGTCATCTGACCCATGAGTTTGTTAATGAAAGCGTCCATTTTGGCGTCCTGAGCCTGCACTTGCAGACTAAACAGTCCCGCCAGTATCAAAAGGGAAGTTTTTCTCATAGCTACTACTATTGGTAAAAACCGGGAAAGACAACAGCGTTACTTACCCGGTTTGATCTGACTTATCGCAAAACGAGCGTAAGCGTTTTCTTCACTGAACCCTGGGTCAGGGTTGCTGTATACTTCCCGAAGGGAGCGTCGAACGAATGCGTATGCGTTCCTGCCGCTAAAGATTGGTTAGTCAGAAGTTTGATAACCGTTCCTGACGCATTCTTCAATTCCAGCGTAACGGGTTCGGCACCTTTTACGGCAAAATCCAGAGGAAATAATCCTGAATCGGTGTGCTTTAATAAGCTCCATTCGCCCGTTTTAGGATGCGGTTGGTACGCATAAAAACCCGTTGGATAGGAGGGTTTCTCAATGCCCATTTTCTGTAATCCCTGCTTAATTTCAGTGATACGTTCGCCGACTTTCCAGATCAAGCCCGTCCGGTAATTTTCCATCATAACCACAATCGGCCCTTGATCAATAGCCAGGTATTGGTTGGAAACCCAGTTTTTAGAAGCATTGAAAGCATCATAAAAGCCATACTCACCAAAGAGGCGATTACCCTGCTTCAGGTAGAAGTATCGTAGAGCCTGCCAGGATTCGTAAGGCGAGTAAGGAAAAGCAGAAAGAGCAGCCGTAGGAGTAATCGTACCGTTATCGTTCGTGGGCGAGTGAGCGTCGTAGAAGTTATAATCGTCACTCGCGGTCAGCCCCCAGTTTTCTTCGGAATATCCGTAAGCCTTTGGAGCTTTTTCGGCACAATAGGCCCAGTTCATTAGCGTATGAGCCTGGTTCATTTGCCAGTAATTGGTATGCTTGTCCTCCATTTGGCGAGGATCCATACTTAAGTATGAATAATGACTAAAGAACAGAGGTCCGCCGTAAGGAAAACCAATCTTCAGCTTGTAGCCCATGTACTCATTGCCATTGGTAAAATGGTTGGACTGCTTCCAGGTATTTTCGTAGACTTCTGGCTTAATGGGGTGCGTAGGCGAACCCAAAGCCAGCACGTAGGTAACTAAACATTCATTATAGCCTTCGATGGGCATATTCATTTCCCACCCGTATTGCTTGGACCAATGCCAGCGTAGTTTGCCCTCGTGCACGTACCAGTCCCATTCTACACCTTCATATAATCTGGTAATCTGATTGCGAAGCTTTTTCTCAGCAGCATTGCTTCCATTAAAGTACTCGCGGGCTACCAGCAGACCGTTCGTCAGAAAGGCCGTTTCAACGAGATCGCCACCGTTATCTTTTTGCCCGAAAGGAACTACTTTACCCGTATTACCGTCCAGCCAGTGTGACCAGGCTCCGTGAAAACGATCTGATTTTTCCAGAAAGTCAGCAATTTTCTGAATCCGGGCCACGGCCTGCTCGCGGGGAATCCACTGGCGTTCGGCAGCTACCACGATGCCCATAAGACCAAAGCCCGTACCACCCGTAGTGACGATATTAGGCGTTGCTGTGCGTTCGGGAGCCATACCCGAAACCGGATGGGCAAAATCCCAGAAATACCTGAACGTAGCTTTCTGTACTACATTTATGTATTCATTTTTTTCGGTAGGAGGAGTAGTTGATGAAATGTTGGAAGTGGCAGGAACAGACTTCGTACACGAAGCAGTAGACAAAGCCAGTGCCAGAACTCCCCAGGAAAGAGTTTTAAACAGAGTCATAAAGCAGGAATGATTGGGCGGAGATGAAAAAAATAAGGACCGTAATTCAGGAAATGGATTACTGAATTACGGTCCTGTCACTCAGCGATTTAATAGCCAGGATTTTGCGTTAAAGCCTTGCCACTCAAGTCAATTTGCGTTTGCGGAATTGGGAACAAGTCGTGTTTACCATCTACGTAAGGAATGCCCAGAGCACGTAATACGGTACCTGCCCGGCCCTGACGACGTAAATCAAACATACGATCGTGTTCAAAAGCTAACTCTACGCGACGCTCGTTCCAGATTTTCGTGCGTAATTCCGTCTGGGTGGTAGTCGTTAAAGCTGCCAGCCCCGCCCGAACGCGGACTTTATTTAAAGAAATCAGAGCATTAGCCGATTGACCTAACTCGTTGGCTGCTTCGGCATTCATTAATAACACTTCCGCAAAACGTAGCACCCGCATGTTTTTATTGGTTTCGGTGTCATTACCGTTGTACGTTTCAGCCACGCGACTTACGTAAGCTTTCTGGTTATAAGCCCGGTTAGGTGCCGTAGGTAATACCTGCTGTCCATCCCATAATACTTCACCGGGATACATGAAGGTAGCGTCTTTGCGTTTATCACCTGCTTCATAAGCCTTTTCTAAGTCAGCAGAGGGTGTATTAAAACCCCAGCCCCATTGACCACGAACGCCCTGAGTAGTAGAATAGTTGTTAATGCCTTTGTTAGGCGTAGTACCCTGAGCCTGAACTTCGAAAATTGACTCAGCATTGTTTTCACCTATTTCACGCCAGATAGTCGAGTAGTCCTCTACCAAAGCATATTTACCACCTGCCATGACAGCGTTAGTTAGTTCTAATACTTTGTCCCATTTCTTTTGGTACATAGAAACTTTGGCTAGCATCGTCTGAGCGGCACCTTTCGTAACACGGCCTGCAGGCGTGTTACCTTTTTCTGGAAGGCTGTTAATGGCCGTATTCAGGTCTGCTTCAATCAGGGCATAGATTTCCGTTGCCGCTACCCGCGTACGACCTGCCTTCAAATCTTCTTCATTCGTTGGATCAGGCACTTTGGTAATCAAAGGAACGCCACCAAACGTACGAACCAGGTTAAAGTAAAAATACGCCCGTAAGAAGCTGGATTCACCAATCAGACGGTTCTTCGTAGCCTCGTCAATGGTCAGATTCGGCAGGTAGGTGAGAGCCTGATTTGCTCGGGCAATCCCCTGATAGTTACCTTGCCAGATGTCATTAAAGGACCCACTCGTAGCCGAAAAAGTAAATCCGTCCAGCTCATTTTTATCGGAACCTGAATCTCCGGGATCACTGCCTTTATCGGCGTCGTCCGAAGCAATGCTGGTAATCCCAATCCACGAGAATGAGTGAATATTCCAGTCCAGCATTTTGTTATAAATCGCCGTTACAATCCCTTCCGAAGCCTCTGGGTCAATGGAAAGGTAATCGGGAGTAAGTTCGCCCTGAGGCTTTACTTCCAGGAAGTCCTTACAAGCCGTTCCACTCAGGGTAAGTCCTGCGAAAAGTCCGGCTCTTAAAATATATTTATTGATTTTCATTGTATCGTATCTTTTATGTCTGAGTACTACACTCAGATTGACGGAGTGAAGTACTTCGAGGTCATACCTTAGAAATTAACCGTTAAACCTAACAGGAACGTCCGGGGTGTAGGATAAGCATCCAGCTCAATACCGGAAGATAAAGTTCCAGCGGTCTGGTCGGTGCTGTTCGCTAGTGTTCTTCCGGGAAGCTCAGGCGTAAATCCTGAGAATTTCTGGAAGGTTACCAGGTTTTGAGCCGTTGCGTACACCCGAATACTCTGCATTTTCCAGCTGTCCGTTACTGTTTTAGGAATAGTATATCCTAACGACAGGTTATTAATCCGCAGGTAAGAGCCTGATTCAATGTAATAGTCAGAAGCCAGAGCTACGTCGTTTGAAGGACGAGGGTTGGTCGAGCTAGTGTTGGTAGGAGACCACCAGTTGGTTACAGAAGCTTCGATATTCTCGTTACCAAAACGCTGGGCTTTCTTACCATTATAGATCTGGTTACCGAGGTTACCCGCAGCGGTAATGCTCAGATCAAAGTTTTTATAGCTCAATCCACCGGTTAAACCGAAGAAATATTTAGGCTGATACGAACCTTTATATACGCGATCATTCCCGTTGATGATACCGTCGCCGTTTGTATCTACGTAACGCAGGTCACCTACGCGAGCCGCCGAAATGTGAGGATACGCATCTAAGTCCGCTTGTGACTGGAAGATTCCATTTGTCTCATATACATAGAAGCTGCCAATAGGTTGTCCTTCAGCTGTTTGAGTAGTGATTTGACCGTTACCTAAGCTACCAGCCTGAATGGGAAGACCACCGTTAACGCGTTCGATTTTGTTATTGTTAATCGTGAAGTTAACACCAACGTTATAACGGAAATCGCCTTTCTTTTCATTCCAGTTCAGACCAAATTCAATACCACGGTTACGAATATCCGCCGCGTTGGTTAAGTATTGAGAGTCATTATCACCGAAAATAGCGTCAATAGGCTTATAAATCAGAGCGTCACGAGTGAGCTTATCGTAGTAGTTTACTTCTCCCGTCAGACGGTTATTGAGTAAGCCAAACTCCAGTCCCAAATCTTTCTCAGTGGTAACTTCCCAACGCAGGTTCAAATCCTTAATGTCCTGAATGGTGTAACCCGAAGCTAACTGTCCGTCGATCTGGTAATCAAGGTTTGAAGTAAGGGTATATAAGAAGGCATTCGGAACAATTTTATCATTACCTACCTGACCCCAGCTAGCCCGCAGTTTCAACATGGAAAATACGTTCTGACCTTTCATGAATTGCTCATTACCAATCTGCCACGCCGCACCTACGGATGGGAAAATGCTGGAACGATTGCTAGAAGGGAATTTGCTGGATCCATCCTGACGTAAGGTAGCCGTTAAAAGGTAACGATCATCGTAGTTATAATTCAAACGACCGTAGTAGGATAAACGTCTTTCCAGACCCATGCCGCTTTCGTTCGTAGCCGTAGCCTGAGTTCCCAGGTTTAGTACCCAGTAATTGGGATCGTTAGGCACATTCAGACGAGAACCTCCAAAGAAGTTGGTTTTGTAACGCTCACCCGTAAAACCTACCAGGGCGTTGAAGTTATGCTTCTCGCCAAACGTTTTGGTATAAGTCAATGTATTATCCCAAACCCAGCGATTAGCTGCATCGTTACGTAAGGTAAGCTGGCTAGTGTTGTTCTGCTGATTACCCGACACCACGTACACCGGGTTGTATTTACGGTTATTGAACGAACGGTTTTCAACCGCGAAGTTAGAGCGGAATTTCAGGTCATCCGTAATATTCCATTCTGCGAATAAAACACCTTGTAAACGTAAGCTACTGGTGTGATCGTTAGTATAGTTGATCTGAGCCAGGGGGTTCGCTACGTTATTACGGAGAGTGAATCCATAACTACCATCTTCATTATAAACCGGAGCAATTGGAGCCTGTTTGTAGGCACTCGTAAAGGCAGAATAGGGCTTATTTTCGTTATCTTCCTGAGCCAGGTTTAACGAAGCTCCAATCTTGAATGATTTACTGATTTGGTAATCATTGCTGGCACGAAGACTCAAACGACGATAACCATTACCTTGCAGAATACCATCATCGTAGAGGTAACCTCCGCTCAAGAAATAAGTACTTTTCTCAGAACCACCGGCTAAAGAGATGTTATGGTTATGAACCAGAGCCGTACGGGTAATGGCGTCAAACCAGTTAGTATTAGCCTTAATATCAGCACTGGTAAAGGAAGGCTGCTGACCCGCCCGTACCAGAGCTTCGTTAGAGAAGTCAATGTATTGCTGAGAATCAGCCATTTTTACTTTACGAGCGGCTTGACGTACGCCTACGTATCCATCATAACTTACCCGAATGGCACCAGACTGACCACGTTTGGTCGTTACTAAAACAACACCATTGGCGGCACGCATCCCGTAAATAGCCGTTGCTGAAGCATCTTTCAATACGTCCATTGATGTGATATCCTGAGGATTAATGTTACGGATATCATCAGTGATTACTCCATCTACCACGTATAATGGATCAGCTCCAGCTAGCAAGGTACCTGTACCCCGTATTCGAATAGTAGGAACGCTACCGGGTTCACCCGAAGCCGTTACCTGAACTCCAGCTAGTTTACCCTGCATAGCCTGCGTAGCCGAAGCTACGGGCTGATTTACAAGATCTGCCGTTTTCAAAGAAGCAACGGCACCTGTTAGGTCCTTCTTGCGAGCCGTTCCGTAACCAATGGCTACCACTTCGTTCAATGTAGAAGCATCCGATTCTAAAGCTACCGTCAGATCTGTCAAGGCATTAGTTACGGCCACTTCTTTCGGTTTCATTCCCACAAAGCTTACGAGAAGAACTTCGCCATTATTCGCGGCAATTGAAAAACGTCCTTCTGCATCAGAGTTGGTACCACGTGTTGTACCTTTTATAGCGATAGTCGCACCGGGCAGAGCCTGATTGTCATCAGCACTGGTTACTCTCCCAGTAATGCGACGTGCCTCCTGAGCATGACCCTGCGTCAATACCAAGAAGAGCATACATAGCAACAAGAAATAAGCTTTCTTCATGTTAAGGAATTGTATTATTTGGTGAGCAAAATTAAAATATCCAAGTAGCCTACCCCAAAAAAAGTACCACATCATTACCACATCATTTTGGTGCATTGGCTTGTTTAGACCACATCATTCTTACATATTTGTATTAATTAATGAGAAAATTGTTCGCAGAGTTGGCCCCAAATAGTATTCAGGTAGTGAAAGAGTGGACTAGAATAAGAAAATACTTATATCAGGCTTCGTTTGGGATAATAAGTTTATGGAGTTGTCTTTTTTGTGCTTCCGGGTTCAGTCAGGAATATACCAGTGATCTACAAAAGCTATGCCTTCCAGCTGTTCTCCATTTTTCGCCGAGTGATTATCAGGCTCAGCGTCAGAACTGGAGTATTGCCCAGAACCCACAAACGCGTTTCATGTATGTTGGAAATTCGAAAGGACTGCTTGAATACGATGGCAATACCTGGAAAAACTACATTTTACCTCAGCGGCAGATCATTCGCTCGGTAGCCGTCGCAGATAATAGGATCTATACGGGAGCGTTAGGTGAGTTTGGCTATTGGAAAGCGGATTCAACTGGTACTTTGAAATACCAAACCTTGACGCACTTGCAAAAGGACAAAAGGTACAGGCATGAAGAAATCTGGAATATTCTGCCTATGCAGGATGCCGTTTATTTCCATTCATTTGCCTATCTGTACCGATATCAGAATAATCAGATTACTACCCTTCGAACACCTGGAAACGTCTTTTTTGCTTTTCAGGTTGACAATCGGCTATTCGTTCAGATTTTTAATAAAGGCCTATATGAGTGGATTGATGAACAATTCGTCTTTATAAAAGGCAGTGAGTTTCTGGGTAAAGAATGGGTAAGAAGTATCCTGAAAGCCGAGGCTAATCAATTGCAGATCGGAACGGATCGGGCTTTATATCTACTAGGAAATAATGGTTTTGTACGTCAGCATAACCCGGCAAGTCAGTTTCTGGCGGTTAGTCAATTAAATAAAGCCATTCGGGTTGATGAACATACTTACGTATATGGTTCAGTATTAAATGGGGCCATTATTACCGACGAGTATGGACAAATTCGCTCATATCTGAATCAGAAAACGGGTCTACAAAACAATACCATTCTGGCCTTATGCCTGGATACGGATGGAAATGTCTGGACCGGAACAGATAGTGGGATCGATGCCTTATTATTCAGTTCGCCCGTGCGTCATTACCGAGATCAGACGGGGGTGCTTGGTACGGTCTATGATGCCGCTTTGTTCGAAAATCAATTGTATGTGGGCACAAATCATGGCGTGTTCAAAGTAGAAAATAGTGAATCAGGGCCGCATGTTCGAATGGTTGCCGGAAGCCAGGGACAAGTCTGGGATTTGGAGGTGATTGATGGGAAATTATTCTGTGGGCATAATGAAGGGACTTTTATACTGGAAGGAAATTCTTTTCGGCAGCTTTCTAACTTAACCGGAGGCTTGGTCCTTCACGCTCTCACGCAGCATCCAGAGGTATTGATTCAGGGAACGTACACCGATTTAGGAATTTATCAGAAAGAAAAGGGGCAATGGAAATTTAGCCATACGATAGCCGGTGACTTTGCTCTTACTGATGAAATACTGGAATTTAAAGAGGGTACTCTCTGGATCAAACAGAAATATCGGGGGATACGAGCTATCAAGCTTTCGCCAGATTTAAGAAAAATTACAAGTGATGTATTCGTTAGAGGTTTTCCAGATGCTTCATTAACGGAAGTAGCCGGTCAGCCCGTGATAACTACGTCAAAACAAAGTTATTATTTGCAAGACTTCAAGCTGAAGCCTGTCAGCTTGCTGGGGAGCCAGGGAGTTAAGAATATCTTTCCTATTGATTACAAGTCATATGTTGTTCTTCGTTCCAGTGGGTCACTAGCTTACTGGGTACCGGGTCAGCGAATTGCCGAACTGAATTTACAACACGTCCAATGGGTAGAAGGCTATGAAAATATAGTTAGTCTCGATCCCAAGACCTTACTCATTTGTGGCGACGATGGGTTTTCCGTCGTTCCGGTTTCTTACATTAGTCAGGGAATTAAACTGCCCTATGCCCGGCCCAATATCCGGCAGATCACGACGGAAAAGTTTACGCAAACCTTATACCCCAATCAGCCGCAGCAGGAATTAAAGTTTAAATACTGGCAGAATAATCTTTCTATTACCTTCGCTTCTACCCAATACGAAGCGAATCTTTCCTATCAATACTTAATTGAAGGAGAAATGAAGGAATGGTCAGCGTTTACCAAAAATACGGAATTGAATACGGGTCCTCTGGAGCCAGGTTCATACGTATTAAGAATTCGCTCATCCGTTTCTTCCGAAGAGACAGTACTTCCTTTTATCGTTCGTCCTCCCTGGTATTGGAATATCTGGAGTCAGTTAGTATACCTATTGATTCTGGTGGTCGGAGTATGGATGACGTATCAGGTGTATTTAAAGAGGATCCAGACGCATCAACGACGGATTCAGTCTAAAATGCAGGAGCAGTTGGAAGAAGAGCAGCGACGCAACGAGCAAAACTTAACGGAAATTCGAAATGAGCAATTGCGGAAAGACGTGGAGCGAAAGTCTGAGGAGCTAGCCAATTCCGCAATGAATATGTTGCATAAGAATGAGTTACTGGAGACAATTAAAGGAGAACTCGAAAAACTAAGAAAGGAAATGGGCCCGGATTCGGGTACGAAACAGTACCGTTCGCTAGTGCAACTCATTGACCGAAACTTAGCTGATGAACACAGCTGGGATATTTTCGAATCTAACTTTAATGATGTTCACGATTATTTTTTCAAAAAATTACTGGAATCTTATCCTAATCTCACCTCCGGTGACTTAAAGCTGGCCGCTTATTTACGAATGAATTTGTCCAGCAAAGAGATCGCTCAATTATTGAATATTACCGTAAGGAGTGTAGAGTTGAAACGATACCGACTGAGAGGAAAGCTTACTTTACCCACCGAGCAGAATCTGAATGAATTCCTGATTAAGATTTAATCCCGCATAAAAAAGCCTGATGAAAAATGCTTCATCAGGCTTTTTTATGCAATGGCTTTAATTTACCTAAGTTTCAAGGTCACTAGCGTAAACACGGCCAGGATAATACTAATGATAAGAAAACGCATCACAATTTTAGGCTCTGGGATGTTCGATTTCTGATAATGGTGATGTAAGGGCGACATCTTGAAAAGTCGATGCAGCTTGGCATATTCCAGTCCGTGGCGGCGTTTCTGATACTTAAAGTAGCTTACCTGAAGAATGACAGAGATCGATTCAATCAGGAAAACACCGCATAAAATGGGAATTAACAATTCTTTCCGTAATACAATCGCTAAGGTAGCAATGATACTGCCGAGCATTAAACTCCCCGTATCACCCATAAACACCTGAGCAGGGTAAGTATTATACCAGAGGAATCCGACGCAGGCCCCTACGAAAGCTCCGCAAAAGACAACGAGCTCTCCTGAAAGCGGGATATAATAAATATTCAGGTATTGGGAAAAAATCTTGTTTCCTGATAAGTAAGCCAGAATCCCGAGTGTCAGACCAATGATGATGGAGTTACCCGCCGCTAGCCCATCAATACCGTCGGTAATGTTTGCTCCATTAGAAACGGCCGTGACAATAAAGATGACAATGATGGTGTACAGAATCCAGGTATATTCGTCAGGAAGGATCGAATCGGGTAAGATTTCTGAGTAATCAATTTCATTATTCTTGAAGAAAGGAACGTTCGTCAGAAATTCTTTGGAATCAGTGAATTTCCGTAGTTCCGCAAAACCCGTAGGCGTGTTAATGCGGGCTTCTTCATACACCCGAATTTTAATATCAGGTGAGTAGTGCATGGTCAGGCCAATGAGTAACCCAATGCCAATTTGTCCTACAATTTTAAATCGACCGGGTAATCCTTCTTTATTTTTTCTGAAAACTTTGATGTAGTCATCTACAAAGCCAATAAGGCAGGTCCAAACTGCTGAGATGAGTAGCAGAATGACATAAATATTATCAAGTTTGGAAAACAACAAAACTGGAACAACGATGGCTAAGAGGATAATGAAACCACCCATCGTAGGAGTTCCTTTTTTCTGCATTTGTCCTTCAAGTCCCAGATCACGAATCGATTCTCCGATTTGCAGGCGTTGCAAATACCAGATGATCCGTTTTCCAAAGACAATTCCAATAATCAATGACGTAACTGTAGCCGCTGCCGTCCGAAAAGTTAAAAATTGAAAAACCCCCGCTCCAGGAAAATTGAAGGTTTTATCGAGATAGTCAAAGAGATAGTAAAGCATACTAGGCTACAAAAATGATAATGCGGGTACTAAGTTCTGTAAAAGGTAGCAAATGGCATTACTCAACTTTTAAAATACCCGATTTTTGGCGGATTTATACAAAAAAAGCCCGCAATTGCGGGCTTTTTAAGGGAGCAGAAAAGACTATTCTATGTCTAATTGCGTGATTTTATATACGTGACGGTCAATCTGGAAGCGGCCAGTGCCTTCTTCGCCGATTACGTCAAAGAGTTCCAGAGCACGACGAGCGTTGATTTCTTCTTCTACTTGTTCTTTCACAAACCACTGCAGGAAGTTTTCCGTTGCATAATCTTCCACCCGGCGGCAAAGCGTAACCAGACGATTGATAGAATGCGTAACATTAATTTCACTTTGCAGAGCAGCTTCAAAAATGCTACGGAACGAAGGGTAATCGTGAGGAACGGGACCTACTTCAGGAGCATAAGCCATTACACCTTGATCAGCCAGGTAATGGAAGATTTTTAACATATGCTCACGCTCTTCTTCGGCTTGTTTGAAGAAGTATTTAGCTGAGTACAGGTAACCGTTCACTTCACACCAGGAAGCCATGGCTAAATATTTCGAAGAAGCCTCAGCTTCCATTTTTACTTGTGCATTTAATGCTAGTTCAACTTCCTCTTTTAACGAGGTACGGAGGCGTTGCAAATCTTTCATGGGTACTTTAGGTATGTTTTAATGAGATAGTTCAAAAAAATGTGCTCGTTGCTATAGTCTTGAACTTTACAAGGGAAATGGGCAAGACTTTCTACACCACAAAAGTAGGGGTGTGACGAAAGAAAACAATACTAACTAACTGTAAAAGAGTAATTTAGAAAGAATCTCATTATAAAACTAAATAAGGCCCGATTGCATTACTGCAATTGGGCCTTGGTATAATTCTTCGATGGGGTATGCTCTTAAGCTACGTACGTATATAAAGCTTCGTGAAGCATGGTATTCAGATCAAGAGCAAATTGAGTGCCCGAAAGCAACTCACGTAGCTGAACTAAATCACAGAGCGTCAGTACTAATTGCTGGTTGGATTTAGGAGCTTCAATGACTTCGAAATCGTATGCATCGTCCAGATTGAAAATCATGTCGTGCAGATTCACGCGATCTACTTTACGACGGAACGAAACAAAATCCAGATAGCGGAAAGCAATTACCTGTTCGCCAAAAGATAAGATAATCCGATTGGTTAAATCACATTGTTGCGTAAAGCCTTTAGCCGTACGATACAGTTCATGAAGGGTAAAAGAATCTTTCAAGGAAGTACTGATTTAATCGTGCGTGAATTTCTTCTACAAATATAGCACAGAAGGAAGCCTCTGAACAAATTATTTAGATTGAATAAAAATTATTTCGAATTTATTTGGATTGAATCTAAATAATGTACTTCCTTTGTGGTGTCTAAGATGGACTAATGGTTAGGGGACAGCTTTTACATCTTAAGCACTCCATCGTTTTTTTGCTCGTTGTTATTAGGAAAAAGCCTTCGCTCTGCGAGGGCTTTTTTTATGAAGGGCCATAGAGCCTGTCTTTCTTAACATTGACATGAATCCTAGATGCCTTCCAGCAAGTTACTATTACGATTAAAGGTCATCTAACGAAGCGGCTTTGGACGGGTAGGGACTGTATACCATCGAAAAAATTAAAGCTGGAATGTATACGTTACGGATCAGCTTCATTAGTCTGAAAACGCAGGAATGTCAGGTAGAGGTTCAGAAACCGGCGAGCGTTTCAGCTAGTATTGCTTTCAAATATTAAGTTATGGTCGAGGGAATATATCATTCCGCAATAAATTAATACCCATCTTCAAAACCCTGCCCCACTGGGCGGGGTTTTACTTTATATTAGCCATCCATACGGATTTTTGTTCGCTCAAATGGATTTTAAGGGAGTTAAGCACCAATTCAGTTGGACTTTCATAAAATTCAGGACAAGTTCGCGTCGTTCTCTAGTTCAGGAGTTTAGAAATCCTCCTCAAGCATTTTGAAATCTATGCGTATTCTCTGGTTACGAGCCTTCTATTTCTCAGCCTTATCAGCTTCAATTCTTTTATTAACCCAGTGCGGTGGCAGTGATCGCAAACGGGGACGGCAGGATGTGGAATCCGATCCTGTTGCCCAAACGGAATCGGTTATGGAAGGTGCGGCTGCCAAACCTGCTCCTAAAAGTCTTAAAGCTAAGTTATACCTCGAAGCCAGCGGCAGTATGTTTCCTTACGACGCGGCAGGAAGCACGGGAGAGTTTGATGAAGCTTTACAGAATTTATTAACTCCTTTTGAAGCTCAGAAATCTGGCTCGACGGAATTGTTTGTCGTGAATGACAACGTCTATCCCATGGGGGTTAATTTTCAGCAGTTGGTAGAACAGCCTAATGTTTTCACATTGGCAAAAGATAAAGGCGATTCCCGCCATACCGACTTTAGTTTGATTTTCAAGACAATTCTGTCGGATTTGAAGGAGGGAGAAGTAGGGGTACTGTTCTCAGATCTGATTTACTCGACGGAATCAACAGCGGCTCAATCTTCTACTAAAATTCTGGCGGATGTCGAAACCCTGATGCAAACGACCTTCGCCGGAAAAACGAAGGACAAATCCTTGTTAATCCTGAAATTGAACGGAGCCTTCAAAGGAACGTATTATCCGCATAATGGCGGTGGAAAGCCTTACAGTGGTTCACGTCCGTATTACATTGCTCTGATGGCCAATAATGCGACGATGAAAGCGTTGTTATCGGATGAAAAATTTGAGGCTCTATCCCGTTTCAAAGAGTTGCCCGGTTTTGAATCCTTTCATTACTTCACCAGTGCGACGGATAATGTGCCCTTTTATACCATTCTATTAAAAGATGCCGAACAGGCGGGCCAGTTTGAACAGAGCCGTCAGGAACGTAAAGAAAGCAAGGAGGCCATTCACACGATTGAAAACATTGAAGCCGATCGCAAAACTCGCGGTTTGACCCTGGCCGTTGGGATTGATCTGGGCGGTTTTTATTTGCCTGATTCTTATAAAACGGATCCTAAATCCTACGAAATTGAGTCGGATGAAGGCTTTAAAATTCAGAAAATCGTAGCTGAAAAGGGCCCGGAAGGGTATACGCACAAGTTTTTACTAACTACCGCAGAACCACAGGGTGGGGGAAAACGGGAAATTACCTTACGACTGAAACGTAAATTCCCGCCAAGCTGGATTACCCAGACCACGACACAGGATGACAGCAATCCGAAGTCAGATGATTTCTCGGAAAAGACGTTTGGAATCCTGAATTTTACCCGAGGCATTGAGAAAGCCTACAATCCTCAGCAAGCCAACACCTATTTTACGATTACGATCAATCTACACTAATGGAAAATCTGCTTTACGACTTTTATGCTCTATTCACCGAACGCTCGCTTCTGGATGATTTGTACGATGAGCATTTATTAACTTCCCTCACCACAACTCTTATCGTGTTTGTGCTGATTGGGGTTGGAGCTTATTACTTTGGCATGAACAAAGTTCGTTATGCGAAAGCATCGACGTGGTTAGTCGTTCTGGGAAGCAGTGCGATATTAACCATGATTGTGGCGATTGTTACCTGTTCACAAAAAGCAAATCAGGAAATTCCCCGCCGGAAAGGGCATCCCGAACTAGGGCGTTACTTTGATCAGGGGGGAGGCGTATTCTTCGGCTTCGGCTTTGAAATGTTTTTACTGGCCGCCGTACTCTTTTTTGTACTATCACTGGCCGTTAAAAACCTAAGCACCAACAACCGGAAAATTCCATTTTAGAGTTTTCAGTTTATGGTTTTCCGTTTTCAGTGGGGGCTATCACCCATAGTTCAACGTTTCACAGGGTATGATATAGTTATGTTTAAACAAGTATGACGGTTCCCTAACAAAACTGAAAACGGTTAAAAGAAAACAGAAAACGAAACGAGTAAAGAGTTTTTGAAAGTGGTGTTGGGGAATGGATTGATGCTAAACTGTAGCAAGCTCCCCAAACTGAAAACTCCAAACTGAAAACCGAAAACTCCTATGTCTCGACTTTTTTTATTTGCGATTGGAGGTACTGGAGCCCGGGTGGTCAAGTCATTGACTTACCTGTTAGCTTCCGGGGTAAAGCTCCGCAATACTACGCAGGTGGTTCCCATTTTGATGGACCCACACGCTGAAAATAAAGACCTGAAACGGACAAAAGAAATTCTGAATTATTATCAGAATGTTCGTTCGTCGCTTCAGAACCCTCCGTCTGCGGGGTTATTTGGCACGGACATTCAAACCCTGAAACGCCAGTTACCCAGTGCGGCCATTTCTGATTCGTTTCAGTATGAACTGAAGGGCGTAAGCGATGAAAAATACGGTAACTACATCGGCCATGACTCGCTCGACGAGGCCAATGAAGCCCTGGCGGGATTACTTTTCTCGAAAGAACAACTTGATACCAAAATGGATATTGGCTTTGTCGGTAATCCTAATATTGGTTCGGTGGTATTAAATCAGTTTCGGGAATCCGAGGAGTTTAAAGCTTTTGTAAGCTCGTATAAAAAAGAAGATAAGGTATTTATTATCAGCTCTATTTTCGGCGGAACGGGAGCTTCAGGGTTTCCTCTGATCCTTAAAAACATCCGGGGCTATGGTGGTTCGGACGCTAAAGACGTTCGCGAAGCCCGGATTGGAGCCGTTTCCGTACAGCCTTATTTTGACGTGTATTCGGCGGGTGCTCAGGATAAAGCGATTGATAATGCCACGTTTATTTCAAAAACCAAAGCGGCTCTGGGGTATTACCAGAACAGTCTTTCTAACAAAGAATATCCGAAACTGAACGCCCTGTATTACATCGCCGAAAGTTACCGTAGTCCGAATGAGTATGATCCCGGAGCAGGTGGGCAGCAAAACGATGCTCATTACGTGGAAATGATCTCGGCTTTATCGATTGTCGATTTTTGCGAACATACCAACGAAATGGAGTGTACCGTTCGGGACGGACAGATTATTGCCCGAAATCCTCGCTATGCTGAATTTGGCCTAAACACGAACAATTCCCGACTGAACTTCACGGATTTCGTGGATCGGTCCCGGCAGGTATTTGCCCAGCCCTTAACCAAGCTGGCCATTTTAAGCCAATACCTGAAGACCCGCGTTGAACGGGATAGTATTCTGGGTAGCAACAGTGCTCCCTGGACGAGTAAGGAAGCTCCCAAAATTGGTTCTGATTTCAAGCAAACCAAGTTTTATCGGAATCTGCACGATTTCAACGAAAATTTTCGAGCGTGGTTATCAGAGATGAACGATCAGGATCGGAATATTTTCAATAAGCGAACTTTTAGACCATTCAATCTGGCGACGGAAGACCTGGGCAAGTTTATACCAGGCTTTGAGCGAACGAAGAAAAACTTCATCGGCAAGACCGTTGATGTTCAGATTGAAATGAACAAGGGCGATTTTGATGAATATCTGAATGCCGAATCGAAAGGGAAGTCCTTTGTGACGTCAGAAGATAAATTCCTGAGTCTGATGAATACCTGTACGGAGCAGTTCGTGCAAAAAGAATACCCGCAACTGGCGGCTAATTAACAGAGCTGCGACCTACGTGGCCCGGCCCGCTTTTCGCGGACAGCCTAGAATTTTGGTCCAGCAAAACACCGCTAGTTATCGCATGAAAATAGATTGAGACTTCAATTTGAAAGAATCTATGGCTGATCAGTCACTTAAACGCGAACTTAACCTGCATGATCGTTCGGCTTCGGTCGATGGTCACTGGTTTGTATCGCAACCCTATACTACGGATTTAATTGAAGCCATTGACGATAAAGCCAAAGGTGATACCGAGAAAGATCCAACCTCCATTCCCAGTCCTTTTGCTCGCTTTGATCTGGTAAAATCAGCTTTTCGTAATTTGATTTTATACAGTGATCTCAAGGGTTCACTGAATGACGAACGTTTGGTTTCGGCTTGTTTTGACGTGGGAGAAATCTTCTTCAATTTCGATAAATTCAAGTCCCCTAAAGGCCCGCTTCGCATCATTACCTGGGATCGGGAGCAGGCTCTTCGAACCTTACAAAATGGTTCACGTAACCATCAGCGGTTGGGTTCGGCTCTGGATTTATACCTGCGGGAAGATGCCGCCAGTTATAACTTCACGGGTTTACGCAAGCTTTTTATTCTGCAATACCAAAGTCGGCAGGGAACGGGCGTGATTGGAGGAACCTCTCCGGCTACTTTGTTCTTCAATGCTCCTAACCATCTGGATTTCGTAGATATTCATTTTGGTAATCACCGGGTATTTGACCGTAATAATCCCGTGCCTTTGCACGATCGGGATATTGAGTATCAGGTATTCTGGCATGGATTGAAACGGTTTATGCCGGGCTTCCGTGAAATGTACCCGGAAGTATCCGAGTACCTAAGTCGCAGTCTGGAATTACTTCATAACCGCGATTACGAAACCTGGCAACGCATCGGAGCGAATGGACAGAATCTGCGGGAAGAAGCCTGGAATGCCGATTTCCCCGAACTGGAGTTTGATACTAATTCTATCGTTGAATTCGCCTCCTTATCATCGGGCCCAGCTTTCAAAATGCGGAAAGCGGCTTCGGGTCCTGAAGTTATTCAGGGGTTAAGCCATTTCCTGATTAGTCCAACAGAAGAGTTAGACGAGTATGGCGTTCGTAAACAACGTTATACGGATCGTCCGGCCCCGATGGTGTTATCTAAAGATTTCTTTGAGCCCATTCCTTACACCCGCATTCCCTGGCGGGACTCGATTGAGGTGAAACATCATGTATCGGAAGACTGGCGAACCAATCAGCGTCAGTTACCCGGTCAAGCTGATTATTACCCTTATCTGACTACCAGCGATTTTCTGGAACCTCATCTGATTCGTCTGGTATATCCCATTAACTCTCAACGCTTTTTTGACGGCGGGTTACGGCACGTTCAGAAAAGCTACCTGTTACCCCTAAAGCCTGATTTCTTTGAGTTTTTCTCGGCTCAGGATTTGATGCGGGGTGGGGATGTCAGTATTCAGATGGAAGAGCGGGCGGGTGGTTCCGTACGAGTTACGCTTCAGATTCCGTTGGGTAAGTGGGACGTTGCTCAGCAAAAAGTGGTGCCTACGGGTCGTCTGCTGAAGCTTTCGCGGATGTATTACGATGATCCGACAAAAACGCCGAGTGAAGAAAAAAACGAAGGAGTTATTGCAGAGCATCAGTTTGGATTAACAGTATTCCCATTCGTGAAAATGAAGCGGGTAACCATGCCGAACTTTAAACCGATGTACCGAGTACATCTGGTGGATCGTGATGTGTCGGCTCAAACCTTCAAAAATGAGTATAAGCTGAGTTTCTATGATGAAAAAAATCAGCTGATTCCGGTTCCTCAAAACCGAATTCGTCCGCGAAGCCAGAAAGACTTGAATAAAGGAGCGAAATCAGAAATACAGGTTATTGAAGCTGATTTTGAGAGAATTACCGTTGAAGTAGCGGGCCATCGGGGCGTTATTTTACCGAAGTTTGAAGTTCGTGAAATGAAAGATACCTTCTTCCGTTTTGCCGTTGACTTTGGAACGACTAATACGCACGTGGAATTCACTACTTCGGAAGATTTCCAGCCGCGTCCTTTCACGATTGATGATGACGTTCAAATCGCCACTCTGATTGATCCTTCCAGTACGGAAGCGTTAAATAGTTTACGGGCTAACGATATTACGGAACTGGTGCCTCAGGAGCTGATACCTGAGCATTTGGGCGATGCGTATTTATGTAAATTCCCGCAACGCACGGCTCTGATCGAAAACCGACCTAATTTCTCTGGTGAAAACCTGTACGGCTTTGGGGACTTTAATATTGGTTTCCTTTACGAGAAACGGAATATTCCTAAAGACGATTATACCGTTTCTACGAATCTTAAATGGTCGGATTTCAGCAAGAATATCAAGGCACAAAAGCGGATTGAAGGCTTTTTGCAGTCGCTGTTATTACTCATCCGTAATAAGGTTCTGATTAACGGCGGAAACCTGGCTCATACCGAACTACTCTGGTTTTATCCCCTGAGTATGCTTGAAAATCAGCGTAATTATTTCGAAGGACTCTGGAATAAACTCTATGCGGAAACCATTACGCAGGAGCGAATGCCCCGGAAAGTACCCGAAAGTATTGCTCCGTTTTACTGGTATAGTCGGGGAGGCGGAAGCAGCCAGCCGATTGATTCTAACATTTACCCAACGGCATTGATCGATATTGGTGGAGGCACGGCAGACGTAGTAGTCTTTGAGAAAAACCAGCCTAATGTGCTTACTTCAGTGCGTTTTGCGGGTAATGCAGTATTTGGAGATGGCTTTGCTCGGGATGGAGCGGCAGCCCGAAATGGCTTTGTCAAAAAGTATGACCCAGAAGTAACCGCCCATTTGTCCGCTAACTTTAGTAACCTGGGTGCTGCTTATAAGGCAATTAAAGATAATAATCGATCGGAAGATATTGTGGCGTTCTACTTTTCGCTGAAAAACAACCGTGATTTACGCGAGAAAGCCGCTTATGATTTCAATGATCGTTTAGCCAATGACTCTGATCTGAAGATTGTCCCATTGGTATTTTATACGGCTCAGATTTATCACCTTGCTCGATTAATGAAAGCGAAGGGTAAGGATATGCCCCGGTATATTGCCTTCAGCGGGACGGGTTCCAAGATTCTGGATATTCTGACGCCTCGAAATGCAGCTTTGTCTGATCTGGCGGTGTTGATCTTCGAAAAAGTATACGGACAGCCGTACCATGCGGATGGTCTGGACATTGTTCGGGAGCGTAATTCTCCCAAGGAATCTACCTGTAAAGGCGGCTTGAAAATGCCTGGACTTAGCTTTATCCGTGAAGATGATGGCCGTCTGGAAGCGGACATGGATAAAATTAAAACCGTATTACTCGGAACGAAAGAAGACCGTCTGATTGTGCGGGGAGATACCTATCAGAAAATTGATAGTGAAGTATTGCAGGGCGTAGCAGATGAAGTTCGGGAATTTGTGGAAACACTTTTCAGCCTGGAGTTTTCATTTAGCGGTAAGTTTGGCGTAAATGAAGGCCGACTGGAGCAATACAAGAGCACCCTATTAAGAAACCTCTTGCAAAATGTACATAGCGGTTGGGACATGCGACGTGAAGGACTGGAAAATCCGAATACCCCGATAGAAGAAACCTTATTCTTCTATCCTCTGGTCGGAGCCCTGAACCAGCTTGCCTGGGAAGCTGCCAATTAATGTGGTTGTCAGTTTTCTGTTTACCGTTTTCAGTTTGCAAGTTAACCACAAAGTTTCACGGAGTAACTCTGAGCAATACTTTGTGAAACTCTGTGGTTAATCAAAAATTCCTTTACACTAACCATAACTGAAAACGGCAAATAGAAAACTGGCAACTAATAAATGAACAACCTCAATTCTTAAAAAATATGCGTCGATTATTGCTATTAACCTTGGCTTTGTGCTACACGACGATAGCCTTTGCTCAAACACCTCTGGCTACTCAGAAAGACATTTTCAAAGAAGCAGGAGGAAAAAATACAACGGCTACCTATGGTGAATTTCACCAAAAATTAAGTGGTTTTTTTAGAGGGAGTAAGGCATTACCGAACGTTTCTGGATTGCTGGACCAACTGAAGCCCTACATACAAAAGCCTCTGAGTGATCAGGATAAGCCGAAAGTCAGTAAGATTCTGAACGATCTGGAAAATCTTACAGAAAAAGACCCTAAGACCGGTAAGAAAACATCCATTCTTCAAACGCGGGTAGCTCTGGGTAGCTTCGTTGAAAACCTGCGGAATAACCTGGATGGGCAGGATGCTATGATGGATAGCGATACCGCTCTAGCCGACGGAACAGAAGTGATGCCGGATACGGCAGCCCATGCAGCTCTTGACGGCGTTCCTCTTATGGCTGGAAAGTCTGAAGATTCGCCCTGGATTTGGTGGATTGTATCCGGAATAAGTGTGCTGGCTGCTATTGGTTTGGGATACCTGTATTGGGATGAGAAGAAGAAGCGGGATCATTTGGAACGACAAATGCTGAATACCTCAAGTCAGGCTAGTCAGAGCTTTGTGAAAATGCAGCAATTGGAAAAGCAGGTGCCGCAGTTAATCTCGAAGATTAAGGAATATGAAAAGGCTCTGCAAGAATATGACCGAGCTTTGAAGGACAGTCAGGAAAGAGGTGAAAACGAAAGAAAACGCTGGTTACAGGAAGTACAAAATCTTCAGGCAGCCATGACACCACCGCCAGTTCATCCTGCATCGGCAACACCACCGGTTCTGCCCGTATTACCTATGACTCCACCTACTGAGCAGCCGGCCGAAGAAAGGCTGCCTGTAGTGGCAGACCCAACGCAAGAGCCTTTGCCGGATTTACCAGAGGAAAAACCAGTGGTAGAAGAAACTTTTGCAGAAAACAGTCGGAAAGAACCGGAGGCCTTTTACCTTTCTACCCCTAACAAAGATGGTTCTTTCCGGGATGTAAGAACGGTGCAGTTTGATCCTTCGCAATCTTTATACCATGTTCGGGTAACGAGTCCTTACAGTGCAGAATTTGAATTTGTAAATGACCCTGCTCTGGTAAGTGAAGCTCTTCGGTATCCCGAAACGTTCCTGGATCCCGTTTGCGATTACGGCGGGGGAATTGAATTTGGAGCTCGTAATATTGCGACTGTAGCTAAAGGGAAATTAGTAAAAACCGACCTCGAATCCGATCGTTGGGAATTACAATATAAAGCGATCATTCGCTTTGAAAATTAGATAGTTTGCCGTTTTCGATTTTCAGTTTTCAATTTTAAGTAATGATGAAAATCAGGATTTATAAGTGGTAAAGTTGGTAATTGATTTGAATGATACTGACGAGCAATAACTGAAAACCGAAAACGGCAAACTGAAAACTTATTACCCATCATGGTTCAAATTATTGAAATCGTTATTATTCTCGGGATTCTGGCGGCTCAGGCCTGGGTGTGGCAGAATACCCGGGAAAAGATTAAACGGTTTCGCGAGCTAATACCCGAAGGCTCCACTTTTACCCTGCAACGATATAAAGTCTTACGTCAGGATATAGAGCAACTTTCTACGCGGGAGGTTCTTACCCAAATTGATAGTCTTTCGCAACGCACGCAGGTTACCAGTTTTCAACTCGAAGAACTAACCCGCCGCGAAGACCAGCTCGTAGTCTTGTTATCAAAAGAGTTACATGATGTAATGCGTGAGGAAGCAGAGGAAGAGTTGCGACAGATTCGGGAAGACATCTGGAATTTTAAAACCATGCATCCCAGCCGGGAAGCCATTGAAATACCCATCATTCACTCCAAAGATAAATCACCAGGAATTAGCAAGATTCTGGAAAGTATCAATACGTATCTGATTCGAAACCGTACTTCGCTGGCAGATTTTAATCTCCTGCGTGACATTACGGATCGCAATCTGGATGCGGAAGAAGAAGGCATTAGTCTCACCATGCCGATTCCACTGTATCTAGGCTTAATGGGAACGATGGCCGGGATTGTAATCGGTTTATTTGCCATGCCTAATGTAGGGTCGACTAGCTTCCTTGAAGGGGATGGGCTTAATAACCTCATCGGAGGTGTAAAGATCGCGATGCTGGCCAGTTTGGCAGGTCTGTTACTAACCGTATTGAACAACTGGTCGTTTCGGGATGCTAAATCTATGCTGGAAGCTCAGAAGCAGGATTTTTTCTCTTTCCTGCAGACTGAATTACTACCTGTTTTATCAGAAGGAGTGAATACTGGAATTTTTACAACCCTGAATCGAAGCATTCAGGATTTCAGTGCTTCCTTCCGGGAGAATGTGCAGGAGTTGAGCGGCATGGTTGATAAAAATCACGACTCACTCATGGCCCAGCAAAAAGCCCTGGATATGTTGCAACAGGTTGATTTAAACCGGGTGGCGAGCTTCAATGTACAGGTATTAAGTCAGCTGGACGGAAGTTTGAGTGCTCTTGAAAAGTTTGGCTATTACCTCAATCAGCTAAATGGACTGGTTGATAACACGCAAAAAATCGTAGAGCGGACTCAGAATGTAGAGGACATCTCCATTCAGATTTCCAAATCCCTGCAGCAATCACAGGATTTATATTTGTATCTGACGACTCACTTTAAACATCTGGATCAGCATGGGCAGGCCTTTAATAACAAGGTAGGTCAGTACGACGATTTGATAGATCAGAGTTTGAAATCCCTGGATCGTACGATTCATAGTCAGCTGAAAAGTATCGAGGATATTAAAATTCGTGAGATTAACGCGACGGACGAGTACTTCACCCAAAACCGTGATAAGCTTAGCAAACTGGATTACCTGGAATTACTGGAACGAAATGCCAACGAATATCATCGGAATGATTCCATTCGCCAGGAACAGATTCGGCAGCAGCTGGAATCTTTAGGAAGGCAACAGACGCAGACGCTCCAACTCATCGAACGTATGGTCAAACGATTGGAAAAAGGAACCTGGGGACGAATGTTTTCGGCTAAAAGTTGATTAGATTATTATTTCTATAAGGTAATTGCTCATTGAAAACCAAACATCCCGACTTTTTCTGGCCCAGTTATACCGACTTGATGACAAGTCTCTTCTTTGTCATGCTGGTGCTGTATGTGCTGACGGTTGCCATTCTGAAATCCAAGGAAAAGGGATACTTAAGCGATGCTTTGAAGTATCAGCGAATTCAGACCATCGAACGGGCTTTACAGGAACTGAATGGTACGTATTTCAAATACGACGAAAATAATAAACGCTTTCGACTGGGCGTAGACGTAAGTTTCCGCCCGAATAAGGCCGACATGGAAGAGCTGGACGCTCGCACCCGGCGGGAGTTACTGGAAGCGGGTCGGGTGTTATTCGGTAAAATCAAGAAAGTGGCCCGAGAAAATCCCGATGTGAGTTACATGGTAGTGGTAGAAGGAAACGCCCAGCGAGCCAACGATAACTGGCAAAGTGCGTTTGGACGGCAAAACGGCTATGAATTGAGTTACCGAAGAGCATTAGCTCTGGTGGATTTTTGGAAGCAAAATGGTATTAACTTTGATCAGTTTAAAAACTGCGAAGTATTAATCGTTGGAAGTGGTCACTTTGGTAAATCCCGTGATCCCCGCAACGAAAATGCTAACCGTCGGTTTACCATCCAGATCACCTCCAAAGTCGGTAAGTCCTTATGAAAATCTATTACCTTTCACTCCTGCTACTGGCAGGATTAACCAGTTGTGCGGGCTGCTCCAAAACAGGTAACCATCGGTATCGGCCTGATTCGACCCAGCGGGTTTAAGGAGTTGCTGAAAGTAGGCAGGTAAAGCCGCCAATCGTTTTAACTATGATTTCATTCCCAAACGCAAAAATTAATATTGGTTTATACATCACCGAAAAACGGCCTGATCACTTTCATAATCTGGAATCCGTTTTCGTACCCGTTGGCTGGACTGATGTTCTGGAAATACTTCCGGCGGACGAAACTCACTTTCGCAGTTCAGGGATTTCCATTCCCGGTGATGCTTCTGCCAACCTTTGTCTGAAGGCCTATGAAATCCTGAAAAAAGACTTTGCATTACCTCCAGTTTCCATTCATTTGCACAAAGTAGTTCCCATCGGAGCCGGGTTGGGTGGAGGGTCTTCGGATGCGGCTTTTACACTTAAAATGTTAAATGAGCTTTTTAGCCTAAGTCTTACCGATGATCAGTTAGAGGATTATGCTCGTCCTCTAGGAAGTGACTGTGCTTTTTTTATTCGAAATAAAGCAAAATTCTGCTTCGGGAAAGGAGATGAATTCTCGGAAATCATGCTTAATTTAGCTGGAAAGTCAATCATTCTGATCTATCCCGCTATTCATAGTTCAACGGCGGAGGCTTATGCAGGAATTACGCCTAAAGCAGCCCCTCAAAAATGGACAATGATAGTACAGCAGCCCGTTGAAACCTGGAAGGATATGATTCATAATGATTTTGAAACGTCCTTATTTCCTCTACACCCTCAATTGAAGCAACTGAAACAACAGCTTTACGAAGCTGGAGCCAGTTATGCAAGTATGTCTGGATCAGGATCAACCGTATTTGGCATCTTTGAAAAAGATATTCCGTCTGATCTGGGAGCAGGGTTTACCTTCTGGAAAGGAAAATTATAAAGTATAAACATCAACCATTCTTTTACTTTTCACTAGGGAATTAGCACTTAAAACCGCCTGCTTACCCATGAAAGACGAGAGAAAACAACTAAGAGCGGAAGATAGAAAACGTTCAAGGGATTCTATGACCTGGCTTACCAAACGCAGAGAACCGTTCGGATTTATGTTACGCCTGTCGATGATGGGTAGCGTGATTCTCTTTCTCTTTATTATTATTGCTTATTTACTTCGTCGCCACGGGGATGACCAGTGGAGCGAAGTAACCTTACCCCGTATATTCTGGTTTTCGACCACAGTTATTCTGGTGAGTAGTCTGACGTTACATTCGGCTGTGAAGGCTTTTCAGAAAGAACATTTCCTTAACTACCGTATCATGCTGGGTTTGACGTTACTACTAGGCATTGCTTTTGTGGTTTTTCAGATTATCGGCTGGCGGCAGATGTTTCTGCGGAGTATGTCTATTCAGGATAATGTGGCAGAAGGATTTATCTACATTATTTCGGGATTGCACGTGCTACATATCCTGGGAGGACTGTTCTTCATGGCCCGTAATTTCTGGCAGGCCGTTCGTAATCATAAATACCTGGACTCTTACGTCTATAGTGTGAATCCGCCGAATCAGCTAAAGGTCCGGCTGATGACTTATTACTGGCACTTTGTCGACGTACTATGGATTCTGCTGTTTGCCTTTATGGTCTATAATCACCGGCGATAGTGATAAGAGCCAGCTTTCGAAAGCTGGCTCTTTTTATAACTCAAGGGCGTAAAAGTGCGTAAATGTGTTCGTCATGAACCTTTTTGTTTTTGATAACGGATTGCTGCAAAATGGCTTCTTTTTGAAAACCCACTTTCTCCAGAACCCGCATGGACGGTGCATTGTAGTCGAAAACACCCGCCCATAATCGGCGAGCATCGGGAATAATCTCCCATACTTCTTCTACCCAGCTTTGCAAAGCCTTTGTCATGATACCTTGCCCCCAGTAAGGCTCACCAAGCCAATAACCTACTTCTACGCTAATACGGTGAATGTCGTTACCCGCAGCGGCTCCTACGCAGCCGGCCAGTTTCCCGTTGACAGTAATGGCCTGGTTACTATGCGGCGTTTTCCTGCCCGTAGCAAATTCGATCCAGGCACGGGCGTCGTCAAGGGTATACGGATAGGGGAAGATATCTCTTACATTTTTGAAAATGAGCGGGTTATTAGCCAGCTTAGCCAGGTCTACTTCGTCTTCAGGTAAAAAAGATCGGATGCGAACGTCCATACATTCGGTATAAAGAGCAGAAAACTTTAGTGGGAATTAATACCTGCGATTTAGAAAAGATCAGACAGTTCTTTGGCAGCTGGCTCAACTTTTTTTTGGAAATTGTATTTAGCACTACTCATTTATGCCTGAATTGAAACTTTTTTCCACGGCTCAATTAGGAGCAACCGACTTAACTAATCGTATTGTAATGGGCCCCATGACCCGTAGCCGGGCTACAGTCGACCACGTACCAACGGAAGCAATGGCCCTGTATTACGCTCAGCGAGCTTCGGCGGGGTTGATTATTACCGAAGGGACGAGTCCATCTATCAATGGTTGCGGTTATTCCCGAATTCCGGGTATCTGGAATGAAGATCAGATTCTGGCCTGGAGAACCGTAACGGATGCCGTACATGATCGGGAAGGAAAAATCTTTGTTCAACTGATGCACACGGGTCGGGCTTCTCATCCTTTAAATATGCCGGAAGGTGGATTAATCATAGCCCCTTCAGCTATTCGGGCCAAGGGTAGTGTTCAAACGGATCAGGAAGGTTTACAGGCTTTCCCGATACCTGATGAAATGACAGAAGGGGAGATTCAGGATGCTATTAAAGAGTTTGTACAGGCGGCCACCAATGCAATTACGGCTGGATTCGATGGGGTTGAGTTGCACGGAGCCAATGGCTACCTGATTGAAGAATTTATTCGTCCTAGTAGTAACAAACGAACAGATGCGTACGGAGGAAGTACCGAAAACTACGCTCGCTTTTTACTGGAAGTGTCGAGTGAAATAGCAGAAGCGATCGGTAAGGATCGACTGGGTGTGAAGCTGTCACCCTATGGTGAAGGAAATGATATGCCTTATGATAAAGCATACGACGAAATTTATAGATACCTGGCGGATAAGTTAACGGATAAAGTTACCTACGTTCACCTGATTTCTCAGGGAGAGAAAACGCAGGAAATCGAAACATACTTTCGTCAGCATTTCAAAGGTACTTTACTCCTTAATGGCGGATATACGAAAGAAAAAGCAGAAAAGGATTTGACAGAAAATAAGGCCGATCTCATTTCCTTCGCTCAGTTATTCATTGCCAATCCGGATTTACCAGAGCGATTTCTGCAAAACGCACCTCTAGCTGAAGCGGACCCTGCTACTTTTTATACTCCAGGGGAGAAGGGATATACCGATTACCCTAAAATTGACGAGAAATAATACTTGATAAAGTGCAACTGCCCAAAGAGCCGCTTATACAGATAAGCGGCTCTTTGGGCAGAATGACAGCTGATATTGAAACAAAGTAAATTTATAAAGCCATTAAACTAGCCTGGTAAGCCATTTCCAGCGATCGCAAACCATTTTCTTCGGTACTGCGACGTTTCTCGATACGTCCACGGAGGTAATCAGATTGTTCGGTAAAGAAATTTCTCAAGAGCTCACCATACAGATGTTGCTTGTCGGTCTCATGACCAAAGTGCAATTCAATTTTCTGGAATGCTTCGATGTCCTGATGCCGCCCACGCTGTCTTCGTTCGGCTCCTCCGTAGACGGCCGAAATGTCGAATCCAGCTCCCGGGAAAATGTCTAACAATTGCTGCATTTGCTCTTCATTAACGATACCCCGAAGTTTTAGTCGCGTAGGCACCCATTCTTCCAGGGTAATGTCTCCGTGTTCAAACACAATCCGTAACTCCTGCCGATCCAGTCGACCCGGTTGGGTAAAGCCGTGATAGAAGTTCACAAGCACATCATTTTCGTAACGAACTGTAGCATGTACCTGTTCTTCCAGGCCGCTTTCCGGACGTAACACCCGCTGGGCTGCTACTACATTACCTGCTCCCAGCCAATATTCAAACAAATCAAAGAAGTGAACGCCGTGTTCAATAAAAATTCCTCCACTAATCTCCCGGTTCCAAAACCAATGGGAAGCACTCAGTCCTTCATCGCTAGCATAATTTTCAAAGTACCCATGAAGCGGTTTTCCCAGCAAATTTCGCTTGATGATTTGCTGTACCCGACCAATCATCGGGTTGTAACGTTGCATAAGATTGGTAATAACCAGCAATCCTTTCGCCTTTGCCAACGCCAGCATTTCTTTTCCCTGATCGGGTGTCAACGCCAACGGTTTTTCACAGATGACGTGTTTCCCGTGTTGTAAGCATAATAAAGCCTGTTGGTAGTGCAGAGCGGGTGGCGTAGCAAGGTATACGACGTCAATGTCTTCCCGACGCACGAGCTCTTCCGGCGTTTCCAGAATATCTGCTTTGAATCGGCGAGCAGCTTGCTGGGATTGTTCACGAAAGGTTCCGGCAATAGCAATTAACTGAGTATCTGGAACCTGAAGGAAATGTTGCGTAGCAAAAAGGCCGAAACCGCCCATGCCAATAACACCAAGTCGCAAGGTTTCGTAAGGAAGAGAGTACATGTAGGGTAAGGTTGTTTGTAAATAAGATTTTAAAAAACCTATACCCATACACGTTAGAATAGCTCTTCAATACGTACAATGGATTCCTGATTCAGTGGACCATATAGATGCGGGAAAAGCTCGCCGCCCGTGGAAGGCTCAAATTTCAATGGAGCTTCGAATCGGGTTTCATCCAGGTGCAAGAGTACTAAAGGTCGTATGTTTTGATAATAGCGTTCAAGCACTCCTGCCACTTGCGACTGGGTACTCAAATGAATAAAGCCTTCTTCAGCAAAGGTCTCGGGAGCATAAGATTTTTGACCTTCATACCGCTTCCAGTAATCTGGTTTTACAAGGTGAAATAGCATGAAATAGTTAGACTAATAGTGGAAAATACCCTTAAGATTGCTCAAATAAAGCCAAAGGAACGATAATTTACTATTGCAGAGGTGAAGAGGAAAAGTTATTGACTTAAGAATTGATGAAGGTAGAGGTGAAACATATTTTTGAGACGAGGTTAGATCAATTATTAACTCGAAACCGGTAAGACAAGAACCCAGCCTAGGTTATGTTAAGTACTTTTTAATGATTCGTTAAGGTGAGGCTAAGGCTTGGGACGTAAATTTGCTAATAGCACCAAACCAGTACACCATGATAGTTGAACCGATTCATGTATTAGCCTGGTCTAGGCTCCGCCGTCGGAAAATACGCCATCTCCGTCTGCTTCCCACTTCTGAAAGCTCACCTATGTTAGGCGTTATTACCTTAGTAGCAGGTATCCTGTATCTGCTGGTTATGGAAGGAATAGCTTGACATTTTTTCTTCTTCATTCCAGATTGGTGATGACTGATCTGAATTTAATAATCCGTCTACGTCAGTAATTATTTCACTGATGGTGCATGAATCTCGCGGAAGATATTCATGAATAAGTTCGAGTAATAGAACTTGTTAGATTGGTTATTTAAGTATAACTAACTCTTTAAAGGCTGCAACCTTATAGTAGAAAAAATAAGGAAATGTATTCCTCATTTTTTCCCAATATGCCTGCGAAACGGGCATAAAACGGTTATGCAGTCCTAAAATTCAATCCGCACTGAATCATATGAAACGACTTATCATTGTATCAAATAGGTTACCTATTCAACTCCTGCGTCAGGAATCTGGTGTTCAGTTACTGGAAAGTGCAGGAGGGCTTGCTACTGCTTTAAAAAGTTACTTACAGGCTCAGGATCGTTCGTCGTTTAGTCCAGAAGAAGTAATCTGGGTAGGAAATGCTGATTTTTCTCCTGAATTGTGGGAAGAATTTAATGAGACGAAGCAGTCCACAGGTACGTTTAAAATCGCTCCACTTTGGCTTGATAATGAAGTAAATGATGGCTTTTACAACGGACTTTCTAATTCGACGATCTGGCCTCTGTTTCATTACTTTCCAACCTTTGCAACCTATAAAGACTCGGATTGGCAAGCGTATCAACAAGCTAATGAAGCTTTTGCTGATCGTTTAGCTGACCTTTATCAACCTGGCGATGTTCTATGGATTCACGACTACCACTTGATGTTATTGCCTAAGTTAGTTCGGGACCGTCGTCCGGATGCAACCATAGGATTCTTTTTACATATTCCCTTTCCTTCGTTCGAAATTTACCGAATGTTACCAGGCCCCTGGAGGGAAGGCTTACTGAACGGTATGCTTGGGGCAGATCTGATCGGTTTTCATACGAATGATTACGTTCAGCATTTCGAGAAGTCAGTTCACCGTCTGATTGGTAATGAAAGTAAGTTACGTTCCATTCAGGTGGGTAATCGTCCCGTAAAAGTCGATCTTTTCCCGATTAGTATTGATTACGAACGCTTCAATTCGTCGTACGCTTTGACGGAAGTGGTGGAGGAGCGTAAGAACATTCGAGAGCAGTTGCAAGGAAGTAAGTTACTGTTTTCTGTAGATCGTCTGGATTATACCAAAGGCGTACTGAATCGGCTACAGGGGTACGAAAAATTTCTCGAGAAGCACCCTGAATGGCATGGCCGAATCTCTTTTGTTATGGTAGTTGTTCCCTCGCGAAGTGAAATTTCTTCGTATGGAGAACGAAAGCAGATGATCGAGGAAAATACAGGTCGTATCAACGGACGTTTTGCTACCATGAGCTGGCAACCCGTTGTGTATCAGTATCGTAGTCTCTCATTTGAGCAACTATGTGCCTATTATACCGCGTGTGATGTGGCTCTTATTACCCCTATTCGTGATGGTATGAATCTGGTCGCAAAAGAGTTCGTTGCCACGCGTCAGGACGAGCAGGGTGTATTGATTCTCAGTGAAGTAGCCGGAGCGGCGGCTGAGCTGGGAGAGGCTTTACTTATTAACCCGACCGATCGGATGGGCATGGCTCAGGCTATTGAACAGGCATTATCCATGCCGGAAAAAAGCCAGAGCGAACGTATGCGTCTGATGCAAACCCGAATTCGGGAGTACGACGTAGTGCAATGGGCCGATGACTTTTTAACTCAACTATTCAACGCCAAATCGCAGCAACATCAATGGGAGGTAAGAATTTTAAATGTTGCCCTGCGAAAACAAATTATGGAAAAGTACCAAAACGCTCAAAAGCGACTTTTACTACTCGATTATGATGGAACCCTTGTTCCGTTTGCTAAATTCCCGGAATTGGCTCGTCCCAGTGAACGGGTCGTCGAACTACTAAGTGAACTCGCGGCTGTTCCTCAAAATCAAGTAGTTATTATTAGTGGCCGGGATAAGAAAACACTGGAAAATTGGTTCGGGTCGTTATCCATTCAACTCGTAGCCGAGCACGGAGCTGCGATACGTCAACCCGATGGCAGCTGGCAGGAAAACCCTGAAGCCTTCCATCCTGATTGGAGAGCCAATATTAAGCAGGCTATGAACTTGGCAGTACAGCGTTGTCCAGGTACGTTTATCGAAGAAAAAACCCATTCGTTGGCCTGGCATTACCGCAATACAACCAATGATCTGGGCTTTGACCGTTCCCGCGAATTGATTGATACTTTGCAGGGATTAACGGGTCATCAGCTACAGGTTATCGATGGCAATAAAGTAGTAGAAGTTCGGGTAACTGGCGTAGATAAAGGAAGTGTAGCCAGTCGTTTGGCTTCCGATGAAAGTTATGATTTTATTATGGCAATTGGTGATGACCGTACGGATGAAGACATGTTTCGGACGCTGGCGGATCGGGCCTTAACCATAAAAGTAGGACAACAAAAAACATTAGCTCGCTATAGTTTGCCTGATACTGGAGCCGTGTTGACGTTCCTGCAACGCTTTACCGGAATGGATCAAAGTGACGAAAATATTGATCTAACACCTAATCCTGAACTAGCTTCGGCGTAGTATAAACTAGTACATTTTTTAGAAGGGGAAAGCTATGCTTTCCCCTTTTTTTGTACCTCTTCAATAGAGGCTATGTAACTCTAATGAGGATTTGAATCTTCTATCAGAAATCATATGCTTCGTCGCATTTTAAAACAAAAACTGGATTAAATTGAGCCAAATTCTTGAAATTCTAATGGAAAATTAATTCCTTTGAACTGTTTTGTTACGGAAATTTCATTAAAGAAGGCTGAGCCGACAGAACGGTAATGAGAATACTGCTGTGTTTCATATTGTTTATTCTAGGTATGCAGACAGCATTTTCGATTCCGGTTTGGGTTGAGAATAATTGTACTTTAGATAGAAATATTTCGATTATTAAAGCAGACGAAACTTCGGGTAGCCTTAAAATTAAGTCTTTTCGCAATGACGATTCCGGCGATGAATACTACTTCGAAGCCGATCTACAGGACGATACCAATAATGGCAATCACCATGATGTCTATCCTCAGCATCTGGATGCTACCTTCCCCATACAGACTGATCGCCGCTTTTGGCTAGGCTATTTACTTCAATCGCCTAATTTTCCCCCTTGCCCTTTTTATCAATCCATTGAATCCATTCTCAACACGCCTCCTCCACAGGCCTAATGGGTTTATTGTCTTCATTTTCAGTTTTCTGACCTGAGATTTTGCTCTATTTACTTACCGTAAACTGTTGGTAAACAATGGCCTTTTGCCATTGTATTACCCAAAACCGCTATGATTGATAAGCTAATTACATTTAGCGTCCGAAGTCCGTTTACCATCGGTCTTCTGGTGCTGGTAATGGCGATTTGGGGTGGTTACTCATTAAAAACCCTTCCCATTGATGCCGTGCCCGACGTTACCAATCAACAGGTAGACGTCATTACTAACTCCCCGAATTTATCGTCACTTGAGATTGAACGTTACATCACTACTCCGCTGGAAATGGCTATGGCCAATATTCCCGGTTTGGTGGAAGCACGTTCCTATTCCAAGTTCGGTTCCTCCGTTGTTAAACTCATCTTTACTGACGATACCGACATTTACTGGGCTCGTCAGCAGGTATTTGAACGCCTGACTCAGGTGCAGGCCGAAATTCCCGAGGGAGCCGGTACCCCCATCCTGGGACCGGTTTCGACGGGTTTGGGTGAGATTTATCAGTATGTCATTCGCCCCAAAGACTTAACGAATAGTCCTTATACACTCACTGAAATCCGTACGATTCAGGATTGGGTCGTCCGTCGAAAATTACTAGGCTTAGCTGGCGTAGCCGACGTGAGTGGATATGGTGGTTATGCTAAGGAATACCAGGCTCAGATCAAGACTGATCAAATGAAAGCCCTGGGTGTTAGTGTGGATGAGTTATATGAAGCTTTGAATAAAGGCAATAGTAATACTGGTGGTGCCTACATCGAAAAAGATAATAAAGCCTTTACCATTCGCGGGATCGGTCTGGCTCAGTCGCTGGAAGATATTGAGAATGCTGTAATCAAGAAAAATGGCAGTGTTCCCATTTTGGTAAGAGACGTAGCCGATGTAGAATTTGGCCATGCCCTGCGTTTTGGTGCTCTATCTAATAACGGCGAAGGCGAAGTGGTCGGCGGTTCTATTCTGATGATGAAAGGAGCCAATGGTAATGAAGTGATTACCCGTTTGAAAGAACGATTTGCTGAAATTCAGAAAGAGTTACCTCCCGGATTAACCATTGAACCCTTCCTGGATCGTTCGAAATTGGTGAATGCCGCGATCTCGACGGTAGCTAAAAACCTGATCGAAGGAGCCATTATCGTGATGATTGTCATTCTGGTATTCCTGGGTAACTGGCGGGCCAGTTTACTGGCAGCTTCAGTGATACCGCTGGCCATGTTATTCGCCTTTATCTGGATGAAAGAGTTTGACGTAGTTGGTAACGTCATGAGTCTTGGAGCCATTGACTTCGGTCTGTTAGTCGATCCGGCCATTATCGTCGTCGAGTCCGCCGTACTTTTCCTGGCCATTTCGCTCAGCAAATTTGCGGGTAAGAAAATGACCTACAAGGACCGTCAGGAGGTAGTTATTTCAGCGGCGGCTGAAGTAAAGAAGTCGGTAATTTTCGGAGGGTTAATCATTCTGATCGTATACGTTCCGATTCTGACCCTTCAGGGCATTGAAGGAAAAATGTTCTCGCCCATGGCGAAAACGGTAGCTTTTGCCATTATCGGGGCCTTAATTCTGGCCGTTACCTATGTGCCGATGATGTGTGCCGTATTACTACGTCCGCCGAAGTCAGTGCATCACGACGGATTCTCCGAAAAAATTGTTCAGTTTTTCCTCAAAGGCTTACGGCCTGTCATTCGTTTGGGGCTGCGATATAAAATCGTAGTTATTGCGTTTGCATTAGTTGTTTTAGCAGCAGGTATCATTGGCTTTGGCAAAATCGGCGGCGAGTTCATGCCTCAGATTCAGGAAGGGGATATGGTAGTTGATATGGATTTACCCGTGGGAACTACCTTATCCGAATCCATCCGGCAAAGCCAGATTTTCCAGGAAGGAATTATGAAAGAATTCCCGGATGAAGTGGAAGGAATTGTTTCCAAAATTGGTACTTCCGAGGTGAAAGTTGATCCCTTACCACTAGAATCCCAGGAAGTATATGTGGAATTGAAGGACAAGAAATACTGGACGAAAGCCACTAACCAGCAAGAGTTAGCCATCAAGGTAAATGAATACATGGCCCAGTTTCCCGGCCCCTTATATGCCATTTCGCAGCCCATTGAAAGCCGGGTGAATGACATGATTTCCGGGGCTCGTACGCAGGTAGTCGTGCAGTTATACGGCACCGATCTGGATACGCTGGTAGCAAAAACCAAGCAGATCATTCAAATCGTTCGGAATGTAGACGGAGCCGTTGATGTAAAAGGGAGCAAAGTGTTTGGCTTACCGCAACTGAACATTAACTACGACCGTCAGCGAATGGCCGTGCATGGCATTAAAGTCGAACAGGTGAACCGAGCCATTCAAATGGCTTTTGGGGGAGCAACCGCAGGAGTAGTTTATGAAGGCGATCGTCGTTTTGATGTAACGCTTCGCCTGACGGGAGAAGACCGGACGCGTCCCGAAAATATTGAAAACCTGTTAATTAACGATCAGAATAATAACCCGATTCCTTTACGTGAAATCGCCAGAATTTCTGAAAGTGTTGGGCCGTCTGAGATCGTTCACGAAAACATGAAGCGGGTGGTTAACCTTGGTTTCAACGTGCGGGGCCGTGATTTACAATCCGTTGTAGATGATGTAATTAAGCAGGTGGATGCGAAGGTAAAACTGCCCAAAGGGTATGATATCAATTACGGCGGTGATTTCGAAAACTTTGGTCGTGCCAAGGCCCGGTTATCCATCGTAGTACCAATTGCACTGCTGGTAATCTTCGGGTTATTATTCCTGACCTTCCGCAACTTCCGCGATAGTTTCCTGATTTATGCGGTTGTTCCGTTATCGGCAGTAGGAGGAGTGTTCTCCTTACTGTTACGCGACATGAACTTTAGTATTTCAGCGGGTGTCGGTTTTATTGCCCTGTTTGGGGTAGCGGTATTGAACGGAATTCTGTTAATCAGTCACTTCAATACCTTGGGTGACGAAGGAATCGACGATCCCAACGAACGGGTAATGAAAGGAATTGAAGAGCGTTTCCGCCCGATTTTGATGACTTCGTTCGTAGCTGCTTTAGGCTTCATGCCCATGGCCTTGTCTACCAGTGTGGGCTCAGAAGTACAGAAGCCGCTGGCAACGGTAGTAATCGGAGGGTTGTTAACCGCTACGGTGTTGACACTGATTGTATTACCCATTCTCTACGCCATTTTTGTCGGTAAATCCAAAAAGGGAACAACGACCCATAAGGCCATTCCTGCCACTGCTGTAATTGCTTTATTAATAGGGGCTTCTTTCTTAACTAACAGCGTTTCTGCTCAAACGAAACCGGAAGTACCCCAGGTAGAAGACGTGCGGGAGTTAACGCTGGAAAAGGCTCTGGAGTTAACAAAAAAAGGAAACCCACAAACCCGCCTGGCGGACTTACGGATAGAAAAAGAAAAGGTATTGTTACCCGCAACCTTCAATCTGGAAGCTCCCCGGTTGTATACACAGGCTCCCAGCGGAACGGATTATCGACTGGGTTTTTTACAGACCATCCAGTTTCCAACCGTCTATACCAATCAGAGGCAGGCTCAGCGTCAGCAAATTAAACTGAATGAAGCCGAAAAAGGAGTTGTATTCAACGACTTATCTTATCAGGTACGCTCAATTTATAATGATATCCTGTATTACAATCGGATGATTACCAATTACCAGCAGCAGGATAGCCTACTGGCTAATTTCGTAAGAGTAACCGAGGTGCGACTGAATGTGGGGCAGATCTCCCGAATTGAACGGCTCAATGCCGAGGCTCAGTACCGGGAAAATGCGATTTACCTGCGTCAGTCGAAAGCCCGGCTTCGCGGTGCCCGCATTCAGTTATGGATCCTGACGGGATTAGCTCCCGATAGTACCCGTTTGATCTTAGGTGATTTCAAACGATTGACTTACGGGTCGGCCATTTCAGCGGCGGATACTTCTTTTTCTTCTAATCCAAGACTGGCCTTTTATGAACAAAATCGTAAGCTGAATGAAAGCATGCTGAAGGTTGAGAAAAGCCGTGCTCTGCCCGGGATCTCGTTCGGATACATGAATCAGGGTAACGCTGAAACTAACGTGCGTTATCGCTGGGAATTTGGCTTAACCGTGCCGCTCTGGCAATGGCAGTATAAATCCCGACAGGCCGGAGCAAGAAAGGATATTGAGATTGCTCAGCAGCAGATTTCACTAAATAGTTACGAGCTACGGGGATCTTATGACAAAGCCGCTTCTGATTACCGGGCCTACAGCGAAGCTCTGGACTATTATGAATCGTTCGGGCTTAACCAGGCCAATGAAATCATCAAGGCCGCCCAGGATAGTTACCGCCTCGGAAGTATTGGTTATTATAACTTTCTGCTCAATCTACAGGAAGCCTTCCGCATTCGGGCTGAGCACCTGGAAGCGATCCATAACGTGAATAATTCGATCATTACGATTCAATATCTCAAAGGAGAATAAATCAATGAAAAAGACATTTTTGCCTCTGTTGGCACTCGCTATATTTAGTATAAACTTATCCGGTTGTTCCGAAAGTGAAGCGGAATCTAAAGAAAAAGAAAAACCGGAGGTTGCCAAAAGTGCTGATTCGCTGAATTTGTCGCTGCAACAGTTACAGTCGGTGAATGTGGAGTTAGTGGGCTTCGAAGACCGCCAGCTTCGTCCAGTGATTAATGCGAATGGAAAGATTAAAATTTTACCGGATAGCAAATCGGTAGTTCACAGTGAAGTAGAAGGTCACGTAGACGCGATTTACGTTCGGGAAGGTCAGTTTGTGAAAAAAGGACAGCCTCTGCTGAAGCTGACCAGTATGGAGTTTCTGGAGTTACAAAATCAGTACATTGCTGCTAAAAGTGAAGCGGATTTCCTGGAAATTGAATTCAAACGCCAGACTGAACTGAAGAAAAGCAACGTTGGAGTTCTGGCCGATTTTCAGGCAACGGAATCTAAACTCAATGCAGCCATCGGTAAAGAAAAGGCTCTGAAAGCCAAATTAGGCTTACTGAGTTTCAATACCGATCAGTTAAATGATATTCGTAAAGCCGAAATTTCTCCCGTAGTCATCATCCGGGCTCCGATCAGTGGATCGGTATTCAAAGTCTATCAGAATCTGGGCAAACTGGCCAATCCAACGGATCCGCTGGTGGATATTATTAGTACCGAACAACTTCAGGCTCAGGTATACGTATACGAAAAAGACGTGGATATGATTCAGGAAGGTCAGCCCGTAGAGTTAACCTTTCCCAGTCAGGCGATTCCAGCTGTACAGGGTAAGGTAGCCAGCGTAGCCCGTGCTTTGGATACTGAGAATGGGGCCATTACGCTGTACGTAAACTTCAAACGTCCGCAAACGAAAGAAACCATTTTTTCAGACATGAACGTAAGGGCTCGCGTGGTCGGTTCAACAGACACTAAAAGCTCGAACACTTTACCCCGTACAGCCATTCTGGATGATGGGGAAGGTTTGTACATCTTCGCCACCAGTCAGCCGAATGCTACTAAAATTCCTTTACGCAAGACGAAAGTGGAAATTGAGCGGGAAGGAGATGATTATGTACAGGTAAAAATCCTGGAAAAAATGCCTTCAGGAATGAAAGTAGCCAATAAAAATATTCTGGCTCTGGAAGCAGAACGTAAGAAAAACGAGTAGAATTTTTGATGATTTATTGCCAGCTAAAAAGCTCGCCAACTTTGGCGAGCTTTTTAGCTATATGCGAATTAAAAAAACTAGTCAACTAAATCTCCAGCTTGCAATGATAATAACAGCTACCACAAAGATTAGAAGTTCCAGAAAACCTAAAATCAATCCGCCAATAGCAAATCCACGACCTTTAAGATCTCTCTCGTGACGATTGATTCTGCTTAAGCCAATAAAACCGCAGATGATTGCCGTTAACATACCCAATAGGAAAAGTATTCCAGTGCCGATAAGAAGACCGTCTAACAAGGCTAGCAAACCCGCTGCAAAAGCCACAATGGCAATAGTATCTGTCTTCCGATAATCGCCAGCACGTCTAATTTTTCTCTCTAACTTTTGAGATTTTCTGAGGACTAATTTGGTAATTAATCTTTGTTGAAAGTTGCTATTTTTCTGGTTAATGCTACCCGATATAACCTTAGTAACTAAAGCGTTTCTCTGGGGCATTACTTTAGTAGCAAGAGGTAAATTATTTTCTAGGGAAGTGGTTAATTCGACTTCAGCTGCACTGGAATCAGAAGTAATTAAAAGGGGTTTAGTTTCATTAGGTGCTATCTGTTTACGCTCAAAAGTGGGCGTTGTAGATTTAGCAAAGTAAGGGTAATGAGATTTCTGACAGGCTGAAAGACTCAGGATACAAAGTAAACTTAGAGTAAATAACTTTTTCATAAAAGAGAAATAAGGATGGAGTATAGAATTAGGTTGAAATACGAAGATGTGAATCAACCTAATTATTTCCTAATTCACCTTATGAAAGTCTTTAGTGTTAATGAGATTACTAAGAAATTACTTACTTTAAGGCTCGTTTTATTTCCTGCACGGTGCTGCTATATTCTGCCAGTTTCTGAGCTTTCTGATAGTAGTCTTTAGCCTGTTTAGCTTGCCCATTTCTTTCCGCAATTCGGGCTAAACCACAGTAGGCCATCGCGTGATAATCCTGCGTATATTGTTCGCTTATTTTATTAAGAACGGCCTTCTGGTAATAAGCATTGGCGGCTCCGTCGTTTTTCTTTCCTTTTTCGAGAATTAATCCTATGAATACTTCTCCAGCTGTTTTGAACACGTAATGTTTTTTCTGAGCCAGTTGCTGAGCTAAAGGTTCCGCATCACCATAACGTCCTGAGAGAGTTAGAGCTTCCGCATGGCGAGTCATATATACCGGATTATCAGAATATTCTTTGTATAAAGGTGTAGAATAACTCAGGGCTTTTACCGGATTATTTTCGTGTTTAATTAATACATAAGTCAGGTAGTAGGCGGCCTCCGTTTTCGTAAAAATTCCTTTTTGATACCCCGTTTCCATCTGTTTTAATCCCAGGTTTTTATTACCATCCTGAAAAAAGAACATGATAGGCTTCACTACGGGGTGATCCTGCGGATATTGTTCTCTGTAATAATTGTATAGTCCGGTTGAAAAGTAAAACTCCGGATTTTGTTCCATGAGCTTGAAACCTTTACGCATATAACTATACGTACGCTTCGCCTCGGCACCAGCTTTCATAAACTCTCCCCGATCTGATTCTAACATAGCCAGGTAACTATGCGTCGCCAGTAAAAAGAAGGTAGCTTCGGTATCGTGCTTATTGGCTGTCTTCATTTTCTCTGCTAATGCCAGGGATTGATTCAGATAGGATTGATACCGAGTGGCGGCAGAGCTGTTCTCAACTACAGGCAGGTATTGCCAGAAGGTCTGAATGGCTTCGAGCAGGGGATTGACCGGGTGAGCAGGATATCGGTTTTTGATGCGTTGCTGGTAAGGTTCGGCTTCCTTAAACTCAAAATTATAAAGGTGCTTTAACGCTTGAATAACCTGCTCTTTCGTATCAGCATCGTTTAAAATCTGAGCTTTCAGGCTCGACGAAAAGAAAAAACAAAACAGAATAGAAATCCAGAAGGTTGAATAAATACGACGTTTCATGGCTGATGTATGCGACGATTCAAACGAATCGTTATAAAATTAACGAAATATTGAAGCCCTAAAGATAGGAAGCTTTTCAAGCAGTGCCGTAGATTTGCCAGAATGAAACGGATGATTCGGCCGTTGGCTTTGAAAAAGTAAATCCGTGTCCCGACTATGATTGACTATCAAACTTTTACATTGGAGAACGGCCTGCGGGTATACGTGCATGAGGATGCAACGACTCCAATGGCGGCGGTTAATATCTTATATAATGTAGGATCCAGAGACGAAAATCCTGCCAAAACCGGGTTCGCTCACTTATTTGAACATTTGATGTTCGGTGGATCAAAGCACATTCCCGATTATGATACGCCTTTGCAACGGGTAGGGGGAGAAAATAACGCCTTTACTTCAGCAGATATTACCAACTATTACATTACTCTTCCGTCAACTAATCTGGAAACTGCCTTCTGGCTGGAGTCCGATCGGATGCTGTCACTGTCTTTTGATCCGCAAGTCTTGGAAGTGCAGCGGAATGTGGTAATCGAAGAATTCAAACAACGCTACCTCAATCAGCCTTATGGCGATGTCTGGCTGAAATTACGGCCACTGGCGTATCACACGCACGCCTATAGCTGGGCTACGATTGGCAAAGAAATCAAGCACATTGAAGAAGCAACGCTGGAAGATGTTCGCGATTTCTTTTTCCGGTATTATGTTCCCAATAATGCTCTGCTGGTAGTGGCGGGTAACGTAACCGTTAACCAGATTAAGGAACTTAGCAAAAAGTGGTTTGAGCCCATTCCGGCGGGTCAGCCTTATGAGCGGAATTTGCCCCAGGAGCCTTTGCAAACCGAAGCTCGTTTTCTGGAAATAGAGGCCAAAGTTCCACTGGATGCCTTGTATAAGGCCTATCACATGCCGGGCCGTTATGAGGCTGGTTTTTATCCCGCTGATTTAATGGCGGATATTCTGGGCCGGGGCAAGTCTTCTCGTTTATACCGGAAGCTGGTAAAGGAAAAAGCTCTTTTTAATTCTATTAACGCCTACCCAACGGGTAACCTGGAGCCAGGTCTGTTCGTGATTCAGGGGAACCTCAATAAAGGGGTAAGTATTGAAGAAGGGGAGGCCGCCGTTCAGGAAATCATTGAGGAGTTACTGGCCAAAGGCCCACTGGAATCGGAAGTGCTGAAAGTGAAAAATCAGGCTGAAGCGACGCTGGCGTTCTCGGAGGTAGAGTTATTGAACCGGGCCATGAATCTGGCCTTTGCTGCCAACGCCGGTAACGCGGAATGGGCTAATCAGGAAGCCGATCGCATTCAGTCGGTCACGCCTGATTTAATTCAGGCCGCTGCCCGAAATATACTTCGTCCCGAAAACTGTTCAACCTTATATTACCGGGCTTCAGCTTAATTGAAGACTTCAAACTAAAAACTGAAAATGTTAGAATCTATTATTCGTCAGGAATTAACGGAAGCCCAGCAGGTACTAGACCGCTTTTTATCAGACGAAACTCATGTAAAAAATATTGAAGCGGCGGCTCAGTTAATGGCCGAGGCGATTCAAAATAATAAAAAGATTATTTCCTGCGGTAATGGCGGTTCACACTGCGATGCCATGCACTTTGCCGAGGAATTAACGGGTCGTTACCGTAACGAACGCCGTTCGTTACCCGCTATCGCTATTTCTGACGTGAGTCACTTGTCCTGCGTTTCCAATGATTACGGCTATGAATACGTGTTTAGCCGTTTTGTGGAAGGTATGGGTTTCGAAGGCGATGTATTACTAGGGATCAGTACCTCAGGAAATTCCGGTAACGTAATTAAGGCCGTAGAAGCAGCCCGTGCCAAAGGTATGAAAGTCGTAATCCTGACGGGAAAAGACGGAGGTAAGCTGGCCGGACAGGCCGACGTAGAAATCTGCGTACCTCATTTCGGTTACGCCGACCGCATTCAGGAGATTCACATCAAAGTCATTCATATCCTGATTTTATTAATTGAAAAACTAGTGGTTAATGTCAATTACTAAAATTTTGCATTAGCTTCTTTTTAGCGTTTGAGTTAATAATAAACACAGAGTCACACTAAAATCCTGGTGTAGGCTCTGTGTTTTCGTTTGAATACGCTTTCTTGCAAAAATTACAGTATTACTACTCTAAACACTAAACAGGAAACATACATACTCTAATGGAGGAAAAAAGAAGATATCGCTCGCAGGACTGGTTTGGCAAGACCGGAAAAGATGGATTCATTTATCGGGCTTGGATGAAAAACCAGGGCTTCCCGCACCACGAATTTACGGGCAAACCAGTCATTGGCATTTGTAATACCTGGTCAGAATTAACCCCTTGTAACGCTCACTTCCGGGAGTTAGCCGAATGCGTCAAACGCGGCGTTTGGGAAGCGGGCGGCTTTCCGGTGGAATTTCCGGTTATGTCGCTGGGCGAAACACTGATGAAACCCACGGCCATGCTGTACCGAAATCTGGCGAGTATGGATGTGGAGGAATCCATCCGGGGTAATCCTATCGATGGGGTAGTGTTGATGTGCGGTTGTGACAAAACCACGCCTTCCTTGGTAATGGGTGCAGCGAGCGTGGACTTACCCAGTATTGTCATCTCGGGCGGTCCAATGCTGGCGGGGCACTTCAAAGGCCGGAAAATTGGTACTTCCGATGTTTGGCGTTTTGCCGAGGCTTACAAGATGGGGGAACTTTCTCAGGAAGAATTCATCGTAGCCGAAGGTTGTATGGCCCGTAGTGCGGGGCACTGTGCCGTAATGGGAACGGCTTCAACGATGGCTTCGATGGTAGAATCCTTGGGATTGACTTTACCAGATAATGCATCCATCCCGGCGGCTGATTCACGTCGGAAGACAATGGCTCACATGACGGGCCGCCGCATTGTAGAAATGGTTCGGGAAGACTTAACCATGTCAAAAATCCTGACTCGCAAAGCTTTCGAGAATGCAATTATGGTGAACGCCGCCATTGGGGGATCAACCAATTTCGTCATTCACCTGATGGCCATTGCAGGCCGGATGGGTGTAGAGCTGGATCTGGAAGATTTTGATCGTCTATCAGAAAATATTCCTTTCATCGCCAACATACAACCTTCGGGAGAACACTTCTTCGAGGATTTATACTACGCGGGTGGATTACCGGCAGTGATGAAAGAGTTATCCAACTTTCTTAACCTCGACGCATTGACGGCAACGGGACAAGTGTTGGGGGAAAACATTGTCCTTTCCAATGCCCACGACCGCGAGATTATTGCTTCGGTGGACGAGCCATTCAAACCCAGTACGGGTCTGGCAGTGTTGAAAGGAAATCTAGCGGTGAATGGAGCCGTACTTAAGCCTTCTGCCGCTAGTCCGCATTTAATGACGCACACGGGTCGGGCCGTAGTTTTCGAAGATATTGATGATTACAAGGCACGCGTGGATGATCCTGATCTGGACATCGATGAAACCTGCGTGATGGTTCTGAAATACGTTGGGCCAAAAGGGTATCCAGGTATGCCAGAGGTTGGTAATATGGTACTTCCCAAGAAGATCCTGGAGAAGGGCGTACACGATATGATCCGTATTTCAGATGGACGCATGAGTGGTACAGGCTTCGGAACGGTCGTGTTACATGTTTCACCCGAAGCGGCCATTGGTGGTACCTTAGCTTTAGTGGAAAATGGCGACCTAATTACACTGGATGTTCCCAATCGTAGCTTACACCTGCACGTATCTGACGAAGAGTTAGCCGCTCGTAAAGCCAACTGGAAGCCTCTGGAGTTAGGCTATGACCGGGGATATACAAATTTGTATCTGAATCACGTTCAGCAATCGCACCAGGGAGCTGATATGGATTTTCTGGTGGGTAAATCCGGTACCTGGAAATTACGTGAATCGCATTGATTTAGTTGTTAGACTCGCTGGATAAGTGGTATCAGAAATACCTATTACTCTTACAAACGACAAGTCCCGACCTTTTCAGGTCGGGACTTGTCGTTTATTGACTTTGTGATGATCCGGGCCGATCTTCCGGTCTTGCCGGTATGTGAATTGTTTTTGCGGGTTCAAAGAGCGTATCTCCACTGATAGTATCTGACGCGACAGTGCCGGGAAACATGGTACTTTTTTTATCCTTAATGAAAATCAGACTTCCTCCAATGGCAACAGTCATTAGTACGACCAGAAGGATGATTGCCCACCGGAAGAGCGATCCGATCCTCCACCATTGTTTCATTTTTGACCAGTTATTTCCTGTATTGTTATTAGAGTTATTAGAATCCATAGCTATTACATGTTTTAACACGTATCCATTTAGACAAAAGAATTATCCCTTTCATCGACAAGCTAAATCCTGGGGTTTGCTGACCCGATTTGCGGACGTTATACCCCTGATTGTGATTAGAAAACGATTAGAAATAGCTAGTATAATAAGTAAAAAAATCATGAGTGGAATAGGCTTTTCACAGGATCAGTAGAACAGCTTATTCTATGCCTGTTTTGAAATTTTCACCGCTTCAATTGGAGTCAAGCTCACATCCCTATGAATACGTCAACCAAACGCTTTCCGCTGATTGCTAAACTCATTCTTGGTGTTTTACTAATCTGTCTATTCATCGTAATAGGCCTTTGGGTAGTGGGTATTTATTTTCTCAAACCCATGGTGGGCGATAAGCTGAGCAAGAAGGTCTATGAAAAGTCGGATCGACTGTATCAAGTGAATTTTGAGGATATGACTTATAACCCTTTTTCAGGAAAGGGGAAGATCAGCGGGATTTCAATCAAGGCAGATTCAGCCCGGCGGAGGCAGCTGATACCTTCCAATGATGTAACGGATGTAACCCTGGATGGCACGATTCCGGAAATTAGTTTGCAGGGAGCAGAATTGTTTACCTATCTCCGCAATAAAAAATTGTTTATTTCCACGATTACCATTACCAAGCCTGATTTAACCTTTAATCAATATCCCTCTTCCGGTACCAAGGAAAGCGAAGAGAAGAAAACCCTTTATGAGGTTCTGCAAAAGGAGTTTGAAGAAGTGGAGATTGAAAAAATTATCCTCGATCAGGCAAAGATTAAGCACATCAATCAGACTCAGAAACAGCCCTTGACTAATCAAATTAACCAGCTTTCCTGGCAGATAAGTAACATCCTGATTACGCCAGATAGTCACCTGGACTCAAGCCGGTTATTCTATGCCAAAAACATTGAAGTAGACCTGGACTCTCTGACTTTGCAAGGCGAAAGCCAGTTATCAACTGTACACATTGGTAAATTACATCTCTCCACCCAAGATCAAATCCTGAGCGTTGAAAACTTGGGCACCATTCCGGCATACCCTCGGCAGGAATACGTCAGACGTTCGGGCGGGAGCAGCTATACCAAAGCAGTTTTGTCACGCCTCAACGTTACCGGATTGGATCTTTCCCACTTTGAAACGAAACAAAAAGTTACTATCAAGCAAATAGAGCTCGAAGGAGGACGAGTAGACGCTTTTGAAGTCCGCAACCGGGATAGTAAGATGTCAGGAAAGAAGAAACCTTTTCCGCATGAACAGTTTCAGAAAATTCCTTTCAACCTGACTATAGATTCAGTCATAGCCCGAAAAATGGATATTTTCTATGATGAACTCAATCCAAAATCCGAACAGATTGGAGGCGTCAACTTTCGGAGTATTCAGGGAGTGGTAACCAATTTGACCAATGATTCCCTTTTGTTAGTGAAATCGTCGACTGCGAAAGCTCACTTTCAGGCTATGTTCATGGGTACCCATTCGCTTAATACTCATTTTACCTTTAATATGGCGGCCCGGGATGGACAATTTACTTGTGAGGCCGAGTTAGGGCCTACCAATCTGGTTAGTATGAATCCTACGTTCAAACCTTTAGCCTTTCTGGAAATAGAGTCGGGTAAGGTCAACAACCTTAAATTCAAGTTTTCCGGCAACAACGTCCAGACCAAGGGCAGCGGCGTTGTGCTTTATCAGGATTTGAAATTGAAGCTGCTTAAGAAGGACGAAGAGAAAAAGCGTTTTCGCATTCGGGATCTTTTCACCTTTGCTGCCAACAAGATTCTTACCTATGAAAGTAACCCCATGCCTAAAAAAGAAGTAAGGGTAGGGGAAATTGAATATAAACGGGTTCCCGGAGAAAGCTTTTTTGGAATTCTCTGGCGTAGCATCCGCTCCGGTTTGGCTGATTCTGTCCTTAAAACCTGATCGTTTTCTGTTTTGGTAGGTAGTAAATATCTTTTTACTATTTCTACGAAATTTTAAGTTTAAAAAAGGTTTAAAAATATTTTAAATCCTATGAAAACCAGTAGGGTTTGAATTTCGTATATATGTATATAAAAAGAAATGAATAACTCCGCTTTTAAACAATTTACCCCATTGTTTACTTAACTTAGTAGTATTGGTGTTTTTTCGAACTCTTAAAAACTTCTTAATTTTTTAATTATTACAAGAACAGGAGTATCGAAAATAGTAATTGCCAGTATCTTTGTTTTTCACGCCAGTAAAAAATTGTTGCACAATTTTTCCACTTAACTTGGTTTATAATCATCTAAAATGACGTTAAGCGTATTGTTTGCCGGCCTTCTGGCCTACCTTTTAGGCTCCGTTCCTACGTCCGTTTGGTATGGACAAGCGTTTTTTGGTATTGATGTTCGTGAACATGGAAGTGGGAATGCTGGAGCAACCAATACTTTTCGTACCCTGGGTAAAAAAGCAGGAACTATCGTTCTGCTAATTGATGTACTAAAAGGCTGGTTAGCGGCTAACTTAGCTTTAATTCTTTTTTACCTGAATGAAATTACGCTGGACGAACGAGTTGGCATGAAACTGGCGTTTGGCATTATTGCCGTCATTGGTCACCTTTTTCCAGTGTTTGCTAGTTTCAAAGGCGGTAAAGGCGTTGCTACGTTACTGGGAATGGTATTAAGCATTCACCCGGAAGCAGCGGGCGTTTGTATTGCTGTTTTCGTACTGGTAATGCTTTCGTCACGGTACATTTCGCTGAGTTCGATTGTGGCTTCGCTGGCTTTTCCATTAATAATGGTCTTCAAGCTATTCGGACCGGAAAGTAACTTACTGACGATCTTCGGATTTATTCTGTTCGGACTTATCGTTTATACACACCAGAAAAATATTGGACGTTTGCTTCGCGGCGAGGAATCACGTGTTCCCATTGGTCGCCGTCGTAGCCGATAAGATAAGATTTTGATTTTTAAGTAAAGAAAACCCGGACTTCCGTTCGGGTTTTTTCTTTTGCATGCGTGCTTTCCTTTACTTTTGCACGAGAAATCCTGATAACGATAAGTTTTATGCAAGATTATTTAGAGGCCAATAAAGGCCGCTTCCTCGACGAACTCCTTGATTTATTACGTATTCCTTCGGTAAGTGCTGACTCAAAATTCAAAGGCGATGTGCGGAAAGCCGCAAAATTTGTCCGTGAAAGTTTGGAAAAAGCCGGTGCGGATGTAGCCGAAATTCACGAGACTAAAGGCCATCCCATTGTCTATGGTGAAAAGATAGTGGATGCCAGTAAGCCAACGGTATTAATTTACGGCCATTACGACGTTCAGCCAGCAGATCCCTATGAACTCTGGACTTCGCCTCCGTTTGAACCCGTCATTAAAGATGAGAAAATCTACGCCCGTGGTTCAGCGGATGATAAAGGTCAGTTCTTCATGCACGTAAAAGCGTTTGAAGCCATGATGGCGACCAACTCATTGCCCTGTAACGTGAAATTCATGATTGAAGGGGAAGAAGAAGTAGGTTCGGATAATCTTGGAAACTTCGTAGCCGAGAATCGTGAAAAGCTGAAAGCAGATGTTATTCTGATTTCTGATACGGCTATGATTGCCAACGATGTACCTTCGATCGATACGGGTTTACGTGGTCTGAGTTACGTAGAAGTAGAGGTAACGGGTCCAAACCGTGATCTTCACTCGGGCGTTTACGGTGGTGCTGTGGCTAATCCCATCAATGCTCTGGCCAAAATGATTGCTAGTCTGCACGATGAAAACGGGCACATTACGATTCCTAACTTCTACGATGATGTAATTGAACTATCGGCTGAAGAACGGGCTATGTTGGAAGCAGCTCCGTTCGAGCTGGAAGAATACAAGTCAGATTTAGCCATTGAAGACGTACAGGGCGAAGCCGGATATACAACCCGTGAGCGGGCCAGTATCCGTCCCACGCTGGACTGTAACGGTATCTGGGGTGGTTACATTGGCGAAGGAGCTAAAACGGTATTACCCTCAAAAGCTTACGCTAAAATCTCCATGCGTCTGGTGCCTAATCAGGACTGGAACAAAATTACGGAACTGTTCAGCAAGCATTTCCTGAGCATCGCTCCTAAGTCGGTGACAGTAACGGTGACTCCTCACCACGGTGGTCAGCCTTACCTGACTCCCCTGGAATCGGCGGCTTATAAGGCAGCTGAAGCCGCGTTAGCGGAAAGCTTTGGTAAGAAGCCTGTTCCCACGCGGGGCGGCGGAAGTATCCCCATCGTAGCTTTATTTGAAAAGGAACTGGGATTAAAAACTGTATTAATGGGCTTTGGCTTGGATTCTGATTCGATTCACTCGCCCAATGAACATTACGGACTGTTTAATTTTTATAAAGGAATCGAGACAATTCCTTTGTTCTTCAAACATTTCGCTGAATTATCTAAGTAATGATTTCAGCCGGAGTTTAGGTAACTAAACTCCGGCTTTCAAACTTATTTTATGCGTTCGATCTTTACCCTGACTGGGGCCTTCTTCCTTCTCATCACTGGAGCTTTCGCTCAAACCAAAACTGAATTTCTTCCTAAAGGCCGTCTGTTCGAGCCGATCTTACTGGATCCATTGGAGGCTAAAACCAGTGCGTTTCTGATTCGCCGGACGGAAAATGGTATTAGTAAAGACGGCCTCTTTGCTCCTTTTTCTATCGGCATTCAGAAAAGTTTCTTTCGGTGGAGCAAAGACGAGCGACATGCTTCCGAGCTGGCTCTCGATGTAGTTGCTAACACGCAGTTCGAAATGTTTCACGATAGCGATGAAGACCGGTTCCGGCGATATATGTATAACGTCGATTACCGGGTAGGATTAATGTATAATCTGAAGCGAGGTCAATCCAGCTGGCGTTTCCGGGTTTTCCACCTATCCTCACATCTGGGAGATGATTACCTGATTCGAAACCAGCTGATTTACTTTACGCCGAACGCGGTGAATTACGAGCAAATCGATGCCTTGTATTCCCAAAACCTGCGTACGGTTCGATTGTATGGGGGGGCTGGAATTGGCTTACGTCCTTCATCAGAACGCAAACGATTATACACACAGCTGGGCTTGGTCTGGAAACAACCCAATCGTCAGAAGTCTCGCTGGTGGGCGGGGCTGGATGCCCGTATGATCGAACAAACGGATTTTCATCCGGGGGTAACGGCTGCCTTTGGTATTGAGCTGGGTGAAGCGGAACGAGGTCCACTAAGTATTGCGGTGCAGGCTTTTCATGGCCCCTTACCCTACAGTGCTTACGAACAACGCATTAATAACTGGATCGGAATCGGCTTTTATCTCAATCCTTTCTAATCAGGTTTGAGTCATTTGAATTCTCTATTAACTTCCCGAAAGTTCCAAAACTTTCGGGAAGTTATTTTTGGGCTAGATTTGAAAGGTTGCCAGCTTTTCCGCTGGCAACTCTGGCTAAGAAGCGTTTTCGAAACTTGTGAGTATAACGTAAGAATTACTCAATCAAAAAAATCTCTACGCGGCGATCTTTCTGCCGGGCAGCTTCGGGAAGACTAGCATTCACCTGAGCTTTCGAACTGCCTAAGGATTCTACTTCAATGGGAATAGTAATCTTTCCCTGTTGGATCAAATACGACCTTACCTTTGCTGCTCTTCTTTGGGAAAGTAATAAGTTCGGTTCCGATTCTCCCACGGCATCGGCATACCCTGTTACGCGTATTCGGGATGGCTTTTCCTGACTAATGTGCTGAAGTAATCGTTGCAAAATTTCTTCTGATTCATTCGATAATTCAAACGAACGATACTCAAAAAGCAGGGTACTGGTTCGTAAGGTAAGGGGTTGATTTCTAACCAAGACCTCGCTGATAACTGAATCGGCATTACTCGCTTTTCTGAAAATATTTTCCAAAGAAGTATTAACCAGATCGCTGTGGAGAGAATCTGGAGAGGCCTGTACGTAATATACCGTGGAATCTTTGGGGTGAATGGAGAAATAAGCCTCAAAACCAGGGGTATTAAGACCCGTTAACGCTTCGGGTTTTGACCAGTTCCTCCAAGAGTTATCCAGTCGTTTGCTTCGATATATATCTGAATTACCAGAACGATCACTTGAAAAGTATAAGTAAGGATCCTTCCAGAAAGGAGCAAAGTCGTGGCCCGAAGAGTTAATGGTTAAGCCCAGAGATACCGGCTCCGTCCACTCAGCATAAAGGTTTTTTCGGGTAAAAAACAAGTCATCATCCAGCCGTCTGGAATCGGGCATGGCGATGAGTAATAGGGAGTCATTAACCAGATGAAAACCAATATGTCCGGATGAAGTATTTAAAGAAGGAATGAAAATGGATTCAGGCGAAGTCCAGCTATTTCGCTCACGTGTGGTAACCGATAAACCCGGTCTAACTTTCTTTCTAAGGTATTGATTGGCCAGGTAAAGCTGCGAACCGCTTTGAGCAACGATAATGTCATCCTCATTCGTATTTAGTGGAAAGGCCTGCGGTGCCTGCCAGTAACCCTGCGATGAGCGAACACTAAGCCAGATCTCCTGTTTTCGCTGATCGTGGTAATCCCGAACGAAGTATAAAGTATCTCCCGTCGGAGAAAAAACCGGGGCTAGCTCGTCGGCAGAGGAATTGGGTAATTGAGCCTGCGTAGTAAAAGAAATCGGCAGTACAATCACCGATAGATACCGAAGAATTGTACTGCCGATTTTCTTGATGAAACCCATTATAACTTAGGGAATTTCATTTTATAGTCCACCCGAACATCACCTTTCGTAATATTTGAAAGCTTCTTTTTCAATAAAGTACGTTTCAGCGGAGGCATGTAATCCGTAAAAAGAATCCCCTCGATGTGATCGTACTCGTGCTGAATGATGCGAGCGGCAATACCGTCGTATTCTTCTATGTGCTGTTTCCAGTCCAGATCGTAATACTGAATTTTTACGCGTTCCGGACGATTCACCTCCGAACGGATGCCGGGAATGGAAAGGCAACCTTCCTCATAAGCCCATTCTTCCCCGTCTTCTTCCAGAATTTCGGGGTTAATAAACGCCTTCTTGAATCCAACTAGACTAGGATCAAAATCCTCGCTGTCTTCCTCTTCGCCATCAATAATCGGCGTACCATCCACCACAAACAAACGCAGACTCAGTCCCACCTGAGGAGCGGCCAGGCCAACGCCTGAGGCTTTGTACATGGTTTCAAACATATTATCGACCAGTTGTTTGAGGTCGAGATCGGTATCTTGAGGAATGTCGGCGGCTTCTTTCCGTAAAACGGGGTCACCGTAAGCGACGATCGGCAGAATCATAATCGATTATAAATTTCCGTTTCAGTACTAAACGGACTGAATAACGGTTTGTTGAGAATTGAAAGTACAAAATTCGTGAAAGGAGACGGCTTTTCCGAACCTGAGGTTGGGATTATACATTTTTGAAAAAAGGAAAGCGTACATTCTTAGAATTTTATGACTGATAATGAGACATTGATGCCCTGAAATAGCGTCTTGTTTTTACTTTTGTTATAGAATTTCTCCATTGTTGAATCTATCTATGAATCGCCGCAAAGCTATTAGCCAACTTTCGTTGGCTTCGGTCGCTATGTGTACAGGCTGGGCTTTTAATCGAACCCGCGTGACGCACTGGCCGGGTCAGGATCAAACGTTTCCGATTGTTATTCAAAAAGGCTCGGTCTTCACGGAGGGGATCTTGCAGAAACTCAACGTCGGCGTAACTGAAAGGGGAACGATTCATTTAAGTCCGCTGGCGTTGACAGGAAATCAGGTTATTGATGCCGAGGGTAAAATAGTAAGTCCAGGGTTTGTTGACATTCTTGCTGATGGACCTAAAAACCTGACGAACGATTACCACGTTTTCGAGCGATTCAAACTGACCGATGGCGTAACGACAACGTTGCAGTTACACGGTGGTCGGGAGAACCCGGGGGAGTATCATCGTTTCTTCGATCCAAAGCCGCATTATACGAATTACGGTGTCGGCATTTACGTTATGGGAATCCGGCTGGCCGAAGATTTACCCCATCGTTTGAAGCACGTAGAGAAAATGCTGGCAGAGGGAGCCTTGAGTGTATCACACAGCCTGGAATATCAGCCTACGCCTTACTGGGAAGTCAAAGCTTATGCCAAGCTTGCCAAGCAATACGAGCGTCCTATGTTTCTGCACCTACGGTATTCCAATAAGGAAGATGAGTTAGCGGGCGTGAAAGAGGCCATTCGGATGGCTCAGGAAACGGGCGTTCATATGCACATTGACCATATCCATTCCACGGGCGGAACGTTCCATATGCCCGAAGCTCTGGATCTGATCGATAAGGCCCGGCAGTCAGGTCTTGACATTACGACTTGTGTATACCCCTATACCTACTGGGCCACGTATTTGCATTCCAAACGATTTGATGACGGCTGGCAGCAGCGATATGGCCTGGATTATAATGACTTACAATTGGTAGGTACTAACCAACGCATTACGAAAGAATCTTTTCAGTATTATCGCGAGCATCCGGGGTATCTGGTAGCCGTACCCGAAGGAGCAATGCCTTTTGAAAGTACCATCGATCTGGCTTTACAAACCGATTTTTGCATGATTGGCTCAGACGGGGGGATGGCTTCACTGGAGGCGGCTAACTCGCATCCCCGAGGAGCGGGATGTTTTGCTACAGCTATTCGGCACGCCCTATCCATTGGTTTACCCTTAGAAAAGATATTACCAAAAATGACACAGATGCCGGCTGATTTAGTTCGAACGGCGGTTAAGGGTCGTGGGAAAATTCAGGAAGGAGCTATCGCTGATCTAACCATTTTCGACCCTAAGAACATTCAGGGCATGGCTACGGTAGAAAATCCCAATCGCGATTCAGCAGGAATTGAGGCCGTTATTCTTAATGGAAAACTGGCTTACCATAAAGGTCAAATTCTCGCTGAAAATGGGTTACCTATTCGGAATATGAAGGTTTGACAATGGCTCAATTTCGAATGAGAGAATGAATGACAAATTAAGGTTAAATCATTACTGAGAATCATACTGCTGCCAGCGAAAAAGCTGGCAGCGGGCATACATATCCAAATAAAAATGAGTGAACAGGTACATAGTACCCATTCACTCATTCCATCATTCACTCATTCAAAATTAACTAAGCCACCGTAAATCCGGAGAGCTTAACAAATTGCTGAACTCGAGCGTCTACTTCTTCTTTGGAAAGACCTAATAAACGTTCGGTACCAAATTTTTCTACGCAGAACGAAGCCATAGCTGAGCCGTAAATAATAGCTCGTTTCATGTTCTCAAAGCTGATATCACCCGTGGCGGCCAGATACCCGATGAAGCCACCCGCAAAGGTATCCCCCGCTCCAGTGGGATCGAATACTTCTTCCAGCGGCAGGGCAGGAGCGAAGAATACCTCTTCTCCCTGGAATAATAAAGCTCCGTGTTCGCCTTTTTTTATAATCAGGGTTTTAGGACCCATTGTCATAATCTTGCGAGCGGCTTTGCGTAAGCTATATTCACCCGAAAGCATCCGTGCTTCTTCATCGTTAATGCTCAGCACGTCTACTTTCTTCATTACTTCTTTGAGATCGTCCATCGCAATTTCCATCCAGAAATTCATGGTATCCATCACCACCAGTTTCGGACGATTTTTCAGGCGATCCAATACCGTCATCTGTACCTGAGGCGTCAGGTTACCCAG
>CAJYHS010000172.1 GCA_913774715.1 uncultured Siphonobacter sp. | reverse complement strand
GCCGCTGGTATTGATTGTCGAAGACGACGAAGACTTTAGATTCTACATCAAAGAAAACCTTAGAAATGCGTATCGCCTGTTTGAAGCAAGCAATGGTAAAGAAGCCTGGCAACGCATCTTGTTTCATCACCCGGATATCATCGTTTGTGACATCAACATGCCCGAAATGAATGGTCTGGATCTGACTAGAAAGCTAAGGGCCGACAAACGAACCAAGCATATCCCCATTATTTTGCTAACAGCCGCCATGGAAGAAAATGGACCCCTGTCGGGGCTGGAATCGGGAGCAACGGATTACATTACCAAGCCTTTTGATTTTGCCGTATTGCAGGCAAAAATGAATAGCCTCATTGCTCTCAATCAGGTTTTCAAAGATACCTATACCAAGCAGGTGGTTATGAGCTCTCCCATTCCCGAGATTGTGCCGGAGGGAGAGCGGTTCCTGGAAAAAGTGCTGGCTTATATTCACGAAAACCTCTCGAATCCGCAGTTATCCGTCGAGACGCTGAGTAGTCATTTATCCATGAGCCGGGCTTCGCTTTACAATCGATTGCTGGAATTTACGGGCATGACCCCGGTTGAGTACATCCGGTCCGTTAAGCTCGAGCGAGCCGCCTTACTGCTACACAAGAGCGATATGAACATTGCCGAAGTAGCCTATGAAATTGGGTTTGCCAATCCCAATTATTTCACCAAGGTATTCAAGTCGCAGTTTAACATGACTCCCTCCGAGTACATTCAAAAAGAGCGGACCAAAGCCGAGGGGGCTTTATAAAAAATAAGTGCTGAACGAATGGTCCGTTCAGCACTTATTAAAGAGTAAAAGTATGCTTTAATAACCCGGATTTTGTTTGCCATTCACCAGGGGATTGTTATCTAATTCCAGCGTTGGAATGGGTAATAACTCATCCCGGTTTGCCCGGAAATAAGAGAAAGGTTCCTGCGTGAAGTAACTCTTGGGTCGCCAGCGGAGAATATCCACGCTACGAAGGCATTCAAAGGAGTGCTCAACCATTTTCTCGTGCATGATAGCTTTGATTACCTGAGCTTTAGTGCTGGTTGGGAACTGACTGGTCGGGTAGGCGGGCATCGCTACGCTTTTACGGGCTCTTACCTGATTGAGGTAACCTACCGCCGCCGTCAGATTCCCTAGCTCGGCTTCACATTCAGCTAGATTGATCAATACTTCGGCATAACGAATGATCCGCTGGTTATTGCCGCCGGGATGATAACTGGCCTTGGCTTTGCCTTCCTTGTAAAGAATCATGAATTTACGAACACTGACTTTTTTTCGAACGCCGTTTACCGTCGATGAATTACCGTTCTGATCCGCATCCGTTAATACATCCGCATCATTGTTGTAGCGATCACCGGTTTGATAGAAACTGAAACTGTAACGGGGGTCCGTTTTGGCGGCTCCGGTCGCTGTGTTTTCAAATTCATTGAGTAGCTTATCCGAGGGAATCAAATTTCGCCAGGCGACGGGATTGTATTCCTGATTTCGGATGGTCGACTGAGCCGAGTTGGGCGAATCCGTACCGCCCCAGTTAAAGTCATTGTCTCCTTTATCGACGTATACCACTTCAAAAATGGACTCAGCGTTAAACTCCGTTTCTTCCTCAAAGTTGTCTAAATAGCGGTCGGTCAACGTATACGCACCAGAGGTAGTAACTTTAAGAAAAGCTTCCTTGGCTCCGGCGTAGTCATTTCGTTGCATCAGCACGCGACCCAGTAATGCATTGGCGGCTCCGTTGGTGGCCCGTCCCCGATCCGTGGCCGATTTACTGGGTAACGTAGCTGCAGCCTGACGCAGATCTTCAACAATTTGGGTATACACGGCCGTTACCTCGGCTCGGGCCTGATAATCGGCCGGCGTTTTCACGGGCGAAGTATACAGCGGAACCGCTCCCCAGAAGGTTACCAGTTCAAAGTAAGCCCAGGCCCGCAGGAATCGGGCTTCCGCCACTGCTTTATCCCGGGCCTGCGTGTTGTCGGTTACATTGGGGCCATTTTCAATGACGGTATTTGCCCGGTGAATGACGGTATACAAGCCATTCCAGACCGAGTTCATGACGCTATTGGTGGGATCTGTGTTCCCACTGAGAATCTGAAATCGGGGAACTTCCAGCTGGCTACCTCCGGCAGCGGCTTCGTCGCTTCTCAGATCATGAAGGAAAAACCACTCCCGGGCTACCAGGGAAATATTACGCACCGTTGCATAAATGGAGTTGGTACCCGCCAGCAGTTCGTCGCTGGTTTTAAAGTAATCAGTTGTGGATACCACGTTTTCATTGATGGTATTCAACGCTTTATCATTACAGGCATAGAACATAGGAAGCATAGCGAGCACCCCCATCGTCCGAATGTATTGCTTGGATAATTTCATAGGATTATGCATTAAAAAGTGGCCTGGATTCCTGCTTGAAACGATCGGGGGGTAGGATATTGGCCGTAGTCCACGCCATTCGTCAGCGTTCCATTTTTCGAGCCAATTTCCGGGTCCAATCCGGAATACTTAGTGATCGTGAATAGGTTCTGGGCGGAAACGTAAAGCCGTAGTCTGCTGATGCCCAGGCCACCCGTCTTTTTCGTCCAGGATTCCGGGGCGTTATAGCCAATCATTACGTTTTTAAACCGTACATAAGAACCATCTTCAATCCAGCGGGTAGAAGGCCGCACGTTTTGATTGGGATCTCCATTCACTGCTCTTGGCATATCCGTGTTGGTGTTGGTTGGAGTCCAGGCATTGAGAACGGCAACATCAGCGTTGAACAAACGAGGCATCCCTTCCCGGATGATGCGGGCCGCGTTGAATATTTTGTTACCCTGCACACCCTGGAAAAACACCGTGAAATCAAAGTTTTTGTAGTTAGCCGAGTAGTTGAGCGAATAACTGAACTTGGGCAGGAAGCTGCCAATGAACGTCCGGTCGTCGTCATTGATGATGCCATTGCCATCCAGATCTTTAAATTTCAGATCGCCAGCGGCTGCCCCGCTTTGCGTAGCGTGTGAGGTTACCTCGGCTTCACTCTGGAAAATACCTTCCACGACGTAGCCATAGAACGATTGTACCGGCTGGCCCGCCACTGTATTAGTCAATGGCCCGCCGCCACCAAAATCGGCATCACCACCAGCAGTAATAGATGCATTTTCGTTATTCAGCCGCACAACCTGATTTCGGATCACGCTTAGCAAGCCCGTAACATTCCAGGTGAAATCGCCGCGTGTCTTGCGGTATCCTACCTGAAACTCAAAACCGTTATTCTGCATGGCAGCTACATTAGCCAGGGTTCCGGCTCCGCCAAAACCAAAACTAGTCGGCGTAGGAACGGTGAGAATCAAATTATCGGTCTTGCGCTGGAAGTATTCCGCTACCACGGTTAATCGGTTTTCCAGGAAGCCCATGTCTAATCCAATGTTAGCCTGTTTGGTCTTTTCCCAGGCCAGGTCCGGATTGCTCAGCCCATTGTAAAACGAGCCATTTCCGTTGATGACCGTGCCATTGAAAGGATAGGTGGCCTGGTTACGCTGGATGGGTTGCAGGTAAGGATAGTTACCCAGCAGCACGCCGTTGATACCCGTAATACCGTATCCTCCCCGGAGTTTGAGCTCAGAAACGGAACGCACGTCTTTCATGAAATTTTCCCGATCAATTCGCCAGCCCGCGGAAACCGCCGGGAAGTTTTCGAACTTTTTACCCGGAGCGAAAACAGAAAGCCCATCCCGGCGAAGCGAGGCTGCCAGCAGGTAGCGTTCATTGAAATCGTACGTCACCCGACCCACCATGGAGCGAATGAAGTTGGTTTCGTAGATGCTGTTGGCCGTAACGTTATTAGCCCCGTTGAGGGTACGCACCACGTTTGTACTCTGGGTACCGCTGGCGGTTTCATTTCGTACGTTTTGTCCCTGCGTCTCGTAAACGAATGTAGCTCCCAGGTTATGCCCTTCGAATGATTTTTCAAAGGTCAATTGCTGGGTGAAGAGTTGCGTATTGGTTAATAACCGTTGGTTCTGAATGGAAGCTGTAGCGGCGATGGAGGTTCCGCCATCGTTATGGATGGGCGTGTAGTTCTCAATAGCCACATTGGAATAATCCAGACCGTAGGTAGAGGTAAACTTCAGCCAGGGGGCAATCGTTACTTTCAGATAGGCCGTACCCAGGATGCGGGTGGTATTATTGATATTCTCTACAAGCAGAGCCCGCTCAACCGGGTTAATGGGATCAGAAGCATCGAAACTATTTTGTGGACCCATGAAGCCACCCAGATTATTGGGATTGTACACGGGTAAATAAGGCTGCATCCGAATGACGTTAACAATGGACGTACGGTTGCCCTGGGAAACGTCAAATCGCTGCTTGGATTGGCTGATGTAGAGGTTTTCACCAAACGTTAATACCTTATTTAACGTATGCTCAGAATTCAATCGATAGTTGAGACGTTTGAAATTTAGCCCCTGGGCAATTCCCTGCTGATCAAAATAACCCGCTCCGGTATAAAAACGCGAAACACCATTACCGCCACTCAGAGAAACATTATACTGCTGTAGAGGCTGATTTCTTCTGAAGTATTCCCGTTGCCAGTTGGTATTGGTCTGGGCAAAGGTCTGGGAAGCTCCCTCATACACAGGCTGGTTGAAATTAGCCGATTCCAGCCGGGGTGGCAGTGAACTGTTGGCTCCATTGAGGGCTCGTTCGTACTGTAAATACTGCTGGGTATTGAGTAAATCAAAGGAACGGGTTGGGCTTTGAACGCCAAAATAGGCATCAAAAGAAACCTTCAGCCGATCCTGTAGAGAACCCTTTTTCGTGGTAATCAAAATGACTCCATTCGTAGCTCTCGAGCCGTAAATGGCAGCTGAGCTGGCATCTTTCAGCACTTCAGCCGACTGAATGTCGCGGGGATCAATGTTTGAAACAGCGGTAGGAAATCCATCGACGACGTATAACGGATCGGAAGCAAAACTAATGGAGCTAATCCCGCGAATGGTTACCAAAGGAGCCGTTCCCGGCGAGCCATTATTCGTAACGTTCAACCCCGCTACCCGTCCCTGCATGGCCTGGTCAATTCCGGCTACGGGTAACTCATTGAGTGTTTTGGACGTAACAGAGGAAACCGCTCCAGTAATGGCTCCACGGCGTTGCGTACCGTAACCCACGACGACCACCTCGCTGAGTACTCGCTGGTCATTCTGTAGAACCACGTCAACGGTAGATCTGGATCCTACGATAATTTCCTGACTGGCATAACCTACGTGCGTGATGACTAGCGTCGAATTATCGTCAGGAATGGTCAATCGAAATTGCCCTTGCTCATTAGTGACGGTTCCTGTCGTAGAACCTTTGATGGCTAAACTTACTCCCGGCACAGCCTGACCCTGATCATCTTTTACCGTTCCGGTAATAACTCGATCGATCCGGAGTTTAGGGGCGGTTGCCGCTCGGGTCGGTAGGGCTGTGGGATGCCAGTTGTCAGATGCTGCATTTGACGGATGCACGTGTAGCAGCAAACAAACCATTGGCGGAAACATCATCCATCGGACTGGATGTTCTCTAAATGTTACAGATTTACCCATAGCATTGCTTGGATTTTTTGTGAAGTAATCGATTAGGAATAGAAGTTGTGCGGTGGGGTTGAAGGTCTTTAAAAGCTCCTGTTTGCTTACAATTACTACGAAGGTATGCGGGTGTTGGACAGATGTATTAGTGGAACAAAACTAGAGATAGTGGAAAGCCAACGGGTAGTATAAATGTAAAAAAATATAGAAATAATGTTAATAATAGGGTGTTGAGGGGGCTGAATTTTAACTAATTAAACATTTTTTCTGATTTTTTAAAGATTTATATCCTAGTCTTCTTTCATCTTAGTTCTACTTTTGAGTCCGCTGACCTCACGTGTTCAGCTATCCTAAGCCAATGCCCGGCTCCACCTAACGGTTATTGTATATAGCAACCTCTAACGCATCATTGTAGCGATTTTACAGATCCATGAGACCACCTATCCTGTTTTTTCTTTTACTCTGTCTTTCCAGCCTGAATCTGGTAACCGCTCAAAAGACTACCTTAGTAAATCCTATCCTGACGGGCTTCTATCCAGACCCGAGTATTGTTCAGGTCAATCAGGATTATTACCTCATCAACTCCACCTTTTCTTATTTCCCCGGCTTACCCATATTTCACAGTAAAGATTTGAAAAACTGGAAGCAGATTGGGAATGTCATTGATCGGCCCACGCAAATGGATTTCATGGGTGAGCGGTTGACCCGAGGCCTTTTTGCTCCCGCCATCAGTTATCACAAGGGCACGTATTACGTAACCTGTACGGATATTGACCATGATGGTAACTTTGTTGTGACAGCGAAAAACCCGGCGGGTCCCTGGAGTAATCCGGTTCGCATTCCCCAGGTTCGGGGTATTGACCCTTCCCTGTTTTTCGATGAAGACGATAAGGCCTATATTCTCTATAACAGCGACGCTCCTGATAATAAACCTCAGTATTCCGGTCACCGAACCATTCGGATGTACGAATTCGATTATAAGAACCTGAAAGTGGTTGGTGAAGAAAAGCAACTGGTCAATGGTGGCGTAGACATCACTAAAAAACCCGTATGGATTGAAGGCCCGCACATTCTCCGAAGAAATAACTGGTATTACCTCTACGCAGCAGAAGGCGGAACATCCGTCAATCACTCAGAAGTAGTGTTTCGCAGTAAGTCCGTCTGGGGACCCTACGTGCCTTACGAGCACAATCCCATCCTAACGCAGAAAGGCTTACCCGAAGACCGGAAACATCCCGTTACCTCAGCTGGCCACGCCCAGTTTGTGGAAGGTCCCGATGGCAAGACGTACGCTATTTTTCTAGCGGTAAGACCTTATGAGGGTGATTTTTATAATACGGGCCGGGAAACATTCATCGCTCCGGTAGAGTGGAAGGAAGACTGGCCTATTATCAACCCTAACCACAAGGAAATTCAGTATTCCTATCCCGTTAATTACGCTGAACACAAGCCCAAAGACGTATTACCTCACGCTGGTAACTTTGCTTACACCCTGACGTTTGACAAAGCACTGGATCCTTCATGGCTGTTCATGCGTACGATAGATCCGGCTTCCTATACGCTGTCTAAAAAACAGGGACTTACGCTAAAACTCAAACCCGAAACCTGCATGGATTCCGGTAATCCTTCGTTCATTGGGAAACGTCAGCAGCATATGAACAGTACCGCCGAAACGGAGCTGAGTTTTAAACCCCAGGGACCGAAAGAGCAGGCGGGGCTGGTGGTTCTTCAGGATGAAAATCACTTCTATTTTCTAAGTAAATCCCAAAAGGATGGAAAGGACGTTATTCAGCTTTTCAAGAGCAAGCCCCGTGAAAAGTCGATGGAATTAATCACCGAAGCTCCGCTGAATACTACGTCTGAAAAAGTAAACCTCCAGATCACTTCTCAGGGAGATTCATACCGTTTTCTCTACAGTACGGATAATAAAAACTGGCAAACCCTGAAGGATCAGGTAGATGCCAAGTTTGTCAGCACGAAAATGGCGGGAGGATTCATCGGATGTGTGTACGGTCTGTATGCTACCTCTTCTGGAGAAAAGAGTTCCAATACGGCCTCATTCCGGTTTTTAAAGTATGAAGGCAAAGATCCTATGTTTAAGTAAGGAATTAATCAGAGCAGAAGTCCGCTGGTGAAAACTAGCGGGCTCCCGCTCTGATTCTCCATCTGTCTAGTGCTGAGTATTTTATGTATCCTATAGTCTCTGAGAAATGATTAGATTTTTCCTTAGTCTCCTGTTGTGTTGTTCGGGAAATATTCTTCTGGCCCAGGCCCAAAATCCGGTCATCTTTGCTGATGTTCCGGATCTTTCCATGATTCGGGTGGGTAAGACGTATTACATGAGTAGTACGACCATGCACATGAGTCCAGGTTTACCGCTCATGAAATCCAAGGATCTAATCAACTGGGAATTGATTGGTTACGCCTATGACCGGCTGGGGGAGATGGACGAGCTGAGTTTAAATAGCGGCAAAAGCACCTACGGACGCGGTTCCTGGGCGAGTAGCCTGCGCTATCACAAGGGCACTTACTACGTGACCACCTTTGCCCAGACGACGGGTAAAACCTACATTTATTCCACCCAAAACATTGAAAAGGGTCCCTGGAAAGAGATTTCCTTCAAACCATCCTACCACGATCACAGCCTGTTTTTCGACGATGACGGTCGGGTCTATATGATCTACGGCGGAGGAAAACTGAAGATGATTGAGCTCTCGGCGGATCTTTCTGGCGTGAAGCCAGGAACGACTGAGCAGGTTATCATTGAAAATGCCAGTACGCCTTCCGGTACTCAGGGAGGCTTACCCGCCGAAGGGTCGCAGGTGTTCAAGGTGAATGGAAAATATTACCTCTTTAACATTACCTGGCCGAAAGCAGGCATGCGAACGGTGGTCATTCACCGGGCCGATAAACTAACGGGTCCGTGGGAAGGGAAAGTAGGATTGCAGGATTTGGGCGTGGCCCAGGGGGGCCTTATTGATACTCTCGAGGGAAAATGGTATGCTTACCTTTTCCGGGATTTTGGCGGGGTCGGACGGATTCCGTATCTGGTTCCGGTGCAATGGAAAGAAGGCTGGCCCGTGCTGGGTGAAAATGGGAAGGTGCCGGAGAAACTCGATTTACCGGCCAGCAAAGGACTGATTCCGGGGCTGGTGGCTTCCGATGAATTTACCCGAAAAAAGGGAGAGCCCGCTTTACCTCTGGTTTGGCAATGGAACCATAATCCTGAAGCCAAACTCTGGTCGCTCAACGATCGAAAAGGATACCTTCGACTCACCACCAATCGGGTGGATACTTCCTTTACTCAGGCCCGGAATACCCTGACCCAGCGAACCATCGGTCCCGAATCATCGGCTACGACTGCTCTGGACGTATCGAAGCTGAAGGAAGGCGATTTCGCCGGATTAGGTCTGTTACAAAAAGAGTATGGGCTAGTGGGCGTAACGGTGACTCAGGGCAAACCCAGTATTACCATGGTGAAGCTGGTGGGAGGAAAGCCCACTGATAGGCAGCGTGTGCCGCTTGATCAGTCGGTAGTATATCTGAAAGCCGAATGTGATTTCCGAAATCGCAAGGATACGGCTCATTTCTTCTATAGTCTTGATAACAAAACCTGGATTCGGATTGGTGAACCCCTGAAAATGCCTTATACCATTCCGCATTTCATGGGATATCGCTTCGGTCTGTTCATGTACGCTACGCAACAGCCGGGCGGTTTTGCTGATTTTGATTACTTCCGCATCAGTGATAGCATTACTCAGCCGTAATTAGTTTAGCAATGCAACGGCTCCGTTTGCTAAACGATACGGAGTCTTTAGGATCACTCGTAGTAACGTTGATGGACCTTTACACCTATGAAAAAAGCGGTTATATTTTGGTTGCTGTGTATCGTCATTGCCTGCGGTAAGCAGGCAATGGCTCAGGACCCTAATTTCCACTTATACCTTTGTCTGGGTCAGTCGAACATGGAAGGTCCGGCGGCCATTGAAGCTCAGGATACGACGGTTAACAGCCGCTTTCAGGTAATCGCAGCCATGAATTGTCCAGATCTGGGCAGAAGCCAGGGGAACTGGTATCCAGCAAAACCACCCCTGTTTCGGTGCAATACCCGACTGTCGCCGGCTGATTATTTTGGTCGGACCCTGGTAGCTCATTTACCCGAAACCATACGGGTAGGAGTAATCCCCGTAGCGGTAGCCGGGAGTAAAATTGAAATTTTTGATAAAACCCAGTATCAGGGGTATCTGGATTCTTCGGCTACGGAACGACCCTGGATGATCAACATGGCCAAAGCATACGGAGGAAATCCCTATGAACGTCTGGTAGAATTAGCCCGAGCAGCTCAAAAGGTAGGCGTCATTAAAGGAATTCTGATTCATCAGGGAGAATCCAACACGGGTGATAAAGCCTGGCCCACCAAAGTTGAGAAACTTTACGCTAACTTATTGATGGATCTGGACTTATCTCCTAATTCTATTCCTCTGTTAGTGGGAGAAGTAGTCCACGCGGATCAGAATGGAGCTTGTGCCAGCATGAATACCCTAATCGCTACCCTGCCACAAACCATTCCGAAGGCTTTGGTCATTTCCTCGGCAGGCCTTCCCGCTGTCCCGGACCGACTTCATTTTACGTCAGAAAGTATTCGGAAACTGGGCAAACGATACGCTGTTCAAATGCTATCGCTGCTGGGATACCCCGCGAGTGAAAAAGAATAAGTCGATGAGTCTGATTGTCAGCTTATGTTTATCATCCTCTAACCTGATTTGATCTATGAAACTAGTTGCCGGTGTTTTCCGAGTAAAGTATTTGATAACTAGTGTTTTACTACTCTTTGGATCGATGCTCGTCCAGGGCCAGCCTCCCAGAGGACCGCTCGTGGTTTCTCCCGAAGTACATCCGGACCGAAGCGTGACGTTTCGTTACCTGGCTCCCCTGGCCCGGGAAGTAAAGCTGAGTGCCCAGTTTGAAAAAATGGCGGTACCGCTAACCAAAAATGATCAGGGCCTCTGGAGTGTCACCGTAGGGCCCGTTAAGCCTGACATTTATCCGTACAGTTTTCAGGTGGATGGAATAACGGTCATGGATCCGGCGAACGTCGCCTTCTTTCCCAACGAGCGTTTCAAGGCCAGTCTGGTGGATATACCCGGACAAACCCCTTTGATTCACGCCCTCAGGGAAGTACCTCACGGAACGATAACCTATGAGTATTACCCTTCGAGAGCGGGCACGATGGGCTCGCTGGTGGTGTATACGCCGCCAGGATACGACCAAAAGTCTTCCCAGAAATATCCCGTGTATTACATCATCA
>CAJYHS010000171.1 GCA_913774715.1 uncultured Siphonobacter sp. | reverse complement strand
ATTAACGCTACTCTGGACAAGCTGGATGAAAAGGTGCTGCCTTTGGAATATCCTATTCTGGTATTTGAAGAAAAAACTTCAACTGAATTTCTGTTAACTCATCTAACTACGCACCTAAATTACCACTTAGGCCAGATTAACTATCATCGACGCTTACTCAACGTCGAATAACTCTAGGCAAGGCAAGGGGGCCAAAAGTTGTCCAGTAAACCCCTGCCCTTTTCTTTCGTAAGCTAGTAACTAAACCCAGGTAGAAGGGATGTCCTCTCTTACCAACTCTACCCGGCGTGAAGAGGTGTCTAAAACTCTATTACCCTGTGTGGGTTATACGTAGGTGGACCCGTCAAATATTGACCGCTCTTTTTTTCTGCTATGGCTAAACAAAACTCTGCCTATACTCATCAGATGAGGCAGTTAACAGACTATCTATTCGCTCGTCAGGAAACCATCCTTAATCTCTGGCGAACCCGGTGTTTCGAAGACAATCAGCTACTTATAGCCAGGAGCTTCTCCAGGGAAGAATTTAACGATGAGCTTTCGGTTTTACTGAATGTGCTTAGTGAGCGTCTGATGGGTACTCCCGAGCAGGCGAATGCCGTTGAGCATTCGGGTATTCACGGCTTGCATCGCTGGCAACGAGGCTACACGCTGGCCGAGTTAATTCATGAGCTAAATTATTTCTATGCCGTTATTGAAGAACAATTTATCTCCTTCTTAGCACTGTACCCTCAAACCCAGGTTCAAGTGATGGCTCATGCCTACGGTCAACTGTTAGGGCTTTCAAAAGATATCAGCCGGGGAAGTGTCATGTATTTTGATCAGCTCAAGCAGACGACGGCGCTTAAGCAGGTTCAGACGCTGGAAGATGCCCTGAAAAATCTTCAATCGATTACCCTCCAACGCGGCGAACACCTCAGACAGGTTTCTCATGACTTGCAGGGAAGTTTCGGCGTGCTTACCGGCGTGGCTAACTTACTAAAGTTGCCGAGCAAAAAGGCAGATCGCGAGAAGTTCATGGAATTACTCAGCCGTAATTTACAGGCCGTGGAAAGCATGCTTAAACAGCTCATGAATTACGCACGCCTGGAAGCAGGACAGGAAGTAATAGAACATCAGCCCTTTGATGCCAGTGAACTCATCCAGCAGCTCGTTAAATCAGTTGAGGGTTTAGCCAAGACAAAGCAACTCATTTTACAGGCGGATGGCCCCCAACAACTCCCCGTCGTCGGTGATGCGACGAAGGTTCGTAGAATAATTCAAAACCTGTTACTCAATGCCGTTATGTATACGGAAAAGGGTTGGGTTAGTGTAAGCTGGGCCCTGGAAAACAAAGAACGCTGGTTAATATCCATCCAGGATACAGGCCCCGGCCTCTTGAACGAACCCTTCTCCAGCTTAGCAAATCAGCTTCGGCCGCAGGTAGAGCCTACCAGTGCTCACCAACCGGAAGGTCCCATGAATCATTCTCAAGGAATTGTCTTGGCATCTATAAAAACAGACCCAGCCAAGAGTACTGGTGAAGGTATTGGTCTATTCATTGTCAAACGAATATGCGAACTACTGAAGGCCAGCATGGACATTGAAACAAGTGAAAAAGGCACATTGATTCGCATCCGTTTATCAGTAAATCAAAAAGGGATGTAGTCCAATGAGTATGCTGAAAATAAGGAGTGCATAAGCCTTCTGTTTTTTACATAGATCTATTGAAGCACCAAGTTTCTTTAATGTCATTAGTCAATTCTACCCTAAGTATCTCTAAGAATACCCTCCCTAATGTGAGTGGAACGCTGCAATTCAGGCTTTTAGCAGGCTAACGTGGTTCAATTTTTTAAAATAGCTTATCTGGGTTCGGCCACTGAAAGGCTATTTTCCTTTCTGCCGGTTATCATTTAATCTGGTAATGCAGCCCCTTAAGCTCACGTAAAATCTATAGAACCTATGCTTGCTATGAACTACCGGGGACCTTTCAGGGTTCGTGTGGACCATAAACCCTACCCCGAACTTCAGCATCCCAATGATGCCATCGTCCGCGTCACACGTTCGTGTATTTGCGGCTCTGATTTACACCTCTATCACGGGCTAGTCCCTGATACACGCGTAGGCACTACCTTTGGCCATGAGTTCATTGGTATCGTAGAGGAGATTGGTCCTTCTGTGCAAAACCTCAAAGTTGGTGATCACGTGCTGGTGCCTTTTAACATTGCCTGTGGAAGCTGCCCTTTCTGCAAACAGGAACTCTATGGCAATTGTCATGAGTCTAATCCTGAGGCCACGGCTGTCGGAGGAATTTTCGGGTATTCACATACAGCTGGAGGGTACGATGGCGGCCAGGCGGAATACGTGCGGGTACCGTACGCTGACGTAGGACCCATGGTTATTCCGGCTGACCTGCATCCCGACGATGCTGTCTTACTAACGGATGTCGTGCCAACCGGTTATCAGGCCGCAGAAATGGCGGGCATTAAGCCGGGCGATACGGTAGTCGTTTTTGGAGCGGGTCCCGTTGGTATCATGGCGGCAAAATGTGCGTGGCTATTTGGGGCGGGTCGCGTGATTGTCATTGATCACCTTGAATACCGGCTTGATTTTGTTCGCACGTATGCTCAGTGTGAAGCCTATAACTTCAGATCCATGAATGATCCGGTTCTGTTTCTCAAGAAAGCGACCGATTACTTTGGGGCTGACGTATGCATTGATGCGGTAGGCAGTGATGCGGCAGGAAGTGCGTTACAAACCATTACCGGGCGAAAGTTGATGCTCCAGGCAGGGTCAGCTACGGCCTTACACTGGGCCATTAATTCCGTAAAAAAAGGTGGTATTGTCTCCATCGTTGGCGTATACGGACCTACCGATAACCTGATTCCCATTGGAAACGTCGTCAATAAAGGCATTACTATTCGGGCGAATCAGGCTTCAGTAAAGCGGCTACTACCTAAACTTATTGATCACGTCCGCTCGGGCCGCTTAGATCCCAAGGCTATCATTACGCACCGAGTACCGCTGGAAGAGGTATCAGATGCCTATCATATTTTCTCGGCTAAACTCGATAACTGTATCAAGCCTATCCTTATCCCACCCTCAGCACGAGTATAACTCTGTTAATCATGGAAAATTTAGAAAGCCATTATTCACACATTAACGGATGGGGAATCGACGCGGACCCTAAAAACGAGCCGACCTATCCGATGAAAAAATATACGGGCGACGATTATCGGCGGCTTAACTATCAAAAGCCTCCCCAACAACCCCTACACGTAGAGATTCTTCATTCCAATGAAAGACCCAGCGTTACGGCTGTGTTCGGAACGCCTAATCCTCCTTCTGGTTTGAGTGGAATCATCCGTCGCTATGCTTTTAGATTCAGTGAATCCGAGTATGGTCACTGGTTACCTTTGTTACTAGCCGACCGGGTCAACGTGGTAGAAGGAATTATTGATGACCTTAAACGAGGCTATGTTCCTAATATTTTCGCTGAAAAAGGCTGGAATGCGGAATGGAAACATAACCGCAAAGGCTTAATTACCAAACTAGCTATTGGGGCTTTGGTTACTACTGCTGTTTTCACATTAGTATGCCGAGGCCGTAAAAAAAAGCATCAGGTTTAGCCTAGTGCATTCATAAGTTATAAAAGAAATCAACCAATGTATATACTGGTTGATTTCTTTACCGAGCTTATCACTACCATTTTGACTGTTTTTCAAAATAGCCTTTCCTGCCGGGTTACTTTAGGCAAGCTGCAGCAAAAGTCACAAGTTCATAACTTTTAAAAACTTAACATGAGTGCCTCATGCATTAGTTAAGTTGCCTGACTATAAGGGTTTTTGAAAGTAATCAATGAATGATAGCCCTACGCTTAAAGGAAAAATATGCTTACTAATCTATATTACCTGTCCAATTAAGAAGTAAGTATGGGTTAAAGGCGTAAAAGACGAAACGTTTGCGTTTGGTCTTGATAGTGTACTTTCAATACATAAACCCCTTTAGCTAAGTTTGATAGGTCAAAATCAAAGCTCGCTTTTTGATCCGTCTGCCGCTCCAGATGCTTTCCAGTAGAAGAATATAAATCAATGGTTAACGCCTCCGTAGGTTGATGAGTCAGATTCAATCGAACCAATCCACTGGTAGGATTAGGGCCCAGCAGAAAAGCGGGAGTAGAACTATCGACAGAAATGATCCGTGATACGGTTTGCTTTCCATCTTCATCTATCTGACGAAGTCGATAATAAAAGGTACCTTCTTGTGCTGTATCGACATATAGGTAGGTAGTTCGCTTTTGAACCGTCCCCTGCCCATTGACCTGGTGAATGCTTTCGAAATTCCGGGCATCTCTGCTTCTTTCCAGCTGAAAATAACGATTGTTCTGTTCCTGAGCCGTCGCCCAGTTTAACTCAATGTATTCTTCTGTTAAGCGTTTACCTTCAAAATGGGTTACTACTACAGGTAAAGATTGTTGAATGCCCTTTAGAATTAACTGAGGGCGAAAGGTCGTATTACTTTGCTCACGAGAAGAAAACTGAGCATCGGTGGTGCTACCTAAGAAGGTAGAACTAATCTTGATGCTTGCTACTAGCGCACTAGCGGATCCATTAATTTTCTGTTTGTTTCTTACCCATTCGGTTACATCCAGAGTCACAAAATTTCCCGCCGCTGTACCCTGAATTTCGCCTATTTTCAAGGAGGCTGAAGGTTTGCTATTCCAGGTAATTCCGCTTTCAGTCCAGGCATTATCGCTAACATCAAAACACTCCCAGCTCGTTTGAGCAATGCTGGTTCCAGCGTAAGGAACGTAGAGTTGTAAGGATACCTGCCCGGGCGTTGAAGGCAAATTAGTCAGATCGAATTTCACAAACACCTCTCGTTTCGTGTTATCGCTTGCATCATTTTTAATGGTTAATACGGTTTGAGAGCCATAATTATTAGTCGCATTCGTTCCCCCCTGAACGTATGCATCCGCTATTGGAACTATTCGAGCTAATTCCTGATCATAGGTTTGTAGGCTCGGATACAACGTAAGCTGAGGCCGCTGACTGGCACTGGCACTTTCCCGGGCAGTAAACTGGGCATCGGTGGTACTTCCGTAGGCGGAAGAAGAAACCCGTAAGGTCAGGATTTGGTCCTTGGCCAGCCTAGCCCGAACGGCGTTGGTAATTTTTAACGTTACATACGTTCCTGCCCCAGCCCCCTTTATTTCACCAATCTTACCGCCGAGCAAAGGCCGGTTTGACCAGGTCAGCCCCGTTTCTGTCCATGAATTATCCGCTACGTCGTAAAATTCCCAGGTGGTACTCGTTACGGTAGCATTAGCATTATTAACTCGCAGGCGAAGGACTGCACTATCCAACGAAGCATTGAATCCACTTAAGTCAAATTTCAGGTAAACTTCCCTTTTATACCCTTCGGCATCGTTTTTAATAGCCAGCGTGGAGGCAGTGCCGTAGTTGGACTGCTGATAAGCTGCTCCGTCCCGCACGTAGGCATCAGCAATAGCCGTCAGGGTTACGGGGCTGTCGGCAACTGGTTCTGTATAGTTGGACGATGAACTATTGATTAAGCCTTCCACACTACTGCCAGCGGTACCATTGGCTTGCGGAAGCGTAAATTTTACTTCTTTCATGACCGGTAAAGCCGCCGATGAAAGTCCTACTTTTAAAGTCGTCGCCGTCTGATTGGGATCAGCAGCCACAATTGTTACCTGAGCAGTAGTTACGTTCTTAAGCAGTAGCGTGCAGGGCTTATCTACTTTCAAGGTAATCCCCTGAGCACTAAAGCTTCCGGCTTCGTAAAAGATAACCTGCCACATATCCAGGGACCGATTGTCAACGATTTGTACGGCTGGCGTATTGGCTAGAATTGTAAGGTGACTCCCCGAATAGGCAGCCATATCGGCAGCATTTTTACCTGGTAAAACGACGTAGGCGTAGTTAGTATTCGTAGGAGAAGTGCCGTGAGGAATCCATAACTTAAATACGTCTTTACTAATAACCTCAGCAGAATACCCCGCGTTAATACTGCTCCAGCTACCCGTCTGAGCCGCCTGACGCAATCGAAGTGGTGAAGCACTGGGGAAGTAATAGCCAACCTGATCGTGTTGAATCCATTTAACCGTTCCACCGGAATAAGTATAATCGCCACTGGGCACAACAGCGGCGTTACTTCCGTCGGAAACCGTTACGGGACCCGTCAACAGACACTGATTCAGCGTAGTATTAATGGCCTGAGTAGCTGACGATGAAATGCCCGCTCCCAAAC
>CAJYHS010000170.1 GCA_913774715.1 uncultured Siphonobacter sp. | reverse complement strand
TTCCGGAGAGTTTTTAGTGGAGTGTTTTGAGTTTAGGGTTTAGAGTTACAAAAGACTCTGACCGTTATAACTCTAAACGCCAAACCCAAAACTCCCAAACCCCAAACATGAAAAGCCACTCCAGCCTGCTGGGGGAAGGCGTTTGGAGTGGAAAGAGCCAGAAGACCTGCCTGTTGAACATACCATTCATGCTTTCGGGAAGAAAGGCAGGAGGCTTCACGCTTAGAAGATGGGTCCCATCTTTGTCCTGTTTCCCGTATACGCACTTAACAGGGAAACACCATGATTAATCCTTTATTACTTGATTCGCTGGTGCTGGGAGTACAGCATTCTTTCGAGCCTGATCACATGGCGGCGGTTTCGGTGCTGGCCAGTGAAAAAAAGAAAGGCCAACTCTGGAAGGTTATCTGGCGGTCTTCACACTGGGCTTTAGGTCATTCCTTTACACTGATTCTGTTTGCCTGCTTAATTTTGCTGCTCAAGTCCCAGATTTCCGAAGAGGTAGCTTCCTACGTAGAATTCCTGGTGGGTCCCTTGATGATCTGGCTGGGGGTAGTAGCCATTCGACGAAATTTTGTTTCGGCTCCCGTTCAAACCCCGGAAGAGGCTAAACTCAGCCGTTCCTTCGGGGTGGGAATGATTCACGGATTAGCCGGAACCGGTGGAGCGTGCACAGTCGCCCTAACGCTGGCGGCAAAAGATGCCAGCACAGCCGTCTGGATAATTGTGCTGCAAAGTCTGGGTATCATTATCGCCATGACTTTATACGGTTGCATTTTTGCATTCTCGTTAAAGCAGGTTGTTCAACGGGCTCAGAAGGCTCTGGTTCTCATTAACTACGCCGTAGGAATTTTTTCAATCATTATTGGATTCGTAACGCTTTACGAATCTTTTCAGTAAGCTTAAGTACCCTTTCCCCATTTCAATTTCATACTTTTCTTTCATGCGTTTTACGCCTTATTCGCTGGGACTGGCTTTGCTGGTTCACCAGGCTTTTGCTCAAACACCGGCTGATTCCAGTCGCAATCTTAATCCAGTGGTGGTAACGGCTACTCGTTCCGAAACCCGACTGGATCGCATTCCCCAAACCTTAAAACTGATTAACCGATCTGATTTGGAATTAACGCCCGCTAATGATCTGACTGATATAGTAAAGAAAACGGCGGGAGTGCAGGTCATTCAGTATCCCAACCTTTCTTCAGGTGTAGGGATTCGTGGTTTTCGCCCGCAGTTTTCGGGGTTAAACCAGCGGACCTTATTACTTATCGACGGTCGTCCGGCGGGGGCAACGAACCTTTCCACAATTCAGTTATCGGCAATTGATCACATCGAAGTCTTGAAAGGTGCCGCTTCAGCCTTATACGGTTCGCAGGCGATGGGGGGTGTGATTAACGTCATTACCCGTCGTTCGAAAGGTACGCCAACCGGAAATGCTTTTGCCGAATACGGAAGTTTTCAAACCCTTCAGGCTGGTTTTGCTTCGGGGGGTAACCTGACTTCCAAACTCGACTACGATTTATCCTTCGCTTATTTTGAGCGGGGAAAAGATTATAGAATCGGGAAAAATAACTGGCTGCGAAATGCTTTCGGTTTTAAAAATGCCGTAAAAAATTATTCGACCGGAACCAGCGAAGAAGTGGATGATCGTCGTGACGATGGCCAGGTGAGACCTTACACGCAGCTTCGGTATTACTCGGGAGCGTTACGGTTGGGATACCAGATTGCCGAAAACTGGCGGGTGGATGTTCGGGGAGAAATGTTCCAGGCTCGCAATGTGCAGTCGCCCGGTGATATTGCCTATGGAATTACCGAAGCCAGTAGCAAGGATGTCGAGCGATCTTCACTGGAAGCTTCCCTAACTGGCCAAATTGGTAAGCATCAGCCCAGTTTAAAAGTATTTACTTCGGATGAAGCTAATAATAACTATACCCTGAATGTGTCGGGTAAGCCCATCGTTCCGTATCGTTCCAATCGCACGGCGAATGCCTGGTCGGGTATACAGGTAAAGGATGTTTGGAAGTTAGGCGAGCATTCTCTGGTGCTGGGGTATGATTATACGAATGCTTCGACGCAGGGCCGTCGCTGGAGTGATGCCGTTACGGAACGGGCTCCCACGCAGCCTGATTACGCTCTGATTTCTTCGGCTTTTTACGTTCAGGCTACGCTGAACGTTGATAAGTTAACTATTCAGCCCGGTCTGCGTTGGGATCAGATTACCTTTGATGTGAAGCAGACACCTCTGTTAACGTCGTATCAGGCCGGCAAAAAAACCAATCCTTTCCTGAGCCCTAATCTGGGCGTGACGTATCAGCTGCCTCAGCATTTGAGAATCAAGGCAACGGTAGGCCGGGCCTTTGTCACACCGGATGCCTATAACGTAGCGGGTTACTCGGAGGCGAGAACCACTGCTGGAAAAATTGCGGTAACCAGTGGAAATCCTGACGTAGCTAATGAGAGCAGCTGGAGCTGGGATGTTGGGGTAGATTACCAGCATGAGGGTTTATATGCAAATGCTACGTATTTCTCAACCCAGGTGAAAAATCGAATTGCCCGCGTCGTACGGACGGTGAATGAACCCCAAAGTAATGGAGATGTAATTGTATCAAGAACTACATTCGTAAATGCGGCTAATTCGGATATAAACGGTCTGGAAGCGGAGGCGGGGTATGATTTTGGCTTTCAGAAAAAATACGCTCTCCGTTTGTTTGGTAACCTGACGTCGATGTTTAAAGCTCAGGAAGTAATTGTGGGAACGGACGAGTCCCGCACCGAACGGATGATTGCCAACGTAGCGAAAAACAATATCAACTACGGTCTGGAATTTGATAATCGGACCAACCTGCGTTTACGATTAACCGGCCGTTACGTCGGCACTCGCCGTGATATTGATTATACGGACGCATTGAATCCTGAAATTGAATATGCCCCTTTTATGGTTGTGGATCTGGTGGCTTCGTATACGCTTGAGAAAAAGCATACATTGACACTATTGGTGAATAACCTGACCGATGAGAATTATTACGAAAAACGGGGTTACAACATGCCCGGACGTAGTGTTTCACTGCGATATGCCATTCGATTCTAATTACTGCTTGTATTGATTATGAAAAGGCCTTCCTCGTTGGGGAAGGCCTTTTCATTTGGTGATAGATGTTTTAATTTCCTGGCATTGAGAAATTTATGTTTTGATAATCCAGAAATAGGGAGCTTAAAAATGGATTAAAATACTTATTCATACGGGCCGATGATTGAAAAAAAGAGTTGAATAATCAAACTCAAAACTTGAACCATGAAAGGATTAGCTTGTATTGCTCTATTAACTATTTCAAATGCTTTTATGACGCTGGCCTGGTACGGTCATTTGCAGGTGAAGCAGTGGCCTCAGTTGGCGAAACTCTCCCTGTTTGGCATCATTGCCTTAAGTTGGGGACTGGCTTTTTTTGAATATGTATTTCAGGTACCTGCCAACCGGATCGGATCGGAAGAAACGGGAGGACCCTTTACGCTATTTCAACTGAAAATTATTCAGGAAGTCATTTCTCTGACGGTGTTTACCCTGATGACAGTGTATTTGTTTAAAAGCGATCGGCTGGCCTGGAATCATGCTGTTGGGTTTGTCTTTCTGGTGATTGCGGTGTTTTTCATCTTCAAGAAATGGTAAGCTCCCCGGCAGTTACCCCGCAGCCCTCCCGGCAAAGTTTGTCGGCACTGGATAAAGCCAATTTTCTACTAGCAGATGTTCGCGACGGCATGGGCCCCTATCTGGCTATTTATCTGATGGTCAGCCTGAAATGGAAACCTCAGGATATTGGTATTGCGATGTCGGTAATGGGTATTACGACCGTCATCATGCAGACACCCGCAGGTATTCTGGTTGATCGCACAACACGAAAAAAGTTATTTACGGTATTAGCTTCCGGCTTAATGGCTCTGGCTGCTCTGCTCACTATTTTAGTGCCCAGTTATTCCGTCATCATGGGCGGACAGGTGTTAATGGGTATTTCTGCGGCCTGGTTTACTCCGGCAGTCGCTGCTATAACGCTGGGTTTAGTGGGCCATCAGGCTCTGGATGCTCGCATCGGTCGTAACGAAACGTTTAATCATGCGGGTAATGTAGTGGCTGCGTTGCTGGCTGGCACAATTGGGTATTTTCTGAGCAGTAAGGGAATTTTCGTATTGCTGGCTTTAATGTCCATTTTAAGCAGCCTTAGCATTGGGCAAATTAAAAGCGAAGAAATTAACGATGAGCTGGCTCGAGGCAGCAGCGAAAGTAAAAACCGTGACGAAAGTCCATGGAAGTCGCTACTAGCAAAGCCTGCTCTGTTAGTGTTTGCTTTAGCCTGTGTATTATTCCATTTTGCCAATGCCGCGATGTTACCCTTACTGGGTCAGCGTCTCTCCCTGAAAGCCGATGCAGGAGGAGCTTCGCTGTACATGTCGGCCTGCATCGTCGTGGCTCAGCTCGTTATGATTCCGGTCAGTGCCTGGGTAGGTAAAAAGGCTTCTCTGGGTCGCAAACGAATATTACTGATCGCTTTTCTGGTTTTACCGATTCGAGGCGTACTTTATACCCTTACCAGCGATGAAATACTATTGGTATTCATTCAGGTATTGGATGGGATCGGAGCCGGAATTTTCGGCGTATTATCCATCCTTATTGTATCGGATTTAACGAAAGGTTCGGGCTTGTTTAATACGGTGCAGGGAGCGATTGCTACCGCTGTGGGACTGGGAGCCTCGTTAAGTAATGCGTTTGCAGGCTTTTTACTGCAACGCAGTAATTTTCAAACGGTTTTTCTGGTTTTAGCGGCTATTGCACTGGCAGCTCTTATTCTGGTTTGGCTGGGTGTTCCTGAAACTCAAGAATCCACTGAAGTAGAATCCAAATCTTAGCATTTTCCCGAAAGTTTAAAACTTTCGGGAAATTAATTTATAGGAGTTAGTATATATTTCTAATTCCCTCAACCGTTAGGGTTTACCAAATAAAGCAGTCAAATGCGACGGTAACCATAGCATTTTAGGTCAGGCAAACTTTTCGCTTTTTAATAAATTTCTTTGCCTGAGACAGCCATAAGCCTAAAACTAGGTAGGTATTCGGCAGAGCCGAGCAACTGGGAAGATTAAGGCTTTCCTAAATATAAAAAGAGCTTCATTCTAAGATCGAATGAAGCTCTTTTATTTACCTGTTAAATGTACTTATCCCCGGTGGAAAGTCTCGGCCCATTTGCGGAGCTGTTCCTGATGAGCCTGGGTAAGTTGGCCCGGGATGAGCCGCCATCTCCAGCAAACTTCGTTGCCTGCGGGCGTGTTCATACGAGCGGATTCGTCAAGCCCCAGCACATCTTGCACGGGAAGTATAGCCGTTTGAGCAACCGACGAATAAACCATTCGAATCAGCACGAAATGAATCGTTTCTTCTTTCAAAGGTCCCCCCAGGTATTCTTCCAGTCGGCGGTGATCGTCGGGGCTTATGTCATTGCGATACCAGCCCCGGGTAGTATTATTGTCATGGGTGCCCGTATAAGCAATGCTTAAAGGAGAATGATTGTGCAGAATATTTACGGAATAGGGCATATCCTCACTGAAAGCAAAGTGCAACACCCGCATGCCTGGTAATACACAGGCATCGCGAAGTTCATAGACGTCGGTTCCAATATCTCCCAGATCTTCTGCTACGAGGGGGAGACTGCCGAGTTTCTCCCGTAACACTTCAAAAAACTCGATACCGGGGCCGGGTTTCCATTCGCCATTTTTGGCCGACTTTTCCTGAGCTGGTACTTCCCAATAGCTGGCAAATGCACGGAAGTGGTCCAGACGCAGCAAGTCATACAATTCCATATTCTTACTGATACGGTCCAGCCACCAATCGTATTTTCGGGCTTTCAGGACATCCCAGCGATAAATGGGCATGCCCCATCGTTGACCATCTTCGTTAAAATAATCGGGTGGAACGCCTGCCACACAGGTCATTTTCCGGTCTTCATCGAGGTGAAAAATTTCAGGATTTGCCCAGACATCTACCGAATCATAACTTGGATAAAAAGGTAAATCTCCAAACAGTTTTACATTCCGAACATTGCTATACTGCCGGAGCTGATGCCACTGCCGGAAGAAGATAAACTGAATCCATCGCTGATAAGTCAAATTATCGGCGTGTTCTTCCTTAAATGAATGCAGGGCAAGGGGATCGCGAAGCTTAAAGGGTTCCGCCCAGTCATACCAGGCTTTATTATCCTGTTGCTGTTTAATAACCACGTACAACACAAAATCATCCAGCCATTCAGCTTCATTCTGGCAGAACGTTTCAAACTCCCGTTTCAGTAAAGGTCGCTTTTGATAACGGGCATAAGCCTGTTCGAGTAGAGTACACTTTAATTCCAGAGCCTGCTTAAAATCAGCCTCAGGGGTTTCCATGATTCGGTAATCCGTCAAATCGCCCAACAAGTCATCGGCTTGCAATAACTCGGGGCTAATCAGAAGGGGATTGCCAGCCCGGCTGGAAATAGAACTATACGGCGAAAAGCCCTGATCTTCTTCAGTCGGATTTAGCGGTAATAATTGCCAGTACGTCTGTTTACTTTTGCTTAAAAAATCCGCAAACTTATAGGCTTCAGGCCCTAAATCTCCTACGCCGAAAGCGGAGGGTAATGAAGTAACGGCTAGTAATAACCCTGCCGTACGATCCCGAATGTCGGGTTGTCCTTTGAGCAGGGCAAAGGGTAACTCACTAAATAAATCCTGAACTAGCCACTCGGAGGTGACAGATGCTGAGCCGAGCAGATTCTGCCAGGTTTGAGGAGCCTCTTCAGGAATAACGATCCGCGTGTCTGTCCAGTCAATTTTCGGCACTTCATGAATGGTCCCGATCTGAGCCGCATGTAAGGGAATGGCTACCACGTACCAATTCTGCTTGTATCGACGGGCAAAAGCCAGTACATGATCCTTATAAGTTCCCTCCACGGTTAGAGGTATATACAGGCCCTCCGTGAACGTGGCTACATTCTCTTTGCGTTCCTGAAATAACTTATGCGTTAACCAGAGTTTAATTTGTCCGGAATAACGATACTGCCACAAAGCCCGCCAATCGAGAGAGTCGATTTCGTTTAAATAGGTCTCTCGAAGCGAGTAATCGACGGGGCGGCGGTTATCAGGGTCTACCAGACTCAAATCCCAAAGCTCCGTTCCCTGATATACATCGGGAACGCCCGGCGAAGTAAACTTTAACAAAGTCTGAGCGAGAGAATTCACAATACCCCAATCGCAGATACTGCGATGAAAGCTTTCAAAGGTCTTATAAAAATCGCCGGATTTATTCAGTAAGGAGGAAGCAAAATCTTTTGCTGCCTGCTCATAACTTTCGTTCGGTTCCGTCCAGCCAGAATTGATCTTTCCTTCCCGTAAGGCCTTGGGCAAGTATTCGTGCAAACGGTTCTCGAAATCATCTTCATCCTGACCGGGCATCGGATGAGCTCCAACGACCGTCTGGTAGATCAGGTATTGATCATTCGGTTCCAGTTTAGTTTTCTGATGGCTTGAAAACCAGTCACTAACTACCTTAATCCATTGTTCGGGCAGATCCGTTAATACATTCAGTCGGGCCCGAACGTCTTCCCCCCGCTTGGTGTCATGCGTGGAAGTTCCGTTCAAAGATAAAGGCCAGTGTTCCTGGCGATCCTCCATTAATTTGTGGTAATGCTCAGTAGTAATACCGAACTCTTCTACCGAATCGCCTACTTCATTATGTCCAATGAAACGGGTATAGGTGTACAGCAGTGTATCTTCCACCCCCTTCGCCATCAGGGGCCCCGAGAACTGCATGCAACGCTGGTAGAAAGGCAAGGCTTCCTGTAATTTCAACGTTTTCTCAAACTGGTTAAGTACAGTTGCTTTTTCGGGATACTTTTTACGGAGGGCTTTAAAAATCTGAACGTTAGCCTGCTGCTCTTCTGCTCCTAGAGGCCATTCATTTCCGTAATACCGATACACAGGGCAATGAATGAGAAAAAGAGCAATTACATCTTTTGATACTTCTTTCTCTAACTCCGGTAAATTCAGACTTTCGTACAAACGCACCAGATTATCCAACTCACCACCCATGTGATCGAGCAGGATCATGGCTTTTTTCTGGTGAACCTGCTCTTGAGTAGGAGTCTGATCGCCCGTTAACTGCTGGTAATATTTCGTGAAAGGCTTTTCAGCAGCTTTGTTGGTGAATAGGTTGTTAACATAAGAAAGAAAATCATAACCTGTATTACCCTGAATCGGCCAGCTTTCGTTTAGCTTTTCGCCGGGTTCCAGAATTTTTTCAACGGTTATGTACGTATCAGGACCCGCAACATCGCGAAGTTGCTCCAGGTAATTACTAGGATCATATAAGCCATCGATGTGATCAATCCGTAGACCCTGAAAAACGCCGGTATCTACCAGCGTTTGAATGTATTTGTGAAAATGCTCAAAAACTTCGGGCTTCTGGATATTCAGGCAAATCAGTCCGTTAACCGTAAAAAAGCGACGGAAGTTGATTTGATAATCTGTCTCGGCATAGTGGCAAAGCCGGAAAAACTGGTTATCGGATAATTCAAGTAATTGTTCCGCAGATTGATTGATCTTTTCGAGCTGATTTTCAATGGCTTCGATTAACGCTTCATCTTCCTGTAAAGGCTGAAGTAACAACTCACTTAACTGAACTCCGTATAAGCCGTTATCCGTAACTTCTTCTAATGCCTGTAAAGAATCCAGTAGCGTTTTTGCTCCATCTACCTTAGCTAGAATAGTAGCATAGCTCGCTGGATTAACGGGAAACTCAGATTCATCATAGAGAACCCATACCAGTTGTCCGCGGCGGTAAGCCAGTTTTAGCTGTTTTTCTTTGATTACATTTTCCAGCGTATCCCCTAAAAAAGGAGCCATGATCTGACCCGGACTCGCTGGATTTTCCCAATCAATGTCAAAAAAATCGGCGTAAACGGATCGCTTTCCTTTCTGAAATACATCCCAGATCCAGAGATTGGCCGAGCTATAAGCCATGTGGTTAGGAACAATGTCCTGTAACCACTGAAATCCTTCTTCGTGGACGTGTTGAGAAATACGCAGAAAGTCCGCTTCGCTACCAATTTCGGGATTGATCCGATGCGGATTCAGTCCGTCATACCCATGCGTACTGCCGGGCGTGGATTCAAAAATGGGAGAAGCATAAATCGTACTGACGCCTAGTTTTTTAAGGTATGGAATAATCGCTTCGAATTCTTTCAGCGAAAAGTCCTTATGAAACTGAAAGCGGTACGTGGCGATAGGGTTATTCATGGGTATACATTAAAATCGATTCGGGTTGAAGAGTTAACTTAGTATTCGCCTCGATTACATCGGGCGAAGCTTTTTCCCCGCCCCAGTGGGGATCGGCAGAATCAAGCAGTTTTTTCCAAACAGGCGATTGATCCGAAACAGATACCGTATAGGGATCCGATGAAAAGTTCATGAAAATCAGCAGCTGTTGTTGCTCCTGCCAACGACGGACCACAAGTACATCTTTCTCTTCATCAACGGTAATGTCCATATTCTGACGATCACTCTGGTGAATCAGCGAACAAAATTTACGAATCTGAATAAGTTGCTTGTAATACGTGAAAAGTGTGTGATGAGCCTGATTTTTCTGTAAGGACCACTCCAGTTTAGACTGCTCAAATGATTCGGCAATGGTAGGGTCCGGAGCTTCTCCCTCGCCGTGGAAAGCAGCAAATTCGCGTTTTCTTCCTTCCCGGACGGCCGTTGAAAGTTCGGGGTCAGTATGATCGGTAAAGTACAGGAAAGGTCGGGATTCGGCCCACTCTTCACCCATAAATAGCAGAGGCAAGAATGAACTCGTCAGCACGGCACCTGCCATTAATTTGAGCATCTCAAAATTCATCAGCTGACTGGAACGGTCGCCATTCATGCGGTTACCGATGTGGTCATGATTTTGAGAGAAAACAACGAACTGATGGCTTGGAAACGCAGCTGTCGGGGTTCCGAACGTTTTATTCCTTCGGAACGTGTATTCCCCGGTATGTACGTAGGCATTCTGGTAAGCTTTGGCGAAAGCGGCAGTTCCGTCCATGTCGGCGTAATAACCCGTACGCTCGCCGCCCGCTGATACCCTTAATGCGTGGTGAAACTCGTCACTCCACTGAGCATCCATCCCGTAACCACCTTTTTCAAACGAGTCAATGAACCGATTGTCATTTAATTCCATTTCGACAATTAAGTAATGATTTCGGCCTGTCTGCTCGGACAAGTCATTGACATATTGTTTGATTTCTTTCAGAATGTGTACTGGACTAAAGTCACGAATAGCATGTACGGCATCCAGCCTTAACCCGTCGATATGGAAATCGCGAAACCACATCAGGGCATTTTCAATGAAGTAATCCCGAACCCCATCGCTCCATTCATCATCAAAGTTAATGGCATCTCCCCAGGGGGTTCGGTACTGCTTGGTAAAGTAAGGACCGTATAAGGAGAAATAGTTTCCTTCCGGGCCCATGTGGTTGTAGACTACATCCAATACTACGGCTAGACCTTTCTCGTGACAGGCATTTACCAACTGTTGAAGTGCTTCAGGGCCGCCGTAAGAATCCTGTACTGCAAAAGGATAAACCCCATCGTATCCCCAGTTCCGTTTACCGGGAAACTGAGCAACGGGCATTAGCTCAATGGCAGTAATACCTAGCTCTATTAAATAATCAAGTTTAGATTCTATGCCAGCGAAAGTGCCTTCTTCTGTAAAGGTGCCTACATGAAGTTCGTAGAAAATATAGTCTTCCAGGGCGGGATTTTTCCAGGACTGATCCGTCCAGGGAAACGATTGAATGACAAGAGCCTGAGAAGAGCCGTGTACACCATAAGGCTGGCTAATTGAAGCAGGATCGGGTACATGGCGACCATCGTTAAGAACAAACTGATAAAGATCGCCGGGTTGTAATTCAAGGGTCGTTAATTCCCAGTAGCCAAATTTATCTTTCATCAGCGGATACATCGTCTTCGATTTCTCCAGATAAATTTCCACGGATTCGAGCAGGGGAGCCCATACCATGATATGAGCTTCCCCGTTCGCATTAAAATTGACCCCAAGGCTGCGAGCACTTAGGTCTATGGATTTCATACTTATTTATGAGAAGAGAGCGGACTCTTCAGTACTACAACTGATCGTCCTTCTACAGTTACCTTTTCACCATTATCATACTTTTCACCATTCTCATCCACGTAGTTTGCATAACTGTCTACTACTTTCACCCAGTTACCGCCCCATTTTTTTGAAGGAATCTGGTATTCGATGGGTTCGTAGTGAGCATTAAACAGCACGTAGAAACTATCGTCAAGGATTTTTTCACCTTTATCACTGACTGATTTAATTGCGTGACCGCTTAAATACACTCCCAGTGACTTAGCGTAACCATTCTGCCAGTTTTCATCGCTCATTTCATTACCGTCAGGAAGGAACCAAGCGATATCTTCCCGGTCTGTTCCCTGAATGGGCTGACCTTTAAACCAGCCTCGACGGCAGAACACGGGGTGATCCTGACTGAATTTGATGATCTTCTTGGTATATTCCAGTAAGTCAACATCCTGATTATCCCAGTGGAGCCACGAAATTTCGTTGTCCTGGCAATAAGCGTTGTTATTACCGCCCTGCGTACGACCAAATTCATCCCCGGCCACTAACATCGCTACTCCTTGTGAGAGGAACAACGTCGTCAGGAAATTACGCTTCTGCTGCTGACGTAACTGATTGATTGCTTCATCATCCGTAGGACCTTCGACGCCGCAATTCCAGGAGCGGTTGTGACTTTCTCCGTCGTTATTATCCTCACCATTGGCTTCGTTGTGTTTGTCATTGTAACAAACCAGATCATTAAGGGTAAAGCCATCGTGAGCGGTAATGAAGTTGACACTGGCTGTCGGACTGCGGTAATCTTCACGGTACAGGTCAGGGCTACCCAGGAAGCGGCTGGCGAATTCACCGAGTGTACTGTCAGCACCTCTCCAGTAATCACGAACACAATCCCGATACATGCCATTCCACTCGGCCCAGCCGGGAGGGAATTTACCCACCTGATATCCACCTTCACCTACATCCCAGGGCTCAGCGATGAGTTTTGACTGAGAGATAACAGGATCCTGATAAATTACATCGAAGAAGGAATTTAATTTGTCAACATCGTGTAAGCCACGGGCTAAGGTAGAGGCCAAGTCGAAGCGGAATCCATCAACGTGCATCTCCTGCACCCAATAGCGAAGGCTATCCATGATTAAACGCAGAACATTGGGCTGCATGACATTGAGCGTGTTACCCGTGCCCGTGTAGTCATTGTAATAACGACCTTCGTGCAGACGGTAGTAAGCTGCATTGTCAATTCCTTTGAACGAAAGTGTCGGACCCTTTTCATTTCCTTCTGCCGTGTGGTTATATACGACATCAAGAATAACTTCGATTCCGGCTTTGTGCAGCTCTTTTACCATCGTCTTGAACTCAGTAACCTGCTCGCCGCGTACGCCTGAGCTGGAGTATTCGGCGTCAGGAGAGAAGAATCCGATGGAGTTGTAACCCCAGTAATTCTTAAGCCCTTTTTCAATGAGATGGCTATCATTAATGAACGAATGAATAGGCATTAACTCTACTGCTGTTACGCCTAGTTCTTTCAGATACTTGATAGTAACCGGATGGCCCAAAGCTGCGTACGTACCCCGGATTTCTTCAGGAATTTCGGGATGTAACTGCGTGAAGCCTTTTACGTGTGTTTCGTAAACAATCGTATGATTGTAAGGAATCTTGGGGAATGTGTCACCTTCCCAGTCAAAATTTGTATCAATAACTACCGATTTCGGTACGTAGGGAGCACTGTCACTTTCACTGAAAGTCAGGTCTTCTTCACCCATTTTGTAAGAAAAAAGGGATTCGTTCCACTCAACAGTACCAGCTAAAGCCTTCGTATACGGGTCAATCAGTAATTTGTTGCGGTTAAAGCGGTGACCGTTTTCGGGTTCGTAAGGTCCATCCACCCGGTACCCGTACAATTGACCGGGTTTAAGACCGGGAATGTATACGTGCCAAATGTGATACGCACGTTCGAGTAATGGGATAGTTACAGTTTCAGATTGACCGGAAATTTCATCAAATAAACATAAATCGATAGCAGTTGCATTCTCTGCAAAAATGGCAAAGTTTACACCTTCACCATCGTATGTCGCACCTAGCGGAAAAGGAGAGCCAGGGTAAGTAGTAGTGGACTTCATTCGTTGGGTTTCTAATAGTTTAAGTCGGCTGAAGAGGGCACTATGGACTGTGTGTTCATACATGCGTTATCTTAAGCACTCATAGTATTTAAAAAAGTATCCGAATTAACTTTTGTAGAAATTTGAGGAAAAACGGTAATAGTTTATACGTATGGCAAAAAAAAATCCCCGCTAATTTTAGCGGGGATGCCGTTTAATTTTCACCACAATAAATCACTACTGACCACGGAAATAATTTTATTACCGTTTCCTTATATACGTCATTAGGATAAGGTTGGCGATTTAATGATTCAGAATTAAATCTGGGATCGCAGGAATCCAATACCTTGGTCCAGTTATCACATCGTTGCGAGAGGCGAGTTTCAACGGATTCATTGGATAAATTAAAGGCTGCAACCAGATATCGGGTATGATCCGCATTGTGCCGAATAAGTATGAAGCCAGACTCATCCAACGTCTGAACTTTCAGCAGATCTTTGCTGTAATTCTGTAGCACACTTTGGGTGCGGCGAAGTTGGATTAACTCCTGATACCATTGACGCATTTGCAGATGCATACCGGAATTTCGACAATCCCAGTTTAAAACAGAATCCTGAAATGTTTTTTCGTCCTGAGGATCAGGAGGAATTTCCTGCTTGCCCTCATTAAAAGACTTGAAATCTTCGGTCCGACCTTTCTGCACCATCTCAATTAATTCGGGTTCGGAATGACTAATGAAATACAGGAATGGCGTTTGCTCGGCGTACTCTTCGCCCATGAAAAGCATGGGAACGCATGGGCTAAGCATCATGGCCGCGGCGGCCACTTTCAGGCGGTCTGTGTCGAGCAACATTGATAGGCGTTCACCCATCAGCCGATTCCCCGCCTGGTCGTGATTGTCGATAAAAGAAATAAAATGATGACCCGGTAAACCTATCGAG
>CAJYHS010000169.1 GCA_913774715.1 uncultured Siphonobacter sp. | reverse complement strand
TACCGCAACTTCTTCTACCCGCATCAGCGCTGGCAATTCACCGGCGTGCGACTGGCAAAGGACCTCTGACGCGATGCTGAAACCCGAAGTCGAGGACGGCCAGATGAGTCTCGCCGATCCGCAATTCCGCGCCGACGTGGGCCAACTGATAATCCCACATGGAACTACTCAAAGGCCATCCATGAATCAACACAACGGGTTTTCCTGAACCTAAATCCTGATAGTAAACTTCAATATCTTTACCGTTCGTATCGGTATCCACTTTAATAAAATTCATAGGAGTCGTGTTTAATAAGTATTTGTTTGCATACAATTAACTTATCTTTATAATTGATAAAACCGTGCCAGCTAATTTATCCATACAGGAGTTAACTATTTGTATATGAAAGAAATATAGAGTGAATAATTAAACTTTAGGAGTTGTAAAATGCTTAGATAAGGGGAAATATTACCCGAAGACTTCCCGTTTCCGGGCAATTCCTACCAAGTATATAGTTTTCGCAAATTCAGTATTAATAACTATTTGATAAAAGCACTCAAAATTGTTTTTGACAACGAACTGCGTTTAGTTATGAATTCCATTCATCAGCAGAAAACTTATCGACTTTTTTATGAAATTGTCGTTAACTCATTAGCGGCTTCCCTAGTCAATAATTTCGTTTGGTTTTCTCTGACTTTCTGGGTATATCTAGAGACCAAATCTGTATTGACAACTTCACTCATGGCTGGCGTATACTCGGGTACGGTGGCTTTAACGGGCTTTTTTCTGGGTACCATTGCTGATCGCTATTCCAAGAAAAAGGCTATGCTTTTTTCGAGTATTTGCTCGCTTTTGCTTTACACGGCTGCTTTCGTTTTATTCATAGTTACTCCTCTATCCACCTTCAAAAATGTTCAAAGTCCTGCCTTATGGCTTTTTGTTCTGCTGGCTCTTGTGGGGGCCATCGCAGGAAATTTGCGATCTATTACACTTTCCACCCTAGTAAGTATCTTAGTTACTGAAGATGAGCGGGATAAAGCCAATGGTTTAGTGGGAACGGCTAACGGCATTTCCTTCCTGGCTTCGTCGATCTTTAGTGGTCTGGCCATTGGCTATCTAGGGATGTTCTGGATGCTGGTTTTGGCCTTAGGATCTACTCTACTGGTTATTATTCATCTAATGTTTAGAAGTATTCCTGAAGAAAATGTTCAACATAGCGAAGAATACCCTGCAAGTTTTGATATTCGAAAAACCATTCACATTATTAAGGCTATTCCCGGCTTGTTCGGACTAATCTTTTTTAACTGCTTTAATAACTTTTTTGGGGGGTGTCTTTATGGCTTTGATGGATCCGTATGGGTTATCGCTGGTTTCTGTACAAGTTTGGGGAATTTTATGGGGATTCTTGAGTTTAGGATTTATCATTGGCGGGCTTTTCGTAACTCGTAAAGGACTGGGATCTAATCCTTTACGAACCTTATTTTTAACGAATATCAGTATGTGGGTCATTTGCTGCGTTTTTACCCTGCACGCTTCGGTGGCCTTACTTAGCACTGGACTTTTCATTTATATGTGCCTGATTCCCGTTATTGAAGCAGCCGAGCAAACCATTGTCCAGAAAGTAATTCCCGCTCAAAAGCAGGGACGAGTCTTTGGGTTTACTCAAAGTGTCGAACAGGCGGCCTCCCCTATTACCGCTTTACTGATTGGTCCAATTGCTCAATACTTCTTTATTCCGTATATGACTACTGGTAAAGGGGTAGAATGGCTGGGTCCCTGGTTTGGGTCAGGAGCTGATCGGGGCATGGCCCTCATCTTCACGATTACTGGAATTATTGGTCTACTAATCACTCTGTTAGCTATGCGATCTAAATCCTATCATATGCTTGCTACAAATTATGAATAGTGCCCGGACAAAATGACCCTTATCTGGTAAGCTCTAATTTTCAGTCACTTAAAGCAATCTCATTGCTTACTATTCTATTTTCCTGAGTGGAGGTCGAAGGGTGGAATGTTATTTTTTATCCCTGTCTCAATTCACGTCTACTTTCTACTCAAACGATATATGGAAAAGAAACTTTCACTGAAAGGGATTTGGGAGGTGCTTAAAAACTCCTTCTCGGGCTTCTCGGATGACAAGGTCACTAAATTAGGAGCTTCTCTTGCTTATTACACGGTCTTCTCAATGGGCCCGCTGATGATTGTTATCATTTCACTTTGCAGCATTTTTCTGGGTCGCGAAGCTGTTGAAGGCGAAATTTATCAACAACTAAATGGTTTTGTAGGAAAGGAAACCGCTTTACAATTGCAGGATATCATCAAGAAAGCAGCGGTTAGCGGTAAAACAACTATCGCCGCTGTTGTGGGGATTGGAACCTTAATTGTCGGTGCGACGAGCGTATTTGCAGAAATTCAGGATTCGATTAATACGATCTGGGGACTTAGAGCTAAACCTAAAAAAGGCTGGCTTAAACTTATCCAGAATCGTTTTTTATCCTTCTCTGTCATTATTAGTTTAGCTTTCGTATTACTCGTTTCACTAGCCGTTACTTCCGTTATTGATGGGGTTAGTGACCGCCTTCAGGCTCGTTTTCCGGATGTTACCATTGTAGTCTTCTACGTAGTTAACCAGCTTATTACGTTTACTGTAATCTCGCTGATTTTCGGAGTTATATTCAAAGTTTTACCTGATGCAAAGATCAAATGGAAAGACGTTCGTTCCGGGGCTATGGTTACGGCTGTTCTGTTCATGATCGGGAAGTTTGCGATCTCATTTTATATCAATCAGAGTAATGTAGGCGGTACTTACGGTACAGCGGGCTCGCTGGTAGTCCTATTATTATGGGCATACTATTCTTCAATGATACTTTATTTTGGTGCTGAGTTTACGAAGGCATATGCTGTTAAATATGGCTCTGCTATTCATCCTAATGACTATGCAGTTACCATTAAAGAGGTGGAAGTAGAGGTAGGGAAAAAGTCAGTACAACAGGCCAACCAGCACGTTGAAAACGTAGACAAGAACGCCTAAGGCTCAACATAAAAAGAAGAGAGCCTGCGATTATTCAATCGCAGGCTCTCTTCTTTTAGTATCATTAAGCTATTTACTTTCAATTAGCCATCGGTGCAGAGCTTGTGTCAAGGTAGCCTTCAGAATGGGTTTCGTTAAGTAATCATCCATACCGGCAGCTAAGCAGCGTTCACGTTCTCCGGGTAGCGTTCCAGCAGTCAGAGCAAGGATGGGTACTTTTTTACCATTTGCAGCGTTCCGGATGGCCTGCGTTGCTTCATAACCGTTCATTTCTGGCATCTGGATATCCATCAGAATCAAATGTGGAGGCAGCTGATCAAAAGCCACGACAGCCTCTTTTCCGTTTTTTGCTTCCTGGATATTGCTTGTGGGTAGAATCAGCTTAAGCATCTTCTTGGCTAACAGCATATTAATCGGATTGTCCTCTACCACGAGAATGTTAATCTCGTCTGCCTCCAAACACTGTTCTGGTATCACTATTTCTGATTTTATCCGAGTTTGGGGAGCTTCCTGATGAATCTGTTCCAACGCCTGAAATAGCTGATTAATTTTCACTGGTTTAATCAATCGGTGCATTACTTTCAGCTCTTCACAAGCCTTCTGAATATGCGTGTCTTCCGACGAAGTATACAGGAGAATAATGGGCTGTGGAAAATCCTGCTTTCGAATGTTTCGTATGGTTTCAATACCGTCCATCGAAGGCATATAATAGTCCATGAGAATCACATCATAACTTTTTCCCTCCGAAAGCAATTTCATGGCCTCAAATCCGCTGGCAGCTGCGTGAGTGGTTATCTCCTTTAAAGCCAACATATCTTCCAAAATCCGTCGATTGGTGGCATTGTCGTCTACTACCAACGCAGACCTGATATTGCCTAATACTGCATTATTTTCGACTACTTCTTCCTGATACTCCAGGTTAACATCGAACCAGAACGTACTCCCCTTTCCAAACTCGCTTTTTAGCTGAAGTACGCTTTCCATCAGGGCCAGTAACTTATTGGTAATGGTCAGTCCAAGGCCGGTTCCTCCAAACTTCTTTGTCGTAGAAATGTCTTCCTGTACAAAGGCTTCAAAGATTTTCTGCTGATTCTTAGGTAAAATCCCGATTCCGGTATCCCGAACAGCAAAGCGTAACGATGTTCTGTTTTGATGCGTTGAAATCCGTTCTATGGACAATTCGATCTCACCTACCTGCGTAAACTTCACTGCATTACTAAGCAAGTTTACCAAAATTTGCCGCATTCGAACCGCGTCGGTCCAGACATAGCGTGGCAGGTCCGGACTTACTTTTAGCAGTAACTCAATCTGTTTTTTATCGGCCTGTGGCGTAATCATATCTGCCACCTGATTCACCAGCTCCAGCAAGTCCGTTTTTTCTTCGGATAAATCCAGCTTTCCTGCTTCTATTTTAGAAAAATCAAGGATATCATTAATAATATCCAGCAAAGATTGAGCCGACTGAAATACTAAATCCGTATACTGCCGCTGGGATTCATCGAGTTTGGTTTTGGTTAGTAACTCCGTAAACCCAATTACTCCGTTCAGGGGCGTTCGAATTTCGTGACTCATGTTAGCCAAAAACTCCGATTTTGCCTTACTGGCCGATTCTGCTAGCAGACGAGCTTTTAGCGTTTCTTCTCCGTCCAGTTTCTGTTGCGTAATGTCTTGGAACGTTCCGTACACCCGCACACAAACCCCATCTACAAATTCAGAATTTCCAAGCGTTCTTACCCACTTATGAGTTCCCTTGGCTGTAACGATCTGCACTTCCATGTCCCAGGGGGTACCCTCAGTCTGGGCTAACTCGAGTGCTTCAATAATGTTATTCCGACTATAGGTATCTTCATAGTAGTCCAGAGCTTTATGCAAGTTAACTGGATTGTGTTCTTCGACTTCGTGAATTTCAAAGGTTACTTTAGACCAATACGCATACTGATTTCTGGGATCATACTCCCAACCACCAACGCAGGCCATTTCCGAGGTTTGCTCCAGTAATTTTTTGGTATAATTAAGCTCGCCTTCTGTTTTTTTACGCTCAGAGATATCATGGCTGGTTAAAATCACTTCGCCATTTTCATTATTAATTCGTGCTTCCGTAGACACCCAGCACCAATATCCCGCTTTGTGAAAGAGCCGATGTTCTACTGCGGCCGGAGGATTTTTCGTTTCAAACGTTTCTTTTAAAGCCTGGAAGCATTTTAGTAAATCATCAGGATGGACAAAATCGGTAATGGACCGACCGATGGTTTCCGAAAGTTCGTAGCCGTATTGTGTAGTCCAGCTTGGCGACATATACGTAAAAACGGCATTTTCATCAAGCGTAAACAGAACATCCGTCATATTGGCAATCAATGCTTCTAGGTCTCTTTCTACCTGAAGAGTCTGGGTAATATCCTGTCCCAGAGCCAATACTTCAGAAACTTCGCCATTGTGATCCGTTAGCCCTATCATCGTCCATTCAATGGTCTTAATAGATCCACTGGCCACTCTTCGGCGAAGGGTAATCTGATAAGGTACCTGCGGATTACTTAAACAATTTCTTAACAGTTGCTCTCCTGCTTTATGGTCTTCATCAACGATATAATTTCCTGCTGAAGAACCTACCAGCGAATGTTCAGGGATACCAATTTCATCGAGAAAATACGGATTCGCGAAGGTGTAAGTCCCTTGCGGGCTAATTTTCACGATGTAAATGCTTTTACTGGCAGCTATATAATTGTAAAGGAGAGCATCCTGACCCGCTTTTAATTCACTTTCTTTCTCGCGGGTAATATCCACGTAAGACACCAGCATGCGAATCGGCAATCCTTTGGTATCCCAGGTGGTAATTCCTTTGACTCTGATCCAGACTAGGGAACCATTTTTACGAAAAAAGCGGATGGTATGAAGGAATGATTCCTGTGAATTTTGGAGATACTCCTGGATTTTATGCTTGGTAATATCTAAATCCTGCGGATGAACGTATTGCATCCACTGATTGGTATTATCAAAATCTTCTGGACTATACCCTAATCCGGTCCAGAATGCCGGTCCTAACCAGGGTTCATTTTTATCAAGTAAATCCCATGACCAGAGTCCCGATTCCTGAAGAAACTCAAGGATCCGTTCATCGGTATCCGTCAGTTGAAGGAGTTGTTCTTTTAAATAATTCATAAATCAAAACTCGGCTTACGCTGATATACATATTGGCGGAATGTAGAGATCATTTATACTTACCTTGTTCCGTTAATGAAGGGAGGTTAAACCATAACCAGCTTCACAGGCATTCTCTTTAAGTATTATATACGTAAATGATCCCCAACAAGTAAGCTAAAATTCTCTCAACTATCAATAATACCTACCGGAAGGATAAGACCATTTATCTAAATTCTGCGATCAATGGCTAAAGATATGCGGTAAATATTTTTGCGTAATAGTATTTAGATGAAATACTTCATTCTTCGGTTAAAGTGACATTTTTAAGTGTTAATTATTGATTACTAATACCTAACTATAGTCCTCCCTACCTAAACACCATTGTTTATAAATACTAAATTAAAACGCTTTCGCGAATGCATTACTACCTGAATTCCATAAAAACGCCATAAATACAAGAACGGTTTTCATCCTTTATATTTATGGCGTTTTTGTTGAAATGGTTAACTAGGAAGACTAATAATTATTTTCATGCCTTACTAGGTACCTTATTTTTTACTCTTTATCTCAAGTAGCTGTTCGGGCTCGTCGGTAGTGATGAAATCCACTTTTCGCTCCAATAACCATTGCATGACAGCGGGATCATTGACCGTCCAAACGTTTACTGTAAGGCCAAGTTTCTGAGCTTCAGTAATATAATTTTCTTTAGACTGGATGATTTTAAAATGATAATCTAATCCGCTTAACTCATCACCAGCTAGTTGCTGGGGCGTTTGATCACCCATCAAATACGCGACTTTAGCAAAGGGATCGAGGGCTCGTACTTTTTTGCACACATCGTAGTCAAAGGCAATGTATTCGACCCAAGCCTGGGCTTTCATCTCCCAAACCTTATTAATCACTCGTTGAGTCAATGCCATCGAACGTTCTTTACCCATCGTTGATGTTTTAATTTCCAGAATCAGCTTCGTACCTTTTTGCTTCATACCGGCTTTCAGGTACTCTTCCAGCGTAGGTATTTTTTCACCATTACTTAACTTAATTACTGAAAGCTCATCTGTAGTGGACTTTTCAATAGTTACCCCCTGAATGTGAGGATCATGATTAATAAACAATGCTGAATCTGCCGACATATGAACGTCGAACTCAGCTCCGTAACAATTGAGCTTAACGGCACCGTTGAGTGATGCCAGGGAGTTTTGCGAAGCCTCCGTGTGCTTCCAGGCACCCCGGTGAGCAATCACGCCGTTTTTATGGAACGTGTCCTTGATAATGAGAAAATGCTGCGTGATTTTTCCAGCTGACGTTTGCCCCTCGATCTGAATTTCATAACTGGTTTCTGAACCGGGTTTCTTTTTAAAAACCAATTCATTATTCTTAGTCACCCTGAATAAATTACCTTGAGGCCCAGAGACTTTGATGTTTGTCAGAGAAGAACTTCCTGAGGCAGAAACTTTCCCAATAGTGGTGTTATTACCTTCGTACGTATAGTTACTTAAGTATACCTGCTGTGCTTGAACTGACCCAGCCAGTACGGACAATAATCCTGCGAGAACTACAAATTTTTTCATTAGATCAATACGCTACAAACGATGAAAACAAAGAAGCATGGATACTGAGCGATCCCTTAGAATCGCTTCAAAATCCATGCTTCATATTGGTAAACGCTGCAAAATAGAAGTATCCTTTCTACATTTCAAAAGCATACTTCCGATTCTAAACAAATAAAGCCTGCTTCGTTAATACGGCAGACTTTATTTGTTTATACGCTCGGGCTGTCTACTCAGCCGGACTTAGGTTTTTTACTTTTGAAAAAACAATATCAAAATAGAAGCGAGTGCCTGCACCCAATTCGCTTTCTACAAAAATTCGGCTATTGTAAAGAGATACTAATAAATGTACAATTGCTAGTCCCAGGCCTGTTCCCTTAAACTTTCGGCTAGTATCTAGGGATGCTTGAGAAAACTCTTCAAATACTGATTTTAATGATGCCTCGGGGATACCGATTCCGGTATCTATAATATCAAAACGAACCGTAACCTGATCTTCTGTCTCCTGCTGTGAGTGAACTTCTATGGTTACGCCACCCGTTTCGGTAAACTTAATGGCATTAGTCAATAAGTTACTGATGATCTGATTCAAACGAGTGGGATCTCCTACTACCTGATCGGGTATTTCAGAAGAAAAGGTAGCGTTAAGCAGTAAATTTTTCTGCCGGGTCATAGGCTGATGAATCCGAATGATTTTATCAATCAGCCCTTTCAGACTAAAAGGAATTTCTTCCAGATACATCTTTCCGGCTTCCAGCTTACTAAAATCCAGCACATCATTTAATAAGGACTGTAAGGTATTCGAAGAAAACTCCAAAATATCGACCAGCTCTTGCTGCTGAGTCGTAAGTCCTTCCATCGCCAGCAGGCCGCTACAGCCAATAATCGGGCTCAAAGCATTACGAATCTCGTGACTCATCGTCGACAGAAACCGGGCTTTTTCCTCGCGAGCCTGATTCGCCTGTATATATTGTTTACGTAATTCAAGGAGTAAAACCACCTGATACGAAAGATCTCGTAATGACTGTAGCTGTTCCGTCGTCAGTTGCTTAGGTTTCCGATCAATCACACATAACGTTCCCATAGGGTATCCCCCGGGCGTTACCAGCGGAATTCCGGCGTAAAAAACAACGTGCGGATCACCGATGGTGATGGGGTTATCCATGAACCGTTCATCCAAACGAGCATCCTCTACAATGAGTGGTGAATTAGGATCTAAAATTGCGTGAGCACAAAAGGCTTCATTGCGAGGCGTTTCCTGTGTATCTAATCCAAGATTGGATTTAAACCACTGACGTTGTTGATCTACCAGGGTTATTAAACTTATAGGGGTACCGCAAATTTGAGAAGCCAGACGGGTAATAGCATCGTAAGCGGGTTCAGGTAACGAATCTAATATATCGTATTCTCGTAAAGCCGCCAGCCGCTGGGGCTCATTCAGCGGAATTGAGGGTTCGATCATAGCTGTATCCTTTGCTCAAGACAGTGGATTAAGGAACGGTGGTACTGCCTTGGTAAATGGGAAATGAATGTAACCGTAATTTAGTTCTTCTACCTTTAAAAGTTCCTTTACTAACCAGCCATATAGTGGTTTGCATTGTATACTTATAATTAAATTACTAGAGAACCAGGCTTAAATTTAGCTCAATTTTTTTAACAAAAGTTAAATTAAAAAACGGTAACGCAAGCGATTGAATGCTATTGACTTTATACGCCAAATTCAACCTTTCCTATACATTGTAAGTATCAATTATTCTGATATTTGAACCATTACGCTTTTGTCAAACGCCCGAATCAGACTGTTTTTGAGTTCAGTGATTTGGATGGGTTTTGATATATAATCATTCATACCCGCCTGCAAACACATCTCCCGATCGCCAGTTAAGGCATTGGCGGTCATAGCTACGATTTGAGGTTGGTTTAATGGCATTTTCCGAACCTGGTGAGTTGCTTCCAATCCATCCATTTCCGGCATTTGAACATCCATGAAAATTACATCGTAGCTATTTTTTTCAAGCTTCGTTAATACTTCCAGACCGTTATTAGCAAGTTCAATGGTATAGCCTAATTTCCCTAAGGTACGCGTCGCTACTTTCTGATTAAAAATGTTGTCCTCTGCAATCAGAATTCTTAGCGGATATTCTTTTGAAAAATCGCTATCGAATAATTGAGGTGTTGTCTTAGCAGATGCCTGAGGCTGAACAGACCATTTGAGTTGTTCCTGAATAGCCTGATACAGCTGGTTTTGTTTAACGGGTTTCGTCAGAATGGTAATGGACAAATCCGTCAGACTGTTTCGGGTTTCATCCCCCACTGAACTTAATAAAATCATTGGCATTTGATCATGGCTACGCTTCACTTCACGAGCCAGTTCCAGACCATTCATGCCCGGCATTTGCATATCCGTAATAATGAGGTCAAATGACTCACCAGCTTGCAGTAACGCTAAGGCATCCGCCGCGGATGAGGTAAGGCTGGGCTTGAGTTTCCATTGCTCCAACTGAGATCGTAGAATGAAAAGGTTCGTCTGATTATCATCTACAATTAATACCTTTTTGTAATCGTTATCACTGGTATTAAATACTACGTATTGCCGCTTGGATTGCGTGCTGATCTGCGTTTGAATAGTAAAACTAAAGGTGGTCCCTTCTCCTTCGGTACTCGTCACGGTGATCTCTCCGCCCATGAGCTCTACCAGTCGCTTACTAATGGCCAGCCCCAGACCCGTACCTCCGTATTTACGCGTCGTAGAGGAATCTACCTGGGAGAAGGCTTTAAATAAGCGTTGTAACTTATCTTCTGGAATTCCGATGCCGGTATCCGTAACGTGGAATTGCAGACGCACCTCTGCATCCGCATCCTGATGAGCGACGGATACCTGGACGAAAATTTCTCCTTTATGCGTAAATTTCAGAGCATTCCCAACCAGATTGATCAGAATCTGGCGGAGCCGTAAGCTGTCACTTTTGATGAAAGCCGGAACGTTGTAATCAATCTGATAAATCAGGTCCAGGTTCTTCTCAGAGGCTTTGTTGGCAAATAAGTCCAGCGTTTCTTCGATACATTGCCGCAGATCTACTTCCTCCTGCTCTATTTCCAAGTTCCCAGATTCTATTTTAGAAAAATCCAGAATATCGTTAATCACTCCCAGCAGGTTAACACCACACTGGTGAATGGTTTGCGTATATTCCTCCTGCTCATTGGAAAGGGTTGTCTCCTGTAAAAGTGCCGTCATGCCCAATACGCCATTCAAAGGGGTCCGGATTTCATGACTCATGGTCGCCAAAAATATACTTTTCGACTGATTGGCTTTTTCTGCTTCCTGTCGGGCCTTGCGTTCCTGTCCCTTCTGTTCGCGTAATTCTTCATTCAGGGCGTGCAAATCATCCGTTAACAAAACCAGTTCTTCTTTTTGCTGAAGCATTTCCTGGTTTGTTTCCTGTAGCTCTTTAGTTTTCAGCTGCACCTGCTTTTCAAGCCTTCTATGATTCTTTTTAATTCTGTTAATCCGTAACAGATACAAGCCATACAGAACCAGGAGTGCCGTTACCACCAGAACCGTTCGAAACCACCACGTCTGCCAGAAAGCTGGTACAATGATTACTTTAATGGAGCGGCCAGTACGGTTCCAGACTCCGTTGTTATTGGAAGCTATTACCCGAAAAATGTATGATCCCGGATCCAGATTGGTATACGTCGCTTTATTAACGTTGCCTACCATGTTCCAATCCTCGTCAAAGCCCTCGAGCTTATACATATACTGATTTTTCCGAACCGAGGTATAGTCCAGAGCGGCAAACTCAAAAGCAAAGGTGGACTGATCGTAAGCCAGCCTGATTTCCTGCAAATGATTTAATGCTACGGGTAATATGCCATTGGCCGCTCCCACTTCAACGGGCTTATTAAAAAGGGAAAAAGCCGTAAGATAAACCGGCGGCACAAAATGATTAACGACTACTCGCTGAGGATCGAACATGACAAAGCCTCTGCTACTGCCGAAGTATAGGGTTCCATCCTGAGCTTTGAGGTGAGCATTCTGGATGAACTCATTACTCAGCAGACCATCGTATTTAGTTAGTTGCTGGATCGTTTTCTGATCGGGATTATATTTCACCAGGCCATTTAAAGTGCCCAACCATAAATTACCTTGGTTATCGCCCTGAATGGACTGAATCTTATTGAGTTCTTTGTTAGGAATACGATTAAAAAACTGACGGCCCGGCAAGTAGAGACTTAGCGTTTTTTGCCCGATCCAAACCCGGTTTTGTTCGTCACAATAAATAGCTTTAATGTACTTGTCAGCGGGTTCATTGCTAGCACTGACGGGAACAAAATGAGTTAATGACCGCGACTGTAGGTTATAGCGATTAAGACCTTCTTCAGTGGTGCCGACCCAGAGATTTCCACCCTTATCTTCTTCGATGCAGGTAATATTTTCTCCGTAGAAACGGTACCCTTTCGAGTCATTAGTTATTCGTTCAAACGAACGTCCATCGGGAAGCATACGACATAACCCCCCAAAAAAGGTACCCAGCCATAACGTTCCTTCGTGATCTTCAAATACTTTCCAGACGTTATTCGAACTGATGGATTTAGGATCAGCCGGGTTATTTATGAAGCGGGTAAAGGTCCCTTTTTTCCGATCCATCAGATTTAGGCCACCACCCCAGGTCCCGATCCACAGATTCCCGTGACGATCCTCCCGAATATCAAGTACCGAGTTACTACCAATACTCTTAGGGTCACGCTCATTGTGTTTGTAATGTTTGAAGGTCCGGGTAATGGGATCAAAACGATCCAAGCCGCCACCATCCAGTCCCAGCCACATGATCCCTTCCCGATCCTGATAAAAGGATTTAACCTCATTATGACCCAAACTTTGAGCGGAAGAGGTCTGGTAATAAAAGTCGAAGGTGCTAGCCTGAGGGTTGAAGATATTTAACCCGCCCCTCTGTACACCCGCCCAGATATTACCGGAATGATCCTGCATCAGGCAGGTAACTGTATTGTTGGAAATGCTTAAAGTATTAGTATAGTCAAATTGGTATTTGTCAAAGGTTTGCTTTTCAGGTCTGTATAAATTTAATCCGTTGTTTTCGGTTCCCGCCCAGATATTATTCTGGCGATCCACAAACAAACTCATGATTACGTCACCGCCGATACTGGAAGCATCAATGGAACTATGTTTAAACCTTCTTAACTCATGCGTTTTTTGATTCCAGACATAAAGGCCATTAGCAGCGGATCCCATCCAGAGGTTACCATCAGCATCTTCGGCCAAGGTACGAATGTACTCTTTCGGATCCAGTCCTATTTCAGTCGCAACGGGTACAAAAACATTTCTTGAACGATCCAATCGATTTAAACCCTGCTGAGTACTAACCCATAACTGGTGCTTATGATCTTCCAGAATGTAGGTAATCCGGTCATCGCTAATACCACTGCCGGTAAGAGGATTATGACGGTAATGCGTAAACGTACGCTTTCTCGCATCAAAGCGATTAATACCTCCACCATACGTACCAACCCAAAGCGTATGCTGGTGATCTTCTGAAATAAAATAAACGCTGTTACTACTAATAGACCTCCCATCAGCGGGGTTATGCACAAAACGAGTGAAGGAATTCGTAACTCGATCGTATTTATTTAAACCATTGGGAGTACCGACCCAGATGTTGTGTTCATGATCTTCATAAATACTCCGAATGTTATTATCACTAAGACTTGACAGGTCCCCAGGCTGATTTCGATAAACGATCATTCGGTGGCCGTCGTACTTATTCAATCCATCGTACGTACCAACCCAGATAAATCCTTCACTATCTTGAATCATGCACAAAACATTACTTTCGGAAAGCCCGTGGTCGGTCGTTATGTGCGAAAAACGGATAGGAATTTGCTGAGCTCTGGTGGTCAGAGCGAACAATAGGAGTATCATTAAACTCCAACCTATTTTCATAAAATCAAATCAATAAAGTTAAGGTGCGTGTAGATGGCTAAGGTAAATCATATTTTTTAATATTCATTAATTTTATGGTTACTTCTAATTACCCGACTAGTTGAATAAAAAATATAAGTTAATGATACTAATTGCAATTATAAAACCCTTATAGTGAGAGATTTTATTGGGTTTAATCAAACTTTTATTAATCCAAAAACAATTGAAGCCTTTACTGATTTTTATACATGGCGAACGATCCCTATTTACTTCTAGTTAGTTAATCATCCGTGTTAACTTTATAGATGATTCAATTTTACTCCTGTGCACCGACCTTTAAGCCGTTTGGCCACCCCCGCTAAATATACTCCTATGATTCTCGACCCTACTTATCAGGCAGCCCGATTAGTAGCAGAAACGCTGGAAAGTCATTTCTCTTTACAACTTAGCTCAACTTGCCGGGCCAAATGCCAGCCGATGGCCCCTACTCCTCCCGCCCGGGTAATTGAGGCCATGATTGATGCTGCGTTCTGGGCCAGTTTACGGCACGAAGAAGGGTATTCTCCGAAAATATCATTAGCTTATATCCCAGCCGCCATGGCTGATCAGCCCTTGTTATTTGAACACAAGTTTCCGTTAACCCCAGCCATTCTAACCAAGCTGGCCCCCGCCGTAGAGCGTCCGGGCATTCACCTGGGCATTGGATACGAAAATGATGAGCTGTTCATTTGGGGTACTACCCGAGAAATTCCGGGTAACTGTTTTGTGCTGGAAGTCATCGAGCCCGGTTTACTCATTGTGAAACACCGCCGATTATCAGGCTACGGAAAGTTTGTGAACGTTGCCATTCTAAAAGGTGATCAGGTAAAGATTGTCGATCATACCATCACGGATTTGCCTGACTATCTGGCTAGTTTGACTTCTTTACCAGGATTTCAATCCAGTGATGCTAAGAATGTGCTGGTTCAACTGGCCGTTTCGATGCGTGCCCACGGGCGGGGCGGCTCCTTATTGGTGGTTCCTTCCGGCACACACTCCTGGCGGGAATCAATCATTGAGCCGATTACCTATCCTATCGTTCCGACGTATTCCCATCTGGCAAACTTAATGAGACAAGGTACAGATACGGTTTCCCCCTGGAAAGGAACTCTGGGACTGGCCGTAGAAAGTATGGCTGGATTAACAGCCGTGGACGGAGCAACTATCATCAATGATCAATACGAGTTGCTAGGATTTGGGGCCAAAATTGGCCGCTCTGATACCAGCAGCCGCGTTGAACAGATTCTGGTTTCGGAGCCTATCCTCGATCAGGTAGCCACTGTTGTTCATCCAACTCACACCTGGGGCACCCGGCATTTATCGGCGGCTCAGTTTGTTTACGATCAGCGAGACGCCATTGCTTTGATTGCCTCCCAGGATGGTCGTTATACCGTATTTACGTGGTCCCAATCCCAAGAGATGGTCCACGCTCACCAAATAGATGCTTTATTACTTTAATGGTACTAAACCGGTATCAGGTATTAACCCCGGACTTCCGTCCGGGGTTATTTTTTTTGTTATCCATTTCATTTTCAGTAAATACGTTACAACCCCCTTCGTTTCCCCTGGTTTTTTTCTTTCCATTGATAACCTTTCACTACCCCTTGTTATACTTAATTATCTCTCCCGGTGCGAGATGATATTTATTCCAACCCTTTTAGAAAATTATTATTTCATCAAATCATAAGTAACTTTAGGATGAATACTTATTTGCCTATATGTCCGAATTTGAACCTTCTCATTCATCGAAACTTACTGATGCCCGTTTCCTTGAAGAAGAAAAGAAATACTATGCTCTTCTGGCAAATGATCCTCAAGCCTGGGAAGATCTGTATGTTAATGTAATGAAAACGTTTATCCCGTATGTGCTGAATCGTAGCTCCCTTTCCAGCGAAGACGCTTATGACCTTTTACAGGAGGGATTGGCCATTTGCTTGACGAACATGCGGGATCGTAAATTTATTTTTCAGGGCAAACCCATTGCGGCTTACGCTAATGCCATTTGCCAGAGACAGTGGTTATCCCAGCTTCGTCGAACAAAACACCTTCAACTGAAAACCTATCAGGAACCATCCGTTGATGAGGTAGAATGGATAGATGATCTGATTCATGGGAACGAATTCAATGAAGATTTTTTAGAAAATGATATCCCTGAGTTTCAAAGTATCTGGGCTGACGACATTCAGGAAGCCGACTATGAAGCACTGGAACGGGCCAGAAATGAACTGGGTCGTAACTGTCAGTTATTGATTGATTACTTCTACGTTCAGGATAAATCGCTGGCCGAATGCGGGAAGTTACTGGGTATTCAGGAAGGGTCGGCTAAAGTCAAACGGTTCCGCTGCTTTCAGCGACTAAAGGAGTTATATTTTAATTATCGGAAACAATAAGGCTATGGAACGTACAGAAGAAATGTTTTCTCAGATAGAAGCTTATTTACGTAATCAAATGTCTGATGCTGACCGTCAGCATTTTGAAAACCAGATTCAGCAGGATGCGGGCTTACGTGAGGAAGTCCAGTTACAAAAAAACCTACAAAAGGGATTAAAAGTACTAGCAGCAAAGGATCAGTTTCGGCAAATTCATCAGCAATTGGCTGAAAAAGGCGAGCTGATGGATGTTACCCCATACCAAAGAAAAGTTGAGGCAGAACCTGAAGTAATAGAATTCAAACCGAAACCAGCCGTTACCCGTAACCGCTGGAACTTCATTGCTGCGGCAGCCAGTCTGGTAATCCTGCTGGGCATAAGCTGGTATTTTCTACAAACACCTGCATCCAATGGCACGGGAGCCAGACCCAGCGAGCAACTGGCCGAGCGTTTTCTAAACAAACCGGTGAAAGCGGCTCCGGTTTTAGTTAGCGACCCAGACTTACTTGGAGCTAGTAACGAAGCTCCTCAGACGGCTCAGGATTCCGTGCAGCTCTATCATGCCTTGGGACTACTGGAAAAAGAACAGACCCGCCAAGCAATCACCGAGTTAAGAAGTTTAACGGAAGACCTGCAGAATCATTGGGATGCCGCTGCTCAGTGGTATCTGGTATTAGCGTACCTCAAAAACAGTCAGCCCGAACAAGCCCGCCCCCTGTTACACATCATCGAACAGCAAAACGGTCATCCCTATCAGGTGGAAGCTCGGCAATTAGCAAGTGAATTACTTAAAAATGAAAGCAAGTAATGCGTTTTTTACGTCCAGGACTCGTCAGTATTATCATTCTTTTTTCCTGTAAATTACTAGCTCAGCCTTTACCTCAAACGGGCCTGTTACTCGACGACGAAGCTTATGAAACCTTACCTTTTGAGCAGGTACTAACGAAAGCTCCTTTACCCGCCCGCATCAGTTTTGAAGCGTATTGTCCGGCAGTTCAGGCTCAGGGGCCTTTCAGCACCTGCGTGGGCTTTGCCTGCGGTTATTACTTACAAACCATTCTGGAAGCTAAACGAAGAGGACTTAAAAATTCGGCTGCCGTTACTAAAATAGCTTTTTCGCCGGGTTACCTCTACGAAAAAGCAAAGCTGGACGGAGACTATAACTGTTCACAGGGAGTATATCTGGCAAAGGTATTACAGCTTATGCAACAGGTAGGAAATACCTCCTGGCAAAACTTTCCCTACCCGGCTTGTGGAGAAAAAACGGCTAAAGTCGATCCGATTGCGAATCGATTTCGGATTAAGGGTTACGAGCGAATTTTTAAAATGCAGGATGCTGAAAGTGTAAAGCTACAGTCACTCAAGCAATCGCTGGCAAAAGGCAGTCCGGTAGTAATTGGTATAGTGATTCCGGCTTCCTTTTATTTTACGAAGAAAGTGTGGCAGCCCGCTCCCGGTGATGATCCCCAAAATAAAGATTTGAAAGGCCACGCCCTCTGCGTGATTGGTTACGATGATGAGCAATTCGGCGGAGCGTTCCGGGTTATTAACAGCTTTGGTAAAACCTGGGCTGATCAGGGTTTTTGCTGGATTACTTACCGGGACATGGCCCGCTTTGTTCGGTATGGCTTTGTGGTAAATGAAGGGTGATCTTCTCGGTTAGCGACAACTATTTATTAATCAACTTCCCGAAGGTTTAAATACTTCGGGAAGTTTTGTTTTAAAGGGTTATTCAACTTTACCAGCCATCACGGCTTTGATACGGTCATCTTCACAAACAATGTCATAATAATAACCGTCCTTGAAAGCTACTTTTGAACCGCATTTGCAACATCTGGTATTATATCCTTCCGTTTCGGTAAACGTCCCTCCTTTTCCATCGGCAACTTTATAGAATGACTCGCAATCCAGACAATACTCACTGCCTTTAATTTTGGTGCCTTTAGTAGGAATTGCCACCACTTCAGTCAACTCTGTTTTTCCAGCCTTGACTGGCGGTTGGCTTACTTCACTGCCTTGTATTCTTGAAGGTTCCTTATTTATTATTTCTTCCTGAAAAGCTTCTTCCTTATCCTTTCCTGGCCAGAATATAACGCCAAGTACAGATCCTGCCAGAAACAGTAAACCCAGTATCAGTACTACTCTTGTAGATTCTCCTGAAGCTCTCGTTTTAGAGATTGATACTTCAAACAAAGGCCTTTGACAGGAGGGACAAACGAAGGCTTGAGTATCTTCTTTGGCAATAATCTCTCCCGTTTTAGCGGCTGAACAATGCTTATCGTGATTCGTGCATTTTCCGTAACGTTTCATAAATACTGAGTTAATCCAAGAATAAATGTATGGAAATTATTCCTTCGCTTCTCGCGTAGTAATTTGGATCAGGTCTTCGACAATATCTGTATTTTTCGAGCACTTCATCAGGGTATTGAAAGCAGTTAATGAGCCCACAAAGATCTGGTAGCTACCTTCTTCTCGAAAATACCCCTCCCGGTTTGGCACAGTCGGAAGAGCACAAAAAGGTTCTTCCGAAGCATAAGCCAGTAAGTATTCCGTACCAAAGGGTTCCGAGCAAATGAATGAAGCTTCAGGGGCAATCCGAACAAGCTTGTTTTCCTGACCGGGTTTGATTACAAAATCGTTTTCGAGTAAGGTTTGGGTGCCATCTGCCAGTCGATACAAAAGGCGAATGTGGCAGGGTCGATTGGCTTTCACTTCCAGAATCATCTGCTGTCCCGACCAGTACTCCACCCCCTCCCGCCCCCGATCCGTGCGTATTTCAAACTTCAAGGCTGTAGGTGCAGTAACGGCCGTAATCTGCCTAAGAGTATCCTGAACTACTTTTATTTCCTGATAATTCTCCGGCTTCAGGGGGATACTTTGCTGCTGTAACCACTCAAGAGGCAAAGCTTTGTTTTCCAGCGTTACCAGAACTTTTTCCGTGTTAGCATCGACTAATTCCGTCTTAATTAACAGCTGACCATTTAATTCTTCGTAAAATCCACGAACCCGGGGCCAGGTATTCTGATCGGAAGCGACTGACTGAACCGACCATAGCGTTCGCCGCTGGAAACAGGCGTTTAAGGCAGCAAAAATCTGATCAGAAAGTGCATCGTTGATGCCGCAGTTTCTATACGAAAAACGCTCCAGAATCAGCCCAGTGCCTGATGCTGGAATAGTTCTCTCCAACTGAGCGGCCAATGTATCCAGTACAGAAAAAAGATCTATGCTTTTCTTTTCTGGCTTGACTACTAGGTTTTCTGAGGCTTCCGAAGGATACTTATCTTTGCGAGTAATACCCGCAATTTTAAAATCGTAAAAAGACTTGAGCCGCTCATTGTGCACAAACTGAATCCGGCATTCTATCAGATTTTCATAGTGTAACGCATTAGAAATATTTCCCTGCATTTTCTTAGTTACGTACACATTTAAATAAGGTTTCCCATCCCCGGTTTCCTGCAGCTGAAAACGAGCTTTTGACCAATCCAACGTATTAATGATGGGCTTTTGTTTGGAAAAAATATGACAGTCTCTGATGTATTCTTCAACGGAAGTAAGTTTTCCTAAAGGTTGTCTGAACTCATTGAAAACCTGTACGTCCGAATTTCGGAAAGCCGATTTTATAAATCCGTCTAACTGAGGTTTTAAAGCAGCAAAAGGCTGATTGATTTCATAATGCGTCAGAATTTCCAGGTTCTGAAGATATTCCGTCTCGAGTAACTTACGAGCGTTGGTAATGATGGCCTGCTCTTCTTCAGCTGAAAACGACTGAGCTTTTCCCGTTTGCAGGAAAAGCCAGGTTAAACTTATGATTAATAAAAACCCTCGCATAAATTACTGATGATCAATGGCAATAATCAGGGGAACTACAGAACCCGAAGCTTTCGCAGCTACTTCAAACGCGGGTTCATTCGGATTATACTGGATTTGTCGATCCGAAATAAGATCGCCTTTCAGAGCTACGGCCAATCGACTGGAAAGATTACCTGTGCTCTGTTTCATTTGACTCATTACCCGACCAAAATCGAGTGGCTTCTTTGAAAAAAGAACAATCAAATAGTCGGTACCAGTAGTGTGATCCAGCGTGATGGATTTATTATCAGAAGGATACGCAACGGTATTGTTAGGCCCTAGCAATGGACTTATGCTACTGGTATAGGGAAACAACTGATTCATCTGAAAAGTAGTATCCGTACCAATCATATAGACATAAGCCGATTCGTTAGCGGTAATGAATGCTTTAAAAGCCGTCCCTTCTGAATAGCTTTCGGATAACTGATAAATGGTCACATCAAGCGGCTGATCATCCGTTAGTACTAATCCTTTCTGCAAAGCTTGACGCGAACGCATCAAGGTGCCTTCCCGTAATTGTAAATTAAGTTTTCCTTTCAGAGGGGTTGTTACCGACTCTACCGGAGCATTAAAATCAGGAAAAGCCTGAAAAGCATATAGCGTATAATGGGCTAAATCTTTATATCGAACCCAGCAGAATCCAGCTTCCGCCCATTGGTTACCCCAACTATTGACGATGCGAAAGGCTCCTCCATATTTAGTATCGTCATACCCAATGATACACATGGCATGACCACTATCCATTACAGGAGTTTTCTCATCGCCGGGAGCGGGTTGCCATACGTTCTGAATGGCGAAAAAAGACAGGGGCGTTCGCATACCAATCACGACCGGATAACCATCGCTCAATGCTTTTTTCAAAGCCTTAATCTTTAATTCTGAAGGAGCTAAGGGGCCAAACAAACGTACTACATCCCCAATCTTATGAGTCGAAGCCTGCTCATCCAGCTCCACACTGACGTTCTCACAATTCGGATACGGAAAAGCTTCGTACAAAGGAGCTCCTGCTGTTTTCAGACTAAAAAGAGCATCCATCAATTTCCCTCCCTGCTGACATTCTAAATCAGAACTCTCTTTGATTTTAGCATAGGTATAACTTGGAGAGAAAGCGACTGAAGAGCCAGGATTTTGCTTCTGACGAATTTTTTCAAGAATCGAACGCATGTAATACGTGCTGGCAAAACCTACGCATGTTCCGTAACTATCCTGATTCATTACGGGTGGGCAGTACGCTTCGTAAGAAATGAACTTAGCCAAGTTATCGTAACTCCCTTTCGTTAATACCGCTTTCATTGGCATTTTCTCATAGGCTTCGTCATCTAAAACTAATCCTCGGGGATAGGTTTTCTGAGCCATCAAAGCGTTAAGGCTACCAGCTAAAACCAGAAGTAAAGTAAAGAATCTTTTCATATAACTTAATTAAGGGTGGGGGTTTATCGATAATCGGTTAGTAGTTTCTATTAATCGGAGCTCGTAAATCTGCCAGTAGTCGCTAGCGGGTGGCATTTGAGTTAATGGGATGGCTACTTTTGAAATACTCTTTGTAATTGGCACATGATCTTCAAAACGTTTTACATCAAAGTAAATAGAAGCCTGACTCATATATCCACCTTCATTTATTTTCTTAATGTCTTGAAAATGAATAACCTTAACCGACTGAAAATCGTACCTGCTTCCTGGCACGCGGCTCGCTAAAAACTGAGATATTGGAATCCATTTCTCAGACTGATTTAATCGTACCAGTACAATATATCCCGTAGGGGCAAACAACATTTCGCATTGCTTTCTGAAGTGTTGTGTAGCAGGCCCTTTAGTTAAAACCGGGTTGGTCAGCACTTTCATTACCGAATCCAATTTGGTATCGATGGGCCAGTGTATGGCTTCCTTTTGCTGAGCATACAAAACTGTGGAGGAAACAAACCAGAGTAGTAGAATGAGTTTTGCTGGAATAGACATTACAGGGTAAATGCTAAGTACGTCAGACGCGTTTTTTCCCGGAAAGGAGGTTCGCCAGGAATGGTATCTGTTTGCCGGGTCTGGTAATTCAACTTTCCATCTATCCATACCGAAACTCCACGTAAGGTTATCACATCTGATTGCCAGCTTCCATTTCGATCCTGAAAAAAATTACCCTGATAATATAAATCAAACGCATCCAGGCGGCACAGGGCGGCCTGTTCAGCGGATAAACGTAACTCAGCAATCTCGTTAAGCGTCATTTTTTTACCCGGATGTTTTTTCCATTCAAAGATCCGGGCATCTGCTGACACATACGGTTTAAATTTATCCAGGATCTCCTGCTTGACCTGATTCGACGTTTTCTGAAAAACCAGTTGCATCAGATACGATTGAAAATCTTCATGATAGCTTAGTAGCTGTCTGCTATTTAAGGGTATTTCTTTCATGCCGCAACCTGTTCCGTAGATGGCTTCGATTTTCCAAGAACGATTGCCATTTTTTGCCGCCGATAGAATAAAGGTCTGATTCTCCCGATACCAGTGACGTTGATGCGTTGTTAGGGCTAACCCATGCAAGACTACCGGCAAAGTCAATTTTAATCGAATCTGATTTTTTTCGTGTGGTAGGTCTTCCCATTGTACTTGACTTGTATCCAAGCTATAGGTAAACCCTTCCCAGAAATAACCTGGTAATTCATTAATCCAGTTTTGAACAGTCTGCCTGGTTCGGGAAGCTTGATACAAAGGTGCAGGTAATAAAATAGCTGGTACGCGTACCGTGTCATTACTAAAGCACTCGCTGACTGCCGTTAATTCTTTTTCTGATGAGCTTTGACTCAATTGAGCCACTCGATTCTGATAATTCATCAGGAATAGCTTAGCTTGACTCTGAGTATCCGACTGTGCTACTGAAAAACTGGTCGAAATCAGCAGTAAGCCCAGGAGATTGAGTACTAATTTCATTTGTTATCATGTTGAAGGAATACCCGCAGAGGTACAGGTAACTCCGTGGGCTGATTGTACACATCATCAATAAGCCAGCCTGAATACTCAGACTCCTGATTGAATTGTTGAAGTTGTAGATACCATCCTACCTGCGTATCCAAATACAATATGGTTTTTTGGGATTGAATGATCCGTAACTCCCCTTGATATACGCTGGAGATAAGCTTTTGCACTTCTGGAATTACTAAAGCCTCCCGGGCTATAAACGGTCGAATATCTTTCTGCAATAACTGTGGTAGACTCATAAAATTGAGTTCATGAGCATTGGGAGCTATAAACTGCGTAGAATCTACCTTCTCCCCTATTGGATTACCTATCACCGCTATTGGCTCTGAGCCCACTACTTGCCAGGACCAGTTCTCTCTACTTTTCTGCTTTTTTAGGTAAATTTTAAGCCTTGTATTCTGCCCCTTATGGCTTACTAATAAAGTTACTTCTGCATATAAGTTTTCCTGAGGCTTGAGTAGCTTTTTTAAGCCCATTGCCTCAATAAAGGCCTGCTTGCGGTAGACTACATCCGGTATTGATACGGGACTGAAAAGCTCACGTAACCGAATGGATCGGGCAGTTTCTGCCCAGGGGCATTCTTCGGTAGCAGTCGTATCATTAAACTTTCTCAAAAAATCGCTTACCAGATGAAGCCGGGTTTTCATGAAAGGCTCAGCAGGCATGCGGTAATGCTTCACCAGTGCTGGAGGATTCGACTGATGGCTTTCCTGGAAAAATAAAGAATCCATTTCCTGTGCCTGGGTCAGTCGGGAAAATAAAAGCAGAAAAAGGACTGTATATTTTCCCATTTACAGGGCTGACTTTTTAGGCTCTACCTCCGTTACCCGAACATTTCCTAACAAGACAGTCCAGCGGTGCTCTTCGTAGAAAGGATCCTTCCGATTACGTAAATCAACATCTAATTGCTTGATGGTTTTATCTTCATAAGCAATCCGCCCATCTTTTCCTTTTCCCTTAAAATGCTGAAAATACGTAGCAGTTGTGACATAACCCGCCTGTGTTTTTTCCCAGTCCCCTACCATCGCCAAGTCGTAAAAGGTGATAGCTACCTCGAAGTATTTCTTTTCGAGATTTTTCAACCGACGTAAATAAATGGACAAAGGATACTCTTTAACCAGGGTTTGCTTTTTTACCATCCCAACCTGCATGCGGGCATCGGGCAAAAAGAGTAGCTGAGCATTTTCTATCGCTAATTCTCTTACTTCATCCGACTGGGTCGGATCAGAAATAATAGACAGATACTGTTGAAACTCCGTTACTTTCTGCTGGGTAAGGGTTTGAAAATCGCGAAGTTTTTCTCCTGATAAGGTATCATCCTTCACCACCAGGTTTTTAGAAACCGGAGTTTTCTGGGCTTGCGATGACAGAGGCAGTAACAAAAGACTAAAAAGCAATAATGCGTAATTTTTCATAAGGTGCGGGCTAATTCATTACTTAATGACTTATAGAGTAAACCTTGAAATGGTTATCAATTTATTCCCAAATTTCCTGAATAGCAGCCCGCTGGTAGTGCTTACCGTCCTCTGATAAGGTCGATAATCGTTCAATCAGGTTGATTCGCTGAATTTTACCAGCATTGAGATACAGGCGGTTGACCACTTGCTCAATGGGCTGAATCTCACCGAGCGTTGTATTAACATAGATGTCAATTCGGGCTTTCTGAGTAAAATATTCATTCAGGCTTTTCAGGAGTTGATGCCTTTTCTGGGGTGAAAGCTGCTGATCAGCCAAGGCATTTAAATACTGATTGATACGCTCGAAATCAGGTTCGTTTGCTAGAATGGGAGCTTTTCCTCTTAGGTTAATCTGAAAAATAGAAACCTTGTCTTTCGTGGCAGAATGCTGTTCCATCCGTCGCTGGGTATCTTTTAATAAGGTTTCCCAGGTAATAGATCGGTTATACTGGCTTGCTAATTCCAGAGCTTCGTCAAATGCACGAGTGTAATAGCTGCCTGAATCTGGATGAGCACAGGAACTTTGAGGAGGCTTGCTACTTGTAATCAACACATCGCCCGTACTTTTCAGAAATAGATTGCGGTAAGCGGTATTTAATGAATCATTCGTTACGGTAAGTCCACGGATGTAAGGTTTCCGATTAACCATGCCACGCGTATTGAGTGAAAGGTTATTGCAGCAATCCCCGAGGGTAATACACAACCTGGCTTTCTTTTTCTTCAGTAACTCATGAACATCCTTAAGAGCGGGGTTTTCAGCCAGTAACTCTTCATTTTTCTGGATGTGTAAGAACGGAAAAGCATCCTTTCGATCACGTACGTTATAACCATGCCCAGTGTAATAGAAAAACACAACATCCTGGGGCTGAACTTTCAGCGTATTTAAAACTAATGAAAGCTGTCGGGTAGAGAATAAATCTCTGGAAACCGTTTGTTCGCTCAGCGTATAAGACATCGCTGCGGCCGCCTGCGACAACTGCCGGTGCATCACCTCCAAATCGCGTTCACAGGCACTTGCCAGCACAGCGTCTTTGGTGTCAGCCACTAAAATAGCATGCAACGTTTGAGCCTGTACGGAAAAGACTCCTACGCCAAAAAAGACGAATAGAATGACTCCCAGAAACTTCATTTCATGGTTGGGTTAAACATGAATTGAGTCCGAAAGGTACCTTCCGGGTAAGGTGTCTGGGGAGTATTGCGATCTGCTAATCCCTTGTCAATGCGTCGCATTACCTCGTAAATATCAATATCGGGCGTTTCGATGTGACGAACCAACTCCCCCGTAAACAAGCCATTAGAGCCTTCAGCATTGTCAATGGCAGTCTTCCCTGGCTCGGTTGCATAAATAATCATTGTTCCTACGGGCGGGTTGATATTGGTGTGTACGGCCCCCTCTATCCCTCGCGTCCAGGAACGGTATGGGTTATTGCGACAGGCATCCCAAAGTACCAGATTTGAGCCATTCGGATTTTTTTCCTTCATGCGATCTACCAGTCTGGACAAAGCATAACACTCGTATTCTACATCCGATTCACTACCAATGTGAGCAGTAGTAGGGACAATATAGTTCTCCCGCTTTACCATTAATCCATGACCTGCATAGAAAAACAGACTGATGCTTTTATCCGGTAGTTTCTCCGTGTAAAGATCAATGGCGTTTTTTAGATCCTTCAGATTCTGATTTTCAACAAGAGTTACTTCATATCCTAGCTTTTTGAGTTGACTCTGCAAAGCTCTGCCATCATTAACGGGATTCTTTAAAGGTATGGTGTAAGCATTATTAGCCAGAATCAAAGCCGAGCGAGCAATCTGACTACCAAGAATTTTATAAGAAATGTAATGGGATTCACTCGTAGTTGAACCCGCTTTATTTACGGCTACAAACCGTACTTCATTGTTTCCTTCAACCAAAGATAATTCATGAGTGATCTCCTGACCGCAAGCCGTTGATTTGCGAAAACCACGCTCCACACCGCCTACCGTTTTACCATTAACCACAAAATGATAATTTGTTAAATCTACCGCTGACTGAACACAGACTTTAGCCGTAAAAATGGGCTTATTTACTATCAACTCCGTAGCAGAAGGGTTTTGCCAGACAACCGACGGGGCCTTTACCTGAATTTTAGGCGTTTCCCAGGACGTTTTAAAATCCTGTACCTTTTGCGAGTACGCCAACCAGGGCATCAAAACCATGAGCACACCAAAAAGTAGATTTTTTTTCATACGTTTAGAATGTTAGTTGGTAAGCTAAAGCTGGAGTATTACCGATATAATGGAGGGAAATTCGGGACTGGGAACGCTTTAAACGATCATTCTGAATGCCTTTAACAGCACTGTATATTACGTCAGCAGCCAGAATTAAGGCCGCTCCTTGAGCTGCATAATAGAATTGTCTGCGATGCTTATTAGCCTGCTGATAATGAGGCTCTGCTCCGGCCTCGTCAAAATCGAATTCCGATCGGTTATAGATAGCATATTGCTCATTTCCTTTCTTCCGCTGTACTAATCCATATCCTACTAAACCAAGATACGACACCGTAATTAAAGGCCGGAGACCAATCTTATGATTCACCAGCATGTTACCTACCCCCGGCAATAGTATAGATGCGAATGCTCCCGTGGGGCCAGCACCAATTTTAGTAGTTATATCAGAGGGAGAAAACACCTTAATATGAACCCGGATTTGTTCCTCAGCAATTTTTACTCCATCCAGACTGTAATCCCAATAGATAACCTTTTTATTCCCTTCACTGATTCCATGCCCTACGTCCCCCGTTACCGTCTTAACGGATAAGAAGCCTCGCGTTTTGCTTTCAATCTGCAGGTAAATAGAATCCTGAGGATTTATTTTCTGCAAGTCATAAGTAATTTTCATTCGTTCGGAATTATAATCCGTCTGAATGTTGGAAATCACTGTTTGACCGTTACTGGAAAAAGCAAAAACCATAATTAGCCCGCTACAGATTAGGCCTTTGTATAAAAAATGTAACATGGAATTATGGTTTGGAAAGTTCTGTAATTTGTTCTTGGGTTAGAGCTACATTATAAATTCGGAAGTCATCCATGGCACCTTTAAAGTGATTAGGTGCACTATTTGATTGCACCCCTATGTTAAGTTTTCCACCAGGACAATTATCATAGCCACTAGTACTTAGTTCTTTTGCATCTAGTAACTTTCCATCAATGTATACCAATATATTTCGGGCATCAAAAATTACTACTGAATGATACCACCTGGACTCCATTGACATTGTAGGTGTTAATGATTGCCACCCTTCACCAGAAACACAATTACTATTCTGTTTTATATCGGCTTTATACCTTATTCCAAATCCAGGCTGCCAATCAATTGAAGAACTGTATTGTTGTTTATCATCATTATCATAATCTGCTTTGTAAAATAAGTGCATGTAGCGATTGGTTTGAGAGGGAAGTATTTGAGGTTTAAACCAAAAGCTAAATGATAGCGTTTTAGATCGTAATAGTTCACTATCAGGTATTCTAATTGATGTATTCCCATCAAAGTCGAAGGCTTGGCTATTTGCTCGATAGCCTGAAGTATATTTACTGGTTCCAATTACCTGACTTCCATTATCATAATGAGTATCATCCCATGTGCCTCCTTCGAAAGCAAAATGAGCTATTAAGCCACTTTCTAAATCAACAGCTGAGTCTCTACCAAATTGCCGCTTAGGATAATCATCTGGCCGACAACTAGATATGGTTATAAACGCAAGAAAAATAAAGGTGAGATTCCAGACCAGTCTGGTGATTACAAGTAAATGTAGATTCATAAACTACTAATTCAGGTGGGGAAACATTAGTGATTGTACTCACAACAATATGTAAATCTACTAAGGAATTTTTCAATCCCCCAATGTTATTTACTGTCGACTTATCTTGATATTATTTATTACTTTTAAAATTTACTCCTCCCTACTGGGGCCCTAAAATACCTAATAATAGATAGTATTGACCTACTATGCAATTAATAGATACCTGTAAATCACTTCATAAGTAATAAATGTCTTTGCTCAACTTCGTAAGAAACCTATTTTTTAATGTAAGAACATATATTTAAGGGAAAATACGCTAGGTATAGTGAATAGTACTTAATTTTATATTTCATTTTAAATGATGAATTTCTAATTCTATTAGATTATTACACTAACTTAATTCAAGGGCAATGGACGTAACTTTTGAGACTCTATATCATTTTACTAATGAAAACATTGATATCATTGAAATTAAAAGGACCGATTTACCTGGTGATATAGATAAAAGTCAACAATACTTCTGGCTGAAATATGAGCAGCAAACTGGAGACTTAAGCCGATTGAATTTTGTTTCAATGCAGGTTTCTGCTGAATCAGAAGAACGCGTCTTTGATGAAGGGTTACTACATTTTAATTCCGAGCAGGCACTTTATACAGATCTGGACACTTTTGATACGGAAACGCTTCAGACTCAAAAACCTGATTTGATTTCCGAGCAGTTGCTGTCCTTAATTTACCATTATTTTCAAGCGGAGTAATTCTCTAACTGCTATGAACTTCTTAATACCTTACCTTTACGAAACCATCGCGATTTAACACAGGTACCAGGCAGAACTCATTTCCATGTACATCGGGCTAGGCATTGGCAAAAAACTAAAAGACATTCAACAGCGGTTTCGGGTAGAAAAGGTTACTTCTCTACACAAGAAACCCCTTCCCAGTCCTCAGGCTGATGCGGATCAATTGCCTTACTGGCCCATACTAACTCATCACAATCCCACTCATCTCCAGTATTTTAGATGGGGACTTCTTAGTGCGAACACTAAACCGGATCAGCTACATTCAACTCCGCTCCGACGTTTGCATGTGGCACATGAGGAGCTTAACTCCAAAGTTTTTCTACGGGAGCCCTTTCACAATCGACAACGTTGTCTAGTCCTGGCTGACCGTTTTTTTGTACATCGCAAAGAGGGAAAAAACCAGGTACTTTATCAGATTTCGCTGCGGTACAATCAGCTTTTTGCGTTGGCGGGCGTGTATGAAATCTGGCAACAGGAAGATCAGATTATTCCAACGTTTACACTAATTACTACTGAAGCTAACCCTTTGCTCAAGTTTATCAATAATGTGCAAGGAGTAATGCCCGTCGTTATTGATCCTGAACATGAATCTCTTTGGTTGTCCGATCTTAACTCGAATGATTCAGCAATCTTGTCACTTCTACAACCTTTCGATGAAAAACAAATGAAAGCTTTACGTTTAACGCATACCGATCAGCTTTCTTTGTTTGAATAATAGCCTTTCTAAAAGTTGTGTTTTGATCGGTTCTTCATCTTAGTGCAAAGTTTAACCCCTATACTTAAGTTAAACAATTGATAATCAGATAAAATATTGTTTCGCAAATAGTAGTAATGAGATTAATAAGTTGTGTTTTGATCGGTATAATCTTGCAGTGATTAGTCACTCTTGATCTTCCGCATCTCATGAAAATTACTGGCTTTAACAAAAAGAGAACAAATATTTTTTACCTAATGAGTCCATATATTAGGACAATATATATTTATTTGTCCTAATATTATTCCATAATACTTAGAACTTATGCTGACTCACGAAGAAGCTCTCTCATTCTTTCGCCGAAAACCAGCCCTTTCCGTTTCTGCCATTGAGAAACAGGCCGGCTTACCTTCCGGTACTTTAGCTAAAGCCATTTCTGGAGATAGAACTCTTAATGATAAACACTTATCTGCTTTATATCCTATCTTATTAGAATATGGTTACGCGGAGCTTACGGACCGGAAGGCTCGAATCATTTCCGTAGTCAATCACAAGGGCGGGGTTGGGAAGACTACCACTACACTCAATCTTGGAAAAGCACTTTCATTGGCCGGATTTCGAATTTTGCTCGTTGACATGGATTCTCAGGGGAATCTGACGCAGTCTCTGGGCCTGGATGAGCTTGATAAGCAGGTGGTTCATGCCTTATTAAAGAACGAGCCGATGCCTATTATTAAGGTCGGGAATAACCTGGATTTAGCTCCGAGCGATTTAGAACTTGCTTACGCTGATCTGGAATTGGTGCAGGCCGTTGGGGGCGTTAATCAGTTAAAAAATGCACTGGCTCCCATTCGTGGTAACTACGACTATATCCTGATTGACTGCCCTCCCGCTCTGAATATTTTCACGAACTCATCCTTAGTGGCCTCGCATAGTTGTCTCGTCACACTTCAACCTGAAGCTTCTTCGATGAAAGGGGTTAATCATTTGTTTGATCGCATTGCCCAGGTTCGCGACCGGATTAATTATGAACTGAAAGTGGAAGGTATTTTGCTGACTATGGTTGATAAACGACTGAATGTCCACCGGGATATGATTCAAAATATTCATGAGGCCCTAAGCAATTTCCGAATTTTCAAAACAGAGATTCGTACCAACGTAGCGTTAAAGGAATCTCAGGTAGCTCAACAGGATATTTTTACCTATCAGAAAGATTCAAATGGAGCTATCGATTATAAGAAACTTGCTACTGAATTTATCCAATCCAGAACCTAAGCCCTGACTTATGAAAAAATACCAGATTGGTTTAAACGATAAGAAAATTATCAAGGATCAGAGTCTATTGCGACACGAGGAAATCAAAAATCGTATTCAGATTCTTCCCGAGTTAGAAGCCTTTATCCCACCCCTTCAGCCAGAAGAGTTTGCTCAGTTGGAGGCTAATATAAAGAACGAAGGATGCAGAGAAGCTCTACTGATTTGGGAAACAACAGAGGCTATAGCTAAAGGCACGGATGGTGTAGAAGCCGCTTATGTTTTGATTGACGGACACAATCGCTATTCCATTTGTACTGCCAATCATATTGATTATAAAATTCATCTGATTCAGTTTTCGACGAAGGAAGCAGTTTTTGCTTTTATGATTGAAAATCAGTTAGGCAGACGAAATCTAACGCCGGAACAAGCCTCGTATTTACGCGGCTTACGATACAGAACTGAGCGGCTGGAAAAGGGTAAATATGAACGCGGCACTCATAAAGGACAAAATGACCTTTATGAAAATTTGCAGCACGAAAACCATAAGGGACATTTTGACCCTTATGAGCCTGAAGAACATAAAGGACAAAATGTCCCTTATGAAAAAATGAATACTTCAGAACGCCTGGCCGAGCGTTTCAATGTTAGTGAAAAGACCATTAAACGCGATGCTGAATTTTCGAAGGGTGTAGATAAGTTGAGTCCTGAGCTGAAAAAGGAAGTGCTCGGTGGAAAGGTAAAAGTTAGCAAAGGTGATATGCAGCAACTAGCAACCTTACCGGTAGAGGATTTGCCTTCTATGGATGCAGTTCAACAAGTGCTCAGAAAACCGGTTGTGGTGAATACAGAGGATCAGGAGACTGCTTCTGCGGAAGAAGTGAAGAATCAGTTGCGAAAGAAGTTAACTCAGTTGATGAAAGTGGAAGTTGCTTCGGACGACTTACTGAACGCTATTATCAAACTGGCCCGCCAACTTAAGACTTTGAAGTAAAAACCAGCCGTAAATAATAGACTAAAGGGGTAATGCTGTTTTCATCAGTGTTACCCCTTTTATTATGACTGTTAGTTTATAACTCTTATCATCAATTGTTTAACTTGGTTAGGCAATTCATGGCTTAGTTAATAAGTTGTGTTTTGATCGGTGAAATGCCTCAGGAGTCAAGGGTACTAAAGTAAGGTAATCTGAGCGAAGTGATTACCTTACTTAATAAGTTGTGTTTTAATCGGTAGAATTAGTAGAACTTTGATTATCAGAAGAATAAGGAGGCTGCATAGTTACATTGTGTGGTTTAATAACTTGAATAAGTTGTGTTTTGATCGGTCAATCAAAGGATATTACTCCCGTGATGATAGAAGAGCCCCTCGGTTTTGGGGAATAAGTTGTGTTTTAATCGGTAAAGCAAGATACATGGTCTACTTTCTCTGACTAATAGATCAGGACAAACCTTCTCAAGTGACTTTTAATTAAAGCTAATAAGTTGTGTTTTGATCGGTGAAAATTGGTTATATATAGACTCTGGCGAGTAAAAGGATGGAAAAAAGAACGAGCGAAGTATAATTTTTCGCATTTTGAGCCCTTCTAAGCGACTTTGTTAGCAAATCTGTGTACTTACTCATCCGCTGTTTTTAAAAGGCTAGATAAAGCCTAGAAATGAATCCATTCAAAAGAGCTGTTTATAAACTAATTATTTAGTTCACGGCCTGCCTTTGTTTATTCTTCCCCACCGCTTTGTTTTTTTGATTTTTTCAATGATTATTTTTTACCCTTTCGATAAAAAAAGAGCGGGGGAAATATGAACAAGCTTTCTTTCATCGGTAAGCAATCAAGAGTTTG
>CAJYHS010000168.1 GCA_913774715.1 uncultured Siphonobacter sp. | reverse complement strand
TCTGCCGTTTCATATAACAACCACGACGCTTCTATGTCGTGACCGTAAGAGACTTCAGTAGATTTTACCTGCCAGTCTTCCGTAAAAAATAACCGCATGTGGTAACTCTTCGGATCAATGATGTGAGTTATGAAGTCATTTTCCAGCATTGAGCGAATGTGTTCTTTCAATGCTGGATCGGGCCAAACTCGGTATAGATTCGTGAAGGGTTCAATCAAATGGAGGTGTGTATTCATTGATTTTCGCTCTTCGCCTTTACTCAAAATATAATCGTTGGTTTGAGACCAGTCTTCGTTAAAGGCCTCGATGAAGCCGCCCTTCTTCGGATCGTACGCCTTTTCAATCAGGGTATGAAATAACTGTTTTGCATCTTCCAGTACCTCGTGATCTTCCGTAGCCCGGTAATATTCACTCAATCCATACAAAGCAAAACCCTGACCATACAACTGTTTTTTGGTAATGGAAGGGCTTCCATCTGCGTTGACCGACCAGTACACTCCGCCGTTTTTTGTATCCCAGAAATAGGTTTTTATGTAGCGATAGGCCCGGTAAGCCAGCGTTCGGTATTCTGGATTCCGGGTAACCCGGTAGGCCAGCGAAAAAGACCAGAGGATACGGGCATTGAGCACAATCGCCTTTTCGGCTTTGGGGTCAGGCTGGTTGTTTGCATCTACACGACCGTAAAATCCCCCACGAGGATCGACAGTATGCGTTTCCCAATACTGAAAAATGCGTAAGAATTCCTGATAAACTTCCTGTTGCATGGCTGGTAAGGAAAGCATAGCTCAACTACGGTTAGACGTATTAAGATCGGAAAGAGAGGTAAGAAAAAACTTCACCCGCTTCAAATTCGGAACGATCCGCGGGGAGTTCCAGAAATCCGGTACATTCTAATAAGTTTGCAAAATCGCCTGATCCCGAGCCTTTTAATGGGTTTGCTATGAGTCGCCCTTCTTCATTAAAAGAAGCTGCAACCGTCAAAAAGTAAGTGAGTTCAGGTTTGAAGACGACCCTTTCTGAAAGAACGGCTTTCATCGGTGTAAGCGTTTCTCGCAGTAGATAAGGCCGAACGTATTTCAGAAAACAGGCAAAAGTCGAAACGGGGTTACCGGGCAGGGCAAAAACAGCATTTTTACCTGATTTGACGCCAAACCACACGGGTTTTCCGGGCCGTTGAGCTACTTTGTGAAACTGTTTCTGAACGCCCAGCTTTTCCAGCGTTGCGGGTACAAAATCCTTTTTTCCTGCTGAAACACCGCCCGTTAGAATTAGAATTTCAAAATTCTGTAGTAAGTCACCGAGTTTATTTTCCAGTGATTCAGGATGATCGGGCAGGTGGAATAACTCGCTGGCAAAGCCCATTTCCTGTAAAGCCGCCGCCAGCTGATAACCACTCGATTTACGAATCTGATAGGGAAGGGGCGTAACCTGAATGTCCACCAGTTCATCGCCCGTTGAAATGATAGCAATCCGGGGTTTCTTCTCCACCAGCACTTCCGCTTTACCCACTGAAGCCAGAATACCGATTTCGGAAGAACCTAACCGAATACCGGGTTGGAGTAACACCTCGCCAGTTTGACGGTCGCTTCCCTGATGATGAACATTTTGCTGAGGGTTGACGGAGGCATTCAACGCCGCAAAACGCTTATTTCCGTATTCGGAAAACGTTACATCTTCATACCGGATAACCGTATTGGTATTGGATGGAAGAACGGCTCCGGTCATTACTTCAATGGCAGAACCCCGAGAGGTAATCAATTTCGGAGCTTCTCCCGCGTATTGGGTAGCCTCCATGCGAAAGAGTCCCTCCGTGATGGGAGCCTCAAGAGCAATGGCGATGCCGTCCATCGTTACCCGGTCAAAGGGAGGAAAATCGCGGTCGGCTGTGATGGGTTCCGCCAGAATACGACGGCTGGCTAGCGGTAAGGGAATGGTTTCAGTACCCCAATTCGTCCGATTGGCAGTAATGATTCGATAGGCTTCTTGAACAGGAATCATAAGCAAAGGCATAAATCAGAACATCAAAGATGGCAGAGGCGGTGTATTCAATCCATGCTTCCGGCCCGATTGCTTTTAAATATTGATTTTCTTGGTTCTATTTGTAAGTTGAGTTTAAGCCAAAGAGTTTAAATTCAGCAGAAGTTTAGTAAAAAAAATCATTACGCCCATCTCAGCAAGCCTAAGACTAATCCATTTTTTATGCGAAAACCGTTTTTTCTCATTCCCTTATTCGTTTTTATAAGTACGGTCTGTGCCATTGCTCAGCCCTCAGCGGAGCCTTACGGTCCGCAAGCCCTGACCATTCTTGATGCCCGTAAATTCCACTGGTCGCCGGATGGTAATTCGTATCTGGACTTTCATAGCGGAGAGTTAATCCAGACGGACGTAAAAACGGGTGCGACTACTACCTTGGTAACCAAACAACAAATTACCCCCGCCGGAGCAAGTGCACCTTTGCGGGTTCAGGCGTTCGATTACCTGCCCACGCTAAAAAAAGTTCTGATGTATACCAACGCCAAGAAAGTGTGGCGGTATGCGACACGTGGGGATTATTACCTGTTGGATCTGAATGGTAACTCATTGAAAAAGCTGGGACAATCGTTACCTGAAAGCTCACTCATGTTTGCCAAGCTTTCGCCGGATGGCTCGCAGGTAGCTTATGTTTCCAAACATAACCTTTATGTCGAAGACCTGAAGTCGGGAGCGATTAAGCCTTTAACGACCGATGGAACAGACCGATTAATCAATGGAACCTTTGACTGGGTTTACGAAGAAGAACTCGACTGCCGGGATGGTTTTCGCTGGTCCCCAGATGGGAAGCGGATTGCTTTCTGGACGGTAGATGCCCGCAAGATTCGGAACTTCCTGATGATCAATAATACGGATTCAACGTACTCGTTCAATGTTCCTGTAGAGTATCCCAAAGCAGGCGAGAAGCCTTCACCAACCTTCGTCAAGACGGTTGAAGTAGCAACGGGAAAAATTACACCGATCCAGATTCCGGGCGAACCTGATAACAATCTGTTACCCCGGATGGAATGGATTCCCGGCAGTTCGGAGTTACTAATTCAGCAACTGAACCGTCGTCAGCAGGAAAGTACCTTGTACGTAGCAAATGGTGCGACAGGTTCGGCAAAAGTTATTAATAAAGAAACCGACGAAGCCTGGGTTGACGTACGTAGTAACTGGTCAGAAAGCGAAGTAACCAACTGGTACTGGCTGGCTGGTAACAAAGAGTTTTTATACCTGAGTGAAAAAGGAGGCTGGCGTCAGTTATACAAAATCACAAGAGAGGGTAAGGAAACCCTGCTTTCGAAAGAACCCTACGACATCATTAATGTCTATACGGTTGATGAGAAAAACGGGTATGTATATTTTGCCGCTTCCCCAACTAATGCTACTCAGCAATACCTGTACCGATTGAAACTGAACGGTAAAGGTAGTGCCGAACGATTGACGCCAGCGAAATATGCGGGTACAAACGATTACGAAATTTCTCCAAACGGCTTGTGGGCAAGTCATTCCTTTTCTTCGGCTAACTATCAGCCTACGAGCGGTTTCATTACGCTGCCTTCACACAAGCCAGCCGATGGCAAGACCGAGCCAGAGTTAAAAGCCGGTCGGATAAAAATGGATTTTTTCCAGGTAAAGACTTCGGAAGGTACAGTGATGGACGGCTGGATGGTTAAGCCTGCCAACTTTGATTCGACGAAGAAGTATCCTGTTGTTTTTTACGTGTATGGAGAACCCGCCTCAGCAACGGTAGTAGATCGTTTCGGAGCCGGTTATAACCGGCTGTTTCAGGGTAGTATGGCGGACAAAGGATATATTTATATTTCACTGGATAACCGGGGTACCCCTGCACCGAAAGGTCGGGCCTGGCGAAAAGCTATTTATCGAAACAATGGCATTGTGAATACAAAAGATCAGGGTCTGGCTACGCAGGAAATTATTAAATGGCCATTCATCGATAAAGATCGCGTGGCTATCTGGGGCTGGAGTGGCGGTGGCATGTCTACACTGAATGCTCTGATGCAGTATCCCGACCTATATCAGACAGGAATTGCGATTGCCGCCATTTCTGACTTGCATTTGTATGATAACGTATATGAAGAGCGGTACATGGGTATTCCATCGGAAGCTCAGGCTGACTACGCGAAAGGTTCTCCAATTACTCACGTCAAAAATCTGAAAGGTAACCTCCTCTATATTCACGGAACGGGTGATGATAACGTACACTATCAAAATGCAGAGGTGTTGATAAATCATTTGATTAAGGCAGGTAAACTGTTTAGCCTGATGATTTATCCCAATCGAAGTCATAGCATTTCGGAAGGGGAAGGAACGGCTCAGCACTTATCAAAAACCTACACGGACTTTTTGCTGAAAAACTGCCCTCCGGGAGCCAAGTAGGACTATTGCGTTTTACAGAGAATCGCTTAGATTTGGCAACGCTTCGGCGTTGCCATTTTTATTTTCATACTTTCTTAAGCCGCAAATCGATGAGTACAAGTGAACCTTTTGCTTACGAAGCAATTTTAAAAGATACCCAGGAGTCTGGTTTTACCATGGCTTCCGAACCCCTGACGGGATCTTTGCTTCGCACGCTGGCTGCCACCAAACCTGGTGGGAAATTTCTGGAATTAGGCACGGGAACCGGATTATCTACCAGCTGGATTCTAGCCGGAATGGACGCTTCATCGACGCTCATTTCCGTCGATAATGACCCCAGATTTCTGGACATCGCTGAACGGCATCTGCACAGCGACGAACGACTACAACTGGTGCGGGCTGATGCCGGGGAGTGGCTGGAAGCCAATGGTCAGGAAACATTTGATTATATCTTTGCGGATACCTGGCACGGAAAGTACCTCTTACTCGACGAAACGCTGGCTATGTTAAAGCCGGGTGGCCTGTACATCATCGATGATTTGTTACCTCAAGCCAACTGGCCCGAAGGACACGATATTAAAGCCAATTTATTAAAGGAACGACTCCTTTCAGAACCTCAACTCTGGATTACCCAACAGGACTGGGCCACGGGGATTATGATTGGCGTGAAAAAATAAGGTTAGTTGTCAGTTTTTGGTTTACAGTTGGCCGTTGAGATCGAAAAGGCAGCGAGTATTAGGGATAATGGCATTCTTGCCACCTCAAAAACTGACAACTAAAAACAGTCAACTGACAACTAATATGCCTCTTTCTCATATAGATGAAAATGCGAATCCTACCATGGTGGATGTAGGAGATAAGTCGATTACCCGCCGGACAGCTACGGCCCGAAGTCTGGTTTTATTACCTCCCGCCGTCCTGGAAGCTTTGCAGGATGGTGAAATCAAGACCAAGAAAGGTCCGGTGTTCCATACGGCCATTATTGCAGGGACGATGGGGGCGAAAAAGACTTCGGATTTAATACCATTCTGTCATCCACTGGGACTGGATTCCTGTAAATTTAAAATTGAAGTAATAGGTAATCAGGTGCAGATTGACTGTACCTGTGCCCTGGAAGCGAAGACCGGAGTTGAAATGGAAGCACTTACGGGAGCCTCCATTGCTGCTCTAACGATTTACGATATGTGCAAAGCCTTATCGCACGATATCGTTATTCAGGAAACAAGATTATTGACCAAGACGGGAGGTAAGTCGGACTTTCAATCTCGTTAATACGTTTGAAATCGTTGATTCTTTCAATAACTCTAGTAGAATAAAAAATAATCAAACCGACTATAATCCTAAAAAAATAAACAATCCTGAAACAGTAAACCTCAAACGCTGAATGAAGCAATCACCGCCACTTTGGGGATTAGTGCTGGCTGGGGGACAAAGTTCCCGGATGGGGCAGGATAAAGCCTGGTTGTGTTACCAGGAAAGACCCCAATGGCAAGTAATACAAGGCTTGTTAAGTAGCGTTTGCGAAAAGGTGTACTTCTCTAGAAACCCTGCCCAGCGTCCCATTGACAAGGAGGTTACCATCATTGACCGATACGCTGAACAGGGACCTATGGGTGGACTGCTATCGGCTATTGGAACAAATTCAGAAGTAGCGTGGTTAGTATTGGCAGTAGATATGCCTTTGATTAATGAACAAACGATTCGCTTTTTGGTAACAAATCGGAACCCTGAAAGTCAAGCCACTACTTACAAGAGTTCTGAGAATCAGATAGAACCATTACTGACGATTTACGAGCCTTCGAGTTTTTTAGCTATTCGCGTATTATTTGAAAAAAAAGAGTTAAGCTTGCAAAAGTTTCTAGCGAACTCAGACGTTACCTTCCTGAGTCCAACACAGCCCTCAGAGTTAATCAGTGTAGATACCCCCGAAGCTTATCGATACTGGAAAAAGCCATAAGCTTTCTCTTCAGAGTCCCCGCTACGGATTTCAATTCCGAAGATTACCATTGGAACAGTTTCAGGATTTTTTAAACAAGTATCTTCCAGGAAATAACTGGCTCAATTTTTTAGGATTCTTTTGTATCCTTATCACTGGAACGCTATTTCGGCGTTTCATTGGAAAAAAAATAAGTCAACTCACCTTCGGAATTGTTCGAAGTTTTTCCAGGGAGAATGATGTTACGGTTCAGGAGTTTGTGGCCCTGCTCGGGCGACCTCTGGAATATGTGTTTTTACTGGTCATGGTCTTTTTTGCCTTTGACCTGATTCATATCCCTAGCCAGTGGGAGCTGGCTCATCCATCGGAATTTGGCCTGCGTCTCATTTTTCTTAGAGGGTATAAAAGCTTACTTATTCTGGCTCTAACGTGGGCTCTGGTACGTTTTGTTAAGTTTCTGGCCATTGTCTTCACGCGTCGGGCGGAACGCACGGAATCAAAAATGGATGATCAGTTGGTACCTTTCGTAAAGGATCTGCTGATTGTACTAATTGTGATTATAGCGGGACTGGTAATTACAGGTAAGGTATTCAACATTGACGTTGCCACATTAATTACTGGGCTTGGTATTGGTGGTATTGCCATCGCTCTGGCTGCCCGGGAAACCCTCGAAAACCTGATTGCGTCGTTTACCATTTTTATGGATGGCTCGTTCGTGGTAGGAGATGCGGTGCAAATCGGAACCATGACTGGCGATGTAGAGAAAATTGGATTTCGAAGTACACGTATACGCACGGTAGATGGTAGTCTGGTTACGGTTCCTAATCGATTGATCGTATCACAGGTGCTGGAAAATCTGACCCAACGGGAATTTCGCCGGGCCAAGTATACGATTCGGCTGGACGTAGGAACGACTTCGGAGCAATTAACCGAAGTAATAAAAGATATTCAGGACGTAATTGACGTTCATGAGTTTACAAAAAATAAACCTGGTGTCATACGTTTTGACGCTTTCGGAGATCAGTCTTTTGATGTGCTAGTCATCTATTTTGTAGAAACCCGGGATATACGAACGTTCAACCGAATTAAGGAGGAAATAAATTTTAAAATTATGCAAATCGTTTTGAACCATAGAATTCGGTTTGCAAGTCCTATTAGTACAGTTCACTTAAAAAACGATTTTATCAATAACTCTGGCGGTAACCCGCTGTAATAAAAAAGTTTAGGTAGGGATATTGACAAAATGCTTTCGTCCGTTTTACATTTGTGACTCATTCACCAATGCGACGCATCTCTAGACGCCGGTACGCTCTCCTTCCCTAGTAGTAGCTTTTACCCTTCTGTGAATGAATCAAAACAACTCAAGCATTTTTATTATTTCTCCTGACTATCCTAATTTTCTATTCCGGCACGGCCGCGATTGATACGTTATTTTCATGTATACATCAGAAGAGCTGAGTTTGCGGCTGCTGTCCGAATTGAGAGCAATCGCAAGGGAGTTGAGTATATCTAATCCCACCCAATTGTCCAAATCCGATCTCATCGCTAAAATTTTAGAAAGACAGGCTGATATTCAAAAGTCTGCCAGTACCACCAATATGCCAGCAGCATCCGATAAACCACGGGCTCGACGGACCCGGAAAGTAGCTGAAGAAACAGCGGCTACTCCGGCCACAGAACCCGTAATTACAGAACAACCCGTAATCGAAACTACCGCTGCGACGGTTTCGGCCCCTCAACCTACTGAAGTAGCTGAGTCTGTGTCCGCCGATAGTCAAGATCCCCGTCACAAGCGTACCCGCATTCGCAGAGGAGCGGGTGGGGATGAAAAAATACCCGAGGCAACAACTAGACCTGTAGCGGAGAAAGAGATTGGAGAGTCTAGTTTTGAGCCAATCGATGAAATGGAAATCCCAGCTGAATTAGCTAATGATTTCTCATTAGATGAAGCTTATCAGGCTACCATGGAGGTATTACCTGAAGCTCAGACAGGCTCTGCCCAGTCTGCTAATCCAGAGACAGCCACTGCCCGTACTAATAACCGTGAGCCACGTGACCGGGAAGGACGTACGGATGAAAATGGACAACCTTTACAGCCTAATCCTCGCTCGCAGCAGATGCAGCAACAGGTAAAGCGTAATTACAACCAGCACATTCGCGAATTTGACGGTTTGATCGAAAACGAAGGCGTGCTGGAAATCATGTCAGACGGTGGGTACGGCTTCCTGCGTTCGGCGGATTACAACTACTTGGCTTCTCCCGATGATATTTATGTATCACCTTCACAAATCAAGTTGTTTGGTTTGAAAACGGGAGATACCGTTCGCGGAGCCATCCGTCCTCCCAAGGAAGGTGAAAAATACTTTGCCTTACTACGGGTTGAGTCCGTGAATGGAAAAACGACGGAAGAGATTCGGGATCGTATTCCATTTGAATACTTAACTCCCTTATTCCCAACGGAGAAATTAAACCTCTTTACTACCGGCCGGGAATATTCAACGCGTATTCTTGATCTTTTTGCTCCCATTGGTAAAGGCCAGCGGGGGATGATCGTAGCCCAGCCTAAAACGGGTAAAACGGTATTACTGAAAGAGATCGCAAATGCCATTGCTCGCAACCACCCCGAAGTATTTCTATTAATCCTGCTGATTGACGAACGTCCGGAAGAGGTTACAGATATGCAACGCAGTGTGAAAGCAGAGGTAATCTCGTCTACGTTTGATGAGCAGGCCGATCGTCACGTGAAGGTTTCAAGTATGGTGCTGGAAAAAGCCAAACGCATGGTAGAGTGTGGACACGATGTAGTGATTCTGCTTGATTCCATCACTCGTCTGGCTCGTGCGTATAACACGGTAGTTCCTTCGTCAGGTAAAATCCTCTCGGGTGGGGTAGATGCTAATGCTCTTCACAAACCCAAGCGTTTCTTTGGAGCCGCTCGTAACGTTGAAAACGGCGGATCTTTAACGATCATTGCTACGGCTCTGATCGAAACGGGTAGCCGGATGGATGAGGTTATCTTCGAAGAATTCAAAGGTACTGGTAACATGGAACTTCAGCTGGATCGCAAACTATCGAACCGCCGGATTTTCCCTGCCATCGACGTTCCAGCTTCAGGTACTCGTCGCGAAGATCTGCTGATGGATCCCGAAACACTCAAGCGAGTATGGATCTTACGCAAATACATGTCTGACATGAACTCCGTAGAATCCATGGAATTCTTGCTGGAAAAAATGCGGGGAACGCGTTCAAACGAAGAATTCCTGCTTTCGATGAATCGATAAAAATAGTTTGAGTATTGGATTGAGTCTGAACTTGTCTGAAAATAACTAAAGGCCTAACGCTATTTTAAAAATAGCCGAAGCTTTTTATAATGAACTTCAGGTCAGAGCAACCTAACCCAACCACATCAAACTTTAAAAGAGCCTTACCCACGGGTGAGGCTCTTTTTTTATAACTTTTGCTGAGAACCAGAGTTATTGCCTATGCGTCAGGTTTAGCATCACCAGATGCGGTAAACGTGGCTTAGTAATTTGCAAATGTCAACGGATTCTCGTTTTTTTCGAATTATTCTTCCTAAGGTTCGCTCTGAACTTTCAATTTATCTAACAACTAGGTATGTCAACCGCCAAAACGCTAACTTGGTTTGTGCTGATCGGATGGATAGCTGGAGGAGCTTACTGGCACGTGTGCCGGATTAAACAATTATGTGATGGTACTCCTGAACCAATAACTGAAGCCGAAGTCATTTCAGCCGATAGCTATAGTGCAGCATTGGACATTCAGGATGCTAATTATTTTCACGTTACCTCGGTTCATAACCTGGGTTTTGCTCGTTCGCGGGGTGGGGTTTCAACAGAGGCCATTCAGGCTCAGCTACAATCGCTGGCAAGTTATTTGAAGTCTAATCCCAAGAAGACAGTCAAATTTGTTGGCTATTATTCAGCAGAAGAGGAAAATAACACGTCCTTCGCATCCGTTGGCTTAGCCCGTGCAGATGCTATTAAACAGTATTTTCTTAAGGCAGGAATCCCTGAGAAGCAATTATTAGTTGATGCGGAACTGAAGAATTTATCTTTTACTGCCGCTGATTCTTCGTACGGAGCTGGATTTATCTTTTCGGGAGTAGCAGAAGCTGCTGAGACCGTAACTGCAGAAAACATGAGTGAATCGGCGATTCCTCCCGCAAGCTCAGAATCTTTAGAAGCTCCTAAAGGGCAGACGGAACGGGAGTTAGCAGCTGCGGCCAAATACGAGAGTATTTTCCGACCTATGGAGTTATATTTCCCGCTGAGCAGTAACCAGTTCATCCGAACGAATGACAATGACACTTTTTTTGAAGAAGTAAAAAAATACCTTAAGAAGAATCCCGATAAACGTCTGATTCTGACGGGCCACACGGACAGTGAAGGGCCGGATGATTCTAATTTACGCTTGTCGAAAAGTCGGGCGGAAGCCGTAAAACGGCAGTTTATTAAAAAAGGAATTAAAAGTGATCAGATAATAACCAACGGTAAAGGCGAAACCCAGCCTTTGGCGGATAATGCGTTACCTGCGGGTCGGAAAGCCAATCGTCGGGTCACGATGGTGATTGATGAACAGAAGATGTAACTGAATTTTTCAGAAACAAGTATTACATATGTACGAACATTTTAATCCCATGCATCTGGAAAATGCCTGGTTGCAACACCTGCTCCTGCTGGCTGGAGCGGGTATTTTAGGTTACATTATTGGATACCTGAATGGGAAAACGACACTTGCGAAATTAAAAGCAAGCCTAAGCAATCTGGAATTTCACCTGGATCAGTGCGAAAAAGGCTTATATGTACCTCCTCAACCCAAAGCGATTCACCCGGCTACTCCTCTGGCAGAACCCATCGTGGCTCCGCCTGCAGAAGAAGCCGCACAGCCCATGGCAACCTCGGTAATTATAGATGAAGAGGATGATCTTAAAAAGATTGAAGGCATTGGGCCAAAAGTCGAAAAGCTTTTACACGAAGCCGGGATCAAAACCTTTGCTCAGTTAGCCGTAGCAGAACCTTCTCATGTAATGTCGATTTTACGGGCTTCGGGCTCTCGTTACCAAACGCACGATTCCAGCACCTGGGCAAAACAGGCAAAACTGGCTCAGGAAGGAAAATGGGAGCAGCTGAAAACCTGGCAACAGGAAATGAATCAGAAAAAAATATAGCTTTATCGAAGCTTCGCTACTTATGATACCGACATTAGTACAATCCTTAAGTCAAAACATACCCATTGCTGTGCTGGAAGCTGTCGCTCTGATGACCTTCGTTGCTGGCATTGGCTGGATTTTAGGTCGCCGCTCCATGAACCATCAGATTGATACGGTTCAGATGGAGATTGCAACGAAACAGGTAGAGCTGGATATGTGCCGGGAGGGGAAGCCGAAACCCTTTAAAAAGCCAGATGCCTCGAAGCCTTTCATGCCTGATCCTTTTCTAGTGCCCCAAGCAGAGAAAAATACGGAACCGGAACCCCTGGTTGAGCCCGAAGTATTGGTAGAACCTACTATCGAAATACCACTGGATATTGCCACATTTGATGCTATTCCGGGTTTGACTTCTGCCATAGCCGCTCCCGTATTTCTGGATGAACCGGATGATTTGAAGATTATTGAAGGCATTGGTCCTAAAATAGAGCAGATTCTGAATACAGATGGGATTATCAGCTTCAAAGGACTGGCCTCTACTTCTGTTGAGCACATTCGGGAGTTACTGCAAAATGCGGGTACTCGTTATGAGTTGAAAGATCCTTCTACCTGGCCAGAACAGGCCCAACTAGCCGCTGAAGGACGCTGGGTCGAGTTAAAAGAATGGCAGGATGAATTAAGTCGGGGGCCGCAGAGTTAATCATACGTGAACTATGTGTTTACGCCAAAGTAATCGTTTCATTTTTCAATTATCATTATGACTGAAAGTAGTAAAACCTTTCTCTATCAATACCTTAATAATCCATCTCCAACGGGTTTTGAAGCTTCAGGTCAACGCATCTGGCTGGATTACCTTAAGCCTTATATTGACGAATATATTGTTGACACTTACGGAACGGTAGTCGGTGTTATTAATCCCGGTCAACCTTATAAAGTGGTTATTGAGGCTCATTCCGACGAGATTTCCTGGTTTGTCAATTATATCTCCGAAGACGGTTACATTTATGTTCGTCGGAATGGAGGCTCTGATGCCGTAATTGCTCCTTCCAAACGGGTGAATATTCACACAAAAAAGGGAATTGTTAAGGGTATTTTCGGCTGGCCTGCCATTCACGTAAGGGATCTGGCGAAAGACACGGCACCAAAAGTAACGGACCTGACTATTGACTGCGGAGCAACGAAGAAAGAGCTGGAAGAAAAAGGCGTTCATGTCGGTTGTGTCATCACTTTTGAAGACGAACTGACGGAGTTGAATGATCGCTATTACGTAGGTCGTGCCCTTGATAATCGCATTGGAGGCTTCATGATTGCAGAAGTAGCTCGTTTGCTGAAAGAAAACCAGGTTACTCTGCCTTATACATTATACGTTGTAAATGCCGTTCAGGAAGAAATTGGCTTACGCGGAGCCGAAATGATTGCCCGTCGTCTGAAAGCCGACGTAGCGATTTGTACCGACGTCACGCACGATACAACGTCGCCCCGGTACGACAAAAAAGAACAGGGAGATTTACGTTGCGGTGGTGGCCCTGTGTTATGCTACGGCCCTGCGGTGCAGAACAATCTGCTCGATTTCCTGATTGGTGTAGCCGAAGAAAAAGAGATTGCTTTCCAGCGTCAGGCCGTAAGTCGCTCTACGGGAACGGATACGGATTCTTTCGCTTATGCTACGGAAGGAACCGCTTCGGCGTTGATTTCTCTTCCGCTGAAGTACATGCACACCACGGTAGAAACGGTAAGTAAACAGGATGTTCAAGCCGTTATTACCCTGATGTATGAAACGCTTTTAAAGCTCGAAAGCGGACAGGACTTCAGATATTTAAGTTAACAGAAGAAGCCAAATAAATAGTGAAGAGGTCGTCAGCGGAAACGCTTGCGACCTCTTTGCGTAAATATGCTAAATAAGCATAGGAAATGAACTTTGCCTGAATAATACCGATTGTAGAATAGATTCCCCCTTCATTTCCATTCTCCCATGAAAAAAAGAATACTGAATCGATTTATAAATTACTTCATTCGAGGTCTGTTACTGATTGCTCCTTTGTTTTTTACCGGGTATATTCTTTATCAGGCATTTATTTATCTGGATGGGTTAATCCCCGTTGGAATTGGTACAGGAAAGGAGCAAATTCGGCTTTGGGGCGTGGGGATGGTTATTGTTCTGGCAATTGTCTTTCTGGTTGGTTTTCTGGGATCTACCTTTATACTAATTCCGATTTTTAACATTTTTGAAGAGATCATTGACCGATTACCGCTGGTTCGGATTATCTACTCATCTCTGAAAGATTTGACCTCTGCTTTCGTAGGAGACAAGAAGAAATTTAATCAGCCAGTTTTGGTGAAAATGGACGCTCATTCTGAGTTATACCGCATTGGTTTTTTGACCCAGACCGATTTAACAGACTGGGAATTACCCGGTTCGGTTGCGGTTTATTTTCCCCAATCCTATGCGTTTTCAGGGCATTTATTTATAGTTCCGAAAGAAAATGTAAAGCCCGTTAATGTAAGTGCTACTGAAGTGATGAAGTTTATTGTCTCGGGTGGCGTTACTTTGCATTAATCTTTAAAGATATTTTTACGTCAATCCATAGGAATGATTTTGTTCAGGTAGGGAGTAGGTAACCTTGCCTGAAACATACTTTTCCCCGATGCCTGACGTTTTTCTGATTGCATATTTTAGTTACTGAAAGCTATGAAATGGATTCTATTCCTTCTAACCACCTTGTCTGCTTCGACTTTATTAGCCCAAAGTCCAACTACTGAAGAGTTACTGCGGAAGTCCAATCCGAGTATGGGCCGGGCATTGACATCTAATCAATCGGTAAAATACATAGCGGTGGATTACCCTGGCGGACGAAAGCGTTATTTTGCGGGCGATGAGATCGTATTTAAGGCCAAAGGTCAGAATAGTAAAATCAGAGATAACATCTTCGCAGTTACAGATTCAACGGTCGTTTTTGCCGATTTTAGTGAAATTACCAATCAAAATGAATTCGTAGAATACCGCCTTGATCAGATCCGCAAAGTGTATTTTATGAATGGCAGCGGTTTAGCGGTGCAGGCTGGTTACTTATTGCCCGTAGCTGGAGTATTATATTTTGTGATGGACTTTTTCAGCCCTGTCTGGAATCAGGAATTTAAAGGTGCTCCCTTACAATTACGATCCTCAACGGCCATCGTGTCAGGAGGGTTGTTTGGCTTAGGAGCTTTGTGCTTCAAATCCACTCATAAATCTTTGAAAATCGGAAATCGTAATCGGTTAAGGATTCTAAAGACGATGTAAATGAAAGATGAGTTTTGAATTAATTAGTGTCAGCAAATCTAAATTTAAGGCAAAACTCAAAACACTTATGAAGTAAAACCCCGAAAAAAGGATAATTTCGCGGCGGAATCTATTGCTTGCTATATTATTCTTCTGTACTGTTTTGAAAAAGCTCCTCCTCCATAAAGTCACTAAACCTTTTCAGGTTGAAATTTTATTACCCGCTTCTAAGTCTGAATCCAATCGTGCCCAAATTCTGAACGCATTGGCGGGTGGGAATGGGTTGCTTAGCAATCTTTCCGAAGCTCGTGATACGCAGACCATGCAGCGTCTCTTAACCCTGGATGGCCCGGTAGCTGATGTTCTTGATGCTGGAACCACGATGCGTTTTCTTACGGCGTATTATGCAGTGCTGGGTAAGAGGAAAACCATGACGGGAACGGCCCGAATGCAGGAACGCCCAATTGGTATTCTGGTAGACGCATTACGTGAACTCGGAGCCAATATTGCTTACCAGAAAAACGAAGGGTACCCTCCACTGGAGCTGAGTGGATTTACGTTTTCCGGTAAAACGGATTTAACTATGCGTGGAGACGTAAGTAGTCAGTTTATCTCAGCTATCTTAATGATTGCCCCAACTTTGCCTGAAGGGTTAACCCTTCATTTGACAGGTAACTTAGGCTCAATTCCCTACATCGAAATGACCATTCAGCAAATGCGTCAGTTTGGTGCGGAAGTGACAGCTGACTGGGAGAATCGTACTATTCGGGTCGAAGGAAAGCAGTATGAAACTTGCGATTATGCTGTTGAGTCGGATTGGTCAGGAGCCAGCTACTGGTATAGCCTGGTTGCCTTAGGACCTGAAGGTTCAGAAGTGGAGCTGTTGGGCTTAAAAGAGAATTCGCTTCAGGGCGATTCTGCTATCATTGATATTATGCGTCAGCTGGGCGTTGAAAGCACCTTTACTGGCCGAGGATTCAAGCTTACGCAAATTCCTGCTAACGCAACTTTCGAGTGGGACTTTACCCATTGCCCTGATCTTGCCCAAACCGTTTCAGTGGTGGCGGCGATGAAAGCCATTCCCGCGATATTTACTGGAATTGAAAGTCTAAAAGTGAAAGAGACCGATCGCGTCTTGGCAATTCAGCAGGAGTTACAAAAATTTGGGGCTGACCTGGTTGAGATTAGTCCTAATGAAAAATACCAAATTCAGGTAGGAGAGAACACGAACTGGGACAAACCTGAAACTATAATTCATACCTACGAAGATCACCGGATGGCCATGGCGTTTGCACCCATTGCTATGCAAACGGATCTGATCATTGATGATGCTTCAGTGGTAGCTAAGTCATACCCACGCTTTTGGGATGATTTGTCTAAAGTAATTGAGATTTCATAGCAACCGAATAACCCCGATACTCTGTATCGGGGTTATTCGGTTAGGTCAAACGTATAGAAGCAATGAGTATTTATTGAACTTGCATTACGCGTATGGTAAATGGCCTGATGCTTAATTTATAGCTTGAGCATTCGTTATAAATGGTCTAAGAAAAATCCAATTGAGAAAGGTCGTGCAACCATGTCTGGCTGGTTACCTTGAGGTAAAGAAGTATAAGGATCATATATCAATAGTTAACAGTAAACTATTTTAATGTATCAAAGTGATAATATATTGATAGTCAATGGAATGAATTTATAAGTAATGTGTTTTTAATAAAAATATATTAAATAAAAGTGCGGATCGCTTCGTTTCTATAACAGAAATTCAAGTTAGGAAGGCAATAAGGTTTGTACTTCGCGAGCCAAATTGTACAATATAAATAAGGTACTTTCTTAAATAAATACTCAACTAATAACTAGTAGTTTTTTTTCCAGTAATCTGTTTTTCTGATCAAAGGAGGTTATTGACTTAGTAATTACCTGATTGTAAGATAGTAACTCTAAATCACTGTTTTGCTGAGTTTTTATACTTAGCAAAAACCAGGTTTCTGAAAAAAATTAGTAAAACTATACTTGAGTTATGATAATTGCCGTAAAAATGTGCTATTTTAGCTGACAGTAAAACCGCCATTTCATCTTTCTTTGAAAAAAACTTATGCTTTCAGAAAACATTACTCAGCCCCTATTGTCCTACATCCGCCGATATGTGGAGCTGTCTCAAGAGGATGTAGATGCTATTAACTCTGCTTACCAGACACGTCCCTTTAAAAAAGGTGATTTTTTCATTCACCAGGGCGATCACATTGAAGAAGTAGCTTTTGTTATTGAGGGAGTGATGCGAGTATATCGCACCGACAAAGGAAAAGAAGTAACACTTTTTCTGAGAGACGAAAATTCGTTTGTGACGAGCGTAACGGGTTATTCTACGCATCGCCTAAGCCCTTATTCGGTACAGGCCCTGGAAGACTCAACCCTGCTTGTAATGACGAGTGAAGACCGGGCTACGCTTTTTGAAGAATCACAAGCTTATCAGCGTTTCTCATTGATGATGCTGGAACGTACCGTTCAGGACATGGAAGGCCGCATTGACTCTCAAATTGCGGATAATGCCGCTGATCGTTACTTACGTTTATTGCAGGATCACCCTTCACTGATTCAGCGGGTACCTCAGTATCACCTGGCGTCTTACCTGGGCGTAACTCCAGAGTCTTTGAGCCGTCTGCGTAAATATCTTTAGTGGTTAGGTTCGTAAACGAACTTTTTCTATAGAAATTAGGGACATGAAGCCTGTTCAAAGGGGCCATGTCCCTAATTCTTTTTATACCGAAATTTTAGCTGGTATCACCAGTTTCCTGGCTACTGCCTACATCATTGTGGTGAACCCCTCGGTTCTTGCTCTTTCAGGGATGCCTTTTTCGGGCGTACTAACTGCCACTGTTTTAGTCTGTTGCTTTTGTAGTTTAATGATGGGGCTTTATGCCAAGAGCCCTTATGTAGTGGCTCCGGGAATGGGGCTGAATGCCTTTTTTACCTTTACTGTGGTTCAGGGAATGAAGGTACCCTATACTACGGCTCTTGGTGCGGTCTTCTGGGCTGGGGTATTCTTCCTGATTATCTCAGTTTTCAATGTTCGGGTTATCCTTATTAAAGCCATTCCTAAGTCACTGCGTTACGGAATTGCCGCGGGCATTGGATTATTTATCACTCTCATCGGGCTTATTAATGCAAAATTCGTTGTGGCTAATCCCGCTACGATTATCAGTATGGGAAAGATTACCCCTGGCGTACTGATATTTATTACGGGCTTGCTAAGCACATTGATATTCATTCAGAAAAAGGTAAACGGAGGTATTCTTTGGGGAATTATCCTTACTACTCTAATAGCTTTAATACCGGGTAGACTAGTTACTAGCGAAACGTTAGTAGAATGGAAGGGCGTATTCGCAGCTCCGGATTTTAGTCTGATGTTCAAACTCGATCTCTGGGGATCGTTGACCTGGGCGATGGCTCCGGTCATTTTTGCTTTTGTATTTACGGACCTCTTTGATAGCCTCAGCACATTTATTGGGTTAGCCGAAGCCACAGGTCGGTTGGATGAAGAAGGCGAACCGCTGGCTATCAAAGAGTCATTGTTAACCGACGCTGTTGCTACGACATTGGCGGGGTTAGTAGGCACTAGTCCCGGAACGGCTTACATTGAATCGGCAGTGGGTATTGAGGCTGGGGGGCGAACAGGATTAACTGCCATTACGGCGGCTTTTTGTTTTCTACCGTGCTTGTTTCTCTCACCCTTGCTAAGTATAGTTCCTTCAATTGCGACTGCTCCTGCATTAGTAGTAGTAGGTGTTTTCATGATGAAAACCGTTACCCGTATCCCCTGGGATGAGTGGGAGGAAGCCGTTCCTGCTTTTCTGGCAATGGTAGTAATACCTTTCAGTTATAGCATTACTCAGGGAATCATTTGGGGCTTTTTAAGTTACGGGGCCTTGAAGTTAGCTTCTGGCAAGTTTCGGCAGTTACCTTTGGCTTTTTGGCTGATTATGGGTTTATGTCTGGCAGCATTAATGATTGAATAAGGAATCAACAAATGGAAAAAATAATTGGAGTTCTTTGGCTTATGCTGGGTCTTACATCGACACTGAAAGCTCAGCTAACGTACTCAACTACGCCCGAACACACAGGCGGCTTTCCTAAAAAAAGCAGTACTTATACGGCTATTATGGGGGCTTTTGCCGACGAGGTAGAGGTTTTGAAGAAAGATATAAAAGGGCGTAAAGAGCGGAAAATAGAAGGGTTAACCTTTTATACCGGGCAATTGGAAGGCAAGAAAGTAGTACTGGTGCAGGGCGGAATAGGGAAGGTCAATGCGGCTCTTACTACCACGTTATTACTGGAACATTTTCGTCCCAGGGAAGTACTGTTTACGGGAATCGCTGGTGGTTTGAACCCCGACTACCATCCCGGAGATATCGTGGTAGCTACCAAAGTAGCTCATCACGATTATGGACGTTACCTGAATGAAGGCATGCAGCAAAGGCCTACACGTAATCCGTATAACTTCAAAGAAAACCCCGTTTATTTCCCTTCTGACTCGGCTTTACTACTGGTTACGGGATTAGTTGTTCCAAAAGTTAAGCTGGAATCTATTGAAGAGTATAAACCATTCATTCATACGGGAGTTGTGGTAACGGGAGATGTTTTTATGGCTTCTGATTCGGCAAGCTTAGCCATTCGTCGGGCGATGGATGCCGATGCTATTGAGATGGAAGGAGCAGCAGTCAGTCAGATCTGTTATCAGCAAAAAGTACCCTTTCTGGTGATACGCAGTTTGTCGGACAATGCCAATCATTCTGCATCAATGGATATGCATAAATTTGGGCCTATTGCTGCTCGTAATTCGGCTACGTTAATCAAAGCATTGGTTCAAAGACTGAAATAGTTCAGGATTCATCCCCCAAAAAAGAAGTTTACTTTCCTGGCTTTATTAGTTTTGCAGTTGAGGAATGAGAGCAGAAAGGTAAGAAAGAGTGAAATTCCGTTGAATTAACTGTTCAGAAGAATTACTTAGTAATGATCAAACATCAAGTTCTCTATACCTTCGTTAAGGATATCTTTTTAGCGATGGGCTGTTCTGAAAACGATGCCAGCCTTGCCACGGACGTTTTGGTTTCGGCTGATCTACGCGGAATCGATTCTCATGGGGTAGCCCGCTTGTCTGGTTATGTTCGATTAATGGATCATGGCCGCCTGAATCCCAAGCCCAATATTCGGATTATTCACGAAACGCCGTCCACGGCTGTCCTGGATGGAGATGCGGGTTTAGGGTTAGTGGTGGCTCCAAGAGCCATGGAAATTGCCATGGAAAAAGCCGATAAAGTGGGTACGGGCTGGGTGGCCGTTCGTAATTCAAACCACTTTGGCATTGCCGGTTATCATGCCTCTCTGGCTTTGAAAAAAGATATGATTGGTTGGTCCATGACGCACGCGGGACCGCTGGTGACGCCTACGTTTTCGAAAGAGCGATTATTAGGAACCAATCCCATTTGTGTGGCTATGCCAGCTCAGGAGGAACCTCCCTTTTTACTAGATATGGCTACTACCACGGCTGCTTACGGAAAACTGGAGATTTTACAGCGGAAAAATCAGGAAACGCCAACGGGCTGGGTTCAGGATGCCGAAGGCAAGCCAACAACGGATTCGAATGCGGTTAGAAAAGGAGGAGCTTTATTACCTCTGGGCGGTGACCGTGAACATGGTAGTCACAAAGGATACGGCTTAGGAGCAATGGTCGATTTGTTCTCGGGCGTTTTATCTGGAGCGAACTACGGACCTTGGGTGCCACCCTTTGCCACCGCTGGTTTTATGGCTGCCGAAGAAGGCGTAGGAATCGGCACAGGGCATTTTCTGGGTGCTATGCGGGTAGATGCATTCCGGCCAGCGGATGAGTTTAAATCTCACATGGATCAGTGGATTCGTCGGTTCCGTAGTGCTGAAGGCCTTAACGGGGAACAGGTATTGATTCCGGGCGATCCTGAACGAGTCATGGAGGCACAGCGTAGACAGGAAGGTATTCCGGTGCTAGCTCCCGTGATAGAAGACCTGAAGGCCCTGGGTGAACGTTTTCAAATTAGCTTTCCTGTATAGTCACATCCCAACGTTTTAACAATCTTGACAGTAGATCCCTAATTATATGCTTCAGAATAGGTATTTAAAATACGCCATTATCATTTTCTCAATTCTGATTCCTATTGTCTCATTTTACGTGTGGCAGATTTTGTACACCTCTAATCTGAATGTACAGGGGAAACGGGATTTTTACTTATTAATACCGACGAAATCAGCCACTATCGAAACCGTTACGGATTCTTTAGAAAAGAACAAAATGGTTCACGATGTCATGTATTTCCGCTTCCTGGCAAAGTTTTTGAAGTACAATGATCATGTGAAACCCGGTCGTTACAAAATCAAGCCCAACGCTGGAAACTACGAAGTCATTAAAGCCCTGCGTTCAGGTAATCAGGCCCCTGTTAAACTTACGTTCAATAATGTTCGTCTGAAACAGGAGTTGGTAGAGAAAGTAGGAGGAAAGTTTGAATTCGACTCTACCGAATTCAAGAAAATGATAAATGACCCGGAGGTAGCCAAATTCTACGGATTTACGCCTGAGACGATTGTAAGCATGTTCCTTCCTAATACGTATGAAGTGTATTGGAACACAACGCCTCAAAAGTTAATGGGACGAATGAAGTCCGAATACGATAAGTTTTGGACGGATGAACGTAAAGCCAAAGCCAAAGCCCTGAATCTTACCCAGACGGAAGTAATAACCTTAGCAAGTATTGTAGAAGCTGAAACTAAGAAAAAGGATGAAAAGCCCCGTGTAGCGGGTGTTTATCTGAATCACCTGGCAGTCAATGAACCTCTAAGAGCAGATCCAACCGTGATTTTTGCGATCGGTGATTTTGGAATCAAAAGGTTATTACACAATCAACTCCTGTATAAATCCCCTTACAATACTTACATCAACAAAGGACTGCCACCGGGACCCATCAATATTCCAGAGCAATCTTCAATTGATGCAGTGCTGAATCGGGAAAAACATGATTATATGTATTTCTGTGCCAGCCCTAAATTGAATGGATATCACATCTTTGCAGTGACGTATCAGGAACACCTTAAAAATGCAAAAGACTATCAGGACGCATTGAATCAGTTAGGAATTAAAAAATAAATGAAAGGAGCATCATATCTGCATCAGTCAGATTTGATGCTCCTTTTACTAGAATAAGTATGAGTTTTTTTCAACACGAACATCCGTATCGGGTTTGTTATGCAGATACGGATCAGATGGGTTACATGTATTACGGGAATTACGCCCGTTTGTATGAAATTGGCCGAGTAGAAGCCCTGAGGAGTATCGGATTTCCCTACAAAAAACTGGAAGAGTCAGGAATCATGATGCCCGTTTATGAAATGAAAACCCGTTACCTGAAACCTGCTCGTTACGACGAAGTAATTACGATACGGACCAGTATCAGGCAAGCTCCGGCTGCTCGTATTGTTTTTCATTTTGAATTAGTCAATGAGGGGGGGATCCTTCTAAATACCGGAGAGGTAACGCTGGTTTTTGTCAATATTCAAACGAACCGACCCGTGTTAGCTCCTGCTGAATTGCTAGCTAAATTACAGTCGTCTTTTACAGTCAATGAATAATATTTATTAGGGTGAGTAAGGGCGTTACAGATGGGGAAAACGAATACTAAAACCAACCGGGTTCAGCGAAAAGTAAAAAGCTGGTTAAGAAAAGTACGGGTTCGCCGTAGGGATTTTTCCCTTTATCATTTGTTACGGGTGTTAATAGCAAATGTACTTCAATTTGATATTGATCAGCGGGCAACGGCTGTTGCTTATAGTTTTACATTAGCTATTTTCCCAGCTATCATTTTCTTGTTTACGCTTATCCCTTACATTCCCATTGCCAATCTGGATGATCAGATTATGACTATTCTTTCAGAGGCCATGCCGAGGGGTATTTATCGGGAAGTAGAACCCACGATTAGCGATATTGTAAGTCGAAAACGAAGTGGTGTATTATCTTTCGGTTTCTTTTTTGCCCTCTTTTCGGCTACCAACGGAATGATCGCATTAATGCGTTCTTTTAACATAACCCAACGCACACACGATGAACGAGGATTTATTAAAACTCGACTGATTTCTATTCTGTTAACCTTTCTGTTAGTATTAGTATTGTTAGTAGCAATTGGCGTATTGATTATTGGACGATTAATAGTAGATGAATTAGTAGACAAGGGAATTCTGAATGTGGATTCTACGTATATGTATGCTGAGGGGTTAAGTTATTTAACCGTTTTTATTTTATTATTCGTGGCGGTCTCAGTGATTTACTACATTGCTCCAGCTCTGCACAAACGATGGCGATTTTTTAATCCAGGCTCCATAATAGCATCCATTCTGATTATTCTTATAACTCAGGTCTTTTCCTTCTACCTTTCTAACTTTGCTAGTTATAACCGGCTATACGGAGCTGTAGGTACGTTAGTAGCGTTGATGATCTGGCTGTATCTGGTTGCTCTGGGCTTAATTTTAGGTTTTGAAATTAATCAAAGCCTAGATGACGCGACTCAACGCAGAGAAGAAAAAGAATAACATAAATTCCAGCCCATGACTTTAATGAACTGTCAGCTAACGATAGATAAAGAACCGTTTAGTTTCCAGATTGAAGGCGACTTTTTCTGGGGTATAGATCAGGTGCTGTTTAATCCCAGTTCAAGTGTAATTATGAATACATCTTGGAAGAAAGACGGATATGCTCTATTTGACTTATTAACAGTTGAAGAATTCAATCGGATCCAAGAAAATATTTCGAGCCTATTAAAATCTATAGCACTAGAAATAGGAATCGATTTACCAGATCACTTTAGTCCGGAAAAATATCATCTATATTTCAATACTCAGGAATTACATAATCAGGTTATTCAAAAGACTCGTTTTCTGACCTTTAAAGATTTTAAAATTGATTTTCAGCAACTGTGTACCAGAGTTTCTGATTTCATTAAATATCCCCTACAACTTGAGAATCCTTTACTGGATGAAGAGATTGTTATTCTTCGTATCAGCAGACCTAAATCACTGGATATTAATCCACTCCATCGTGATGGGTATCTGGATATTTGGGCCAATGTTCTTAATTTGTGGATTCCTTTGGCTGGCTGTGATGAAAACTCCTCTTTGCCGGTATTTCCCGAAAGTCATTTACTTAATGAAACCAAGGTGTATCGCAGCGAAACTAAGGGAGCCAGAATTAACGGGTTAGGATATCATGTTCCAGGAATTGTGGATGTAAAAGGAGGGCTCGATTTAATTCGGCCTAATCCGGCTTATAGACAGGCTCTTTTATTTACGCCATTTTTAATACATGGAGCTGCTATCAATCAAAATGAAAATAAAACTAGGTTATCGCTAGAATTAAGGTTTTGTAAGAAAGGAATATGAGTCAGCCTTTAGTTACAATTATCTGTTTATGTTACAATCATGAGCGTTTTATTCAGGAATGCCTGAATTCCGTATTCACTCAGACTTACCCAGCTATTGAATTAATCATTGTGGATGATGGTAGTTATGATAATAGCGTGAAAGTGATTCAGACGTTCCTTCGTGCAGACGATCAGTTTATTGTTAATACTCATACTAAGGGAATTTGTCGAAGTTTTAATGCGGCATTGTCTTTAGCAAAAGGAAAATACATCGTTGATCTGGCCGGAGACGATTACTTATTTCCACCTACTATTCAACAACAGGTAAATGCTTTGGAGTCACTTTCGGAAGAATACGGGGCAGTATTCTCGGATGCTCAGTTAGTGAGTGAAAATGGTAAAGCATTAGGTACTTGGTACAAACGGAATAAAAAAGGAAAGATCTATCAACCAGTACCTAGCGGGGATGTTTTTGAAGCCGTACTATCTGGTACGCCAATTTTAACGGTTACTGCCATGACTCGTAAGCTGGTATACGATGCCCTGAGTGGTTACGACGAGTCGCTAGTGTATGAAGATTTTGATTTTTTAGTGAGAGCCTCCCGGCACTGGAAATATTCATTTCAGGATCAGGTGTGGGTTGCTTATCGGCAGGTAAAAAATTCAGATTCAAGCAAGCAGACCTTACGTCGAACCAAACATCTGGAATCTACTCTTGTGGTATGTGAAAAAGCTGCTGATCTACTCAGAACGCCGGCCGAAAAACTCGCTTTGCTCTGGCGGCTTAAGCAGGGAATGAGGCAGTGTTTTTATCTGGAGCATTATTCGCTCGTGAAGAAATATGCTACGTTACATCAATCTCTGCAACCATTAAGTTCAGCTTATCAGGCTATTCTCTGGGCCTGTCAACTTAGGATACCTTTTTATCAAATCTATCGTGGATACCAGAGAATCCGACGGTATTAGAATTGTAAAGCCATGCCAGCCGAATTAGTAAGTATTCATCCACTTAACCCCGAACCCCGCAAAATTGCCCGAGTACTCGATGTGCTAAAGCAGGGAGGAATTGTGATTTATCCAACGGACACAGTTTATGGAATGGGGGGAGATATTCATAATGCCCGTACGGTTGAACGGATTGCTCAGATCAAAGGTATTAAACCAGAAAAGAGCGATTTTTCAATTATTTGCAATGATTTAAGCCATATCACTGATTACGCGAAAGTATCAGATGTGGCTTTCAAGACCATGAAGAAAATTCTGCCGGGGCCATACACGTTTGTCTTACCTGCCAGCAATAAACTGCCCCGATCATTGAATCCCCGAAAGAAAACAATTGGGATTCGGATTCCGGATCATGCTATCACGCGGGAAATCGTGAGTCAATTAGGAAACCCAATCATTACTACTTCCATTAAGTCAGAGGATGATTTCATGGAATATCCTACTGATCCGGAAGAGATTTTTCACCTGTTCCAGCATAAGGTTGATCTGATTATTGACGGTGGTCCGGGAGGCTTAATACCATCGACGATTCTGGACGCTACAGACGACGATGTTACCGTTATTAGAGAAGGGCTAGGAGAGTGGCAGGAATAATACTACCTAAAAGAAGAGGGCTGATCTATCACATGATCAGCCCTCTTCTTTTGGTTATGCCAAAACCATCTCATCTTCTGTGGGATGAGTTTCCCGTTTGTGCTTCCAACGTTTATGAGACCAGAGCCACGTAGCAGGTTGTTCACGTAAGGTATTTTCCAGCCAGCGAACGTACTCTTCCGTAAGTTGACCGGACGCAACATCTTTATAAGTAGGTTCTGCTATCAATTCCAGTTTAAAGCAGTAATGGCCTCGGCTAATTTTGACGATTTTACCAAAAACGAGGGGCGTATTGAATTTGCGAGCCAATTTTTCGGTACCATTAAAAAAATCCGTTTCCTGATGAAAGAACTTAGACCAGTATGCTGAGTCAGGATGGTGGGGAGCCTGATCGGCCAAAGTTCCAATGGCTCGGGGTTCATTCTTGCGACTTACCATATCCCGCAGGATATTATACATGGAAATAGGCTTAATGGCGAAACGCGAACGTATCTCCAGCATGAATTTCTCGAAAAATGGATTGGAAAGAGGTTTATAAATCACATCCACTGGAATTCCTACACTGGCGATGCTTAAGGAAGCCCATTCCCAATTCATCTGATGACCTAACATCGTAAAAATAGTCTTGTTTTCTTCATTGACTAACCGATGTAAAATCTCGGAATTTTCTAATTTCATGCGGCTCTGGAGTTCTTTCTCAGAAATCGTAAGCGTTTTAATAGTCTCCACGATAAAATCGCAGAAATTCTGAAAGAACTCTTTGGCAATTTTCTCACGTTCCTGTTCTGATTTTTCGGGGAATGCAGCCGCCAGGTTATTCATTACCACCTGTTTTCGGTAGCCAAAGATGTAGTAAATCAGAAAGAAAAGGACATCCGAAAAAAGATAAAGAATCTTAAAAGGTATGCGGGATATAACTCGGAATAATACCATTTATGTAATCAAATAAATTCAAATTATCACCAGACTTACTTAATAACTACAAAAGTTAAAAAATAATTTGACACTTGAGAAATTTTGGCTTTCTTTAAAAAAGTGATTTAGTTGCAAATGTCGGAAAATAATACCATAGTTGTAGAAATTCAGTATCTCCCAGGGTTGGAATTCTGGACGTGTTATGAAAAGTTTGAGACGGTTCTCCTGGAAAAACACGAACACTTTCAGAAACAGACTTATAGGAATCGTTGTCAGATTCTAACGGCTCAGGGAGTAGACTCATTAATAGTGCCCGTTCTGGATGGACGAAGTAAGAATAAGACGTTGATCAAGGATAGTAAGATAGATTATCGTCAACCCTGGATTAAGCGTCATTGGGGGGCAATTGATGCAGCTTATCGAAAAGCCCCGTTTTTTGAATACTTTGAAGAGAAATTCAGAAAGATTTATGAGGGGAAGCCTGACTTTTTGTACGATCTTAATACTCAGATGCTGACAGTTTGTCAAGATTTCCTGCGAGTTTCCAACAAGTTTAAGGAAACGGAAGTCTACGAGGAAGCCTACGAAATGCCTTTAGTGGATGCCAGGGACCTGATTTCACCCAAAATAGACCCTCAGGAACGCGGTTTTTACCAGCCCGTACCTTACCGTCAAAATTTCGGGGAACAATTTTTTCCTAATTTAAGTATTCTTGATTTATTATTCTGTCAGGGAAATAAGGCTCGATCAATTTTGAAGGCTTCTATGAAAAATACATCAACAGAAAATACGTTGACAGTATAAAACCAGCAGATTATATAGATTCTGGATTATAAATGAACAATAGCTGTTCTTCCGGCGTTAGCCGGTTAAATAAAGCACGCTAAACCTCAAGTATGGAAGCGAAATTTTCAAACCGCGTGAAAGAAGTCATCTCTTTGAGCCGAGAAGAAGCTCTGCGATTAGGGCATGACTACATCGGGACAGAGCATTTGCTTTTGGGCATGATCCGTGAAGGCGAAGGCGTGGCTGTTGCCCTGTTAAAAAAATTAAGTATCAACCTCGATGAGTTGCGAATGACAATCGAGCAAGCTACGAAGGGAACAGCAACGCACAGCGTTCGGAACATGGCCAATATTCCTTTGACTCGTCAATCGGAAAAGGTACTTAAAATGACTCATCTGGAGGCGAAAGTCTTCAAGACCCAGTTGATTGGCACTGAACACGTATTGTTAGCCATCCTTCGGGACGAAGACAATATTGCGACTCAGATTCTTCATAAGTTCAATGTGAACTACGAAATCGTTAAGGAAATGCTGGAATATCAATCAAACCCCAATATCAATGCCGGCCCGGATACGGACGACAATGATGAAGACAGCCGCATGTTTGGTTCCAGCCCTCGTAGTGAATCTGGTAAGCCAGGAGCAGAGAAATCCCGTACTCCGGTGTTGGATAACTTTGGCCGTGACCTCACCAAGTTAGCTGAATTAAGCAAGCTGGACCCCATCGTGGGTCGTGAGAAAGAAATTGAGCGGGTAGCTCAGATTTTATCTCGCCGTAAGAAAAATAACCCTATTCTGATCGGGGAACCTGGCGTTGGTAAAACTGCCATCGCTGAAGGTCTGGCTCTTCGCATTGTTCAGAAGAAAGTAAGCCGCGTACTCTTTGGTAAACGCGTCGTGACTCTTGATCTGGCATCGCTGGTAGCTGGTACTAAATACCGTGGTCAGTTTGAAGAGCGGATGAAGGCGGTTATGAATGAGCTGGAAAAATCACCTGAAGTGATTCTTTTCATTGACGAAATTCATACCATCGTTGGAGCTGGTGGAGCTTCTGGCTCACTGGATGCTTCCAATATGTTTAAGCCTGCTCTGGCTCGTGGAGATATCCAATGCATTGGAGCGACGACGCTGGACGAATATCGGCAGTATATTGAGAAAGATGGTGCTTTAGCCCGCCGTTTCCAAATGGTCATGGTTGATGCTACGAGCATTGAAGAGACCATTGAAATTCTCAACAATATCAAAGATAAATACGAAGAACACCACCACGTTAATTATACGCCCGAAGCTCTGGAGGCTGCGGTGAAATTGTCAGAACGTTACATTTCTGACCGATTCCTGCCCGATAAAGCCATCGACGTATTGGATGAAGTAGGTGCTCGCGTACACATCAATAATATCTCGGTTCCTGAAGACATCATTCAACTGGAAGAAGCAGTTGAAGAGGTGAAAAAGCAGAAAAATCAGGTTGTTAAATCGCAGAAATACGAAGAAGCAGCCCAGTTACGGGATCGTGAAAAGAAATTGCTGGAGCAACTCGATAAAGCGAAACAACGCTGGGAAGAAGATACCAAAACCCGTCGTTACACGGTAACGGAAGATAACGTTGCAGAAGTAGTAGCGATGATGACGGGTATTCCTGTGCGTAGCGTCTCTAGCGATGAAGGTAAGAAATTACTAACCCTAGCAGAGGATCTGAAAGGAAAAGTGATCGGTCAGGAATCGGCCATTGCCAAACTTTCCAAAGCCATTCAGCGGACGCGGGTTGGTTTGAAGGATCCGAAAAAACCGATTGGCTCGTTCATTTTCTTAGGCCCAACGGGGGTAGGTAAAACGGAGTTAGCGAAAGTGCTGGCCTCTCATTTATTTGACAAAGAAGATTCGCTGGTTCGAATCGATATGTCTGAATACATGGAGAAATTCAGCGTAAGCCGTCTCGTGGGGGCTCCTCCGGGATACGTGGGTTACGAAGAAGGAGGTCAGTTAACGGAGAAAATCCGTCGCAAGCCTTACTCGGTAGTATTGCTCGATGAGATCGAAAAAGCTCACCCGGATGTATTTAACATTCTGTTACAAGTGCTGGATGACGGCATTCTGACAGATGGTTTAGGTCGTCGGGTTGACTTCCGGAATACAATCATTATCATGACTTCGAACATCGGAGCTCGTGATCTGAAAGATTTCGGAACAGGAATTGGGTTTGCGACCAAAACTCGGGTGGATGGTCAGGACGAAGCGGTGAAAAGTACTATTCAGAATGCTCTGCGTAAGGCATTCTCACCTGAGTTCCTGAACCGTTTGGATGATGTCATCATCTTTAACTCACTCGAACGCGAACACCTGCATCGGATTATTGAACTGATGCTTGGAAAACTTTTCGCCCGCATCACTACGCTGGGTTACCGCGTAGAGCTGACGGAAGCTGCGAAAGACTTCCTTGCCAAGAAAGGATACGATCCGCAGTACGGAGCTCGTCCGCTGAACCGAGCCATCCAGCGTTATCTGGAAGATCCCGTTGCGGAAGAAATTCTTAAAGGAGATCTGGCCGAAGGTGATATTCTACTAGCCGACCATGATGGTACCAGCGAAACGTTGACGATCACGGCTAAAAAACCAGAAACCATTACGGAAGAATAGGTTGTTCTGGATATACATTGAAAGAGAGCGGTGCAAGCCGCTCTCTTTTTTTATTCCCAGTTAGTAATGCGTAATTTTCGAAAAAATTCTTCTTCGGATATTTCCCGAACCTCGCCAGGTTGTAAATCTTCCAGAGTAATATCTTCAATCGATACCCGAATGAGTCGTTGGCAGTGATGATGAATGGCTTTCATCATTTTCCTGATTTGTCGAAACTTCCCTTCGGTTAATGAGATAAGTAACCAGGTATGTGGACGATCTTCGGGGTATTCCCATCCACTCTGAAAAAGACCAATGGGCTTTTCAACGATATCTACCTGGCAGGGCGTGGTTTTGTAATGGAGGTCTCCCGTCAAGGGAATAAGGACACCCGTACGTAAAGCTTCCAGCGATTCAGAACTTACCTGCTTGTATACTTGAACCAAATACTTACGTTCATGGGGAACATCACCCTGAAATAACAGCTTAGTAACCTTCTTGTTGGTAGTTAACAGAAGTAATCCTTCGGATTTGTTATCCAGTCTTCCAATGCAATGGGTGCCCTCTGGAAAGTCAAAATCCAGCTTGCCGAGCATATTCATGTCGCCAGCTCCCACGAACTGAGACAACATATTGAAGGGTTTATTAACGATAAAATACCGATGAGGCAACAAATCACTCATGAAAGAAAGTCAATAGAAATACATGAACAGAGGGTTAAAAGTAACTGAAATTTAAGACTGAGAAAAAGTTAGTATCTCAATATTTTGACCTTTTAAAACTAAAAAGTGATAACCTATCCTTAGTTGAAGCCATAGAATTTCTGATTGTTTATCTTTGTGAAATGAATACAGAAGGCCCTCAGGGAAATACCGCTCTATTAATTGATTTAACTACTTATAAAATGCCATTCGGGAAACATAAGGGTTCCTTGATTTCAAGCTTGCCTATATCTTATCTGGAATGGTTTGCCCGGGAAGGTTTTCCCGATGGGAAGCTGGGCATGTTGCTTCAGACCATGTATGAGATTAAACTCAACGGACTAGAATATTTATTGGAGGGAATCAAGCGGCAGAACTTCAGATGATTACCAAAGCCCGGCTGATTTACACCTTTCTTTTTCTCATCACCATCGGTATTGGACTTATTTCCAGAGAGATAGCTACTATCCCTTTGTGGATAGGGGATGCTCTATGGGCGGTAATGATTTTTTGGTTAATGGCTTTGTTGTTTCCCTCTTTTCAGGTTATACGACTAATGCTAGTCAGTCTGGCCATTTGTTATTTGATAGAAATCAGTCAATTGTATCAGGCAGAATGGATAAATGAACTTCGCCGAACTTTACCTGGCCGATTAATTCTAGGTCAGGGTTTCTTATGGTCAGACTTATGGGCATACACAATTGGTGTATTTACTGCGGGGGGGATTCAGAAGAAAATATTGAGTAAAATGACGTATTAAAGGGCTATTTTTTAAGTTAATACTATCAGGTATTGGTGAATAAAGCTGAGTTAATACCGCCGTTTTAAATGAAAAAACTTCAAATGTGAAAAAAACTTAATATTCTGTTAAGCCCTATGGATTAAAGACTTTTAACTTTATTTTTGTTAGATTTTTCTTGCCCAACTTGCCATTGTTTATAGATTAACCAATAGTATATGAAATTAAAATTTACCTTCTTAATTAGTTGCCTTTGCCTATTGATATCCGCAAGCGTATTTGCTCAGGTAACGATCACTTTTCCAGTAAAACGAATCGTTTTTCAACGAAATGCTGGTAACAATGCCAGTGTAACCGTCTCTGGTAACTATTCTAACAACGCCGACAAAATTGAAGCCCGCTTTGTAGCTCGCAACGGACAGGGAACCAGTACTAACTGGACTCAAATCAGTGCTGGAAGTGGAAATTTTCAGGGAACTGTTCAGGTTTCTGGAGGCTGGTATAATGTGGAAGTTCGCTCTTCTGCGGGCGGAAATGTACTTTCAACGTCTACCGTCGAACGTGTGGGAGTAGGAGAGGTATTTGTGATTGCAGGGCAGTCGAATGCTCAGGGGCGTGAGGAACAAACCGATATTCCTGAACCACAAGACGACCGTATTAACGTCATTACCAATTTTACGGGGAATGAAAGTAATAGCCAGGAACCGGGAAATTCTTTTCCGGAATTCAATAAAATGACGGCTCATATCAAGTATGCTCCTTATGGATATACGGCTTGGCACTGGGGGCATTTAGGTGATTTGTTAGCTCAGCGATACAACGTACCTATTCTGTTTATTAATGCTGCCTTTTCTGCAACCGGGGCTTATAACTGGGAAGAAAGTGCAAAGGGATTACCCACCAAAAATCCTTTTGCCGATTTTAATCTTCCGATGGGAATGCCTTATGCGAACCTGAGACTGTCCCTGCAATACTACGGTAATCTAACGGGTATTCGAGGTGTATTATGGCACCAGGGTGAATGGGATGGTTTGAATAACACTAATCCAGAAACGTATTATAATCAGTTAAAGACAGTCATTGAGAAATCCAGAGCTGATTTTGGTGGAAAAAATCTTTCCTGGATGATTGCAAGAGCCTCCTTATACGTAGGAGCTGGTAATGCCACCTTTACTAGTGCTAATACTATTCAGGGACAGAATTTTGTGGCTGAACGCGTGGCTAACTGCTTCAAAGGACCTGAAACGGACAATATTCAAAACCCTCGTAACCCCGCCGATCCTGCTCACTTTTACGGTTCAGACAATCATAAAAAACACGGGCAGGCCTGGTTTGATGCCATTAACAATACCAACTTTTTAGGAGCCTCACAGCCTCAGTCATCGGCTAGTATGTTACAAATGGCATTTACCTGTGCGGGTTCAAACCAGTTTGGTTTAAGTCTTCAGAATGCTACGGGACAGAGCCTCTGGGTGAATGCGAGTAATGGAGCCGCCTCTTCAGGGCAGAGTATTACCGGGCAGTCGGGAGTAACGTATTACGCTCGCAGCAAAGATGGCGTAGGTAACTCGGCCTTTGCTCCACCATTTCTGGTTCCTAGTGGCGTGGGTACGCCAAGTATTACTGCGTCGAGTTTAACGTTTTGCCCCGGAGGCAGCACGGTTTTAACGGCTAATGGAGCTGGTTCTAATTTTGTATGGAGCGATGGACAGACCGGAAGAAGCATTACGGTACGGCAGGCAGGAAATTATACTGTAAAAATCAAAGATAATGGCAGCTGTGAGTCTGGAAATTCGGCTCCGGTTACCGTAAGCTTAAGTTCAGCGATTGCTGCTCCCGAGATTACAGCTTCGGCCAGCGTGGTTTGTGAAGGAAGTTCGGTGATACTAAGCGTTCCCAGCAATAGTAGTTACGAATGGAGTACTGGTGCAAAAACTCAATCCATTACCGTCAATACGGCAGGTAGCTATACCGTGAAAGTGAAAG
>CAJYHS010000167.1 GCA_913774715.1 uncultured Siphonobacter sp. | reverse complement strand
AAATCCCTTACCGGCTGCTGGCTAGTAAGGGATTGAATGGTAGAATGGATGAGTTATTATTTTTTATTTTTAAGTTTTCTCTGAAAATACTCAGCCGTAGCGTTACCCGCTTTCAGGGAATTGGCATGCTTCATCCAGTGGTGGGTATCATTCACAATAATCATCGTTTCCAGCGTCACGCCTTTGGCCTCCAGTCGCTGAATCAGATCGGTGCTTTGATTAAAGCGAACATTCCGGTCATCGTCGCCGTGAATGATCAATACCGGGGAGGTCCAGGTAGTAACGTAAGCTATGGGCGAAGATTCCCAGGCTGTTTTCGCGGCTAATTCGGCATCAGGAGCTTTTTCGTAACGACCGGGAGTCATTCGTTCGGCAGTGCGGTCATGCACGCCGTGTATATCAACTCCGGCTGCAAAGAGTTTGGAATCCCGTCCCAGGGCCATGGCAGTGAGGTATCCACCGTAAGAACCGCCATAAATGCCAATGCGACTGGCATCGACAGAGGGTTGTTTCGCCAGCCATTCTCCCGCCGCCTTAATATCTACGTATTCAGAGGCTCCGTTGGTGCTGGCCCGTTCGGGCTGATGCAATTCGTACCCATACCCAATGCCCAGTCGATAATTAACTGATAACACCACAAACCCCAGGCTGGCCAGGTATTGATTCGTGGCATAGGCATTGGCATAATAATCGGAATAATGCCAGCCCAGTAACATCTGTCGCTGCGGACCACCATGAACGTAGACAATTGCTGGTCGTTTCTCGGACGAGGTACCCGCAGGTTCGAATAACTGCCCATACACCTGAAAACCGTCTGGGGTAGTAAATACCACTTGTTTAGGAGTAACTAAAGCCGATTGCGGGAAGGAAGCAAGTAACTGCGATGAACCGATTAACTTAATGGGGTTGTCTTTCAGAGAGATAATCGCCGGAAGTGGAGGCCGCTGGGCAGTCGCACTGATGAGAGCGATAGAGGCTTGATCTCCGGTAATGACGGGCGTCCACTCCAGACCCGTTCCGGGAGTTAGCACTCGCATATTGGCCTGATCTATGGACACCTGAGCTACGTGCCGACGGTCAATATCAAGAACATCCGGGCCCGTATTCGCACTGAAAATTAATACCTGTCCGTTTGAGCTGAGCTTCACGTGTTCTACCATGAAGTTTCCGGGCGTTAATAATAAGGGATTACCTCCCGTCGCTGGAATGGAATACAGATGTGGCCAGCCGTCTTCGTAGGACAGATAAACAATGCGGTTTTGGGCTGCCCAGTGTAGGTTAAATCCGCCGTTGGTAGTAGGAACTGAACCCGCTAGAGTAGGGGGAGCTTTCCAGAGTTGAATAGCTTTTTCTAAGGTTAGATCCGCAACCATAATAGCCCACGGACGATGTTTACGTACCAGTATGGAATCTGGCACGCCCCCCGAGCCGGGTGTACGTACGAAAACAATTTTTTTCCCATCGGGCGACCAGCGTGGGCTGCGGTCATTCGAAAACGAAGGGGCAATCCATTTAATCGCTGAAGTAGGGTTCGTGTAAACGCCAATCAACGAATGATCGCCACGATCCGATACAAAAACCAGTTTTGAACCATCAGGAGACCATTCCAGTCCATAAGTACCTCCTTTGCTGGTGAAAAGATTTTTAGCTGGAGCTGATCCGCTGATGGGTACCGACCAGGCCTGGCCATTTTTGATGAAAGCAACGGCGTCACTTTTGGGTGAGATAACGGGCATATCTCCGTCGCTTAATAGCTTCGGCACACCGCCCGCAAAGGGTACGGCCCAAATTTCAACGCGGGGAGGAAAAGGAAGATTATCGACATTAACACCAACGTTGGGGTCCCAATTAGAACCGTGATCGCCCCCTCTGACGTACACGACCCACTTTCCATCCGCAGAAATAGCTAAACTGCTGATCTCCTGTCCATCATCTTTGGTGTAATTGGTAAGTTTACGGGCAGAAAAAGCGGGCCCTTCGGCGACGTACACATTTCTTCGACCCTGTTCATTATACGACCAGGCAATGGTAGAGCCCTGAGCCGAAGCCGTAAGATCGGCGGGAAACGGATACGTTTTAATGGATTCGAGACTAAACTGCTGGGCGACACAAGCCCAGGGCTTCAGAAAGACAAGGCCAACCAGAAATAGACCTACTTTAAGAGTGGAAAGATAGGACATACGATGCGAAGAAAGCAGGTTTACAAAGGGATGCTTAAAGATAGCATTTATTTGGAATCAATTTCCCGCTGTTTCGTTAGCCTGGAAAAGCGTACCTTTGTACCGCCAACGTAGCAGCACCTTGACACAACGAGTTCTCTTCATCACCCCGCCTTTCACGCAATTAAATACTCCGTACCCAGCGACGGCGTATCTGAAAGGCTTTTTGAATACTAAAAACATCGAATCACATCAAGCCGATTTGGGCATTGAAGTGATTCTCCGACTTTTTTCGACTCAGGGTTTACGGACCCTGTTCGATACTCTGGTGGCTTCTGATGATATTGAGCTTTCGGACAATAGTTACCGGATTTATTCCCTGCGGGACGAATACATTCAGACCATTAACCCGGTGATCCGGTTTCTTCAGAATAAAAATCCGACGCTGGCTCACGCCATTTGTGATCGCAATTACCTGCCCGAAGCTTCCCGATTTAGCCAATTGGATGACCTGGACTGGGCGTTCGGAACCATGGGAACGCACGATAAAGCCCGGCATTTTGCGACTTTATACCTCGAAGATCTGGCCGATTTGATTACCGAAGCCGTTGATCCCCATTTTGGATTTAGTCGTTATGCTGAACGGTTGGGTCGCTCGGCCACGCATTTCGATGAGTTACACGAAGCCTTACAGGCTCCCGATACCCAGATTTCAACGATTCTGACCGATTTGCTGGAAGAAAAAATTCAGCAATGGAATCCTACCGTGGTTTGTCTGACCGTACCCTTTCCGGGGAATTTGTATGGAGCATTGAAGTGTGGTAGTTACTTGAAAACGCACCATCCGGATATTAAAGTTGTGATGGGAGGCGGTTATGCTAATACCGAATTACGTTCGCTGAAAGAAACCCGCGTTTTTGAATACCTGGACTTTGTAGCTCTTGACGATGGCGAGGCTCCTTTACTGCACCTACTGGAATATCTGGACGGTGCCCGCTCTATTGACCAGTTAAAGCGAGTTTTCACTCTGGTAGATGGAAATGTACATTACCTGAACGGTACCCGAGAACGCGACATAGCTCAGCGGGATACGGGAACACCCGATTACCGGGAGTTACCGCTCAACGATTACTTGTCAGTCATTGAAGTCGTGAACCCCATGCACCGACTCTGGAGCGACGGACGTTGGAACAAGCTTACGCTGGCTCACGGTTGTTACTGGGGGAAATGTTCGTTTTGTGACGTAACCCTGGATTACATCAAGCGTTATGAACCGCTGACCGCTTCCTTATTGTGCGATCGGATTGAGGAAATTATCGAGCAAACGGGTCAGAATGGGTTCCATTTTGTGGACGAAGCCGCTCCTCCGGCCTTAATGCGGGATCTGGCCCTGGAGATTATCCGACGGAAACTAACTGTCGTTTGGTGGACGAATATTCGATTTGAGAAAAGCTTTACCGCTGATTTATGCCAGTTATTGAAAGCCTCCGGTTGCATTGCTGTATCAGGCGGATTGGAAGTAGCCTCTGACCGGCTGCTCGAACGCATGAAAAAAGGTGTTACGGTGGCTCAGGTCGCTCGGGTGGCCGATCATTTTACGCAGGCCGGAATCATGGTCCATGCGTATCTGATGTACGGTTTCCCCACGCAAACGACGCAGGAGACGATTGATTCGCTGGAAATGGTACGGCAGTTATTTGAGTCGGGAGTTGTACAGTCAGGGTTCTGGCATCGCTTTGCCATGACAGCTCACAGTCCGGTGGGATTACAGCCCATGGCCTTCGATGTGCAACGCATTGGACCGGATTTTGGTGGTTTCGCTGATAATGATTTAGATCACGCAGACCCTACCGGAGCCAATCATGACCTGTTTGCGGAAGGTTTGCGTAAATCGCTTTTTAACTATATGCACGGGGTCTGTTTTGAATTTCCTTTGCAGGACTGGTTTGATTTTCAGGTTCCGGAAACGACCATTTCTCCGGAATTTATTCAAAGTAGTCTGGAAGAAACCGCGGATGATTTTCGCCCCAATGCCTGGGCCCTTTGGTTAGGTAAAGAGCCTTCCGTAACTTTTTACGAGGAAATACAGCGAAAGCGGGTCGTACAGCGAGCCGAAGTTGTTTTTTATGATCGGAAGCAGGAATGGGGGCTGGAAACCCGGGCTGTCGAAGGACAGTGGTTGCAGGACGTATTACCGCAATTACAGATTAAGGCTAAGGAACCCATGACATTGGAAAAATTAAGGCAGGATTACGAGAGCAAAGGAATGGGAAATTTTGACCGGTTTCTGAACTCACCAACCGGAGAAAAACTCCGCGAGAATGGATTGTTAATTCTATAGTTTTCAATTGAAAACCGAAAATTATAAACTGAAAACAGAAAAATGCAAGATCCCTTACATGGCAAGACTTTGCAAATGATCTTATTCCATTTGGTTGATTACTACGGCTGGGACCAGCTGGGTCTGCGAATTCGGATTAAGTGTTTTACGCATAATCCAAGTATTAAGTCGAGTCTGGTTTTTTTGAGAAAAACGCCCTGGGCTCGTAAAAAAGTAGAAGAATTATATCTGGAAACACTGGATTAATGCTTGGTTAAGTGTTGATGCCTGACATCTGCATTAAAGCACTTCTTAGTTACCATCGATCCGAAAACTGAGAATTAGCATGTATATAGCGGTTGTTGCCAGCGAAAAAGCTGGCATTGGTATGCAAAGACAGCAGACTGTAGATGAATGGATTTCCGTTTTTTGCTGGAACATCCGCATAGATAGCAGCAAAGCAATTAGTATTCTGCAAACGAACGGCTACAGGAGGGATCATTGAAAACTGCAAACAGACAACTGAAAACTACCCATGAAATTTGACGATTATCACATAGCTCCTGAAATCAAAAAAAGCTTAACCAAGTTAGGATTTAAACGACCAACGGACATTCAGTTTAAATCCATCCCACCCATTTTAAAAGGGGAGGATGTATTAGCTATTGCCCAGACCGGAACGGGTAAAACGGCGGCTTTTGCGATTCCCGTGATTAGTAAAATTCACGAAAGTAAATATTCGAAAAAAAGTACCGGTATCAAGTGTATCGTGATGGTTCCAACCCGGGAATTAGCTCTTCAGATTACGGAAGTTTTTCAACAGATTGGTCATCACTCTAAAGTGAAGTCGTTCTGTACTTTTGGTGGAGTAGAGCAAGGACCGCAGATTGAAAAATTACAGGAAGGTATTGATATTCTGGTTACTACGCCCGGTCGGATGTTCGATCTGGCCAGCCAGGGCTATATAAAAATGAACTCCGTGGAATTCCTTATTCTCGATGAAGCCGATCATATGCTGGATTTGGGTTTCATCAAGGATATTCAGGATTTGATAAAATACTTGCCTAAAAAACGCCAGACTTTATTTTTCTCGGCAACTATTAACGAAACCATTAAGGATCTGGCTTATTCATTGGTAACTAATGCCATTCGAATTCAGATTTCTCCGAAAGACCCTGTTTCCAAAAATATTGATCATTCCGTTGCTTTTGTCGAGATGGATGACAAACGCTTCTTTTTAGAGCGATTGATCAATGAAAACCCAGAAAAGAAAATGCTGGTTTTCGTTCGAACTAAAGTACGGGCCGAGCGGGTCAATAAAGCATTGGAACGGGTGAATATTAAAAGTGAAACGATTCACGGAGGCAAGGAACAAATGGATCGTTTGCAGGTATTAAATCAGTTCAGAAAAGGAGACACCAGAATCCTGATTGCAACGGACGTAAGTGCCCGGGGCATTGATATTGCGAACGTTGATTACGTTGTGAATTATGATTTGCCTGAACAGGCTGAAAATTATGTGCACCGGGTAGGGCGAACGGGTCGTGGTACGAGTAGAGGAAATGCCGTTTCGTTCTGCAGCACGGAGGAAAGGCCAACGCTAAAAGAAATCGAAACGTATTTGACAAAGCCTATTAAAGTCTTGACTATTGACAATAACGACTATGAGGCCACAATTGATTTGAGCGTAGAATCTGAGAAAAATACAGACTGGCGTAGCTTGATTCAGGAAGAAGAAGATCGTCTTTCGAAGGTGAAGAAAAAGAAGAAAAAACAGATGTGAGCTGTTTGAACTATTTAATACCAAAAGAGCCAGGCCCGTTTTCAGGTCTGGCTCTTTTGGTATTAAACAAAGAGAATATTATTCGTGCTTGTCCGCAGCAGGCTGATCAGCCGTTTTTGCTTCGATGGCTACATCACCTGTCGTAGTACGTGGAGTTGCTGGCGTTTCGCTATAATCGAAAACGGGCAAAATGATAAGGCAGAGCAGGATAAGGAATACAACTACCACACCAATGGCGGTGCGGTGACTGCTTTCGTTGAAAGCGGGATCTTCTGAGTAAGCCATTGTTATTGGATCAAAAGGGATACAGTAAATTTTATGCAAAAAAAAGGCATCTGCTGGATTAATAGTCAATTTTATGAGATTTCATTAAAGAAAATATTGTAAGGAGGGGCTGCCAATGTTCTGATCGTGGTAGTGACGACGCATCTAAGGTATAGGTGACGTATGGCTAAATAAAGTATTTTAGAATATAAACTACTGGTTATTAGAATTATAAGTGAGGTGTATTGGTTTGCAACTAGAATGGAGTATAAGAAACGGTAGTCTTCTCTAGTCAACTTGATAGCGGATAATGGCAGAAATACGGCCGACTCCTCTATACACGGGAGGATAATGGAAAAGCTGGAAGTATCTGGACAGAAAGAAAATCCTTAGAATCGAATGTAAAAGAAGTCATTTAACTAATTTATAAAAGAGAATGGCAGACCAATAACTAAGATCTTAAACAGCATTATTTTAAAAATTGACTTGTTAAATAAAGAATGATTATTGATAATATACTGAGTTTATTTATTTAAATAATACTCGCGTTATCCATTAAATTGATATAGTATAATAAGACTTGATTCGTTAAAAGAGCGGCTAGCTTAGACGATTATAAGGGAGAGATTTGTCGACATATAATATTTTTTTACTATGATTGCATACCTAAAAAAATCCACCCATGTTGAACTCAGATCAAAGACAAAAATTAGCAGAAGTTCTATCTACCATAGACACTCGTCACATTGTAACCAGAAGTGCGGTAACGTATAATAGAGATATCTGGACAAAAGAAAAAATTGATGGGTTGAAAAAAGGAATTGAACAGGTAGCGGTGACGGAAACCGGTAAGTTCTGGGCGAAGGCATTAGTCGTTTCCAGTGGGCTGGAAGGCGTAACAGATCGCATCAAATTAATCGGCGATCTTACCAGTGCTGTCTCATATTCAGTAGCTTATTACATTCAGCAAAATTCAGAATATAAACTTTGGGATATTTTGGATGAAGAAGGTTTACTGTTGTATTGCAGCGAAGTAGTAAGAGCTGTCACAACTAAAAGTTTTTTAACAAATGGACTTAAGTATTGAAGTTATTAGATATTGAATCAGTATAGGTGAAAAACAAAAAAAAAGTTTGATAAATTAGTTGAAATCTACATTTCACTATGACTTAACACAAGGAGCCCAGAGGTTCCTTTTTTTACGTTTATTATCTAACTATAGACCAATAATAATTGAATAGATAGTTATGCTTATTGATCATGAGTATAGGGGTTGCTATTTTAGAGTAGGGAGTATTCATTTTAAGAAGCATATATCAGACTGGGAATTACTGCTTTCTATGAATCAGAGGTTCGTAGAAGTCCCAAGTAATAGTTGTAAGTATCTGAAAATCAGTAAAATATAATTCATTTATTTCCATGAACTATTTGAAAAATAGATCATTGTACGGTTTTTTTGGAAATAATGGCATCTATGGAAGAGCCTATGTGCTCCTAACGTGATTCAATGCTTATGAATGTGGGTAAATCAAGTATCTCAGTTTTTAAAAGAACGTCAAAGTACAAGTATTATCTCTTGTCAATTTTTTTATGTTTTATTAGTATAAGCAGGTCGTCCCAGAGCTTTGCTCAAACTGGCTCAGTTACCAAAAGGGATTCTGCCTATTCAATACCTGACACATTACTATTTAAACTGCAAAAAGCACAGGCAGCCATAACAGAGATAAATGCTGCTAATAAAAAAGGGTATGGCATTAGCAGAATACAGAATGGATTAGAGGAAGTTAAAACAAGTGTTGATCCCATTAAAGAGGATTTAAGTGCTAGTAATAAATTAATTGACAGTAAAGATCTTTTAAGTTACCGCCTTATTTTAAAAGATGCCCAAACACGCTTGTCAAATTGGCAGAAGTCGTTAACTAAATCAAGCAATGAATTACAACGAAGTACCGAATCAGTAGTAGGATTAAGTAATGACTCTTTGCTTTCTGTCAATGAAAGGGACAGCTCAGCCAAACAGTTATTTAATGGACAGGTTAAGGAATTAAAAGAACGGTTACAGAAATCAGGAAAATCAGCTACGGCTAATTTAGATTCGGTAAGTAAATTGCTAGCCGAAGTTTCATCGTATAATTTAACCGTCACGGATCTTCAAACCTTAATTGATGAACGCTTAAACAGCTCAGTTGGTAGCGTTTTTAATAAGGAATCGCCCTTCATATGGTCAGCACCTACTTTTTCAGATCATGATAGTATCCAGGGATTTTTTAAAAATTCCTATGTAGGCCAAAGAAAGATATTAAGCTATTTTATCAACTCCTCCTGGGATAATCGGGTAGTATTGATTTTAGTAGGTATTGCGTTCTTCTTCTGGATTAATCGTACTTTTAAAAAACTACGGCAACTCGAATTAAAGCAGCAGTTAGAAAAGTCGACATTTGATGCCATAAAACCTATTCCCATTGTTGCTACGCTGATAGTTGTATTAAATTTAGTTCCTTTCTTCGAATCTGATTCCCCGTCTTTATATATTGAGCTTACACAGTTTGTATTACTACTCGTTATAACCATTCATATTTGGAAAACAATTTCCAGGTCAGACCTTACGCATTGGTTAACAATTGTGGGCTTGTATATTCTGTTAGTACTGATTAATATATTAGTCAGAGATGGTATTTTTCTGCGGTTAGCTCTGATCGCTTTAAATATTGGATTCTTATATCAGGGATTCACATCCTACAGAAAGTTAAAAGAAGCTCAGTTTGGCGAAAACTTCATTCGTCCCGTAGCTTTACTGTATTTAGGACTTAACATTCTAGCGATTATTACTAACGTTTTTGGTCGCGTCAGTTTATCTAAAATATTCAGTATTACCGCTGTAATAGGGTTAACTCAAATGATTGGGCTAGCCTACTTTGTAAAAGTATTAACCGAAGGAATGGAGCTTCAAATAAAGCTGAGCTCCTGCTCCGAAGGATTATTTTCAAGGGTTAATATTAGTAGGGTAAGAGCGGCTGCCAAGCGAGTATTCTCGTTTATTGCGGTTCTTCTCTGGTTATTAGTTTTTGTAATCAATCTGAATATTTCTAACCAAACCTTTGCCTTTATTGATCAAGTCCTGAGTAAATCCCGTACGTTTGGAAGTATTACTTTTACCCTGGGGAATGTATTGTTCTTTGTAATTATTATCTATTTATCCAATTTACTTCAGAAACATATTGGCATTCTGTTTGGAGAAAGTAATATTACATTTGATGATCAAAATCAGAGAAAAAGTTCGAAGCTGGTACTGATTCGGCTGGTAATTGTAGTGATTGGTATATTGATGGCTATTACTGCGTCAGGAATTCCACTGGATCGATTGACGGTCGTATTAGGAGCATTGAGCGTAGGGATTGGTTTAGGGATGCAAAACATCGTTAATAACTTTGTTTCAGGAATTATATTAATTTTTGAAAGACCCTTTTCTATTGGTGATTATGTAGAGCTTGCTGATAAAAAAGGAAAGGTAAAAGACATCGGTATTCGATCGAGTATTATGCTGACGCCACAAGGTTCAGAAGTAGTCATTCCTAATGGTGATTTGTTATCAGGACGGCTTGTTAACTGGACTGGAGATAACCCTTATCTTAAGAGCGAACTGACCATTAAGATTAACGCGGATGTTGACTTAGATCAGGTTAAGAAAATAATTAAAGATGAAATAAAAAAGGTAAAAGATACTGTAAAAAATAGTCAGCCCGAAATTTATATTAATTCATTAGCCGCTGATACTATTGAACTGAAAATCATTGTTTGGGTGAGTAGCATTTATACCGAAGCATCCTGTAAAAGTCAGCTGTTACAGCAATTGCTAGTTCGTTTTCGGGAAAACTCAATCAAGATTCTTTAATAGTTATAAAATAGCATTGTTAGCTAAGATACCGGTGATATACTAGAGGTCTGCTGCTATCGTTTTTTTGAGAGAAGTAAATTATCTATTGCATCACTAACTTCATTACTTGTTTGGTGGAACAAGAATGAAGCCAGTTAAAATCTGACTCCTGTCATTAGTATATGACAGGAGTTTTTTTGTACATCTAAGTAAATATGGTTTTAGAAGGATAAAACAAAATAAAAATTTGTATATAACTAGTATAATCAAATAAAAGTAGGTGAAATTTCGATAATATAGTTTTTGAGCTTAGTTTTCCGTCAGGTATCCGAATGATTCGTAAGTGTATAGTTCCATTCTGTAAATTGACCAAGACAATGAAGAAGTTTTTACCGCTGGTGTTACTAGCCGGAGTCGTTTATTATCCTTCCTGGGGACAAAAAGCATCCCCTAAGCTAGTGGCTGAAAAAAAATACGATACTGAGATCAATACGCTGGCGAATAATCCAATCGTCAAGAAAGCTTTTCAAACTATTCTGGATTTAGAGCCAGAAACCCGTAAAGAGCATTTATTGCTGACTGAAATTCCTTCCCCACCATTCAAAGAGCAGGTTCGGGCCAGAAAATACGCAGAACTAATGAAGGCCGCTGGAGCTGATTCCGTGTGGATGGACGAAGTTGGTAACGTTTTAGGTAAGGTAAAGGGGAAAACGGGTAAGAAAACCGTAGTACTCGAAGCACACCTCGATACCGTGTTTCCTGAGGGAACGGACGTAAAAGTAAAATTCAAAGGAGATACCTTATACGCCCCTGGTATTGGGGACGACACGCGGGGACTGACGGTGGTACTTGCTGTGTTAAAGGCTCTGAAAAAGAATAAAATCAAAACGGAGGGCGACCTGCTGTTTGTAGGAGCTGTGGGAGAAGAAGGCTTAGGCGACTTAAAGGGAGTGAAGCATCTGTTTTCTGAAAAAGGTCCTAAAATTGATTCGTACCTGGCCGTGGATGGTTCCGGGTTAGGAGGGATTACGAACGGTGGTGTCGGTTCGGTACGCTATCGGGTTACGTTCAAAGGGCCAGGCGGGCACTCGTACGGAGCCTTTGGTTTAGTGAACCCGCATCATGCCCTGGCAAAGGCCGTATATCACTTTACTCAACAGGCGGATGAATTTACCCGATCAGGACCCAAGACTACCTATAGTGTCAGTGTAATCGGCGGCGGAACGTCGGTTAATGCGATTCCATACGAGTCGTGGATGGAAGTGGACATGCGTTCGGAGAACCAGGAAAAACTGGCAGGCATCAATACCTTATTTCTGGCGGCGATTGAAAAAGGACTTAAGGAAGAAAATAAAACCAAACGGAATGGCCCGGACTTAACGGTTGATATTAAAAAAGTTGGAGATCGTCCGTCGGGGTTAAATCCGGAAAGTAATCCGCTGATTCAGCGGATGATTGCCATTACCCATTTCCTGAAAGCAGAGCCATCTTTACATAGCAGTTCGACAAATGCGAACATTCCTTTCTCCAAGGGTGTTCCTGCCGCGACGATTGGCATCGGTGGCGTAGGAGGGAATGGGCATTCCCTGAATGAATGGTGGCTAAATGAAAAAGGGTACCTTGGTATTCAGCAATCGCTGTTAATTCTGTTAGCTGAAGCAGGCCTTTCGGAATAAATTAATCGATACAATCACTATGAAAGTTCGGGCAATTTGCTCGCCACTTTTACAGGGAATATGATTTTAAGTGAAGAACCGTCGGCCCTCTGCGATCGGCGGTTCTTTTTTGTATAGCCAACTCACGGGAGGGAGAGAAGCTTGCTTCAATCCATCAAAACTTATAAACGTATGTCAACTCAAAAACAAACGGCTCTTGTTACCGGAGCTACGAGTGGGATCGGTCTGGAACTGGCCAAACTTTTCGCTCAGGATCAATATAATCTGGTTATTGTTGCCCGAAATGAAGAAAATTTGGCTTATACTGCTCAGCAACTGAGTCAGCAATTTGGGGTGGAAGTCACCACCATTGCCAAAGACTTAGTCAACCGCGAAGCTCCGCGTGAAGTATATGAAGCCGTACGGGCAAAAGGTATTCAGGTTGACGTGTTAGTGAATGACGCGGGGCAGGGGCAGTATGGCCTTTTCGTAGAGACTGATCTGGATCGCGAACTGGACATTATTCAGCTGAATACTTCTGCACTGGTAGCTTTAACTAAATTCTATCTACGGGAAATGGTAGAACGGCAATCGGGTAAGATTCTTAATCTGGCGTCCATTGCCAGTAAGATTCCTGGTCCCTGGCAGTCCGTTTACCACGCCACCAAAGCCTTTGTGCTATCTTTTACGGAAGCAATCCGCAATGAAGTAAAAGATCAGGGTGTAACCATTACTGCTCTTTTACCCGGTCCAACGGATACTGATTTTTTTAATAAAGCGAATATGCAGGAATCCAAAGTTGTACAGGAGGGAAGTCTGGATGATCCCGCCAAGGTAGCAAAGGATGGGTATGATGCCTTGATGTCGGGAGACGATAAGGTGGTTTCTGGCTTTAAAAATAAGGCTCAGGTGGCGGTGTCAGCTATTACGCCGGATCCGGTGCTTACTGAAATTCTCAATCAGCAGCAAAAGCCCGCTAACCCGAGTAAGTAGCAACAGCTGAAGCGAAAAAGAGCTATCCTTCTGTATTTAGGATAGCTCTTTTTATATAAATTAAGCTAAAGCTTTTTCAATCAGATCCTTACCGATAGGACTGTACGTTAGTTGTAACGCAGCTTCATGGCCTGGTGCAGTCATTTTGTTCCAGGTTTTCTGAAGGATGGGAATCATCTTTTCTTCACCCATTTTTTCAATCAGATCATCGTATTGATAGGTTAGAAATACCAGACAAAGGGCATTTTCAATTGTACTCACCTCCGGATCTGATTTAATTCGTTGCTTCAGATTGATTGTACGTACGCGTTCAATCGTCGCTTCGTCATAGCCTGCCTGCTGCAATAATTCAGCGGATTTTTCCGCGTGAAATTTTGCCAGATCACTACGCCATTTGAGATACCCCACACGCCCTTCCGGGTAATCCGATCGGGGAATAACCCAGCGTCCAATGTGCTGGCAGCGAGAGGCTAACAATAGAGGCTCACTAGCCTGAGAATCAAGTTTCAATACCCATTCATAGAGTTTATGAGCGTAAAACAGTTCCGCCGGAATCGTCTCTCCTTCATGCAGGACGGTTTCGGGTGACTGGGCATTATAAGCGTCAAAAAGGGCAAAAGCCTTATCTAGTTTTTCGGACATATACAAATCAGTAATAGTCAAATGTAAAAGGATTGTCCGATGATAGTTTTAGAGTTGAGCAGAGAAATATTAAATGACACTATATTTAATTAGTCTAAATAATATTTATATTTGCTCGTCAAGTAATATAGCTCAGCATTGGAAACAAATTTACTGCCCAACAAATCTCCCATACGCGACGCCAGGAGAACGGACTTATCTTTTTTTAATACTCTTGCTAGGGTTTCGGCTGCTTTACGCAACTTCTTCAATAAATAACCTTAACGCAAAGGGTGGTAGATCCATTCTCCAACCCAACGGTTACTGAAACGCAATCAAACCTTACTCTGCTCAAACCTTTATCAAACCAATTTCCCATTATCAAACACGTACATCATGAAGTTAAAAGCCGCAGTACTTTCCCTCTTCCTTACGCTCTCGGTCAGTAGCTTATTTGCTCACGCTCTGTGGATTGAAACCAGCCCCGTCGGTAAAAAAGGACAGAAACAAACCGTAAAAGTGATCTATTCGGAACCCGGTGAAACGCCCGAAAAACTGGCCGACTGGTATTCAGATGTGAAAGAATTTTCGCTCTGGCTCATCGGTCCTGATCAGAAAAAAACGCAGTTAACCGTGAAACCCGGTGAAGATCATTACACGGCTGAGTTTACGCCTGAACAGGACGGGGTTTATACCGTAGCGGTAGGTCACACGGCGAAAGAGTTGGGTGGAGCTACCAAGTATCAGTTTAATTCAACGGCAGTGGTAACAGTTGGTAAGGCAACCGCGGCTTCGGCTACGCCCAATGAATTGAACGTCTCGCTGGAATCAGGGAAAGCTTACAAAGTAGGTCAGCCTATTCACCTGAAAGGTCTTTTCAAGGATAAAGCATCGGACAAACTGCACGTATCGGTTTTCTCACCCAGTGGCTGGAATCGTGAAGTAACCACAAACGCTTCGGGTGAAGCTGAATTTACGCCACTTTGGCCCGGAACCTACCGTGTTGAAGCTTCCAAATCTGAAAAAGAAGAAGGTCAGCACAATGGTAAAGATTACAAATCCGTATGGCGTTGTGCTACGCTGACGTTTGAAGTAACGAAGTAATCGCTTTCTGTTCCCGGGGGCTTACTTCCGGGAACTTCTCTTCTCTTCCTTCTTACAAGGAAAACATAGAATTCCCCACAGCCTCTCCAGCCGCTTTTGTACCATTTGTTACCACCTGAAAGGAATGTCCTTCATCACTATATATTTAAAAATAATACTTTGGAGTGTTTCCCTGGGTCTGTTGAGCTGTAGCGTTTATGCTCAGACCGAAGTGAAGGGTTCGTTAATTGAATCCTCCGGGAAACCTATTGAGTTCGCAACCGTAGCTCTGTATAAATCTGCTGATTCGACGCTGGTCAAAGGTTCAGTCTCCGATTCCCTCGGAAGGTTTGTCTTTCAGCGGGTTACTTTAGGTCAATATTACGTAGAAGCCAGTTTTGTAGGATACCGTTCGCAGCGAAGTCAACGCTTTACGTTAAGTACGCAGCATCCGAAACAGGAGCTGCCACCGCTGACTTTGGTGCCCACGGATCAATCCCTGCAAACACTAACCGTGACGGCAAAAAAGCCACTCGTTGAGCAGCGTATAGATCGTACCGTTATGAATATTGAAAACAGTATTCTTTCGGAAGGAAATACTGCTTTGGAAGTTCTCGAGAAAGCTCCCGGCGTAACTGTTGATGACGATGGAAACATTACCCTGAATGGAAAGCAGGGAGCAACCATTATGATTAATGGTAAACTTACCTACCTGTCACAGAAGGAATTAGCTACGCTTTTGCGGGGAACGTCATCCAGTTCTTTAGCGAAAGTCGAGATTATTACCAATCCTTCGGCAAAGTATGATGCTGCGGGTAACTCTGGAATTATCAACATTCAGTTAAAGAAAAATGAAATGGTGGGGTTCAATGGTAATGTGTACGCCAACGCAGCCCGCAGCCGGAAAAATCGATACGGAACGGGAGTGAACCTGAACTATCGAAGTTCCAGATTTAATGTCTTCGGCAGTTACGACCACGCGTATCGCGGAGAAAAAGAGTTACTGTCGTATACCCGCCGATTCCGCGATCCCGGCGAGACGAGTCCCAGCCGGGTTTCGTATCAGAACACCGTTACGGACGAACCTTTGTATACAAATAACTTCAAAGCGGGCATTGATTACTTCCTGAATCAGCGAAATACCCTGGGTTTTGTCCTGAAAGGAAATGTGGGAACGTATCATAATAATGGGAATACGAGTAACCTTTTGCAGACAATCTCGAGCCAAATCATTTCCGATGCCCGAAGTACTAATACCGACGACAGCCGCTGGTCGAACGTTTCCTATAATGTAAATTATACGCACCGTTTCAAGAAAGAAGGACAGGAATTTTCCGCCGATCTGGATTATTCAGGAAATGGGTTTCAGTCAAACCAGTTACTGGACACGCGTTATCTGAATGAAGCGGGTGAGTTCACCAGCCGCCGTTCGACCCGCCGCGGTGATATACCTTCTTCGACTTACGTGTACGTAGGGAAGGGCGATTATACGCATCCTTTCGGCGAAAAAGCCAAGCTGGAAACGGGCTGGAAGAGCAGTTACGTAACGGTTGACAATGAAGTGAAGTACGATACCATTGCGGGATCAAACTGGGTGAAAGATCTTTCGGCTTCCAATCATTTCAAGTATAAGGAAACGATTCATGCGGGTTACCTGAATTTCAATCGGGAGTTTGGCAAATTTAGCCTGCAGGCGGGCTTACGCGGGGAATATACCCACACCGTGGGGCAACAGATCACGTCGGATTCGACGGTAGAACGGAAGTATTTTCAGTTGTTTCCCAGTGTTTTCCTGAGCCAGAAGCTGAGTGAAAAACACCGTTTCCAGTTTTCCTACAGCCGTCGCATCGAGCGTCCTGATTATGAAGATTTGAATCCGTTCCGGTTCTTCCGTGACCCTTTCCTGTATTACGAAGGTAACCCCTTCCTCAGACCCCAGTTAACGCACTCGCTGGAAGTGGGTCATACCTTCAAAAGCTTCCTGACGACAACGATTAACTACAGTTATACCTCTGATGTCATTAACTGGATGATGGGTCAGATTGATTCGACCAATACGACTTTCCAGGGACCACAAAACCTGAAAAGTCTGATTAATTATGGCATTAGTTTCTCAGCCTCGCAAAACCCTACTTCCTGGTGGACGACGAACAATTTCTTTAACGTCTTTCGTAACGAATACAAGGGCGATCAGAAAGGTGGCGATTTAAATAATAGCATTACCAGCTTCACTTTCAATTCCCAAAACTCCTTCCAGTTGGGTAATGGTATGTCGATGGAAGCCAGTGGGGTGTATAACTCCAAGTCGGTTTACGGCGTGTTCCGTACCCGGGCGTATTACGTCATTTCAGCGGGTATTCAGAAGCAGGTGCTGAATAAGCAGGGGACCCTCAAGCTGATGGCTAACGATATTTTTCAGGGGCGTAAACGAGTGCAGACGGCTCGTTACGAAAATCTGGATTTAAACACCAATATCCGTTTCGACAGCCGGGTCATTACGCTGTCGTTTAGTTATCGCTTTGGTAATCAGAATTTAAAAATAGGTTCAACCCGGAAAAGTGGAGCGGACGATGTGCAGAATCGGGTGAAAGGCCAGTAATGAACAAAACCTGTCAATCTTATGAACACCATTATCGAACGTATTAACGAGTATTGTTTGAGCCACGGAATCCGCTGTTCAGTCAAGCGAAATCAGGTGGCTTTACTACTGGAACGAACGCAGCAGGGAATGGATGCCGAACAGGTATGGCTTCAGATGAAACAGGAACAATTTCGCATGAGTATCGGTGCGGTGTACCTTTCGCTAAACTGGCTGGTAGATGCTGGATTTATCCAGAAAACCATGATGGAAGATCGGAAAGCGGTGTTTACCATAGTATAAAAAAAAGCTCCCACGAATCACGGGAGCTTTTAAAATCTAAACAGGCAATCCTGTGCAAAGATTATCTGTTCAACCTTCAACCTATGTGATACAAATATAGCTTGACGTATAGAGTTATCAGAGCAATTTCTATGAACTGTAAACTTTATACGTCAAATGACTGGTTTCAACGGTTTTTCAGGGGAACTTACAGATAAAATAGCAATTAATGGTGCTATTTGAAGTAAGGAAAGGATTATTCGGATAAATAGAAAAGGACTATTACTTCATAAGGAAAGGTAATACTGAATAAATAGCCGGAACGATAGTTCCGTAAACCGTTACCCCAAAGCTCTCCCCAAATCAGAGGCTGTACCCCATGAATTGGGGATTGAGTAGAAATTCGTTTTCCCGGAATTTTGTACCTACGATTTCGCTGGGATCAGCAAATCTTCCGTTCAAAATCTATGATCAACCTTTGTATGAAAAAGAAACTTAGTCTAGGTCTGGTAGTGTTCAGTGTAGCCCTGTTTACCGAATGTTCAAAGAAAGAAAGTATGGTTACGAATACCTGTGAAAACGAAGCTCAGAAAGTAACAAACGCGGCCAACGCCTTTGTGGCTAATCCAACCAAAGCGAATTGTGAGGCGTATAAGAAAAGTATTAATGATGCTCTGAAAAACTGTCCAACCTACTACACCGGTGTCAGCAAGCAGGCACTCGAGGATTTTAATAATACTGCTTGTGATTAATAAGTAAAGTAAGGCAAAAGGAGGAAACTAAAAAGCCGGTACTTCCGAAAAGAAAACCGGCTTTTATGATGGGTAACTAAAACAAATGCGAGGGTTACGATTGAGTTAGTAACCCCGATTACCAGATGAAGGATCACATGTAATAATTACCTGTGAAATCACTTTCAGGACTTTATAGGATGGCATCGGCTCCAGGCATCTTTACTGCCAGCTTACCTATACAAAACGATAAGACAACAGAGAGCGGGGCAACGATCAAAAGCTTAATCAGAGGTTCTGTAGGCATCTCGACTAGTAGAAGCGACAATCCGATGACCACCAGCGGGTGCAAGATATACGTACTGTAGGAGCTACGGGATAAAGCATTCAGGAAGGTATTCTTTACGTTCCAGTGATGCCTGCTGTAGTTTAGTAACGTTAGGCAAATGGAAAGGCCTGTAAGCTGTTCCCATAGGCATAGAACTAGGGATTGCCCATTCCATCCACCGTTAAAGTTGCTCATGGGCAAGGCTAGTTTCGTAGTTACTACGAATAGCAAAGGAAAAATCACGAAAACGGTTGACAGAGCTATCTTTAAAAACGGCTTGCCCATACGAGGGGAGAGATGATCCAACCAACGATTTTGCTGAGCTACTATTCCTATGACAAAAAAGGCTATATACTGCGGAAAGTAACAAAGTTGAAATCCCAAAGGGCGTAATACCCAGCCGACCGGAAAGACTAGTCGGACTAGAAAACTGATCAATCCGACAGCAACAGCAAACGTCAAAATGCTTACTGTTGAAGGAAACCGAAGCGTAGGTGGCAGTAACGACCCCGGCCGGACGATCATGTATAGGACATATAGTAAATTAAAGAGTAATAAGGCAGCGGTAAACCATAATACACCGGGATCAATCCAATGGTCATAACCTGCGATAAACTCAGAAAAAGTAACCTGGTGATGTTGTCCATACCGATACACCAGAAAATTCATAAAGGGAGAGAGGACAAGAGAATAAAACACCAGCGGTATCCCCAAACGCTTCAGCCGATCCCAAACAAACTTCTTAGCCCCTTTTCGGCGGTAAGACGGCTCAATAAAATAGGAGGAAAGCAGAAAGAACAGCCCCATAAAAAAGGCCTGGTTTGTAGCTACAAATAGCGTTAGAATAATCTTAGCCCATTCCTGACTGGTAGGCTGTCGGAAATACCAGCCGCCGGGAGCACCGTAAGTAATAGACACATGGTGTAAAATGACCAGTACGGTCAGAAGTACTTTGGCGTAATCCAGGTAATAAATTTTGGATTGAGCTTTTTCCGGTAAAACGGAAGGGGCATTTGATGGCATAAAGTTGATAAGTTAGGTAGTCGATAAACTCTGATAATCAGTTATTGGGCTCCAGAAGGTCCCACTGGTTACCGTAAAGGTCTTCAAACACCGCTACCTTACCATAGGCTTCTTCTTTAGGTGGCCTGATGAACTTGACCCCCGCCTGCTGATAGGCCTCATAATCTCTTACGAAATCATCGGTGTAAAGGAAAAGGAATACTCTTCCGCCCGTTTGATCGCCAATTCGGCTTTGCTGATGTTCACCATCGGCCTTGGCCAGTAACAGAGCACACGAGCCATCGCCCTTCGGAGCCACTAACACCCAGCGTTTCGTCTCGCTGAGCTTAGTATCTTCCAGTAAGGTAAATCCTAAGGTACGGGTATAAAAGTCAATGGCCTCATCGTAGTCTTGGACGACCAGAGCAAGGTGAGCAATGCGTTGATTCATGAAAAGTATGCTTAGGCTAACGCAAGTAACGACTTTAACAAACGGGTCCTGTTATTCTGAGAAGGATGAAATTCGCATCGAAGTGTAGTCATTGTACTCGAAACATTTATAATCAATGTATTATATATGAAAGATCCATGCGTTTCATCGGAAAAATTAAGCCGATGGGACGAATGTACAAAGTTGGCAGAAAGCAAGGAATACAAAGTGACAGGAGGGACGAATAATGATTTTTATTAAATGCAACAATGTTGCATTTGTTATTATATTTGCAACAATGTTGCATATAATAATCGAGCGAATCCTTTTGACAAGATGAAAAAACTTCCTGTTACCGTCTTAAGTGGCTTTTTAGGAGCCGGAAAAACGAGTCTGCTGAATTACATTCTTCACCACAAGCATGGGTTGAAAGTGGCCGTAATCGTCAATGACATGAGTGAAGTCAACGTCGATGCTCAAACGGTGGCTTCCCAGAATGTACTGTCAAGAACCGAAGAGAAGTTGGTGGAAATGTCGAATGGCTGCATTTGCTGCACACTCCGGGAAGATTTGATGATTGAAGTCGAGAAACTAGCCCGTGAGGAGCGATTTGATTATTTATTGATTGAATCTACCGGTATTTCGGAGCCTTTACCCGTAGCTCAAACCTTCAGTTATGTAGATGATCAGATGGGAATTGATTTATCGAAATACAGTCAGCTCGATACCTTGGTAACCGTGGTAGATGCCTTCAACTTCGCCAGGGATTTCGGTTCAATTGATACCGTTCGGAGTCGGAAGCTAAATCAGGATGATCCCGCAGATACGCGAACCATTGTGAATCTGTTAACGGATCAGATTGAATTTGCGAACGTGATTGTATTAAATAAAACGGATTTGGTAAGTCCCGAACGCTTGGGAGAACTGAAAGCCATTTTGCATAAATTAAACCCGCAGGCCCGAATTCTGGAAGCCAGTTTTGGGCATGTTGAACCCGAGCAGATTCTCAATACAGGCTTATTTAATTTCGAAGAATCGGCGGAATCAGAAAGTTGGATTTCTGAACTGGAAAAGGGTCACCATACCCCCGAAACGGAAGAATATGGAATCAGTTCGTTCGTCTTCCGGGATTCAAGACCCCTGCATCCCCAGCGGTTTTGGGATTATATTTCCGAAGAATGGCCAGCAGGAGTGATTCGCTCGAAAGGACTATTCTGGCTGGCTTCGCGTCCCGCGAAGGCTCTCAGCTGGGGGCAGGCGGGAGGTTCACTGCGAGCCGAACCCGCCGGAACCTGGTGGGCGGCCATTCCTGAAAAAGAACGGTTGTACTATCCGGCTTATCTGGAAAATGAGTTACTCATCCGTAAACGCTGGCATCCTGAGTTCGGTGATCGAATAAATGAACTGGTCGTGATCGGTCAGGATTTACCTAAAGAGCAAATCATTCGGGAGCTGGAAAGTTGTCTATGCACGGCATCAGAAATTCGGCAGATGGAAGCAGGTGTTCGCTTCAAAGATCCTTTTCCAAAGTGGGAGGAATAAATTGAATCTTTCCAAGATTATGGAAAAATGAGTATTTATACTTGATACATTCAGAAACCAATGATTATTTGGTTCTGCGTTTTTATACCTCAGGAAGCAGATCAATAAAAAAACTCCTTCATGAATCACGAAGGAGTTTGCTGTTTAACCTCTAAACCTATGTGTCTAAACCGTTTGATGATTCAAAAGTACAGCAAGTCATTGATAGTGATTTAGCTTTTCTATGAACTGTATACTTTATACGTTATTTGGTAGGGTTCAGCCGTTTAATGAATATTTCCTGACGTAATTTAGCCCTGGAGTGATTGCTAAAAAACTAATAATGAATGGTTTATATTAGAGTTGTTTTAAATTACAGAGCTAAATCATAAGCAGTAGAGGTACTTTCATACGGGGCTATGTCACTTGTCTGAGACCTGCCGACTTGAGCACTAAATGACTTAGAGGAAAGAAACTGGTTTAGCAGAGAAACGAAGGGAAAGTAAGAACTCGTTCCAGAAGTATCAACGGTAAAGGTTAGCTTTAGGCTTACTATCAGATACCCGTGGCTATTGCTGAGAAGACACTTTAACCAAGTAAATCTATTTTGACTAAGAAGGTTAATGAAGCAGAGGAGCGTTTCTCGAATTGTATTATTAATAGTTGAAAGCTATGAAAACAAAAAAGGTTCGAATGTATATTCGAACCTTTTTACTGTTACCAGGACGGATATTTAGATAACCTGTACGTTAATCGCGTTCAATCCTTTTTTGCCCATTGTTACTTCGTAAGTAACAACATCGTTTTCACGAACTTGATCACGTAGACCGGTAGTATGTACGAAAACGTCTTCACCTCCATCTTTTGGAGTAATGAAACCAAATCCTTTGGTTTCATTGAAAAACTTAATGGTTCCTTCTTGCATTGTATTTTATTGAGTCGGAAAGTTACGACTACTAATTGGATAATCCCGTTTATTAGTCCTTTTTTATTTGAAAATCAGCTAGCAAAGTCTTTTCAAGATCATAAGAGCAGTTAGGAACTATCAGTTTAAAATTGTAGTTTTGTTATTACTACATTAAGTAGGGCACTTCTTGATCTTCATTTTAGGCTATTTTCTTCCGCAAGGCCTTTCATTAGTCATTCAATAGTCAGTGCTGCAACATTAATCATAACATTATCTCAAATCTAAATTCATATTAATGGGTAGAGCCAAGGAGACATTCGGTAAGAAAGAAACCACCAAGAAAAAAATTCAGAAAAAACAGGAGAAAGAGCTCCGTAAAGAGCTGCGTAAGGAAAATTCCAGCAAGGGGAAACCCGTTGAGGATTTATTCGTATACGTGGATGAAAATGGCAATCTTACCAGTGTGCCCCCTGAATTACGCAAAAACAAAGCCCCCCGTGAATTTACGGCCAAGGGTCCGGTAACGGATGATGCAACTACGCACTTTGGCGTTGTGTCATTTTTTAACGCTGCTAAAGGGTATGGGTTCATTAAAGATGAACAGACCCAGGAAAGCATTTTCCTGCATATTTTACAAGTCAAGGGAACCGTAGAAATGGAAGATCGCGTAGAGTTTCAGATTGAAAACACTGCGAAAGGTCCTTCAGCTGTTCGGGTAAAAAAAGTGTAGTAGCCGTTAGATACGTAGATACTGATAAAACGTCAAAGAGGCATCCAGATGGATGCCTCTTTGACGTTTTATTGGGAATAATCAAGAAATTACTCAGCGATGCTATTCAGAAGTTCCATGTCCTGATCAGTCAGTGAAATTTCTGCCGCCGCTATGTTTTCTTCCAAATGCGTGACACTGGATGTGCCCGGAATGAGTAAAATGTGATTGGAACGGTGCAGTAACCAGCTCAACGCAATCTGATGAATGTTCACGCCTTTGGCATCGGCAATATTCTGAATGAGCTCTTCTTTCTTCGAATCCATGCCGCCACCAATGGGGAACCAGGGAATAAAGGCAATATTTTGCTGCTCACAATATTCCAGCACCGATTCCCATTCACGATTAAAGACGCTGTACCGATTCTGAACGGATACCACGTTAAAGAATTCCTGAGCTTTTTTAATTTCGTCAACTGAAACTTCGGATAATCCCAAATGCCGGATCTTTCCTTCCTGTTGAGCCGTTTTCAAAAATTCAAAGGTAATTTCAGCCGGAATTCGGGGGTCAATCCGGTGTAACTGATACAGATCAATCTGATCCAGTTTTAAACGCTGAAGGCTTCCATTTAAAGCTTCATGTAAATGCTGCGGCGAAGCATCGTTATGAATATCGGCCCAGGGTCCGAAGCGAACCAATCCGCCCTTAGTACCAATCACGAGATCCGAAGCATAGGGGTGGAGGGCTTCGGTAATGAGTTGCTCGGAAGTAAAAGGACCATACTGATCGGCAGTATCGATAAAATTAACTCCTAATTCTACGGCTCGCTGCAGGACATTCAATGAGTTTTGAGGGTTTTCGGGCATCCCCCAGATAGCGGGTCCTGTGATACGCATGGCTCCGTAACCCACGCGATTAACTTCCAGATCGCCTCCCAGTAGGAAGGTCTTGTTTACGTTTTTCATGGCTTTTAATTGAAAGACTGTCGAAATTGTAAAGGGGACAAATTGGTTTTACTCTTGAATAGCTTATGAAAAGATTGCGGATACTTGAATCCGAGCTGATACGCGATCTCAGCCACGGAGTGATTGGTAGTACTCAGAATTTCCTTGGCTTTGTCGATAAGCTTCTGCTGGATGTGTTGCTGAGCATTCAATCCGGTGGAGTTACGAAGCATATCACTGAGGTAATGCGGTGATACGTTCAGCTGGCTTGCCACGAATTCTACGGAAGGAACACCCGCGTTGAGAGCATTATCGTGTTCAAAATGTGCCGTAAGAATGGTTTCCAGTTTGGTGAGAAGATCAGTATGTACCTTTTTTCGGGTAATGAATTGTCTCTGATAAAAACGGTCGGCATAGTGCAGGAGAAGTTCCAATTGAGTAATAATAATATCCTGACTATGCTTATCTATACTGAATTGATACTCCGACTGGATAGCCGACAAAAGGGTTTCAATCATCTGCTGTTCCTTCTCCGAAACAAACAGAGCTTCCGTCAAATCGTAGGAGAAAAAGCCGTAATTTCTAATGGTTTTAGACAAACTATAGCCATGCAAGAAATCAGGGTGAATCAGTAATACCCAGCCATCTGTGGCCGCCCCTTCACTGCTGAGGATCTGATTGGGCGAAATGAAGGAAAGAACGCCATTGTCAAAATCATAATAGTTCTGTCCGTAACGTAACTTTCCATCATAGTTATGTTTCAGACAAATCTGATAAAAAGGATAAAGCAATTTATCATGGTTCAGACGTGGAGATTGATGAATCTGATTCAGATGAATCACACTAATGAGTGGATGCTGAGGTTGGGGTAGATTCAGCAAACGATGCAATTCAGTAATGGATCGAACGCTTCGAACGGGTACATTATCTTTTTTCATCCTATTCTATTGACTTAAAACGACTTGACAAAGGTCATTGCCAGAAAGATAACAGAAGTATTCATATCCCGGTTTGTAGTATTCAAATCGGAGCGGGTAACGAATAAGGTATAGAAAGCTGGTAAAATCTTCAAGCTGACTTCAGAAAGGACTGTCGGGAAGGAAACAATCAGGAGATAGAGGTTATAAATTATAACGGAAAATA
>CAJYHS010000166.1 GCA_913774715.1 uncultured Siphonobacter sp. | reverse complement strand
GGGAGAGGGGTCTTTTCATTACCGGGCGGTTACATTTTCAAAACCGAAGGGATTGACCAGGCGGCTCAGCGGATTCTTAAAGAGCGAGTGGGGCTGGAAAATATTTATCTGGAGCAGTTTCGCGTGTTTGGAGACGCAACCCGAATTGTGAATAGTCCTTACCGTAAAATTCTTCAGGCGGAATTAAGTAAATTCGATAAGGAGCGATTTGATGATCAGGTTATTGAATGGATGACCAGCCGCTTTATCTGCATTGGGTATTATGCTCTGGTTGACATTACTAAAGTTAATCCGCAATGTGGAGAGTTAGATGAGTATCTGGAATGGAGAAGTATCCAGGACCTACCGGAAATGATCCACGACCATCGGGAGATTCTGGATTATGGGCTACAGGCCCTTCGCCAAAATCTGGATCAGAAACTGATCGGTTTCAATCTGTTACCTGAAACGTTTACCATGCGGGAAGTGCAGGAGCTTTACGAAGCCGTGTATGATCGTCCTTTTCCGATTAATAACTTTCAGAAAAAAATTCTGGATTTAGGAGTACTCGAACGGCTGCAAAAGAAATTTACCGGAGCAGCGAATACGGCTCCCTATCTGTATCGATTTAAAAAATAAGTATTAAGGTCTAATGGGCTTCTCAAACATATTGGGTACGGAAACCTTTAGATAAATCAGACACTTTACGTTACTCTGAACGAGCATATCCTTACGAATAAAATTAGTATTACAAATCAGTAATATAAGGTAAACTAGTCCATTAGCTCTGGCTAAGTATGGCAATTAGATCGCAGGATGGGCATAGATTTATTATGAAAAAGCAGCATTCTACGCTTGTGATGAATGCTGCTTTTTATGGTATTCGCTGGAATTGTAAAAGTAAAATAGATAGAGTGCCTGAACTTTCAACCATTTTCCTGCGGACGAGTTACATTACTAGACTTTTGACAGCATACACATGCCAGATGAGATTTCGCCCAATCCCAGTGCTGGTTCACTCCGGGATCGTTTAGATATAGATTTTGCTTTAACTTCCGCTGGACTAGGCGTATGGGAGTTGAATCCTACGACCATGCAAGTGCTTTGGGATGATCGCTGTCGGGAATTATATGGCTTAGCGAAAGACAACGATCTGCCTTATGAAAAAGCAATGGCTTTTATTCATCCCGACGATGTTACTCGGGTGGATGAGGCGGTTCAGTGGGCATTTCAGAAAGAATCGGGGGGAACCTATGATGTAACCTACCGCACCATCGGAGCAGAAGATGGAAAGCTTCGTTGGGTACGATTCTACGGAAAATCTTGTTTTGATGAAGAGGGGAAAGTGCAACGTTTTGGAGGAGTAGCTCAGGATGTAACACTGGATGTGGAATCGATTCAGAACCAGCAGAGGGCTCAGAAACACATCCTGGATTCGTTTGAAGCGTCTCCCGTTGGAATTGCTTTGATAGATCGTCATCAACTGACCTTTCAAAGAGCCAATCCTTTTTACGGCGAACTGATTGGAAGAACACCCGACCAAATTGTAGGTAAACCGCTCAATGAAGCTATTCCAGAGATTCAGGGACAGGGTTTTGATGTACTCTTACAGAACGTACTGGACACAGGAATTCCCTTTATTGCCAAAGAAGTATCCGTCGATTTAATACGAAAAGACGGGCTGGAAACCATTTTTGTAGACCTGACCTATCAGCCGCAATATCACTTTAGTACACAGGAAATTACCGGAATTCTGGTCATTGCAACGGATGTGACGGAGCAGGTGTTATCGCGTAAAAAAATTGAGGCTCGGGAGGCTCAGTTAAAAGATATTATTGCCACTGCCCCGGCTGCCATGGGACTTTTCGTGGGTAGAGATCTGGTCGTCGAAATGCCAAATCAGGCTTTTATTGATATCGTTGGTAAGGGGCCGGATATTGAGGGAAAACCCCTCCGCGACGTAATGCCCGAACTGGAGAATCAGCCATTCCTTCAAATTCTGGATGATGTATTTACTTCTGGAGTTATGTTCCAAAGCGATGCTTCTCAGGTGAACATTGTTCAACACGGGGTAATGACGTATAACTTTTACAACATTACCTACACCCCTTTACGAAATGAAAAAGGGGAAGTCTATGCCATTCTGGATATTGCCATTGACGTAACGGAAACGGTGCGGGTTCAGCAAAGGCTGGCCGAAGCTCAATACAAACTGGCGGAGGCGGTGGAACTGGCTGAATTAGCAACCTGGGAGGTAAACTTTCTATCTAAAAAGGTCTATTATTCCGAGCGATTGAGGGAATGGGCGGGCTTTAGTCCCGAAGAAGAACTGAACATTGAACGCGGTTTTTCAGCCATCGATGTGGCCGATCATTTAGCCGTCAAGATCGCTATGGATAAAGCCCGTGATCCCGAAAGTGATGGGATATTTGACGTAGAATATACGCTTCTTTCCCAACGAACGGGGCAAAAAAGAGTCATCCATGCCCAAGGTAAAGTAAAAAAGGACGAGAATGGGAAGGTGGTCAGTGTAAGTGGGAGTGCTCAGGACATTACCCTCCATCGAAAAACCCAGATGGCTCTGGAATTACTGGTTCAGGAGCGAACGGAAGCACTGGCAGCTGCCAACGAAGAACTAACCTCTTCGTACGAAAACCTGGCTCAGACGAATGAACACCTGATACGTTCGAACGAAAGTCTTGAACAGTTTGCCTACATCGCCAGTCACGATTTACAGGAGCCGCTTCGAAAAGTACAGCAGTTCAGTGATCTAATTAATCGGCGACATCGACTCGTTTTAGGAGAGGATGCCCGGCTTATTGACCGCATTCAGGAGTCTGCTCAACGCATGAGTGCTCTCATTACGGATCTGCTTACTTTTTCGAGAATCTCGAATGGAAAAGTAAGCAGTAGCGGAGTAAAACTCTCTGAAGTATTAGATCAGGCAATGGATAACCTGTCCGTGTCTATTGAAGAAACGAAAGCGACTATTGAAGTGGGGGATCTGCCGCTGGTAGAAGGAGACTCCAGGCAATTAGAGCAGCTATTCCAGAATCTGCTTTCCAACGCGATTAAGTTTAGTAGTAAAAATCAGCAGGGAGCGATTGCGGTTCCCCACATATGGGTTGATTATGCGTTGGTCCAGGCCACGCAACTACCCGCAATACCAGGCTGGACGGCACTCTACAAACAGTACCACCGGGTCATGATCAAGGATAATGGGATTGGGTTCGAAGCGAAATATGCTGACCGGATTTTTGGAGTTTTTCAGCGTCTGCACGGACGGAATGAATTTGCAGGTACGGGCGTTGGTCTCGCCATTTGCCAGAAAGTAGCCCTTAATCATGGAGGCTTTATTCTGGCCCGGGGAGAGTTGGGTGAGGGAGCTACTTTTTACGTATATTTACCCCAATATACGAATCAAGGCCCTTGCAGTAAAGAGCCTTGATTCGTGAGAGTTATCGCTTCGGTCCAATGGAATCATAGATTACCACTTTTCCCAGAGATGAGCGTAATGATTTCTGAATTCATCGTGAATCGGGTGATTCTGGTATTCTTCTTCATCTGGTGGGGTATCGAAAAAACAGAGCCATGAATAGGCATAGCTGCGTTCAATCACGTTCCGATGAGTGGCGGCGGGTGTGCCCATGTGAACCAGTTTGATGGTCGGGCATCTCGCTAACTTCGTTAATCCTTCCAGCAATTTTGCTTTATCT
>CAJYHS010000165.1 GCA_913774715.1 uncultured Siphonobacter sp. | reverse complement strand
CTTCGTACGCCACCTGAAACCACATTGGAATAGGCTTCGAACAGGGAAGGAAAGCGATAGCCATTCTGATAGGAAAGGCGAAAATGATGTACTTCCGTAGGAGAATATACCGCGGCGATGCGGGGATTCAGTCGGGCGGCAAAGTAACTGTTTTTATCTACCCGCAACGAACCCGTTACTTTCAACTGGTCATCAAAAAAGCCGCGAGCCGCCTGCACAAAAGCTCCCTGTTTGCCATACACCAGGTTTTGACCGGGATCGGTGGGGTTAACGAAATAATTGCCATCGGGATAGACGACATACCGACGGAAATCAAAACCCACCAACAGATCAATTCCGGTTTGCTGACGAAAGTTTTTCCAGAGTTCTTTCGTCGGCTGAAACTGCCCTTCGGCGTGATACATCCAGGATTTTACCTGCAATGCCGCTCCGCTATCCCAGTTATTGATGTGTCGAAGTCGCTCTATTAACTCATCGTATTGAGGCGTTCCGGGTACAGGGCGACCCTGATCGGCCCTTTGACGGGCCTGTTGCAAGGCATTGAGTACTGAAACATCCTGGGCTATTAAGGCATTAAACGAATTAGTGAAATCTGAAAACCACTGGTTATCGGACTTAAACGTTCGGTCCATGTTCTCGGCCATCGAACGGATATTATAGGAAGAGCCCGTATGTTCGCTCGAACGGTACAAGCGAAACTGCACCGAAGGTGAGCGAAGGGTCAAACTGTGCTGATCTAGTCGGTAATCTTCAAGTCGAAAACGGTTGGTCCGCTGGTAGACATTGTTCAGCGTAGCTCCCTGATAGGTATAGATGAATTCCGTTCTGGGATTGATCCGGTAATGCAATGACACATCCCCCCGCAGGTTCATAAGGCTGTAATTTGTAGCCTCGGCTTCGTAATAACCCGTTCGGGCTACGACATAGTTACGGCCTCCCAGCCGGAGCGTGCGGCGGTTGGCTGCTTCGTTTCCATAGCTACTCACGGGATCTAAGGCGGGGTTATCCCTGCCAAACAATTCTAGCGAGCTATTGACATTCGGACTCAGATCCTGTGGGTTAGCGGCTATCCAGTCGTACCCTTTTTGATAGATCAGGTTTACTTTGAAGGCAAACTTGCTTTTGAAAACCTGAGCGAATCGCAGGCTGGTTTCGGAGAAAAGCTTGGCTGAAGTTGCCGATTCGCCTACGTGATTAATCCCCGTTTTCTGAGCGATACTAAATCCCGGTGAGTCAAAGGGATTTCGGGTAATGATATTGACCAGACCGTTCAGGGCATTCATCCCGTATAGAGCCGAAGCCACACCGGGAACTACTTCTACCTGCTGAATGTCCAGGTCGGACGGAGCCAGAGCATTGGCAATGGGAGCCCCAATGTGCGGAGCCTGATTATCCCGACCGTCTACCAGCTGCACAAATCGAACATTGGTCGTGTTAGCGAAGCCACGGGTGTTATATACCTTAAAGCCTAAACTTGGGGTAAGGATCTGAATGCCTTTTAAATTTTCGATGGCATCAAAATAAGAGGGCTGAGCGGATTGGCGAATCCGGTGAGCATCCAGCATTTCAATGCTCACGGGCGATTTAAGTATGGATTCGGGTAAACGGGAGGCAGAGACTACCACCTCTCCCAATTCCCGCGAGCGAATCGAATCCCGCCGTGGGATGGTATCACTGGGGGCAGTCCATAGAGATAAACTAATCAGTAAAGTATTAAGCATACATTCCGTTTCGATCCAGCGTAGGAGTCATTCGTTATATTTTAAAAAATATAACGACAAATGAAATGGATTTGTTAGGAAAGAAAACGTATGAAAATCAAATCAACAGGAACATGAACTGCATTCTTCCTGTGATACTCATACTTGCCTAGGCTGAATTGATACCCTTTGTCGATCTGCCCAGTGATCAGGATTCCTGAAATTAGCTCTTGGTTTTTATTAGTTATGGGGCGTCTTCGACCTGTCCTAATGAGTAAACTGTCCAATGATTGATTCATAAAATCATAGCTTTTTTCATCCGAATAAATTGCATTGGGTAGCAGTCCGGGAGGTTACTATTTTGTTTAGTTTTCAACAAGAATCTTCACGAAAGCATAACCAAACTCTTGAGCTTTCAGAGCTAATCCCATCTTTTATTTGCGGGCATTTTCCCATTTTATCTCCTTTCTTCCAAACATTTATGCGAACATCATTACTGACGAAGACATCAACGTATATTAGTATGCGTTTGATCTTGATGGTCTGTATGTGCCTGTGCGGTCTGACCAGCTTTGCCCAGAGCCAAATCCTCACAGGACAAGTAACAGCCCAGGCCGACGGAAAACCCGTTCCCGGCGTTACGGTACGAATGAAGAACAGTGCCCGCGGAACTAATACCGATGCCGAGGGCAAGTATCGCCTTACGGCGGCATCGGGAGACAGCGTGTTGATTTTTTCTTTCATTGGTTTTGCTTCCAAAGAAGAAGTCATTGGCTCCCGTACGGAGATTAATACCATCCTGAGCGAAGATCAGCAGCAACTGGACGAAGTAGTAGTTACGGCTCTTGGCGTTAAGCGGGAAGAACGGGCCCTGGGCTATGCGGTTCAAAAGGTAAGCGGAACGACCCTCCAAACGGTGAAAGGCGTGAACGTGGCCACCTCCCTGACCGGACGAATTTCAGGGTTATACGTGCAGAATAGCACGGAATTCAACCAGTCACCTACGCTTTCCCTACGCGGGGAAACGCCTCTGCTGGTAATTGACGGCGTTCCTTACGGTAACATGAACATCAGCAATGTCCCGCAGGACGATATTGAAAGTATCGACGTACTGAAAGGTCCCACGGCGGCGGCGTTGTATGGTTCTCGGGGAGGCAGTGGAGCCATCATCATTACCACCAAAAGAGGCGGAGCGAATAAAGGTTTTACGGTAACGTTCAACTCCAATAACATGGTGAATGCGGGTTTCCTGATGTTACCCCAGGTGCAAAGCAGTTACAGTGCGGGTCTGGGTGGAACCTACAGTGCGACGGATTACGTCTGGGGGGCGAAACTGGATATTGGACTGAAAGCCGATCAGTGGAATCCGGAA
>CAJYHS010000164.1 GCA_913774715.1 uncultured Siphonobacter sp. | reverse complement strand
GTAATCTTTCAGCCAGCTTTCATTCCAGCTTCGGCCTAATAACTCCGGGCGTTCGCGAGCGAGTTTCGTAGAATGCACACTCCATTTGGGTGTAACCCGTACTTCTCCCCAACTCAATTGCTGAGCGACCAATAGGGCCGGACCGGTTAAATTTGCCGCAATGTCTCCCAGAGAAAAGCCATATTCAGGGGAAAACCCATCCAGAATTTCAATGGGTAACATGAAGGTAATACCGCTGGTAGCTCCCGAAATGGCCGCCTGCTGGTTATTCATACCCGCCCACTGATAAGCCGCCATACCCATTCGGGCAATCTGATAAGCTGTATAGGCATGCCCCGCCTTATCAATCTGCAACCATTCGTGATTATCGTTAAAGGTATGGAAGTTCTTCAGCGGCTTCTTATACCATGCTTTACTCAATCCGTAAATGGTCCCAGCGAAACCTACTCCCTGTCCAATCCATAAACCATTGAGCCGATCCTGTCGAATCTGGCCGAAAACTGATTGTATAGTCAATGAAAGGATCAGGAAAAGTATACGCATAGGAAGCATTCTGAGTTGCAAATAAAATACATCCCAGCCAAGTGCCTGTGTATAATTCTAAAATGAAGAAATGAAACAACCAGATGTATAGACTAAAAACCCTAACCCGCAACGGCGGATCACCTATAATTTTAATAACTACCCAGGTACTTTCGAACGCCCCACTCCAGAGCGAGCAGTGCAATAAGAATAAAGAAAATCCAGCGTAAGTTGATGGGTTCGCGGAGGTCTTCTGTGCTGGTAAGTTTATCAGGTAAATCGCGGCTGATTAATGTCTTCTCAAGATTATCCAATTGACTGGCTGTAAAAAACTGTCCGCCTGTCTGTTGGCTTAACTGGCGTAATCCATTATAATCAGCAGTAGTATTAGCTAATTCTAATTGCTCATCACGAATGATGAATTCACCCGAAGCAGTTTCGTCTTTACCTAATACTTTGGCCATGGCCGTATACTTATACACGCCAACGGGTAAATTGCTAATTTCGAAGCGACTGGCAGAAGAGACATAACTATACTTACGGGTTTGTCCCTTTTCATCCGTGACGTTTAATGCTACTTCCGGGCCATAAATTCGCTCATAGAGATCGTTGTAAATTTCCGTTTCAAAGGCAACCCGATCTTCAATCTGGAATTGATTCTGCGTAGGATATACTCGTAACTTTCGCTTATCATCCTTGGCTGATAGGAACTGAATAATTTTAGTAAAGAGATCGTCTACAGCTTCCTGTTTTTCCGTTAACCGATACTCTTCCAACCGCCATTCCCACAAGCCTTCCCCAAGTAATACGGCCCCTCGCTTAGCTCCCGTATTCAGGACCAGCAAAGGCTTTGTAGTTTCAATATTATTCTTTTTCTGATACAGTACTACTTCCGAATTGGCCAGTGGTTTCACCTCCCCGAAAGGCACCGTCATGGGTGGTAGACGACGAAGTAACTCCATCGTTTCGGGATTCAGATTCAGTCGGGTAAAGTTGCGATTATAGAATCCGGTTACCTTATCTAACTGGCCGGGTTGTGACTGGATCTGAGCAATTTGCTGAGCGTTATTTAATTGCGTTGTACCCGTTTGACTGGCCACAATCCAGAAAGCGGGAACACCCGTATCCAGTAATCTTTTTATATATGCTCCGGCTGAATTAAAGGCATCCGGTTGCTGATGGAGGATTAATAAATCGTATTTCTTATCAGAAGGCTGAGCGGGAGAACTAGGATTAACGATCTGAAAATCAAATTCGAAGTTGTCATTTTTTTCAATAATACTACGAATGGCCTTAATATCCGGATGCGGAGCCGAAGCCACTACTAATATCTTTTGTCGACCATCAATGACTTCAATGTAAATGTCTTTTCGGTTATTCTGAGTGCTGAATTCACCGGGTAAGGGTAACACTTCAACCGTCAAATGCTGAACTCCTTTAGCCGAAGCCTGCGTCGTGAACTGAACCGTTGCTAAGGCATTATCTTTATCAAAACGAATGGTTTGCTGACTTAAGGTTTGTCCTCCTTTCCGCAGCAGAACGGTCGCCGTTTTTCCGGCGAACCCATCAGCCACTACATCCGCCTGTAATGGAAACTGATTGCCCAGATAAGCAATCTGATTAGCTAACAGGGATTTGAGATTAACATCGCGTTTCGGCGTCGTATCTCCTACGGCCAGAGCATGAATCGGAAAGGGGTAAGTATTGAACGTTGGTGAAGCCCCTCGATTAATAATGCCGTCAGAAAGTAAAACTACGTCCGTTACGTTACGACCTTCGAGGTTCGTTTTTACATGACCTAATAAGCCCGAAAGATCCGTTGATTTTTGGGTGAACTGTACAGAATCCAGCGTTGCAACGGGCGTTTCACGTAAGGTCTGCAGAGCGACGGTATATCCCTTATTTTCTAAAGATTCACTTAATTTTTTCAGTCCTGCAATAAGGTCTGCACCCATTTTTCCTACCGAAGCAGAATTATCCAGAGCCAAAACCACCGTTTTCTTTTCTACATTAACTTCCGTTTGTCGCAATAATAAATTGAGCAATAACAGACAAAGTGTAGATACCACGATGAACCGAAGTCCGGCCAGGGCCAGATTCGCTGCTTTACTCCAGGACGACTTGGGCTGATAGAGAAGAAAGGCGTAGATTCCCCCTACCAGAAGGCATAGCAAAATCCACCACGGCGACGACTGAAAAACGAAGTTCAAACGGGTTAGAGTTTCGGGTTTAGAGTTTTGAGTCCAAGGTTTTAAGTTCAAGAACCCTGAAGATTGGCACTGCCACCTCAGATACTAACTCAAAACGCTAAACCCAAAACTCCAAACGCTTCCTAGGTTAATAAACCACCGTTTACATGGATGGTTTGACCTGTAATATATTTTGACATATCAGAACCCAGGAATACACAAGCGTCAGCCACTTCTTCAGGCTCGCCGCCGCGTTTCATGGGGATTGAATTCATCCACTCTTCTACGGCCTTTTCGTTAACTTCACCCGTCATTTCGGTTACGATGAAACCGGGAGCGATAGCATTGGAACGAACGTTACGGCTGGCTAATTCCAGAGCAACGGATTTCGTGAAACCAATAATACCCGCTTTAGAAGCCGCGTAGTTAGCCTGACCCGCATTACCACGAACGCCCACAATAGACGTCAGGTTAATGATGGAACCACTTCTAGCTTTCATCATCGTGCGAGTAGCCGCTTTCGTCAGGTTGAATACTGATTTCAGGTTCACCCGGATTACTTCGTCCCAGGCCTCTTCCGTCATCCGCATCAACAGACCGTCTTTCGTAATACCGGCGTTGTTTACCAGAACATCCAGGGTTCCAAAATCAGCCACAACCTGCGTAATGAGTTCTTCTGCAGCCTTAAAATCGGAAGCATCTGAACGATATCCTTTAGCTTTAACGCCTAACGCGGCTAATTCTGCTTCAAGAGCCTGCCCTTTTTCTACACTCGACAGATAAGTAAAAGCTACGGAAGCTCCTTCCTGAGCGAAACGTGTGGCAATGGCCCGGCCAATTCCCCGGGAAGCTCCCGTAATCAGGGCAACTTTTCCTTCTAATAAAGGCATAACTAATAAAAGTGTTTGAAGTACAAGTAACAAAATTAACCGCAGAAAATTAGAATTCAGTTTTCAGTTTGCAGTTTTCTGTCTTCAGTTGACCGCTCACCCCACTCTATCTGTGATCATCGGGCAGGATCATGGCTAAAATAACAAAGCCTAAGCAGGATACTTACCTGTAAACAGAAGACTGCAAACTCAAAACCCCTTACCTTTGTTGTTTCAAGTGAATACTACGAATTATTATGAATATTGGAGATCGAGTTCGGTTAGTGCATGGCCGCGAAGAAGGCATTATTACTAAATTCATGGCGGGTGATTTAGTAGAAGTTGAAATTGAAGCCGGTTTCCGGATTCCGGTGCAGAAGCGAGAGGTTTCACTGATTTCACCGGAAGAAAAAAACCGGTTTCGGGCCATTCCTGCTCAGAATACGGATGCCATTAAACCTCGCCACTCAGAAGTTATTGCTAATAAGGGCTTATACCTGGCTTTCATTCCCGTCAATGACCGCGAAATGACGATGTATATCGTTAATAATACAGATTGGGATGTTCCTTTTTCAGTGATCAGTGGTTCTGAACCGCACTTCAAAAGTCTGGGATCAGGCATTCTGAAAGCTCGCAGCAGCCAGAAAACGGGCGACTGGCAGGTAAAGGATTTTGAAAGCTGGGGCGTCTTTACCGTTCAGGCTTTGTTTTCCCGACTAGCCTTCATGCAGGTACGTCCACCGCTGGAGAAAAAAATTCGTTTCCGGGCAGGGACTTTCTTTAAAACGAAGCAACGCATTCCTGTTCTGGATCAGGTTGGGCATTTATTTCAGCTGGACGAAGAAAACATTCAGCCCGAAAAACTGAAAGAAAGTTTGACCGAGAAAAAAGCGGAGGAAGTAAAACCCGTTCTTGAGAAACCCGAAACTACAGTTGATCTGCACATTGAAAAGTTAACCCGTCATTTCCTGGCGATGGATAACACCGAAATGCTGGAGCTTCAGATGAAAACGTTTAATACAGCCCTGGAAAATGCCGTTGCTCATGGTTTGGATGAAATCATTTTCATTCACGGCGTTGGAAATGGCACCCTCCGCACGGAGATTCACCGTAAACTGGGCCGTCACCCCCACGTAGCTTTCTTCTCCGATGCCCAGAAAGAGAAGTTTGGCTATGGAGCTACCAGGGTCAAAATCAAATAGTTTTCAGTTGGAATTGCTTCCCTACGCTGTTTTGGATTTGCAATTCCAAATAGCGTGCGAGCGTGCAGCGGCGTTTTACACGAGATCCATCACGTCTCTCTCCAACTGAAAACGGTAAACCGACAACTGAAAACTCAAAAAATTCACTGCTGGTCAAATCTTTTAGGGAATAAAAGCCTTGGTTCATTCGTAATCATATCACACCCGTTACTCTATCATTTAGAATTCCCTAAGTAATGCATCATTATCAGTGCCGTTTTCCTTTTTCCAGTGGTTTTTGGGCGGCAATTGGATTCCTTTTTTTGATTTCACTCGGGGGCTGTCAGCCAAAACGTTCGGTGTCCAGCAATCCGCCAGCCCCCAAGGAATCGTATCTCTACACGAAGAAACAAGTGGAAAGTCGTCGATACCTATCAACCATAAACCTTCCCGTTGACATCTCTTTACTGGAAGTCGAGCGTCAGGTCAATGCCAATTTATCAGATTTGATTTATGAAGACCTGAGTTATGAAGATCAGGATGACCTGATGGCCCGGGTCTGGAAACGGGGGCGTATCCTGGTTACGCCCGGAGCCAGTGTTAACAATGAAAGTTCTTTAAATCTGAAGGTTCCGTTAAAAATCTGGATTAAAACCCGGTACAGCGTTCTCGGATTATCTACGGAAAAAGAACTTAATTTTGAGATTGACGTCCGTTTATCCACTCGATTTAGCGTCGATCCTAACTGGCAAGCCCATACGACTACGAAACTGGAAGGTTACGACTGGGTAACTAAACCTGTTTTGAAATTGGGACCAATTTCTGTTCCCGTGTCCGGATTGGTAGCAAAGGCTCTGGACTCTAAAAAATCTTCGCTTGAAAAAGGTATTGATGATGCCGTAGCGAAAAATGTAGAGCTGAAAAAGTACGTTGTACAAGCCTGGAACGCAGCCTCACAACCTTATCAGGTATCAGAACAATACCGAACTTGGTTAAAAGTGACGCCCGTTTCCATTCAGATGTCACCTTTCCGGACTGTTGGTAAGAACATTCAGGCAACGATCAGTATTCAGACCTATACGGAAACTGCTTTTGGTCCTAAACCCGTTGTTCAATCAGTAACTCAGGTACCTGATTTAAAAATAGGAACGCAAAGCAATGACGAATTTAAAATAGGTTTGGTAAGTGAACTCTCCCACGCCGAAGCCGAGCGTATGGTTTCGGATACGGTGGTAGGTCAGAAGTTTACGTATGGAAACTATTCCGTTGAAGTAACTTCGATTAAGCTGTACGGTGATGCCAATACACTGGCTATTCGGGCCGGATTAAAAGGCAGCATCGATGGATTTATTTATTTCAAGGGTGTCCCCTATTACGATCCTGTAACTAAATCGGTTACCTTGCGTAATATGGATTATGACCTGGAAACCCGTAGTTTTCTATTTAAAACGGCCAACTGGTTATTACAAAGTCGCTTGCGAAAAACGCTACAATCGGCCCTGACTTTTCCCGTCGGAGAACCTATTGTTGAAGCTCAGAAGCAGATTCAGGCTTTATTGACGAAAAATCAGGTAGCCAAAGGGGTAACCTTAACGGGTAAAATTGAATCTATTACTCCCGATCAGGTGTACCTGACTCCGGGATCGATATACGCCGTCGTTTTTGCAAAAGGAAAAGTTCAATTGCATGTCGACGGACTTTAGTTTAGTTTTCGGTTGTCAGTTTTTATAATAACCAGCATGTTAGCCGTCATTGCTACTCCTTGTTAAGCAGAGTAAATCTGTGATTAAAATGGCAGTATACTACTGAAATTAACGGAAAACTGAAAATCGAAAACTGAAAACTAACCACTCACTGCTTACCTTTGTAGGCAGCAAGCCATCTTATCGCTTTCTTTTTTAACTGAAGAAAGAGGAAAGTCCGGGCAGCGTAGAGCACCGTGCTACCTAACGGGTAGGCAGTTAACTGGTGACGGTTAGCTGACAGCTAGTACCACAGAGAATATACCGCTTTTCCTCGGAAGAGTAAGGGTGAAAAGGTAGGGTAAGAGCCTACCGCTCCTTTGGTGACAAAGGAGGCAGGGCAAACCTCACGGGCTGAAAGACCAAATAAACCAGTGGTATCCGAAAGGGTCGAAGGGCTGCTCGTCCGGTGCTGGTGGGTAGGTCGTTAGAGGCGTCGGGTGACTGACGTCCTAGATAAATGATAAGACGTTTTTGTGTAACAGCAAAGATGACAGAACCCGGCTTATCGGCTTGTTTTTTTTCAAAGAAGTGAGTTCAACCTGTTCAAAAGCTATTCGTAGCTCCTGGTCAAGCATTCTCCTCAACCGGAATCGCTTTCTATATTAACGTGCACATGAAAAGAACCCTTCTGTCGATTACGCTTCTCAGTTTATTGGTAGGGCCCGCAATGGCTCAGACCCCAGACAAAAGATACCAGACGCCTCAAACGCTGGAAGAGCAAAACCAGCAGAGAGTATTGGCTGAAGCCGAAAGCAAGCGTCTACACCGTTCTTACGAAGGTTTCAACAAGATGAATACCTGGTCGGTAAGTGTGCATGGAGGTATCAGTAAATTCTACGGAGACTTACAAACGGGTAATTTCTTTGCTAAGGGTCCGGGCGAAAAGGTACCTTTTTTCGGTGGAATTTCCGTGAACAAACAACTGTCACATATTTTCGGAGCAAGTGCCGAATTTGGAATAGGACAACTGAGCGGTAGCAAGGATCGTACTACTTATACGGATCATAATAGTGTCTCTCCCAGTATTTCCTACGTGCCTAGTTACTTCAACTCCGATGTCATGCAGGGAGCCTTGACAGGAAGCGTAAACCTTAAATCTCTTCTTTTTGGTACGCGTAAACTTCGCCGGCTGAAATTTGACGTTTTTGCGGGTGTAGGTTTTCTCTATTATAACACTCGGGTTTATTCTATTTATGCCCAGTCATTTACTAATTCGTTGGGCGAAAATATAACTTATGAACCCAATGATCAGATCCGGTTTTCAAATGGCCCTAACAGCTCAAAAACGGCTGGAGTCTGGGGTGGATCAGGTTCTAAATATACCCGAGATCTGGTAATTCCGACGGGTGTTCATCTGGTGTATGAATGGTCTCCTAACCTCGATTTAGGGATTCGCTATTCATTCAACCATACGTTCTCCGAAAAGCTGGATATGACCTTAGGAGGCTATGATAACTCATCAGCCAGTCAGGTTTTCTCCTCAGTTAATAACACCTCATTTCGTAAGGGAGAATCGGCCAACGATACTTATGGAACCCTGGGCATTGAGGTTACCTATAAATTTGGCCGGAAAGCCGGTCGGGTGAAATCAGACGGTACGTACGAAAAAGATAAGACATACCACTTACGCTGGACCGATCCCAAAGATCTGATTGAAGCTCCTTATAACCCTACGCTTGATACGGCTCTGGCTCGGGTAAAAGCTATTATGCCCGGCGAAGTGGATCCTCGACTGTATACCGACTCTGACGGTGACGGTGTAGCCGATATGTTTGATAAAGAACCCGATACGCCACCGAACAGCATCGTTTCTGGATCGGGTGTAGCGATGAATCTTCAGGAGTTATTACAGCCTTTCGTAGATGCCAAAGTTCCTAAAGACGTTTGTACCCAGATTTTCGGTAATGTAGAATTCAGAACCGATCAGGCTACGTTATTACCAGAAGCCAAACATCTGCTAAATGACGTTATCTCTTACCTGAACAATGCTACGGAATGTCGCATTGTGGTAGTAGGCCATACCGATCGCCGGGCTTCTGATGCCTATAATATGAAGTTATCCCGTCGTCGCACGCAGGCGGTGAGGAAATACCTAACAAGCTATGGGCTAAAAGATCCAAGCCGGGTAACCATTGAGTGGTACGGCGAATTCCGCCCCGTAGCTCCCAATGATCGTCCGAACGCCGGTATGCAACGCAACCGTCGGGTAGAGTTAAGAATTTTGCCTTTAAACAACTGGAAGAATTATCCAGGAAACTAGACGCGTTATAATTATGAGCTTAGGGTTTTGAGTTGTCTCTTTCAACTCAAAACCCTTTTTCTTTGCTCTATAGAAATTAACTCTAAACTCAAAAGATAAAAACCCAAAACAAATTCTTATCTTTGCGATCCGATTCGGAAACCGGGGGACGGGTTCCCCCACAAACCCAACTATAATGGTAAAAATTCGCTTAGCTCGTCGCGGTCGCAAAAAACATGCAATGTATGATGTCGTTGTTGCAGACGCTCGTGCACCCCGTGATGGTCGTTTCATCGAGAAATTAGGTACTTACGATCCTAACACTCAACCTGCAACTATTAACCTTAACGAAGCTAGTGCTGTTAAATGGTTATTGAACGGTGCTCAACCTACGGATACGGCTCGTGCCATTCTTTCGTATAAAGGATTGATGCTGAAAAAACACCTTCAGGTTGGTGTAAACAAAGGAGCTATTTCTCAGGAACAAGCTGATGAAAAATTTGCTTCCTGGAAGCAATCCAAAGATGCTCAAGTGACTTCGGCTACTGAAGGTATCGCTGGTAAAAAAGCAGAAGATAAAAAATCTCGTCTGGAAGCTGAATCTAAAGTTAACGCTGCTCGTGCTGAGGCTTTAGCTAAGAAGAATGCTCCAGTAGTAGAAGAAGCTCCTGCTGAAGAGGAAGCTGCTACCGAAGAAGCTCCGGCTACTGAAGGTGACGCTACTCCAGAAGCAGCTGAATAAGCTTCTTCCTGTAAACGATTTTAGCAAGTCTGGCGGGTTTCCCGGCGGACTTGCTTTATTTTTGAGCTATAGAAAATCGCTCACTGGTTATAGATCGCTTTAAAAGAGCATGACAAAAGAAGATTGTTACGAATTAGGACGGATCACCAAAGCTCACGGCCTGAAAGGCGAAGTGCAGATGCTTTTTGAGGTGGACGATCCATTTGAATACGAAGAACTGGATAGTGTATTAGTTGAGGTAAAAGGGCAACTAATTCCCTTTTTCATTGAAAATATTAACATCCAGTCCAATCGTATTATTACCAAATTTGAGGACATTAATACCATTGAAAAGGCCATGCCGCTAGTGGGTGCCAAACTTTGGTTAACGCTGGATAACCTCCCCGATCTGGATGACGATCAATTTTACTTTCATGAAGTAGTAGGTTATCAGGTGATTGATACGAATTTAGGACCTTTAGGTAAAGTTCGTGAATTCGCTGCCCTCTCCCACCATGATCTGATGGTGATGGATTACGAAGGCAAAGAAGTTTTGATTCCTGTTATCGACGAAATGATAGGAGGAGCTGACCACGAAGCTCAGACCCTGACCGTTACCCTCCCTGAGGGTTTGCTCGATATTTACATGAGCGAAGCGAAGGATTCTGAAGAACGGGATGACGACGGCGAGGAAGACGACGTTTAGTCGCGTTGTTAATTGATTATTACTTTTTGTTAGGTTCTGCTGACTGGGGAGATTTCCCTATGTTCGGTTTCAATGATTATTACCATGCGTTTGGATATTATTAGTGCCGTTCCTGAATTACTGGATAGCTTTTTTCAAAACTCGATTGTCAAACGGGCTCAGGAAAAAGGCCATGTCGAGGTTCATATTCACAACCTGCACGACTACGGCATTGGTAAATACAAACAGATTGACGATTATCCCTTCGGCGGCGGTGCGGGCATGGTCTTAATGATTGACCCCATTGCCCAGCTAATCCGCAAATTGCAATCCGAACGTACGTACGACGAGGTCATTTATACGGCTCCCGACGGTGAACGTTTCAATCAGCGAACAGCCAATACGCTTTCCATGACCGAAAACCTGATCATTATCTGCGGTCATTATAAAGGAATTGACGAACGACTGCGGGAGATTTTTGTAACGAAGGAAATCAGTATTGGTGATTACGTATTGTCCGGTGGAGAATTAGCGGCCTCGGTTATATCGGATGCAATCATCCGCTTATTACCTGGTGTATTAGGGGATGAAACTTCCGCTTTAACGGACTCTTTTCAGGATAATCTCTTAGCTCCTCCAGTATATACCCGACCTTCAGAATGGGAAGGACATAAAGTCCCGGATGTATTACTGTCCGGTCACGACGCTAAAATTCAGGACTGGAGACATGAACAGGCCGTTGAACGAACCCAGCAAAGACGACCTGATTTACTGTCATAAAAAGCAACACCCCGATCTTACAGGATCGGGGTGTTGCTTTTTATGACAGTTGATGGTTATTAGTTGTTAACAGTAACTACGTCTAACAACAACCATCAACTAACAACTCATTTCATTTTATACACTTCGCTTCCGGCCAGCAGAAAACAGCCTAAACCGTAATCTTCAAAGTCGGGTTTACTGCTTACGGTTACCGGCTGGCCGTCCTTTGGTTCTTTACCCGTTCCCTGCACATACCCTAAAAACCCGTTAGGCTGAACGGATTCTTTCACCAGAGCATTCCAGGCTTTCAGTACGACAGGACGATACGTTTTCGCTGGAATAATTCCCTGATTGATACCCCAGGCCATGCCATATATAAAGAGCGAAGTTCCAGTTGCTTCTTTTCCTCCGTAATTGGTGGGATCGTGAAGACTGGCATTCCAGAAACCGTCCGTCCGCTGAATCTTAGGCAAGGCACTCAGCATATCCACCAGCATTTTCTGATATTCATCACGGTGGGGAGCATTTTTAGGAATGATTTGTAATACTCGAACCATCGCTGCTACAACCCAGCCATTCCCACGCGACCAGTAACAATCTTCACCGTTAGGTTCTTTATAGGGCGGAACGAAATCCTTATCCCGCCACCAAAGTTTATCCTCCGGATTGTAAAGCCCCTTTCCTCCTTCTATTTCTTTGGAATGTTTGTACATTTCGTACATGCGTTCGTAGTAAGCTGGGTTATCCGTCATCTGACCCAGTTTCGCAAACACGGGCATGGCCATCTGAATGGCGTCAATCCAGGTCCAGTCGCTTACTTTCGATGTTGCCATCATACTGTCGATACTGGCTTTTATGTCGTGCATGCACTCCTTCTTCGAAGGATTCATTTCGTATAAAGCCAGGTACGTCTGCCCGCAACACTGATTATCGGCATTACGGGTCTTGATACCGCCACGCAAACCCCATTTATGCGATTCACCCCAGGCATAGGCGTAGTCCAGATATTCTTTTTTCTTATCTATGTCGTGTAAAGCCAACAGTCCTTCGTAATAGACCGCCCGCGTCCAGATGTTACTGGGCCGGGCAATATTCGTAACTATTTCTTTACCAGTATCTGGCCATTTTTGCATGAAATAAGCATTGGCTCGTTGCATCGGTTCCAAAATATCCTTGGTTTTGGAAAGCTTCTGAGCCTGAACGCCAGTACTCAACACAAGCAAACCAATGATGGTCAGGAATCTTTTTTTCATAATTGATACGTTTACAATAAGACAGTAATCGCAATCCATTAACCCGTATAAAACGTTATTTTTTACTTAAGAATTTAGCGAGTTTCAGCCCTTTGGTTGCCTTTATTCCTTCCACCACTGAGGACGCATTCAGCCGAGCTCCCTCCAGCGAAGTATGGGTATGGTCGATTTCAGTAAAGTATTCCTTGGCTACTTTCTCCTGACCCATTTCTTCGTAACGTTTCGCTACTATTTCATTCAGATCAATAAATTTCGCTCCAGTTTGTTCAGCGATTTGTTTAGCCCAAAGACCATAATCCGAAGAACCGCGGGCTACTTTTCCTTCCTTCCAATTATTACGGGGAACCAGTGATAATACCACCGGAATGGCTCCTTTGGCCTGAGCCTCAGTAATGTATTTTTTCATGTACCAACCGTAAGTATGTACCGTTTCGGGTCGTTTTTGAATGGGATTATAGATATCTTTCGTTTCATCTCCAATACCCCGTATACTGCCACGTGCCCGGGCGGTATCGTCCAGAGCACCTGCATCATTGTGGCCAAATTGCATGAGTACATAATCACCAGGCTGGAGACGAGTGATGATTTTTTCCCATCGTCCTTCGGTATGAAAAGTTCGGCTGGAGCGACCTCCAATCGCGTGATTTTCGATATGCAGTCGAGTGGTATCAAAGAATTCCGGAAGAAAATGACCCCAGCCCCAAAGCCCTTTTTCACCTTTATCCGAACTGTTTTTTACGGTAGAATCACCAATCAGGTATAAGGTAGGTTTTACTTTGGGGCGAGCCGCCAGAGCAAGGGTTAGAACCAAAGCGAATAGAAAAATACGTTTCAGTAGATGCATTGTATTAGGTTAATACGGAGGGATTCGACCCCTCGTCCAGATTTAAAAATAGGTTCAACTCATTAACTGATAATTAGTTACCGTCGGGTTTAACATGTTCCATCAATGGACTTGCCGGGAACTGCCATTTCTCAGCCAGCGGCGGATGAGCCGGATCAAAAGCAGGCAGGTCTTCCACCAATTCTTTCGCCAGATCCAGTTGGGCTGATTTGATTCCGTTCACGATACATTGGGCCAATAAGTAAGCTCCGTAATTGCTGAAATGGGTATTATCATGAATGTCTTTCGTTACTCCCGGTAAGCTACCCGCTGTTACGTGAACAAAAGCCTTCTCGGATTCTTTTGGTCCCAATGCCTCCCAAAGGGTTTTACTGAGGGCATTAAGATCAATTAAAGGGGTATTTTCTTCTTTGGCTACCTGCCTCATAGCTTCAGGAAAATCTCCAAGAGTATTTATGATCTTACCCGCGTTATCAAAGTTTCTTCTATGCATAGAAGTTACCAGGACAGGCTTCCCTCCTTTTTCCCGTACCGATTGAATGTATCGTTTTAGTAATTCCTTGTAGCCAACAAAAGGCTGTAAATCCTTCTGTTTCTGATCATTGTGAGCAAATTCAATAAAGACATAATCATTTGGCTTGAGTACACTCAATATTTTTTCGAGCCTTTTTTCGGCCCAAAAGCTTCGCAGTGACTCCCCCGATTCGGCATGGTTGGCGATGGCAATTTTCTCAGGTTTGAAAAAACGGGGAATCATCTGCCCCCACGCCGCGTAAGGCTCCTGAGCCTGATCTACTACCGTTGAGTTTCCCGCCAGAAAAACCGTTTGGGCTTTGGCATTCCGACGAATTTCCAGAGCAGCTACTTTAGGTAAGGCATCCGTAAATTCGAAGGTTAACTGATTGTCCCAGTGCAAGTATTCCTTTTCTCTTGGCTTTAAACGAACCGAATCCTGATCCGAAATTCGTGCAGATTTTACATTCACTGTGAATTCTTTCCAAACTAACTTGCGAGGTTTCGTTTCTACTTTTTCCAACATCAATCGCCGATTTTCGACTTTAATGGTAGTATAAGATGCGTCTTTTTCATCGCCCAGCAACACCTTCACATCATAGTTACCTTCCGGCAGTTTAACCGAAAAAAAGAAAGGCTGAGAGCTGGTAACATAATCTCGCAAGTAACGAACGGCATAGAACCCCTGCACAGGAAATCCTGGTAAAAAACCATAACCTAGCTCAGTCGTATATAGCATATCTGGAGTTACTTTGGTGTAACCACGAGCCACTGGACCTGCCCCAAAATCAAAGCGATATGACTGAGCAGAAGCCGTTCCTAGGCCAAGAAAAAGAACTCCAGCGAGTATGGAACGTAACATAGGTTTTCGGTAAAAGACACAATGGTAGGACAAAAGGGGGCTTTTCAGCAACCCGTACTATCGGGGCTCCGGGCGGTAACCTTATTTAGGTCGGCCTTATACCCAACAAAAGAGCCTCAATCCTGCGATTGAGGCTCTTCCTTATAAATCAAAATGGCAGTTAATCCATTCACCATCCAGCTTGGCTCCAAACTTCTTGTAAAATTCAATCGAAGGTTCATTCCAGTCAAGCACCTGCCACATCAACCCGGAACATTCGGTTTGTCTGGCCTCTTCTACCGTGGCTTCTAAAAGGCGTTTTCCTAACCCATACCCCCGGAAGGCTTCTTTAATGATTAAATCTTCGAGGTATAATCGTTTCCCTTTCCAGGTAGAGTATCGGTAATAATATAAAGACATTCCCACCACTTCACCCTTTACTTCGGCTATGATTGTTCCAAATAAAGGATTCTCACCAAACCCATCTTTAAGTAGTTGATCCGGCGTATTACTTACTTCATGTAAAGCTTTTTCATATTCCGCCAGCTCCACAATTAGCTGATAAATCGAAGGTACATCTTCAGGCGTTGCCTTTCTAATAATCGTACTCATAAGGGAAAATACGTTTGGAGTGTGGGATTAGGAGTTCCTTCTTCAACAAAAATCTCATTACATTCATCCGAACAGAACTACCCACCTTTGATGTTTTACTTTCTAACTGCCAACTTTAAACTTGGCTATAGGCTTCCCATTTGTCCATAACTGCCTTGATGTCCGGAGCAAGTTCGGAATCAAACTGAAGCCATTCCCTGGTCTTTGGATGTTCGAAACCGATGGATTTGGCATGAAGAGCTTGTCTGGGGCAAAGGGCAAAGCAATTTTCAACAAATTGACGATACCGGGTAAAAACCGTTCCTTTCACAATGCGATCTCCTCCGTACATAGCATCATTAAACAGGGGATGCCCCAGGTATCGCATATGTGCCCGGATCTGGTGCGTACGCCCGGTTTCCAGGTTACACTGCACCAGACTGACGTATTTCATATTTTTCAGGACTTTATAATGAGTAATGGCATGCTTTCCGTATTCCCCATCTGGAAATACATCCATTACCTTTCGGTCGCGGGAACTGCGACCAATATGTCCTTCAATGGTACCGCTTTCTTCTTTAGGTTCTCCCCAAACCAGGGCATAATACGTTCGTTCAATCGTATGTTCGAAAAACTGACGAGCCAAATGACTCATGGCATAATCGTTTTTGGCTACAACCATTAATCCCGAAGTATCCTTGTCAATACGATGCACCAGCCCCGGCCGGATTTCCCCGTTTCTTCCTGTCGGCAGATTCTGGAAATGGTAAATCAGGGCATTCACCAGTGTACCGTCCCAGTTACCATAAGCTGGATGCACCACCATGCCAGCAGGCTTATATAATACCAGCAAATCGTCGTCTTCGTAACGAATATCCAGCGGAATGTTCTGAGGAATTAGCTCCGTTTCGGCTCGAGGTGGTTGAGGCAGGGAAATAACGATTTCGTCCAGCGGTTTTACTTTATAACTCGCCTTGATTGCTTTTCCATTGACCTTTACGCCTTCCGTTTCAATACCCGCCTGAATTTTGGATCGGGTAGCATTCGGAATTTTTTCTGTTAAAAACTGGTCAATCCGGGCTAGTTTCTGACCCGCATCCACCAGAATTCGGTGATGTTCAAATAACTCGTCTTCTAACTCTTCTGCTTCTGTATTCATACGTTACAGGTATTGTTAAAACAAAACCCCACCTTCTGAAAAGGTGGGGATGTTTACTGATATCAGGAAAGAGCATCAATTAATGCCCATTACGTGACTGTAAAAGATCAATAACGATGTCCATTTTACCGGATAAACCATCAAATTTACCAGACAGATTATCTACGCGGTCAGTTAATGTATCCATCCGATCTGATAAGGAATCCATCCGGTTAGATAACGTATCCATCCGAATGGATAACGAATCTACACGATTGGATAACGTAGCTACTTGGTCTGACACCGCATCCACACGACCAGATAATGTATCTACCCAATCCGTTAAAAAACCAAGCTTTACGTTAAATTCAGCCTGAGCAATGACCAGTTGATATTGACCCGCTTCCAAACGATCCAATCGGTTTTCTACCCGATCGAATCGTCGGCCCATTTCGGTAGTTAACTGACCTAAGCCCTGAGCGATGGTATCTATCTGTTTAACGTGGTCCACAGTTAAATTTTCTAGCTGTTCTACTCTTTTTCAAAATTCATTGAAGGTCCGATTGATTGCATTACACGTTCATGAACTGGCGGTATAATCTATACATCGGGCAGTACAACTAACTAGTAATCCAATTAACCTACACTTCCTTCCAGACTGATTTCAAGCAGTTTTTGTGCCTCAACAGCAAACTCCATCGGAAGCTGATTCAATACTTCCTTCGCATAACCGTTTACAATCAGAGCAACGGCTGCTTCGGAAGGAATACCCCGCTGATTACAGTAGAATAACTGGTCTTCGCCAATTTTCGAAGTTGTTGCTTCGTGCTCTACGGTTGCGGTATTGTTTTTAACTTCAATATAAGGGAATGTATGTGCTCCACATTTATCACCTAATAACAGAGAATCACACTGCGAGAAGTTCCGTGCATTTTCGGCCCGTTTCATTACTTCTACTAACCCACGGTACGAGTTCTGCGAACGACCCGCTGAAATACCTTTCGATACAATGCGAGACTTGGTATTCTTACCAATGTGAATCATTTTGGTTCCCGTATCCGCCTGCTGATAATTGTTAGTTACCGCGACTGAATAAAACTCACCAATGGAGTTATCACCTTTCAGGATAACAGAGGGATATTTCCAGGTAACGGCAGAACCCGTCTCTACCTGAGTCCAGGAGATTTTAGAATTCGCCCCATCGCAGATCCCGCGTTTGGTTACGAAGTTATAAATCCCTCCTTTACCTTCTTTATCACCAGGATACCAGTTCTGTACGGTTGAGTACTTGATCTCGGCATTTTCTGCTGCAATCAATTCCACAACAGCCGCGTGCAGCTGATTTTCATCCCGCATGGGAGCCGTGCAACCTTCGAGGTAACTTACGTAACTTCCTTCGTCCGCTACGATCAGCGTACGTTCAAACTGACCCGTTCCGGCTGCGTTGATACGGAAATACGTAGACAATTCCATCGGGCAACGAACGCCTTTAGGAATATAACAGAATGAACCATCCGAGAAAACCGCTGCATTCAACGCTGCAAAGAAGTTATCTTTAGGAGGTACTACCGATCCTAAGTATTTCTTGATCAACTCAGGGTGTTCCTGAATTGCTTCAGTCATCGAACAGAAGATAATACCCCGTTCAGCCAAGTCTTTCTTAAAAGTAGTAGCAATCGAAACGGAGTCAATCACGGCATCCACTGCCACGCCTGACAGACGCTCCACACCCGCAATACGCTCCTGCTCTTTCAGGGAAATACCCAGACGCTCAAACGTACGGCGTAATTCCGGATCAATATCGTCCAGCGATTCAACCGTTTTTTTCTGTTTGGGAGCTGAATAATATTTTACGGCCTGGTAATCTACTTTTTCGTAATGAACGTTCGCCCAAGCGGGTTCCGTCATTTCCAGCCACATGCGATAGGCTTTTAATCGCCACTCCAGCATCCACTCGGGTTCATTCTTTTTTGCGGAAATAAAACGCACTATATCTTCACTAAGCCCCGCCGGAGCTTCGTCAGCTTCGATCAGGGTCTCAAACCCATATTTGTATTCGGAACTGGTGATTTCGTCTAGGATATCTGCTTCCTTCGCCATATTTGCTTGTCAGAGATTTATGCAAAAATATAACAAAACCTGCGGTGGAACGTTCAATGCGGTGGATAAATTTACCCGTTTGTTGATTCTGCAAACGGAACGGGCCTGGAAACACTCTCTTCCAGCGATATAAAGGTCTCCGTTCGCTGAATTCCGCCGACTTTCTGAATTTTATCGTGCAGTACTTCCCGTAAATGGGTTGTATCGCGACAAACGATTTTTGCGAAAATGGAATAAATCCCGGTGGTATAATGAATGTTTACTACTTCAGGAATAGCGGCTAGTTTTTCTGCTACCTCCGCGTACAAAGAACTTTTATCAAGATATATGCCTAGAAAGGCGGCAATGTCCCAGCCTAGTTTCGTATGATCAATCATTAGAGTAGAGCCCTTGACAATGCCCATTTGCTCCATTTTACGCATCCGAACGTGCACAGTACCCCCTGAAACGAAGATTCTTTTACCAATTTCAGTATAAGGCATGGTGGCGTCCTGCATCAGTAAACCCAATATCTTCAGGTCTACGTTATCAATCTCATAATTTTTATCCATTGCTTTGGCGTTTCTATTCAAAATTAAGCAATAATACAGACCAATTATTAATAATATCGTAAATTTTTTAAAATTTTTATACAACTCTTGCAAAACGCCTCTTCCCTACATTACCTTTGTATCATCAAACGCGATAACGCTGTTCCACACTGTAGGGTGATGAAATTGGCAGCCATGCCCTCCTGTCTCGGGGGTGAAGAGTCCAGGAAAAAATCAGTATAAAGCCGGGCAAGTCCGACTGGGGTTGACCACCAAATTTTGTGCTGTATCTAACTGCTTCGTGGAGGTTCGAATCCTTCTCCTACAGCATCTAAGTACCATTTATTCCAATTCTTTCCAGGCTAGGCTTCTACGGGTCATTGATCCGCCTAGTATTTTTTTATCTGGTGAAAGCGGAATTTCGAAAAAATGGCAGTAGTTTTATTTGGTTTTTAGTTTGTTGATGAAGTGTAATTCTGACACGCAACCTTTCTGAGGCTTGCGTGTTTTTTTTAGAGCGATTCCTTCATCTTTTCCTTCTTTTGCCAAACATTTACCAATCCTTTCCTGTTATTTCGCGTTTTTTATTTCCCATTGACGACTTCATCGAATGGTATCAAACTACGCGGTTGTTTTAGGCATCTTATGTTCAGTTCTTGGATTGATCTTTTATACCTCTAAGATTCCTTCCCTCCGAAAATTTTACGACATTATCCCCCCGGTTCTGCTTAGTTACTTCATACCTGGCTTATTAACGACGGCTGGCGTCTTTGCTCCCGAAGTGGTCGGTGATGACTCTGCGATCTACAAAGTTGTTTCGCAATACCTGCTTCCTGCTACCCTGGTTCTATTTACCCTGTCCATGGATTTGAAAACATTGAAGCGACTCGGGTTTAAAACCGTCATGGTTTTTCTGGCAGGAATCGTGGGCGTGATGATTGGCGGTCCCATGGCTGTCTGGATCGTCAAACAGTTTTCTCCGGCAACCGTCGGCGGTGAAGGTGCCGATGCCGTCTGGCGAGGACTGGCTACCATTGCCGGTAGCTGGACGGGCGGAGGAGCGAATCAGGTAGCCCTGAAAGAGATCTTCAAACCTTCCGAAAAAATCTTTTCTCAAAGCGTTTCGGTAGATATCATCGTCGCCGAACTCTGGATGGCCGTAATGATTTACGGAGCCGGAAAAGCTCTGGCCATTGATCGCCTCTTCAAAGCTGATGCTTCCGCTATTAGCGAAGTTCAGGTGCAGTTGGAAGCCCATCAGGCCCAGCATCAGCGAATTCCCCAATTTCGGGATTTAGTAATGATTATCGCCATTGGCCTGGGAGTTACCGGACTGGCTCATGCCTTTGCTGATACCATCGTACCCATTCTGAAAGAATATCCCGGCCTAGAGCGTTTTAGTTTAACCTCTAAGGTTTTCTGGATTATTTCCGTTGCTACGATTGTAGGCATTACCCTTTCTTTCACCCCTGTTCGTCAACTTGAGCACGTGGGAGCTTCTAAAATTGGCAGCGTTTTTCTGTATCTATTAATTGCTACCATCGGGCTAAAAATGGACTTGTGGGCCATTGCTGATAATCCCGGGCTTTTCGCCGTTGGCGTCATCTGGATTCTCATTCATGGCCTCTTTATTGTTGCAGCGGGCCGACTCTTCAAAGCTCCCTTTTTCTTTATGGCCGTAGGGTCGCAGGCCGCGATTGGCGGACCCGCCTCCGCTCCGGTAGTGGCCGCTGCTTTTCACCCTTCACTGGCTCCCGTGGGAGTTTTATTAGCCATACTAGGATACGCTATTGGTACCTATGCCGGTTATGTAACTGGACTACTTATGCAATGGGCCGCGTATTAAGCTCTTTCGTAGAATAAGGGAAAAGCCCAGAAAGGAGCATCTTTATTACAAAAGTGATCTTTACCTTTTAACTACATATGCAATCCTCTAGACTTCTACTTGGCCTTCTGGGAATTCTGCTGTCATGGGCCACGCAGGCTCAACAGCTTCCCTGGTCTGAACGCATGGCTAATTCCATTATGACTACCCGTCTGGATTCGGCTGAAATCAAAGCCGGAAAGCTTACTCAGTGGGGTTATGAAGAAGGACTTATTCTGTATGCACTAAGCCGCACCGCCGAGCATTCAGGCGATGGGAAATACTTCCATTACATGCAACGGAATATTGATTCTTACCTTAACGATCAGGGCGAAATTCGGGGGTACCGTTTTGATGACTATAATCTGGACAATATCCCTTCGGGACGTTTATTACTGAAATTATACCAGGACACGGGTAAGGAAAAATACTGGAAAGCCGCTCAGTACGTACACAGTCAGCTGGAATCTCAACCTCGCACAAAAGAAGGCGGTTACTGGCACAAAAAGCGTTACCCAAATCAGATGTGGCTCGACGGTCTGTACATGGCCGAACCTTTCTCAGCTGAATACGCCATTATAGCGAAGGAACCCAAGTATTTCGATGAAGTCGCCAATCAGTTTATCTGGATGGAGAAAAATTCCCGCGATGAAAAAACGGGTTTATTATACCATGCCTATGACGAAAGTCGCGAACAGAAATGGGCAAACCCTCAAACAGGACATTCGCCACACTTCTGGAGCCGGGCCATTGGCTGGTACGTCATGGGACTCGTGGATGTACTGGATTACCTTCCTAAAGACCATTCCAAACGTGGACAACTGGAAGCCATTTACAAACGTCTGATGCCCGTCATTGTTAAGTATCAGGATCCTAAAAGCGGTTGCTGGTGGCAGATTACAGACAAAGGCACTGAGAAAGGAAACTACCTCGAAGCTTCGGCCTCCAATATGTTTGTGTATGGGTTAGCCAAAGGCGTTCGTAAGGGTTTACTGGATGCATCTTTTCTGAAAGCCGCTCAAAAAGGATATCAGGGAATTTTGAAAGAATTCATTTCTACGGATGAAAAGGGATTGGTTCACCTGGATAAGACGGTGAGTGTTGGCGGTTTAGGTGGTAACCCCTACCGCGATGGCAGCTACGAATATTACCTCAGCGAAAAAATTCGTCTGGACGATTTGAAGGGCGTAGGGCCGTTCATCCTGAGTAGTATCGAGATGGAAACTCTGCCTGAATTGTCATATGCAAAAGGCAAAACGGTAGGCCTGGATTATTTCTTCAATAACGAATACACCAGCAAAGGGCAACGTTACCACTACACCTGGGACGATTACCGCGATTCGGGTTATTCGCTATGGGGCAGCATTTTCCGTAATTATGGAGCAAAGACGGTTTCCGTTCCAGAGGCACCTACGGCGGCTTCGCTGAAAAAACTGGATGTATACATCATCGTTGATCCTGATACGAAAAAAGAAACGGCGAAACCGAATTACATGAATGAAGCTCACGCCAAGGTCATTGCTGACTGGGTAAAAGCGGGTGGAACACTGGTATTACTGGCCAATGATACGTCTAACGCGGAGATTAAAAATTTCAATATTCTGGCGGGTAAGTTTGGGGTACAGTTCACGGATAAAAACGTGAACATGGTCAAAAATGACGTGTATGATCAGGGCAAGTTTCTCTTTGATGGTAATCACCCTATTTTCGGTGATGTGAAAAAGGTATACATTAAAGAAGTAGTTACGCTCAAGACCAAAGCTCCCGCCAAACCCGTATTGACAGCCAACGGCGACGAAATTATGGCCGTAGCTCAGTTCGGTAAAGGACGGGTATTTGTCCTGGGCGATCCCTGGATTTATAATGAATACCTGAACGGTAAGCGTTTACCAATGGAATACGAAAACTTTAAAGCAGCCAAGAATTTAAGCAAATGGCTCTTGAAGAAATAATAAGTGCCCTATTTCACTCTAAAGACGCGAGTATATCGCGTCTTTTTTTATGCTTAAACATAGATTCAGGTTCTCAGGTTATTTTTTCAAATGACATAAATCACAGCTAAACTCAAAAGGCTTTGGTATTTTTGCAGCACTAATTGTTACGGCCCTGCCGGTTCTATTTCTGCGTATGACACTGCCTCTCGATTCTATTCTTACTCTACGACTCGTATTGGGTGAGATTTTAGCTGAACAATTACCCCAAGCTGGTCGCCAATGGCTTGACACGAAGGTCAACCTTACCAATCCGGTCAGCATTCAAACGGCGTTTGTAGCGGCTCCACGTTTTACGGGTAAAAAACCGGTTTCCCTGAGCCCCGAACGTCGCCAGCAGTTGGCTGAACTACGTTCCCATTTCAGCCTACTTGCCTGGCCAATGGATCGGGTGACTCGTCTCTATCTGCTTTTGCACCTGCCTATGGAGCAAAAAGAGTTATTCATTCAATCCATCGAAACGCTGTTTGAAACAGCGGAAATGAATGAATTGGTAGCCTTATATGCTTCGCTTCCGGTATTACCGTACCCTGAAGCCTGGGTTTTTAGGGCAACAGAGGCCGTTCGTTCGAACATGGGTCTGGTTTTCGATTCGCTGGCTTTAGGTAACCCTTACCCGGCCGAGCAATTTTCCGAGCTGGCCTGGAACCAGCTGGTTATGAAAACCATTTTCAATGATAAGTCCGTGGGTGGCATTATAGGCTTGCAGGAACGTAGCAACCCAGCGTTGGCCCGCATTCTTGTCGATTTTGCTCATGAACGCTGGGCTGCTGGTCGTTACGTACCCGCCAGAGCCTGGCAGGTAATCGTTCCTTTTGTGAACGACTCGATGGTAGATGACATCCGGCATTTATTTCATTCCAATCGGTCCATTGACCGGGAAGCGGCCTATCTTATCTCTACGGAAGCAGATTTTGCTCCGGCCCGAAAGTTGCTACAGGAATATTCCATTACAGTTCCTGAAACGCTAAACTGGAATCAGCTTGATACGCAGCTAGCTTAATTGATACTTTTTATCCGGTCTTGAAACCGCTATTCCTATGTGCCAGCACGAACTTAATCCTTCGCATTTCGAAGAAAATAAAGAAGAAGTTACCCACAGTAACCTGGAATTTACGCAATACCGTGACCTGATCAAAGACATGAAGTTCTTTGATCCTCACGTACACATGACTTCCCGTACTACCGATGATTATCAGGCCATGGCCGATGCTGGTGTAGTGGCCTTAATCGAACCCGCGTTCTGGCTCGGGCAACCCCGTACGGGAGTAGCTTCCTTCAAGGATTACTTCAGCAGTCTGGTGGGTTGGGAGCGTTTTCGTTCGTCCCAGTTTGGTATTAAGCATTACTGTACCATCGGCCTTAATTCCCGTGAAGCTAATAATGAAGCTCTGGCAGAACAGGTAATGGAAGTATTACCCTTGTTCGTATATAAAGAAGGTGTGGTAGGCATCGGCGAAATTGGTTTTGATGACCAGACGCCCGCCGAAGAACGCTTCTACCGTCTGCAATTGGAGCTGGCCAAAGAAGCCAATCTTCCCGTTCAGATTCACACGCCCCACCGCGACAAAAAACAGGGTACCGAACGTAGCATGGCTATCGCCCTCGAACACGGACTTGATCCCGGCATGGTCATCATTGATCATAACAATGAAGAAACGGTAAAAAGCGTACTGGATCAGGGTTTCTGGGCGGCCTTCACGATTTATCCATTTACCAAAATGGGTAACGAACGTATGGTGGAAGTCGTGCGTCAGTACGGTCCCGAGCGGATCATGGTAAATTCGGCGGCCGACTGGGGCATCTCTGATCCACTGGCGGTTCCCAAGACGGCAGCGTTGATGAAAATGAAAGGCATTTCTGACGAAGCCGTTCGACTGGTTACCTATCGGAATGCTCTTGATGCCTTCGCCCAAAGCGGACAAATTGACGAATCTGATTTTGGTCAGGAAATCGATCAGAGTCAGAAATTCAATGGCAATACCATTCTTCGCGGTGGCCAGCAACCCCGCATCGACAAAGATTCCATTTTCATCAAATAATACTCATTTTCTTACTATTGTCCTCGTGGTCTGTAGTGCGTCTGAATGCTTTCTGCCATTCTGCGTGACACAGACCACGATGGCTTTGGAAAAGACATTAGTATTTTTATTGAGATTTAGGAAACTATTAAGTCTTACTCAAACCTTATTTCGTCGATAGAGATCAATACAGGTACTGTTTTTGTCAACCATGTTGATTAAATTGCCTGTCTGTTTCCAAAAAGTTTTTTTTCGAAACCCGCATTTCAACTGCTTTTCATAAGCAATAGAAGAATACTATTTTGAATATCAAGGCATTTATTCAGTTGATGCGACCCGCTAACCTCGTCACGGCAGTCGCTGATGTCTGGGCCGGAGCAGCCATCGCCGGAGCTATCCCTCCTGCATTTGACTGGCATTCTTTTCTCACCCTCAGTGCCGCTACGGTGGGTTTATACGGAGGCGGTGTAGTTTTTAATGACGTTTTCGACGCTCAGCTCGATGCAGTAGAACGTCCCGAACGCCCCATTCCCAGTGGACAGGTTTCTATCCAGGCCGCTATTTTCCAGGGAACGGTATTGCATGTATTAGGCATCGGAGCGGCCAGTTTATGTAGCGTTGAAAGTGGTATTATTGCTGCTGCTATTGCCATTCTTACCCTGAGTTATGATCGTTTTGCCAAGCATGATTCCATCCTTGGACCTTTGAATATGGGCCTTTGCCGGGGGTTGAATTTATTACTCGGTGTTAGTTTGATTCCTGAGTTACTCAGCGATTATTACGCTGTCGGTTTTATACCCATTATTTTCATTGCGGCCATTACCATGATCAGTCGCGGTGAAGTGCACGGCGGTCATTCCCGCACCATGCTTTTTGCGGGAGTACTTTATGCCATTGTTGAGATGGCTCTGTTGGCCTTTGGATACATACAGGGTCATTTGCTGGAAGCTTTGCCCTTGGTTCTGATTCATGCGTTTATGGTTTTCAAACCCTTACTAACGGCCTTTCAGAATCCCATTGGTCCCAATATCGGGAAAGCCGTAAAAGCCGGCGTTTTGTCTTTAATTATCATGAACGCCGCCTGGTGTATGGCTTTCGGAGCCTGGCCACTGGGACTGGCAACTCTCCTCTTGTTACCTTTTTCGTTACAGTTAGCCAAATGGTTCGCGGTAACGTAAGAGTTGTGAGTTTGGAGTTAAGCGTTTTGGGTTATTGTCAACTCTAAACTCCAAACCCTACACACAAAACTCACAACTCTAAACACTCACTAAAGTCCATGGAAACCATTCAGCAGAGATTCGCGGTCACATTTTCGTATCCGGTTTTCTTTACGCAACAACTTTTTGATCCCCAGAATCCTCAGCTTCGGGATTTTCTTAGTCAATACGGTGAACGTGATTTTCGCAAGAAAATCTTCTTTTGCATCGATTCCGGTGTATTGGCAGCTCATCCCAATCTACCCGATCAGATTTCTTACTATTTCCGTTCGATAGAAGGCCTTACCTGCGTGCCTGAATGGCTTGTAATTCCCGGTGGAGAAGCTTCTAAAAATGACCCCGAATTATTCGAACAGATTGTGGATGCCGTGGATCGTTTCGGGATTGACCGGCACTCGTTCGTAGCGGCTATTGGTGGCGGTGCCGTTCTCGATTTAGTGGGTTATGCCGCCGCCGTTTCGCACCGGGGCGTGAAACACATCCGGATTCCAACAACCGTTCTTTCACAGAACGATTCGGGAGTTGGCGTAAAAAACGGCATTAACTTCAAAGGCAAGAAAAACTTCCTAGGCACCTTCGCCCCACCCATTGCCGTTTTTAACGACAGTGATTTCCTGCGTACACTCGATGATCGTGACTGGCGTTCAGGCATTTCGGAAGCGATCAAAGTAGCTCTTATTAAGGATAAAGCCTTTTTCGAGTGGATTGAAACGAATGCCTTTGCTCTGTCTCAGCGGGAAGCCGAGCCGATGCAATACCTCATCCATCGTTGTGCGGAGTTACACGTGCAACACATCAGCAGTGGCGATCCTTTCGAAAGTGGCTCGGCTCGGCCACTCGATTTTGGACACTGGTCGGCTCATAAACTAGAATATCTGACAAATTTTGAAATTCGTCATGGAGAGGCCGTAGCCATTGGCATAGCTTTAGATACCTATTATTCTTTACTGGCGGGTCGCCTGAACGAAACAGATACGCAACGGGTATTACTGGTGTTGACCCAACTGGGTTTTGAATTATATCACCCCGCACTGGCAGAAAACGATTCGTTCCACCTGATTAATGGATTACGCGAATTCCAGGAACATTTAGGAGGCCGTTTAACAATTACCCTACTTGATGCCTTAGGCAAAGGTGTAGAAGTGCACGAAATGGATAATGAGTTGATTCAGAGGTCCGTAGCAGCTCTGCAGGGAAACACGTTTGAAAACGTGAGTAACGTTCTCTAAATTTACTTTAGCCCAGGGTATTAACTCTGGGCTTTATCAATAATCCTCTAACCCAAAACAAGATCAGCCTATGAAAACATCTTTGGGTCATTTATCGTATTGCAGCAATATCCACCCAGGCGAACGCTGGGACGACCACTTCAACGCTCTTCAGGCCAGTCTTCCCAGTATTCGACAGTCGCTGGCTCCCGGAAAACCCTTTGGCGTCGGTCTACGCGTGGCGGGTCAGGCCAGTAAAGACCTGTTACTCGAAACCAATCTGAGGCCTTTTCAGGAATGGCTTAAAGGCCAGAATGCTTATGTGTTTACCATGAATGGCTTTCCCTACGGTGGTTTTCATGATACCATAGTTAAAGAAAACGTCCACGCTCCCGACTGGATTCAGCCCGAACGTCGTGATTATACCATTCGTCTGTTTCAGATTCTTTCGCAGCTATTACCCGAAGGCATGCGGGGTAGCATTTCGACGTCTCCCCTGACCTACCGTCACTGGTGGCCGCAGGAAGTTAGCCAGGCGGAAGCTTTTCAGCAGGCAACGCATCATATTCTGGAAGTGGTGCTGACATTACTTCAAATTAATCAGAAAACAGGTCAGGTATTACACCTCAATCTGGAACCTGAACCCGACGGATTACTCGAAAATTCCACCGAGTTTATCACCTGGTTTAATGATCAGTTGTTATTCAATGGCGTTCCCTACCTCGTTCAAAAAGCAGGATTAAATGAGACAGAAGCCGAGGCTGCTCTTCGCACACACGTACAGGTTTGTTACGATGTGTGTCATTTTGCGGTAGAGTTTGAAAATCAGACTCAGGCCATTGATTTATTTGAGCAGGAAGGCATTGGTATCGGTAAAATTCAGATTAGCTCCGCTCTGAAAGTTGACTTTGATACTCAGATCGAAGAAAAACTGGAGTTACTTCAACGTTTTGACGAACCTACGTATCTGCATCAGGTCGTGGCTAAACATCAGGATACCTTACTAAAGTATCCCGATCTGAATGCCGCCCTTTGGGAGGCCGACCCAACCGGACAATGGCGGATTCATTACCACGTTCCCTTGTTTTTGGAACAATACGGATTGCTACATTCCACTCAGCAGGAAATAGTACAAGTACTGAATCGGCAAAAACGTAAGCCTTTTACTGAACATCTGGAAGTAGAAACTTACACCTGGGGCGTATTACCTCCCGAATCACAGTTACCCATTACGGAATCCATTACCCGTGAAATGAAGTGGGTGCTCGATCACATCGAACTGGGCACGCGAATGGATCTCAACTAATTTCCTGCTTTATTCCTATTTTGAAAATCATGCAAAAGACGGTTGTCATTGATGTAGTTGCCCTGAGTCAGAGTGTGATCGGCGAACATACGCCCTTTCTGAGCAACTACCTTAAAACCAGAAACATACAAACCATAACTCCCGTTTTTCCAGCCGTTACTACGACCTCACAAAGCGTGTACGTAACCGGAAAATGGCCGAGTGAAAATGGTATCGTTGCCAACGGCTGGTACGACCATCAGGATGCTGAAATCAAGTTCTGGAAGCAGTCAAACCACCTAGTAAAAGGTGAGAAAATCTGGGAGGCCGCCCGCAAGGTTGATCCCAAATTTACCGTTTCCAAGATGTTTTGGTGGTACAATATGTACTCTTCGGCAGACTGGTCGGTTACTCCCCGACCTCAGTACCATGCCGATGGTGTAAAGGCTCCTGATTGTTACGCGTATCCACCAGAATTACGCGATCAGTTACAGGAAAAATTCGGACAATTTCCGCTTTTCAGTTTTTGGGGACCGAATGCTAATATCAAATCCACTCAATGGATTGCCGATGCTTCCATGTGGGTAGACCAACAGCATGATCCTACCTTAACGCTGATTTACCTCCCTCACCTGGACTATTGCCTGCAAAAATTTGGAGTGGATTTCGATCATATCAAGCAGGAACTCGGTGAAATTGATCAGGTATTAAAGCAACTCATTGAGTATTACCAGCAGAAAAATGCAAAGATTATTCTGCTTTCAGAATACGGTATTAATAATGTCAATCGTCCTGTTCACCTGAACCGCATTTTGCGGGAAGCCGGGTTAATTTCCGTGCGTACTGAACGCTGGTACGAGTTACTCGACGCGGGTATATCCGAAGCGTTTGCCGTCTCCGATCACCAGATTGCTCACGTGTACGTCAAGGATAAATCGCGGATCCCTTTTGTGAAACAGTTACTCGAGAAAGTGCCCGGTGTAAAATTGGTGCTGGATGAGGCGGGAAAACGGGAACATCACATAGATCACGAACGCTCGGGTGACTTGGTATTAATGGCCGAAACTGATAGCTGGTTTACTTATTACTACTGGCTTGACGATAAGAAAGCCCCCGATTATGCTCATCTGGTGGACATTCACCGCAAACCAGGGTACGATCCAGTTGAGATGTTCATGGATCCTAAGAATCCACTGATTAAGCTTCGGGCCGGTTACAAACTGGCTCGTAAGTTAATGGGATTCCGATATTTAATGGACGTAATTCCGCTCGACGCAACGCTGATCAAAGGCTCCCACGGAGCAGTGCATGCACCTAGAGAATTCCATCCGGTTTTCATTTCAGATCAGCCTACGGGTAAATCAGAAATCCTTGCTACGGATGTCTATGATCTGATTTGGCAGCATATGAATAATTAAAACATTGCTGTACGAAGTAAAAAGAAGCTCATAAATGAGCTTCTTTTTTTGTTTTACTATAAATAAATTACAAATAATAATTTCAATAATTATAAATATTACCTATCATTGTCATCAGTTACCCGTTCCTCTACCCTTACTTATTGAGCTATGGCACAAATCAAAGCTTATCTGATGTTTGGCGGTAATTGCCTAGAAGCGATGACTTTCTACAAACAATGCTTCGGTGGTGAATTTGATTGCATGACTTACGAAAACTCCCCGATGCCCATTCCGGAAGAGGTAAAAACGAAAATCATGCATTCGCGATTGAAAAACCATTCGCTGGAGCTAATGGCTGCGGATGATGTTCAACACAAGTCCGTACATTCGGGTAACATGGTTACGTTAAACGTCACCTGTAGTTCACAGGAAGAAATCAAACGAATTTTTAAAGGCCTTGCTAAGGGGGGACGCATTACGATGCCTTTACAGGATACCTTCTGGGGATCGAAATTTGGAACCCTTACGGATAAATACGGCATCAAATGGATGTTAAATTGTGACTAACCCTTTGCCACTTTATACTAAATTCTTGATAGCGACTCAATAGTCGCTATTTTTTTTATCCATTATCTATAAAAAATAGTCTTTTTACTAAAATAGAATAGCATTTGATTCATTTATATATACATTTGATTAAAATTTACAGCCATCTTCATGAATGAGTATTTGAAAGGTCGCGGAGCACAGCTTAACACCTCTAATCGGTTTCTGAAACAGCGTTTTGAAGCAGAATCGGATGAGGATATACAATCATCGCCCCAAACGAAGTTCTTCACCGAAACGCCGAAGAAAATCATCAGTACCTTTTCAAGCCCTGACTTACCCATTGGGAAATCGATTAACCCGTATCAGGGCTGTGAACACGGCTGCATCTACTGCTACGCCCGCAATTCACACGAATACTGGGGCTTTTCTGCCGGACTGGATTTTGAAACTAAGATCATGGTGAAGAAAAATGCTGCTCAGCTACTGGAAGAACAGTTCCTGAAGAAAAGCTGGGAGCCTGCTCCCATTGAGTTATCAGGCAACACCGATTGTTACCAGCCTGCCGAGAAGAAATTCGAATTAACCCGAAGTTTACTAAAGGTTTTTCTGAAATACCGGAATCCGGTTGGCATGATTACCAAAAATGCTCTTATTCTTCGGGATATTGATCTTCTAGGCGAACTGGCAGCTCATCGGCTGATTCACGTCTACATTTCTATTACCAGCCTCAATGAAGACTTACGGCAGGCGATGGAACCGCGAACAGTAACTTCGAAAAAACGCTTACAGGTGATTGAGCAGTTAACCGCGGCGGGGGTACCCGTAGGCGTAATGTCAGCTCCGATTATCCCGGGATTGAACGATCAGGAAATACCCAAGATTCTGGAAGCGGCGGCTCAGGCAGGAGCCTTAACAGCGGGTTACACCGTCGTTCGGCTGAACGGAGCCATTGCTGAATTATTCGAAGACTGGATTCATAAGACTTTCCCCGACCGGGCTGAAAAAGTATTAAACCAGATTCGGGACTGTCACGGAGGACAATTAAATGATAGCCGCTGGAACGTTCGGATGATGGGCGAAGGTAAGATAGCAGAACACATTCGGCAGTTACATCGTATTTCCTGCAATCGATTTCTGGCAAACAGAGCCATGCCTCCTTATGATCTCACCCAATTCAGAAAAGATGGTATGCAAATGAAGTTGTTCTAAACAAAAAAGGCCACAAACCTACGTTTGCAGCCTTTCTCTAGTATAAATCCTACTTATTTAGGAACAACATTAAAATTCAGGTAAGAACCTGCAGGTAACGCTTGTCCAAAAGCTTGTGCTCTGGCAACAATTAATGCATCAATGCCAGTAGGATTGGTCACATTGATATTGTATTTAAAAGTAGCACTGTTAGCTGTAACAGGATCAGCCACATAAGTCAAGGTTGCTCCAGTAGAAGTAACCATCGTAATGGTCTTGTTATCTGAACCTAAAGTCCACTTTCCCGTTTCGGGTTGCGTCGAACCTGCTTCTAACGAGCTCCTTTCAAATGTACCATCACTTTTGAATGTTACGTAGAACGTGCCTAAAGCATCAATAAGGTTAGTAGTACTTCCTTTAGTATATACATTAAGCGTGATTCCTGTTGGCGTTTTACCTTCTACACTTTGAGCCTGCCAAGTTTTAGTAAGGTTTGCCTTTACTGCTGCCGACGAATCCGTTTCGTTATCTTTCTTGCAACCAAAAATAAATGCGGCTGATAAAGCCAGGAACATTAAGCCCTTTTTCATGTAATGTTTTGTTTGTGGGGAATTGGAAGTCAAATCGTTAGCGGACTAAATGAATTTCCTTTCCGGTTTTGAGAGTATTATGTACGTAAAAAGCTAATTAACAGCTTTTGGGCAAACTCATTTAATTAATTGCGAATATACAATCTTTTGATTATCAGCATTGTATAACATAACTATTTGTTAAACAACAGGATTAGTGAGCTTCCAGCCAGTTTTGCCCCACACCCATGCCTGTTTCCATTTTCACGGATAAGGGTAAGGCGTGCACCATCAGATCATTGACGTTTTCCCTGAGATAGTCCAGTTCACTCACGTGAGCGTCAAAAACCAATTCGTCATGTACAGTCAGGATCATGCGGGATTTTAACTTTTCCTTTCTGATAAAGTCCTGCACTTTCACCATGGCTACTTTCATAATATCCGCCGCTGAGCCCTGAATGGGAGCATTAATGGCGTTACGTTCAGCATAACCCCGATCGGTCTGGTTACCGGAGTTGATGTTAGGTAAATAACGACGGCGACCTAAAATGGTTTCGGCAAAGCCCGTTTCGCGAACTTTACTGATGCTTTCATCCATGTATTCCTTGACCGCCGGAAATTCACGGAAGTAGTTATCAATCAATTCTTTAGCTTCCGTCCGTGATACTTCTACCTGCTGGGAAAGACCAAAGGCGGACACCCCGTAAATAATACCGAAGTTTACCGTTTTGGCTTTACGTCGCATATCAGAAGTTACCTCCTCCAGCGGAACGTGAAATACCTTACTGGCGGTGGCCCGGTGAACATCCAACCCTTTATTAAACGCTTCGGTCATACTGGCATCGCCCGAAAAAGCCGCCATGATGCGTAACTCGATCTGCGAGTAATCGGCCGATAGAATAACGTGATCGGCATCGCGGGGAATAAAAGCTTTTCGAATTTCCCGACCTCTCTCCGTCCGAATGGGAATGTTCTGGAGGTTCGGATTCGTAGAAGAAAGTCGTCCCGTAGCCGTTACGGCCTGATTGAAACTGGTATGTAAGCGTCCCGTTTTAGGAGAAATCAGAGCAGGCAAGGCATCAACATATGTGGACTTCAATTTTTGTAATTCACGGAAATCCAGAATTTTACGTACAATCTCGTGCTTAGACTCCAGATTTAGCAGTACGTCCTCCCCGGTCATGTACTGACCGGTTTTAGTCTTCTTCGCCTTCGGGTCCAGATGCAGCTTTTCGAAGAGAATTTCGCCTAATTGCTTCGGTGAGGAAATATTAAATTCCTGTCCGGCCAGCTCCCAGGTTTTCTGCTGAGTATCCCGCAGATCAGTATCCAATTGGCTGGAAAGATCTTTAAGGAAGTTCAAATCCAGACGAACTCCTTCCGATTCCACTTCTGACAGTACCCGAGCCAATGGCATTTCCACTTCCTCAAACAACGAAACCAATTTCTGATTCTGCTTGAGTATTGGGTTCAATACGTCTTTCAATTGCAGGGTAATATCTGCGTCTTCAGCGGCGTATTCCTTGATTTTTTCCAAATCAACGTCCCGCATATTGCCCTGATTCTTGCCTTTTTTACCAATCAGTTCTTCGATGGCAACCGGCGTATAATTCAGATATGTTTCAGCCAGAATATCCATTCCGTGCCGTTTTTCCGGCTCAATCAGGTAATGAGCCAGCATCGTATCATACAGCTTTCCTTTCACTTCAATGCCATAATTGGACAGAACGGTCAGGTCATACTTGATGTTCTGAGCAATTTTCTCGACGGCTTCATTTTTAAAAACCGACCGAAAATCTTCAACGACAGCCTGAGCCTCTTCCCGATCTACAGGAACGGGAATGTAGAAAGCCTCGCCCACGCGATAGGAAAAGGATATACCAATTAGATTCGCTTCAATAGCGGACAAATCTGTCGTTTCTGTATCAAAGCAAATGGCATCCTGCAAATTCAGATAATGAGCCAGTGATTGACGCAATTCGGGCGTATCAATCAACTGATAATCATGAACGGTATCATGAACCGTACGACGAATGGTGGAGGTTTCCCATGAGGCAGCAACCTCAGAAGTCGTTAGTTCCGTCACTGGAGCTGCCGAGCCAAACAAATCCATCTGGGCCGTAGGAGCTTTAGCTTTGGGTGCCCTAGCAGCAGGTTCGGCAGCTGGAGTTTCATCTCCCAGCATCCGTTTGCGAAGGGTTCTGAATTCCAGTTCATCCAGTAGGGCCGATAAGGTTTCCCGATTAGGCTCGCAGATTTCCAGAGCTTTTTCATCAAACTCAATCGGAACATTTTGCTCGATTAAAGCCAGTTCTTTCGATAAAAGTCCCTGTTCGGCAAAGGTGCGGACGTTCTCCGCCATTTTCCCTTTTAGCTGGTCAACGTTCGCAATGAGGTTTTCAACGGAACCATACTCGGCAATGAGTTTCACGGCTGTCTTTTCACCGATTCCCGGAATACCCGGAATATTATCAACGGCATCGCCCATTAAGCCCAGCAGGTCAACTACCTGATCAACATTACTAATGCCCCAACGATCACAGACTTCCTTAGGGCCCATGATCTCAACATCCTTACCCATGAAGGCGGGCTTGTAGAGCTTGACATGTTCCTCTACTAACTGACCATAATCTTTATCAGGAGTCATCATGAACACTTCGAACCCACCTGCGGCTGAAGCTTTTTTGGCCAGCGTTCCGATGATGTCATCGGCTTCGTATCCATCCAGAATCAGAACCGGAATGCAAAGGGCTTCACACAAACGCTTGACGTAAGGAATGGCAATGGTAATATCCTCCGGCTGTTGCTGACGCTGAGCTTTGTAAGCTTCAAAGCGAGTATGCCGGAAGGTAGGTTTGGGAGTATCAAAAGCAACGCCCAAATGCGTTGGATTTTCTTTACGAATGACTTCTAATAACGTATTTGTAAAGCCAAAAACGGCACTGGTATTCATGCCGGTAGTAGTAATACGGGGAGTTTTGGCGAAAGCGAAGTGTGCCCGATAAATCAGGGCCATCGCGTCCAGAAGAAATAGTTTTTTCATGCAATCGCTGCGTTTCTGGGTTGCAAGTTACGGCATCGAAAGCCGCTTTCTGTTATATACGTGGGAATGATTTCGAGCCTTCTACTGATCTTTTTAGTAATCAAAGTGGTTCTGCACTCACCTATCATTTACTCAAATGCAAAATACCTACCAAATTCTTGCCATTTCCGGAAGTTTACGTGCTGATTCCGTTAATCATCAGATTTTAGAGCAACTCTCTACCCAGGTACCTTCAAACGTTGCCTGGAATACCTATCAGGAATTAGAACAAATCCCGGCTTTCAATCCTGATTTACAAGAGTTACCTGAGTCGGTTGAGCGTTTCAGAAATCAGTTATTACAGGCCGACGCCATTATAATCTGTACGCCAGAATACGTTTTCGGTATTCCCGGATCACTCAAAAACCTGCTTGACTGGACGGTTGGGTTTTCATCGGGCGAATGGACGAATAAACCCACGGCGTTAATAACCGCCTCTACTTCAGGGAAAAAAGCTCATGAATCCCTTCAATTGATCCTGAACGTATTAGGGTCACAATTATCCGAACAAACTAATCTGCTAATTCCTAACGCTCGTAAGCGATGGAACGAACCAGAGACCGCAGAACACTTAAAAGCTGTTCTGACTACACTGATTCAACCTATTCAAACGATATGATGCATCAAGGAAAAACCCCGGCCAGCTGGCCGGGGTTTCGTATGACTATCGGAATCTATTACTTTTTCGGTAAGGCTTCCACCTTTAGATCTTCAAATTTAGCAACTCCACAGGAACCACATCCTTTTGCACAGCCGCCCGACTTTCGCAGACTAAACTGCTTTCTGAACTGATTGCCCATGTAGGCTAAAGCTCCCAGAAATAAAACAGCGATGATAAGGGTTTCCATAGTTTTCTACTTTTTCAGACAACGTCCAGAACGGTTCTTTTTGTTCAAAGAAAGGCGAGAATATTCGAACACCTCAAAAATCAAACCTTCTCAAACAGCATCAAACTTCAAACTACCTCAAACCCAGTTACTCCCCTAAACTTTCCCGGATCATCCGAACGAGTTCATCGTGAACCAGACCATTAGAGCTGATGATTTCACCGTTGGTAAGGTAATTGTCACCGCCTTTCATGTCAGTAACTTTGCCACCAGCTTCTTCCACGAGTAATACCCCAGCGGCAATGTCCCAGCTATTAATGTTATACTCAAAATAACCTTCAAACCAGCCCCGTGCGGTATAAGCCAGATCCAGAGCAGCCGAGCCGATGCGACGGAAGCCGTGTGACTCGCGGGTGATTTTCAAAATCATATCCATGTAAGCATCCGTCTTTTGGTTTTGGCGGCTGGGGAAACCACAGGCCAGCAGGCTATGACGAATTTCGTTTACTTTCGAAACGACCAGTTGTTGCTTATTCAGCCAGGCTCCACCATCTTTCCAGGTATAATACATTTCATCCCGGAACGGCTCGTAAATCACGCCTGCTACGGGTTTGCCTCCCTGTAGTAAACCGATGCTCGTGCAAAATTGCGGATAGGCGTGCAGGAAGTTAGTCGTACCATCCAGCGGGTCGATTACCCACACCAGATCCTGATCTTTCGCCTGTTCAACGGTGCCTTCTTCCGTAATAAATCCTGAACCCGGAATCAGTCCTGATAATCCTTCTACCAGACGAGTTTCCGTTTCTTTATCGACATAAGAAACCAGGTTGAAATTCTCGCCATATTTATGCTCAATCCGGGTTGGATCGAAATGCTTTAATTCGGCTAACATGAATTCCCCGGCAGCTTTTGCCAACTTGGTGACTTCCAGGGTAATTTTTTCAAAACTCATACGATACGGTGATTTAGCTATTGCCTGCGGCGTGTCTGTAGTATCTCTGCGAATGAATCAGGTAAAGATTCGTTTGCAGGAACAAAGTAACAACTATTCAAATGAACCTGCCCTTTTCGGATCGTATTAAGTTAAACCCAGGTATTGTTTTTTAAGAAATACTGCTGTTATTATCGTCAGAAACGAGGAGCTTTGCCCGCCAGCCTTCTCAAACGTTATACCTTCAATTCCATACCTTATGTCCTCCATATACACTCCCAAGCAGCAACGTTACCTGCTTGTTTTCAGCCTGATCGTCATCTCAGGTTTTATTATTGCGGGTTTACGTCAGTACATTACCGCCTTCTTCGGAGCAGGAATCCTGTATGTTATTTTCCGGCCCTGGCTTCATAATCTGGTTGAGAAAAGGCATTTCAATCGCACATGGGTTTCGGTGGGGTTACTGCTTTTTTCAATCATTGTTATCATCATCCCCTTTCTGGTGCTGAGTTTGTTACTAGCTGACCGGGTTCGGTATTACAGCCAGAATTATGAAGACATTCTGAAACTGGTAGAAAAAATTGAACAATTGACGGGCATTTCCATTACCGATCAAAACAGTATCAAAACCCTGATTCAGCAAGGAGCTGGCTGGGCCAGTCAGCAATTTCCAAGCATTATTGGAGGTACACTGGATGTATTAATCATCCTTGGATTACTTTTCTTCACGCTTTACTACATGTTCACGCAGGAGGAGAGCTTCCTGAATGGCCTAAAACGTTACCTGCCTTTTGATGCTCATACTGACGATGAATTAGGCGAAAGTCTAAAGAACATGGTGAATGCCAACATTCTTGGACAAGGTCTGATTTCACTGATTCAGGGAATCTTAACGGGCGTTACCCTCTGGATTTTCGGCACGCCCGATGCGGCTTTCTGGGGAACAGTTACTTTCTTTCTAAGTTTCATTCCGGTTTTAGGAACACCCATTGTCTGGGGACCCGCCGGATTAATCGCTATCTCTCAGGGCGATACGGGCCGTGGAATCGGTATCCTCCTGGTTGGCCTTATCGTACTTACCAACGTCGATAACGTATTACGCATCATTCTAGCCAAACGCATGGGCGATGTGCACCCGCTCATTACCCTGACGGGCGTTGTACTCGGCGTGCCTCTTTTCGGTATTCTAGGATTAGTAGTCGGTCCTCTCTTGATTGCGTACCTGATTGTGTTATTCAAAGTTTTTGAGCGGACAAATCGGCAGTTAATTACTGAAGAAAAAAAGGAAACAACGCTTTTTAAGGGGCGGGAAGAATTTTAAAGGCTATTGCGATGAAACCTTTCTATCTGTTGTTGACTACTACGCTGCTTACGTTATTGATTCTTTGGGTAGCTTCGGGCGAATGGCACGTTCGCTTTGCGGGTAATGTGGGCATGAGCGTGATGCTGCTTTTCACCGCTCTGGGACACTTTATGTTTTCGAAAGGCATGGCTCAAATGTTACCTCCCTTCGTTCCCTACCGGGTTCCATTAGTTTGGATAACGGGGGTCATCGAAGTGGCAGCCGCCATTGGTTTGATGATTCCCAGTTTTCGTCATCTGACGGCTTTATGGCTTATTCTATTCTTTATCCTCATTTTACCCGCCAACATTTACGCGGCTTTTCATACCATTGATTATCAGAAAGGTACCAATGACGGCCCCGGCCTTTCCTACCTCTGGCTTCGCATGCCCTTGCAACTAATTTTTATCGCCTGGGTTTGGTTTTTCAGCTGGTAACCGGTTAGTTACATTCACACAAAAAGGACAGGTAAAGACCCGTCCTTTTTGTGTGAATGTAACTAAAAAACAGACCATTACTTCAATTTCCACTCCAGAAATAAGTTGGGTAACTCCAAATCCTGATGCGGTGAAGAGGGATCGTGTAATTGCCAGCTCATGTCGTTACTAAGCTCTAAAGGAATCCGGTCCAGCCGCTTGCGATACATTACCTGCGGTACCTGGTCGGTTAATGAAAGGGGTACCTGATTATGGTAGCGATTGTAGAGTTTAACCAGTAACTGATTTGACCCGGTTTTCAACTTCAGCAATATCAAGTCCCGGTTAGATTCCGTCTTTTCCCGATTACTATGAAGGGTTAACTGTTCGCCATTGAGCCAAACGCCAATGCCATCTCCACTCATGATTTCAACCATCAGATTCTGAGCCCGGTCGGTAGTTAACTCCTGCAAGACAAACCAGCTTTGAGAAGGCTCGGCGGGTAGTTGACGGACTTCCGTTCTGTTAATTTCCTTCCAGATCGGACTTTCCCGTAAGGGCCAGCCTTTGGAAGGATCAATCGTGAACACACTATTCCAGCCGATGCCCGTTCCTTTGGCCTGATTAATATACGTGGGACCCCAGGTAACTTTTCCAGTCTTCGCCATCTGATAGGGCTCGCCATCATCCAGGATGATGGATCGGCGAGTACCATTGATATCCAAATCGATGCTTTTTCCTTTTTCTTCGTCTGAAAAAACAATCAGCGGGTGAACCCCCATGGCTCTGGGTAATTCAAATCGCCAGGAATCTTTAACAGTCGTTCGGTAATAACTGTTATAATCTACCCCACCAATACTGTATTCGTGTTGAGCATTGCCATGCGATAACACCAGATTTTTCTGGTTCATATTCACTCGAATAATATTCGCTGGAGCTACTTTATATTCATCACTAAATTCAACAACTAATACCGGAATGCCGGTAACTGTCTTGATTTCAGCGGGGAGGATAATCTGAATATCATTACCTACTCGCTTATAGGAAGCCGTTTGCTGAGGTTTGCCTAAGACGTGAATAATCTGGAGGTTACCCGAAATTCCGGGCAGGGTGAGCGTTCTTCCGGCGGGCATTTCCAGTAGTGACAGGTACAACTTGCGACCTTTCGTCGTTACCTCTCCCCACTTAAATGGATTGGGGAAGGGATCCGCTTGAGTACCGTAAACCGCCTCACCATTTTGTCTGAGCCATTCACCCATTTTTACTAATACATCTCGCTCAAAATCCACTACGCTGCCGTCCCCACGAGGACCGATATTCAGCAAGTAATTTCCACCCCGACTCACCACTTTTAATAAGCTTACCAGTTTCTCACGAGCTTTATCTTCAGCCGAGCCATATTCCTGCCAGGAACGATACCCCCAGGTTTCGTCGTACATCGAAGCAGGCGTTTGCCAGGGAGTTGCGATTTTGTAGTTAGGGTACTCATTATCGCCCATCACGCAGAAATCTCCCGCTTCATTACCGATGCGTCCACTAACCATACAATCGGGTTGCAATTCATGGACCAGATCCGCCAGTTCCTGACTTTGTGCGGGCATTTGTGAACCCATATCAAACCACAACTCGGAGATAGGGCCATAATTAGTTAACAGCTCACGAACCTGATTTTTATTATACTCGTGATGAGCCGCCGGAATGGGATCGGAGTTACTGCTGGAAATGGGATAAGCCGCCGGAAAATGCCAGTCGATGATGGAATAATAGAGTCCGAACTTCATGCCCTCCCGCTGACAAGCTTCCGACAATTCTTTCACAACGTCACGCTTAAATGGAGTAGCGTCCACGATGTTGAACGTAGTGAAAGCAGATTTGAACAGGCAAAAACCGTCGTGGTGCTTGGATGTTAACACGATGGAACGCATCCCTGCCGCTTTAGCCAGAGCCACGACCGAATCAGGATTCCAGAGTTTAGGGTCAAAAGTCCTTGCTACGGCTTCATACGTATCACTATACAAGCCCGGAGCATGGGCCCGGATCTGCTCGCTATAGCCTCTGGAGACCGGCTTACCTTCCCAAACACCCCCCAGAACTGAATATACACCCCAGTGAATAAACATGGAGTACTTATCGTTTTTCCAGGTCTGCAAGGCTTTGGAAGCCTGTTGCCCCAGGGAACTTAGACTATAACAAAGAGTGAGAACAATCAGTACTATTCGCTTCATAAAGACAGAAGGTTTAATGGGGTTTTAAGCTGATCTGAAGGCTTAATTTTTGTTTGATGAGGTTTGGATATTGTTGCTCTTAAACTATAACACAAATAGAATCAGATTTAAGCTTAACGTTTTAGAATAACTATTCGTCAATCTTTTCTAATCCTGTTACATTTCAAACCTTCTTGAATCAATCGAACGATTCAAACCATTTCTACACGCAGAGTGGTTCGTAATGTAGGTAATCAAATGAATTATGCTTTGTTTAATTAATTCGTGAATTACCGATTTATTTTAATCTCTTGGAACATTTCTTTTCGTTCTATTCCCTTTGCATTCTCTTTATGGTATGAAAATCAAGCATTTTGTTCTATTTGCTTTTTTATTCCTGCTGGCCACACGTGCGGGTTATGCTCAGGAAATACAGTATCCCTACCCCGTTCAAACCTTCCCCCTCCATCAGGAGCAGAAAACGTTTGAGATGGCTTATATGGACGTTCCCGCCTCAGGAAAAGCGAATGGAAAAACAGCCTTACTCTTTCATGGAAAAAACTTCAATGGCCTTTACTGGCGGGACGTAATTACCTTTTTGAGCAAGGCTGGTTACCGCGTGATTGTTCCCGACCAGGTGGGTTGGGGAAAATCCAGTTACCCTGATGTACACTACAGTTTTCACGCTCTGGCGAGTAACAATAAACGTTTGCTGGACTCACTGAAAATTGATAAAGTAACGGTGCTTGCTCACTCCATGGGCGGTATGCTGGCCACTCGTTTTACACTGATGTTTCCCGAAAAAGTAAATCAGCTCATTCTTGAAAATCCGATTGGACTGGAAGATTACCGCACTATCGTTCCCTATACGTCGCTGGATGAGTTATACAAAAATGAGTTATCAGCCACGTACGAATCCTATAAAAAGTATCAGCAGAGTTATTACCCGCAGTGGAAACCTGAGTACGAGGAATGGGTAAAAGTACAGGCTTCGGCATTGAAGGATCCTCGATTCAAGGAAATTGCCTGGGTTAATGCTCTAACGTATCAGATGATTTACGAGCAACCTGTTTGTTACGAATTCAACCAAATCAGTGTGCCGACGTTATTAATCATTGGTCAGGAAGACCGGACCATTGTGGGAAAGAATCGGGTGCCTAAAGAACTTGTGAATCAATACGGCCAATATCCGGCTTTAGGCAAACGTACGCAGCAACAAATTAAAGGTAGCCAGCTGGTGGAGTTACCCGGTGTAGGTCACATTCCACACGTGCAGGCCTTACCCGAATACACGAAAGCCGTTTTACGTTTTCTCAACTAATCATTTGAAATCCCGGAGTGTACCTTCCGAATTAACCTATACCTTTTATGAAAGTTATCATTACCGGAGCTACCGGAATGGTGGGCGAAGGCGTTTTACACGAATGCCTGTTACATCCAGCGGTTGAAAAAGTTTTGATTATCAACCGAAGACCTTCGGGTATCAGTCATCCAAAATTACAGGAAATCGTTCATGCTGATTTCTTCGACCTCTCGCCGGTTGCTCCGCATCTCAGTGGTTACGATGCCTGTTTCTTTTGTCTGGGCGTTTCGTCCGTGGGCATGAAGGAACCGAAATATCGCCGGCTTACGTATGATCTGACGATGCATTTTGCAGAAATACTCGTCCAACAGTCCCCACACCTGGTTTTTACTTATGTATCAGGAGCAGGAACGGATGGTTCATCCATGTGGGCCAAAGTAAAACGCCAGACCGAAGACGATCTGGCGAAATTGCCTTTCAAAAACACCTACGCTTTTCGTCCGGGATTCATGAAACCTACACCAGGACTAAAAAATACGATCAGCCTCTATAAATACATTAACTGGCTTTATCCCCTGATGCGGAAGCTAATGCCGGCCTATGTAAGCACACTAGCCGAGCTAGGTCAGGCTATGATTAATTCGGTTTTGAAGGGGTATCCCTCACGAGTATTAGAGGTTCAGGATATTGTCAAGCTGGCCCATGCTAACTAATCTTTCGTTTATCAGGATCGAAAATCATTCCTGTGCACAAACAGTAGTGTCCCTGCGTACGGGTTAGAATGTCATAATTTTTACAAACCTGACAACCCTTCCAAAAGGTCGGATCGTGGGTTAACTCGTCGAACGCTACGGGCTGAAAACCCAGTTTCGTATTTACTTTCATCACGGCAGTTCCGGTGGTAATACCGAAGATTCGAGCATTAGGGAACAATGAACGGCAATACCCAAACAACCGGGTTTTTAACAATTCTGCCAGTTTTTTACCTCGAAACTGAGGAGCCACAATCAGACCGGAATTAGAAACGAATTTTCCTTCTTCGTACAGTTCCCAGAAACAGAATCCCGCCCAGCACCCCTCAGAGTCAACGGCAATCAGGGCCTGATGTTTCTGCATTTTCTGACGAATATCTTCCGGTGAACGATCTCCAATGCCAGTCCCTCGGACGGCAGCACTCTCACGCATAGCCTGGCAAATTTGTTCGGCTAAAAGGAGGTGTTTGGTTGAAGCTTCTTCTATAATAAATGGTTGGTCTTCCATAATTTCAGGGTAATGAATGCGTAATCTGACGACGGTATTCTTCATGTAAAGCGTAAGGCATCAGTCGAAGTAATACTTCGCGGGAGTTGCGTTGAGCGGCCAGAAGATTCTCCAAACCGTATACGTAAACCGAACAAATGGCGTTCTGACTAGAGCAGGAACCGTCCGTTAATAAGTCATTGGCGACGAGAAAACAATGCCGAACGGCAATGAAATCGTGCGTGGCGGCATAGTGCCGGGTGAGTTTGAGTAACTGGGTCGTCAGCCGATAAGGGTTCAGGTTACACGGGTCATTTTCAAAATCGGGAAGATGCGTTTTCAGCAAATGCCATAAATCCAGTTGCAAAGCTTCCATCGTAAGTAACATTGATTTGCATCTATTCTTACCAAAGCATAGCCAGCCCGCATAAAATCCTTTAAAGCATTACTAGTCAATTCATTAACATTTTCTTTAGTAACCAATGGCTTTCCATTTTGAAAGGTTTTCTTTTTCAAAATGAAAAAAGCAAGGAGTCTCCGCCAAGGCATTCTTACTTTTGAAGTCCATTTATAACATTTCTGCTCTGTGAAAAAACTGATTGCACTGTTGGGCTTACTGGCCTCCAGTCCAATCTTTGGACATGATTATCTTCCCTCGACGGACCGTATTGCCACTCATATTAAAACGCTGGCCTCGGATCAGATGAAGGGTCGCGGAACGGGCAGCCGCGAAAATGATAAAGCGGCCCAATACATCACGAAAGAATTCCGAAAATTGGGCTTATTACCTAAGGGGTCTGAAGGGTATTGGCAACCCTTTACGGCAAAGGTGAAGAAAGTAGTAGTAACCGATAGTTTGCGTAAAGCCAAAAATATCATTGGCTTTATTAATAACCGGGCGGCTCATACCATTGTCATTGGAGCTCATTATGATCACCTCGGTATGGGGCGGCAAGGTAGCTCGCTGGAACCTAACCCGGAAGGGAAAATTCACAACGGAGCCGATGACAATGCTTCGGGTGTGGCTGGTTTGCTGGAACTGGCTCGTTATTTCTCGAAAAATGGGGTAAAAGAAGAATATAACTTTCTGTTCATTGCTTTTGGTGCTGAAGAGCTTGGCTTGCAGGGTTCGCGTTACTTCCTGAATAACCCTACGGTACCCCTCGATCAACTCAATTTCATGATCTGCATGGACATGATTGGTCGCTACAATCCCGAGCGAGGTGTAGGCGTGGGTGGTGTAGGCACCAGTGACACCTGGCCGGGAATCTTTGAAGGCCAGGAGGCTTCCATCAAATATTTCACGGATCGGGCCGGAAATAGCGGCTCGGATAATGCGGCTTTTTATGCGAAAGGCATTCCAGTTTTATTCTTTCACACGGGCGGTCACGAGGATTATCACAAACCCACCGACGATCCCGAAAAGATTGATCTGAAATCAGAAGCGGGCATTCTGGATCTGGAGATTAAGGTTATTGAAAAGGCCCTGAAATTGCCAAAAATGACCTTCACCACAGTTCAGTAATAAAAAACGGGAATCGATCATACCTCGATTCCCGTTTTTGTAGAGACGTCCATTTATGGCGTCTTGTCTGGGAATAATATTAGTTTAAAAGTACCCAAACCCGCCTCTATCCAGACGCGATAAAGTCACGTCTCTACCTTAATACTTAACCGGCAGGTGTATTTCAGCCATCATGCAACGGGCTGAACCGCCACCATTACTTTCAATGATGCTCAGGTCGGTATGTAAAATCTGACAGTAATCGTCAAGCGAATCAATTTGTCGCGGCGTCAGGCTTTCGTAAGCCTGCGTCGACATCATCAAAATCTGTTCGCCTTTGGTATTGCGAATCTGTAACATATTACCCGCAAAGTGCTTCATCTGATCCAGCGTAATCTCCACAATCTGCCGGCCAGACGTTTCCAGCGAATTACGAACCAGTAATTTCTCATCAAGATCAGAAATAGCCTCCAGGCAGATCAGAGCAAACATATCACCAATGCACATTAATACATTCGTGTGATAAATCGGCCGATTTAATTCATCTACGGCATGGAACTTCACCACTTCATAATTCATCTGTAAGGCAAACGCGTCCAGGACTTCTTCGTTGGTCCGGGGAGAAATACAGGCGTACGCAATTTTGAATTTACGATCCAAAACCATCGAACCCGTACCTTCCAGAAATTTGCCTTCCTTTTCAAAAGCCGTTAAATCCACCCGACGATTGATGTAAAACTTCTCTTCAATCAGTTTAAGAATATCGTCCCGACGCTCCAGTCGACGATTTTCAGCTTGCATCGGATACGTGATTACCGTTCCGTTGAAATGGAAACTTACCCAGTTATTCGGAAAGATCGAATCAGGCGTATAGGGATCAACCGTATCCTCCACCACCAGTACGTTTACCCCCTTGGCCTGTAATAAACGCACCATTTCGTCGAATTCTTCGAGGGCCTCCTGCTGGGCAATTTCCTTGGTTTGATCCGCCGCGTGAACATCCTGAAAAGCATTGGAAGACGCGGTTTGCTCATTAAATCCAAACCGCACGGGTCGGATCATTAATAAATTACTTGTGGACTGCGTTCTCATGGTTTAAATTAAGTGTTATCAGCTACGCAAAATAGGCATGGACATACAATGTGAACCACCCCGGGCCCGGGATAATTCGGCACTGGGTAACATAATAAAGGTATCCGTCAGGGTTTCGGGAGAGGTAATCCCCTGCTCGAATTCCTGTAGCAGATCAGCCGCTCTAATGATGCGGAATCCTTGCTGACGGAAGGCTTCCAACGTTTTATCGTTGCGATCATACCCAATCACTACGCCTTCTTTCAGGGCTAGTAAATTGCAGGAATCCGTCCATTGTTCCCGGGCTCCGTAAGGAAATTCGTTATTACCTGAATAAATAAACTTTACTTCTTCCGGCGGGCAACCTAAATCTTCCACGCTGATCTGAATCAGTAGTTCTTCCAGACTGCCCAACTCACGGGTAGCGGTTTCGTCTTTAAAAAACTGAACGATTTTCACGTCATCATCCAGTTTAGGAGGAATCAATCCGCTCATGGTGGGATCAATCTGGTCTTCCCCGTGGCTACCCTGCTTGAGTAAAGAGCCCAGCACCACCCAAACGTTTTTCCTGACCTGCGTACAAACCGTATCAAGGTGCATATAATCCCGCTTGAAAGGAATCTTTACGACTGTGATTTTATCAACTACCTTTTTCTCAAATAAAATCTTAATTGCCTGCTGAGCTGCGAATACCGTCGTCCGTTCTGAAACCCCAATAACCAAGTGGTTGGGGGCTACGATCATTACGTCACCACCTTCCAGCGTGGTTTTGTTATAGTTCTTTTCGTTATCTGGTAACAAAAAGTACAGCTCATTGTCAGGTAATTCAATAATCTTTCCGCGAAGATCCGCGAAAACCGGATGTGTATAAAAAATGTACTGAGCTAATAAAGCTTCCCGCGTTCGAGCCTGTTTGGCGGGTTTATTCAGTAAAAAGTGGTCATTGATTGTAATCCCAATGTCCCTGGTAAAAATAAAATTGGGCACCGGAGCAAAAAGCATTTCTCCCGAAGGTGTCGTGCCTGAAATCAGTGTCTTGGCCAGCTCCACGGAAGACAACTCTCCTAATTCATTTTGCGTGGTATACCATTCGTGTTCTACCGCACAAATTGCCGCAATAAGTTTGGTTTTTACCTGTTCATTATCCAGAATGTCGGCCAGCAACTTCTGAAATTCAATGACGTTATCGGAATTGAAATATTCGGGATGATCGGGTTTGTAGAAAGATCGTTTCGGATCAGCATCAATAGCAGCCAGTTTGCCTTTGATTTTCCCCGGATCAAGAAAGTATAGCAGAATTTTAACGTAGTAATCGTACTCGTCCTTCCGCATTGTATCCAGATGTACGATGTCTTCGAACAACCAGTCCTGAGCCTTGGAAGGAACTACTTTTCCTAATCCAGAGTCCGGGCTGTGAATGAGCAGGCGTTTTAAAGTTCCTACTTCACTCGAAACTAAAATGGATTGCATACAATAAATTTTTAAACGGGAATCGGGCGGTATTAAGGACAAGATTTGCTTGTCGGTTTATTAGGTTTTCGTTGATGCCGTCGTTTTTTCCCTACATTGGTTAGCCGCAAGATAAACGCTTTCTGGAAAGCGAAAAATTTCATTTCTGGCTCAAATGGCTAAAAATAGGCCTATTGCTTTTAAACCCAGAAAAAAGTTTTCGGGCTTATTACTTCCTAATGGCGTTTTAAAGGGATTTTGATCACTATTCTCCGGCGATCTTAATTGGTCTTTAAAAACCTAACGCTGCGATCATCTTCTGCCTAACTGCTGTCAAAAAAGTACGTCAACAAGCCCCTGGATTCATATTTAAATTGGCCTTCATTTTTCTTTTTATCCAGTAATAACTTCCTGATTTTAGGAGAACCAATCTTTTCAAAAGCAAGTTATCCTTTCACAAACAGCGTTCTTTTGACTGAGAACCTGTACCTTTGCAGTTTAGAACCACTTACTTGACACAAAGCAGCTATGCTTAAAATAGAGAACCTTCAGGCATCCATTGGGGAAAAGCAGATTCTGAAAGGCATCAACCTGGAAGTGAAACCCGGTGAAGTTCACGCGATTATGGGCCCAAACGGCTCGGGTAAAAGTACCCTGGCTTCGGTTTTGGCGGGTCGTGAAGACTACGACGTAACGGGCGGTAGCGTACTTTTTGAAGGCAAGGATTTGCTCGAACTGGCTCCTGAAGAACGGGCCGCGGAAGGTATTTTTCTGGCGTTTCAATACCCAGTAGAGATTCCCGGTGTATCTACCACCAACTTTTTGAAAACGGCTCTCAACGAGATCCGGAAATATCAGGGGCAAGAATCCCTCGATGCGGTTAGCTTCCTGAAACGTATGAAGGAAAAGATGAAGCTGGTGAATATCGACCAGTCTTTATTGAGCCGTTCCCTGAACGAAGGCTTTTCCGGTGGTGAGAAGAAACGCAATGAAGTTTTCCAGATGGCTATGCTTGAACCTAAGCTGGGCATTCTGGATGAAACAGATTCCGGACTGGATATCGATGCCCTGCGTATCGTGGCAGAAGGCGTAAATACCCTCCGCGATGGCGAACGCTCGTTCATCGTAGTCACTCACTACCAGCGTCTGCTGGATTACATCGTTCCTGACTTCGTTCACGTTCTTTACAAAGGCCGTATCGTGAAATCCGGCACGAAAGAACTGGCTCTCGAACTGGAAGAAAAAGGTTACGACTGGATCAAGGCGGAAGTCGACGCTCTGGTTTAATTGATTATGAAGAATGGACCGTGGAGAGAACTCTCCATTCAACATTCTCAATTTTACATTCAACGATAGTAATGACTACTCCGATTGATTTTAAAGCCCAGTTGATCGCCGAATTTCAGCTCAACGAAACCCGACTGAACGGTGAAAGCCGCAGCTCGCTTCATCAGCGACGCCGGCTCGCCCTGTCGCGTTTCGAACAGTTAGGCTTTCCGACGATCAGACATGAAGAGTGGAAGTATTCGAACGTAAAGAATCTCGTTAGCCAGGAGTTTAACATCACTCCTTCGGCCGAGATCTCGCACGAAGACCTGACTTCCCTCGAAATCCCCAATCTGGCAGGAAATATACTTTACTTTATTAACGGTCAGTATCAACCTCAGCTTTCGACGATTGTATCGCCCGCTGATGAAGTTGAAATTCTGACGTTCACCGAAGGATATAAAAAATATCCCGCGTTAGTGGAAGAGCACTTTGCCAAATACGCTGATGATTTAAATGATGCCTTTACGGCTCTAAACACGGCTTTTGCTCAGTATGGTGCTTTTATTCACGTAACGAAGGGCAAAGTGGTTGAAACGCCGATCATTCTTCGTTTTATCTCCGATGCCCGTACTGAAAATGTAGCGGTTCAACTGCGTAACCTGGTTATCGTGGAAGAACATGCTTCGGTTAAAGTAGCAGAATCGTTCCGTACCATCGGCGATTTCTCTTCCTTTACGAATACGGTTACGGAAGCGTTCTTAGGCAAAGAAGCTAATTACGACCACTATAAGGTTCAGGACGAATCAGAGAAAGCCTTCCACATTGGCACTACTCAGGTTCACCACAGCGATAAAGCGTTGAGTTACGATACAACCGTAACCCTTAATGGTGGCTGGGTTCGTAATAACCTGAATCTGGTTATGGGAGGGGAATATGTAGAAGCTCACCTGACGGGCCTGTATTTGCCTAACGGTAAACAACACATTGATAACCACACGCTGGTAGATCACGCGATGCCTAACTCCTACTCCAACGAGTTGTACAAAGGCATTATGTTCGATAAATCGACGGGCGTTTTCAACGGAAAAATCTTCGTTCGCGAGGATGCCCAGAAAACCAACGCCTACCAGAGCTGTAAAAACGTGCTGGCTTCTCCGGATGCCACCATGAATACCAAGCCTCAGCTGGAAATCTACGCCGACGACGTGAAATGTTCGCATGGAACGACGACGGGTCAGATGGACGAAGAAGCCTTATTCTATTTACAGTCCAGAGGTATTCCTAAAGACAAGGGTCGTGCTTTATTAATGCTGGCTTTTGCAGAAGATGTAGTGGAGAAAATCAAAATCCCAGCCATCCGGGAATATCTGGAATCCGCAATTGCTAAAAAAGTAGGCGAAGTCTAATCACCTGATTCCTTTGTCTGATGACCGAAACGATGGATTTTTCCAATAACCAATCGTTTCGGTCATTTTTTTAGAAAATTTGTTACTCTAGTAAAAAGATAGACTCTTTTAGGAAATATCTTCATCGATAGAAGTATTTCGAAACTCTTTTCAATCAATCTTGATTAGAGAGTTAGGTTCGTTCGGAGTTTTAGGTTTAGCGTTTTGGATTAATTTTATAAGCCATTACGAAGAGTTCTTAACTCCAAACAAACGGTACAGAATCTTGATTATGTGTAGTGGGTTACAAGCATTCGTCGCTGTGGTTTTGAGGTCTTGAGGAAATTAACTCAGCCCACGAATGCCTCAACCCCAAACGCATCAGCAACCAATTCCCAGTATGATGACTACAACCTCCGCAGTTAGTTTTGATATTGAACGCATCCGGACTGATTTTCCCATTCTGGATCAGGAAGTAAACGGCCGCAAACTGGTTTACTTTGATAACGCCGCTACGACGCAAAAACCCGTCGCAGTGATTGAGGCTCTGATGAATTATTATCGGGGTTATAATGCCAATATTCACCGGGGTATTCATACGCTGGCCGAAAAAGCTACGGCTGATTTTGAAGCGTCCCGCCGGGCTGTTCGTGATTTTCTGAACGCTCCTTCGGCAGAAGAGATCATCTTTACCTCCGGCACCACCATGGGTATTAATCTCGTGGCTCAAACGTATGGTCGTCACTTTCTGAAAGCCGGTGACGAAATCATTATTTCCGGACTGGAGCACCACTCCAACATTGTCCCCTGGCAAATGCTGGCGGGTGAGAAAGGGTTAACTGTTCGGGCGATTCCCGTTCTCGAAAATGGAGAACTGGACCTGGAAACGTTCGATACCATGCTTTCTGACCGTACGAAGATTGTTGCGGTGAATCACGCTTCTAATTCATTAGGCACGGTGAACCCCGTTAAGGAAATCATTGCCAAGGCTCACGCCGTTGGGGCAGTGGTATTGGTAGACGGAGCCCAGGCCAGCAGCCACCTCGAAATTGACGTACAGGATCTGGATGTTGATTTTTACGCCTTTTCTGCTCACAAACTTTACGGACCTACGGGCATCGGTGCCTTATACGGCAAGCGGGCTTTACTTGAAGCCATGCCTCCGTACATGGGTGGTGGTGAAATGATTAAGGAAGTGACGTTCGAGAAAACGACTTTCAATGACCTTCCCTATAAGTTCGAAGCCGGTACTCCCAACATTGCCGATGTAGTGGCTCTGAAAACTGCTCTGGAATACATTAATGCCATCGGTAAATCTGCTATTTCGGCTTATGAAAATCATTTACTGACCTATGCAACCGAGCAGGTAAGTCAAATAGAAGGTGTTCGGATTATTGGTCAGGCAAAAGAGAAAATCTCGGTATTATCCTTCGTTCTCGACGGTATTCACCACCAGGACATCGGTATCATTCTGGATCAGCAGGGCATTGCCGTTCGGACGGGTCACCACTGTACGCAACCCGTCATGGATCGTTTCTGCATTCTGGGAACCACGCGGGCCTCGTTTGCCTTTTACAATACTATCGAAGAAATTGACAAATTAATAGCCGGCTTACACCGTGTGAAAAAGCTTATGGCTTAATTTAGTTATTGGTTGATAGTTATTAGTTGTTTGTAAAATCTAATAACCATCAACGAACAACCAACAACAAAACATGACTATTAACGAAACCCAGGACGAGATTATCGAAGAGTTTGAGTTGTTTGATGATTGGGAAGGGAAATACGAATACATCATTGATCTGGGTAAAAAGCTGGCTCCTTTTAAGGAAGAGTTTAAAACGGAAGATCACATCATTAAAGGTTGCCAGAGTCGGGTTTGGCTACACGCTGAACTTAATGGCGACAATGTTGTTTTTACCGCAGACTCCGACGCTATCATTGTAAAAGGCCTGATTTCGATGCTGGTGAAGGTTCTGTCTGAACATACCCCTGAAGAAATCATTAACGCCGACCTTTACTTTATGGAAAAGGTGGGGCTTCAGCAACACTTAGCCCAAACCCGTTCCAACGGTCTGGCTTCGATGCTGAAACAAATGAAAACTTACGCACTAGCGTTCAGTGCCTTGAAGAACTAAATTAGTTTTCAGTTTTCGGTTTGCAGTTTTCAGTTAGAACTTACTGGAAATGAGTAACTGAAAACAGAAAACTCTAAACTGCAAACTAAAAAGATGACTGAAGAAGAATTACGGGAAAAGGTGGTAGCGGCTCTGAAGACCGTTTATGATCCCGAAATTCCGGTGGATATTTACGAACTGGGTCTGATTTACGACATCAAGATTTTTCCCGTTAATAATGTGTATGTCCTGATGACGCTTACTTCTCCAGCCTGTCCATCTGCGGGCGAAATTCCGGGAGAAGCCGAACAGAAAGTTCGCGAAATTGAAGGTGTTTCGGATGTTTCCGTAGAATTAACTTTCGATCCCCCGTATTCGCAGGATATGATGTCCGACGTAGCGAAACTCGAACTGGGATTCATGTAATTTTTTAGTTGTTCGTTGGTGGGTACTCGTTGTTCGTAAAATTCCATCAACAAACAACCAACAACTATACTATTTCAAACTAAAAAATAATAAAGCAATGTCAATGTACCCTGCTGAACTCGTACTTCCCATGCGTATGGACATCACTGAAGGTGGTTTCCAGGAATTACAATCGGCTGAAGATGTAAACAAAGCCATGGTTGAGGCGGAAGAAGGAACTACGCTGGTATTCATTAACTCGGTTTGTGGTTGTTCCGCACGTACGGCTCGTCCTGGCGTAAAATATGCCGTAAACAACTCTCAAGCCAAGCCAGATCGTTTATATACGGTTTTTGCCGGTGTAGATATGGAAGCTACGGCTAAGGTTCGTGAATTCACTTTGCCTTATCCCCCAAGTTCACCTGCTATTGCTTTGTTCAAAGACGGTGAACTGGTGCATTTCGTAGAGCGTCACCACATTGAAGGTCGTCCAGCTGAGATCATTGCTCAACACCTGGAAATGGTTTTCGATGAATTTTGTAATCCAGCAGAAGCCTAAGAAAATCAGCAGTAAAGGCTGTATAAAATAAAAGAAGCCCTTTCGAGTTACTATCGGAAGGGCTTACTTTTTGCCGGGAAGTGTTAACTTCGCCCTTATCCGCCCACTCGGCAGGAATATTACGCACGCATGGAAAAAATTCGCGGCTTTTTCAGGACGCTCTGGAAGGTCATTACTTTCCCTTTTGTCTGGGCTTTTTCGAAGCTCTGGAGCCTGATTCGTATGCTTTTGGTACGAATCTTCGGCAAATCCTATACCAACCTTGAGACCAATGTTTCTGACTTCTGGTTTCATCGCGTTCGAGCCCCCTACCGGGCTTTTCGCCGGAAACACCCCTGGCCCGGACGAATCGTCGGTTTCGGACTCAATTTAGTTATCTTACTCATTGCTTACTGGTTCATACTGGAAACGAACTTCCTGTATCTTACTGGCGAAACTCCCAGCACAGAAGAATTAGCTAACCCTAACCTGGCCGTTGCTTCTGAGATTTATACGGCTGATGGCAAACCCATGGGTCGCTTTTTCACGGAGAACCGAACCCCTGTTCGCAATTTCGATGAACTTCCTAAGCATACGGTTGAAGCCCTGATTGCGACCGAGGATGCTCGTTTTTACGAGCACGGCGGTATTGACTGGCCTGCCATGGGCCGGGTGGCTTTTGGAGTCATTACGGGCAATCAACGCGGTGGTGGCTCGACCATTACCCAGCAGGTAGCCAAGAACTTATTCAAAATCCGGAAGAAAACGGGTATTGCCCGTAAAGGCTTATTAGGATCCCTTCCAGTCGTTGGACTTTTTATAATCAAATCCAAAGAATGGTTAACGGCCATGAAACTGGAGCGTCAGTACTCGAAGGACGAAATTCTACTGATGTATTTTAATACCGTAGATTTTGGCTCCAATACGTATGGCATACGCACGGCTTCGCGGGTGTATTTTGGAAAACAGCCGCAGGAATTGAGTGTGCAGGAAGGAGCCGTACTGGTGGGTTTACAGAAAGCAACAACGACTTACAATCCTTTTCTGAATCCGGAACGCTCAAAAGAACGTCGCAATGTGGTATTAGCCCAAATGGCAAAGTACGGGTATCTGACCGAACCACAGGCCGACTCCATTTCCCGTCTGGACTTAGGCGTGAGAACGGATCGGGAGAAAGCTCTTCAGGAAGAAGAAGCCATTGGCTATGAGGGTTACTTCAAGAAATACATTGCTGAAGCCGTCGCTAAATGGGCTGAAAGTAATGACGAACGTATTGATTTATATACCGACGGCCTGAAGATTTATACCACTATCGACTCTCGGATGCAGTCGGATGCAATTAAAGCCTTAGTGGGTAATATGCGACAGACGCAACGGGAATTCAAGAATCACTGGGGTTCGCGTAATCCCTGGATTTATGAAAACGGACAGGAGATTCCAAACTTTCTGGATTCGGCCATGAAACGTACGGAAGCCTATAAAGCTTTGGCCAAACGTTTCCCTGGTCAGCCCGACTCCATCCGTTATTACCTGAAAAATGTTAAACGCCCCGTTCGGGTTTTTGCCTGGAATGATAAGGCAAAAGAAGGAGATCCGCAGATTACCCGCAGGCAGGAAGAATTCACTTCGCTGGATTCCCTCGGGTATTACAAACGCATGCTTCAGGCAGGTATGATGGCCATGGACCCTCAAACGGGTTATATCAAAGCCTGGGTCGGCGGCTTGGATTATAATTATTTCAAGTACGATCACGTGCGTCAGGCTAAGCGTCAGCCCGGGTCTACGTTCAAACCCATCATGTATTGTGCGGCTATTGACGGACCTCGTGATCTGAGCCCATGTTATACGATCAAAGATCAGCCCTTTACTAAAGAGTATGAAGAAAAGGGCGAACTAAAACGCTGGTCACCGCAAAACGCTGAGGGTTATTTTACCTACCGGGACATGACCTTACGCGAAGCCATGGCTCGCTCGATCAACTCCGTAGCGGCTCAGGTAACCGATCTGGTAACACCCGATACCGTATCACAATATGCTCACAAACTGGGCATCAAGAGTCGGATTCAGGCCGTTCCCTCAGTTGGACTTGGATCGGAAGATGTTTCGCTGTATGAAATGGTAGAAGCGTATGCTGCTTTCATTAATGGGGGCTTTCGCATTGAACCCCAGTTGATTCTTCGCATTGAAGGTCGGGATGGGGAAGTGATTGTTGACTTCAAAGATCAGGCCGTCAAGAACCGTACGCAGGTTATTCGTCCTGAATCAGCGTTTTTGCTGCGTAATATGCTTCAGGGTGGCGTTTCAGGCGGAGGAACTTCTTCTCGCCTACTCTGGCAATTTAACCCCAAGGGCATATCCCGTCAAACGTTATATGACTCTTTTGGTGGTAAAACAGGTACAACTTCGAATTACTCGGATGGCTGGTTCATGGGGGTTACTTCAGATCTTGTCACCGGGGTCTGGGTCGGGGGTGACGACCGAAGTATTCACTTCAAAGGTCGACGAGGCGAAGGGGCTCAGACCGCTCTTCCGATTTATAAGGACTTTATGTTACGAATTCTGAACTCAGGAGCCTATACGCTGAAGCCTTTCCTTTCGGCTGAAGAAATGAATCTGACAATTTCGAAAGAATACAAATCCTGTCAATCATACTACGCTCCGATTCAGAGTGACACTACTAATTATTTTGAAAACGATTCACTAGATGACCTGTTCGCACCTCCTTCCATTGAGGTTCGACCTGATTCGCTGAATTTTTAAAGACTGATTCCGGCATGGCCGATATAGATAAGCAGGAAATTTCCGAGTATTTCAAAGGATTACAGGACCACATTTGTAAGGAACTCGAGCAGGCCGATGGCTTGGCCAAATTCCGGGAAGACCTCTGGGAACGTCCCGGTGGCGGTGGTGGTCGCTCGCGAGTAATTGCGGATGGGACCGTCCTTGAAAAAGGAGGCGTCGGATTTTCGGCGGTTTCCGGAGAAATCCACCCTAAAATGCGAGCGTCACTGGGTGTAGAAGAAGGTACTGAATTCTTTGCTACGGGCGTATCCATCGTTCAGCATCCGGTTAATCCGAATGTTCCGATTATTCATATGAACGTTCGGTATTTCGAACTTTCTACGGGAACGTGCTGGTTTGGCGGCGGTATTGATTTAACACCTCATTATGTCGTTGAAGAAGATGCTCACTGGTTTCACCAACAGTTAAAATCAGCTTGCGATCGTTTCTCGCCAGAGTATTATCCCAAGTTCAAAAACTGGGCGGATGATTATTTCTTCTCCCCTCACCGGGACGAAACGCGGGGCATCGGAGGTATCTTTTATGATTATCTTAAACCTTCTGAAACCCAGACCAAAGAGCATTTATTTGAATTTACGAAAGCTATTGGGGAGTCGTTTGCTCCGATCTATACGAACTTAATGACCCGATACAAAGACGAAGCCTATACGGAAGCTCAACGCGACTGGCAGTTATTACGCCGGGGACGTTACGTAGAATTTAACCTTGTACACGACCGGGGAACCAAATTTGGTCTGGAAACGAATGGACGGACGGAATCTATTCTGATGAGCTTACCACCTCTGGCCCGCTGGGAATACGACCACCATCCCGAGCCAGGTAGTGCCGAAGAAAAAACGCTGCAATGGTTACGCAAGGGCGTTGACTGGGCTTCTGAGTAACCCCAAAGCTCAACTCTTCAGGGTTGAGCTTTTTCTTTTTCCTGCACAGAACCTGAGTTATTATTTCTCTGCCTGTATGATAATTAATCCTTAACCGTATACCCATTGATTCTTTCCTAATGAAAAAATTTACCCTCATTGCTCTGGGGTTGCTTAGTTATCAGCTTTCAGCCCAGACGGTTCTTTTTGACAGTACAGCCATGAAGCTGACCGAAGCGGGAGCTTCCCATCTGGTTCAGCTTCCTCTGCATTGTATTACTCAGGTATTACCGAACAAACCAAATCATACCTATGAATTTGAGACGGATTTGAACCTGACACCTCAACAGTTACACCCCTCGTTTTACGGTTGCCTGGACTGGCATTCTTCGGTTCACGGTCATTGGATGCTGGTTCGTCTGCTGAAAATGTATCCGAATCTGAGCGAACAAAAATCCATTCGTGAAGTATTAAACTCCAGTTTTCAGGCGGAGAAATTGAAGGCGGAAGCTGCGTACTTTGATACCTATAAACTTGCCAAAGGCTTTGAACGAACGTATGGATGGGCCTGGTTACTAAAGCTGGATGAAGAGTTACAGTCCTGGAATGACCCTCAGGCCAGACAATGGCACGAAAACCTGAAACCTTTAACGGCTAAGGTTCTTACACTCTGGAAAAACTTCCTTCCGAAACAGACTTATCCCAACCGCACGGGTGTTCACCCTAATACCGCATTCGGCTTAGTCTTCGCTCTGGATTATGCCCGTTCAGTGAAAGACACTGCGTTTGAAGCTTTAATCGTGCAACGTAGTAAAGATTATTACTTCGCTAATAAAAATGCTCCGGCCCTTCAGGAACCTGACGGCACGGACTTTCTTTCCCCGTCGCTGGAAGTGAGCGATTTAATGCGTCGGGTACTTACACCCAAAGAATTTCTGAACTGGTTTGATAAATACATGTCCGCCGAAGGACTTGAAAATGTCATGAAGTTACCCTTCGTAAGTGACCGAACGGATTACTCCATCGTCCACCTGGACGGGCTGGCTTTGAGCCGGGCCTGGTGCATGAAGGGCATTGCTTCGGCTTTACCCGAGAAAGACAAACGCCGGAAGAAGCTACTGGCGAGTGCGAAGGAACACCTCAGCAAGACCTTACCACAGGTAGCCGGGGGTAACTATGGCGGCGAACACTGGCTGGCTTCCTTCGCGGTATATGCTTTAAGTGTCGATTAATTTTTAGAAAGACTGGCTGGTAAATCATACAACAGCCAGTCTTTCTTTTTGATAGAGCTAGCGTTGGTTTTAAGTAGCTTAATGAAGTCCGTAATACCGACGGGTTCATTTCCATTGGGGTGAATCAATACAATACTTCCGGGCTGCACTTTCTGCCCTTTCGCCAGCCAGGCATCACTCCCTAAAGGCAATAATCCCACATTCAGAACTTCATCAAAAATTGACTTATCGGAAATTAGTCCCGGGAAACGGAAAAAGATCGAAGGTGTTAATTCATTCTGAATCATGGCCTGTTCGTTGAGTAGTATCTCACTGGCCATATCCGTGCCTTTGGAAAGCAGGAAATTCCGCGTTAAGGGTAACTTAGGGTCGTATTGATGATGAAACGAATGATTCACCCACGTTATCCGCAAATCTCCGCGTTTCTCCAGGTTTTTCAGCCACTGTAAATCTTCCGCATGGCTTTGCATCCATAAACCCGTGATGGTAATGGTGATGGGTACGGGCTTTTCTTCAGGCTCAAATGCTGCTATCAGGTCTTCAAAAACATCCCGGGTCAGGGGCTTGTGCGAAGGACATAGATCCATCGTCAGACTAAATCCCTTTTCATTGGGTTGAGTACGAGTTAATCCCGCATCCTGCAAAGCTCCATCCCGCGTTTGTTCGGTGTACATGGCCCGTCCATACGGCGTTCGGCTTACCCAACTGCGAGCGTCGTCCCTGGTCATCGGTTTAACGGTAACATTTTCCAGAATCATCGTTTGCAACGTTTTCGGATGTACGGCCCAGTACTTTTCCGAAGTTCCGTCTTTCCATTTCCGCAAAACGAGATAGTCATCAGACTGTCCCCAAAAAGGTTGATATTCGCTGAGCTGAGCGAAACTCAAGGTAATACTAGAGAGTAAGAGCAGAACGGTGCTAATCGCTTTCATGCCGTTAGTGTTCAGGTGTCGGTTTACCCAAGTCAGTGGGCCGGGTTAAGGTAATACATTGTTTGTAATAAAACGCATTTGTTCATCGCCCCTCCTTACTAGAGACTACTGCTAAGGACCTTAGCCATAGTTATGAGGTTATTAAACACCAAAAGCCCTGGATAATTATCCAAGGCTTTTGACATTAATCACTATGAAGTTATACTCCCTAATACGAGCGTCTCCTCTATCTTTACTTGCTTACTGCAACGGGTCGAACGAGCCCCCCCAGGTATTGTTCTGAATCAGTTGGGGGTTATTATCAATGGCCTGTTGCGGAATAGCAAAGAAGTAATACTCAGGTCTCCAGTTAATCGTGTAACGCGTGTCCATATCCTTGAACGTGATCGTAAAGTATTTCTGATACGCTTCATCCAGATTGATATTGTCACGATTGGTTGCAAAATCAGCAGGTACGCCAGTCGTCTTCAGATTGATAATGACTCCTTTTCTACGTTTTCCATTCAAGGTTTTTTCAATAAGCTTCCAACGTCTAAGATCCCAGAAACGCTTACCCTCAAAGGCGAATTCAAGCTGACGTTCATAGAGAATTGCATCAAACATTTCGGCACGGGTCATATTGGCTTGTAATCCATAATTCCCGTCCGTACCAGCTTCGATTCCTGCTCGTTTCCGAATGGCTTTTAACTGTGTGTAAGCTTCATCAATCCGATTAACTCCGGCGGCACTTTCAGCCAGGTTCAACAGAACTTCAGCATACCGAATTTCCATCCAGTCCGTCCCTGCATATTGAGCTTCACCAATACCAAGACTTGGGTTAATGGCTTTTCGAGTATAAAAACCCGTCTGGCTGGCTCTTTGCTCAACTGTTTTTCCTGCGGCAAAATAGGTCCAGAGGCGATACGAGTTATTTCCATTCAAGGGCCAGGTTGCTCCATTATAAGCAATCGTTTTACCAAAACGTGGATCCCGGTTTTTATAAAACAGCGTATCTGAATACGAATACTTCGCTGACTCTCCCGGTTTCTTTCCGTCCAGCATTGGGAAAGCTTTTACCATTTCCCAGGAAGGCTGGTTAGAACCGCCCCCTGTGCCCGTGTACGAAGGCCGAGTCGAGTTGTCATACCCGTTGTTTTTGTTAAGCTGACCACCAGAATTGGTATTAAAGCCCGTGATGAAAACAGCTTCTGGGTTATTTACTTCCTGAAACCACATCTGGTCGAACGAATCATGAAGTTTGCTACCACTGGCCGTCAAGATGGTTTGAGCCTGCGTACTTGCCTCATATGCAGCCTGCCACTTGCTACCTACATCGCCAGGGTTAAACTGCGGGCTAGCCGCGTATAACAGTACTCGGGCTTTGAAGGCCGCTGCCGCTCCCTTCGTGATTCGTCCCCATTCGGCGGCGGGCCAGGTATGAGGTAAATACCGCATGGCCGAATCCAAGTCAGCGGCAATCTGGCGATAGGTTTCAGTCGTCGAATTTCTAGGCACGAATGTAGCCTCTTTAGCTTCTACTCCAACGGCATTCTGAGGAATCAAAACCAGAGGCACTCCCCCGTACAGCCTTACCAGATCGAAATACCGCCAGGCCCGGAAAAACAAAGCCTGAGCTTTGAGTCGGTTCTTGCTGGAAGTCGGTATGCTACCCCGGGTTACTTCTTCCAAAAACATATTCAGCTGGCGGATTTTAGCATAGTTATTGGTGTTATTCAGAGCCGTACCAAAATCAGCTACATCGTTGGGCTGAATCGTTCCTTCAAAATATTTGCTCTCGCCATAGGATTCATCCGATAAATCCGAGCGGTTCCCCCAGGTTCCTCCCCAGCTGGGTAGATTCTGATCATAGAGGTAATTGAGGCTCAGGTTTGTTAGCGTAGAATCATTGTAAATCAGTTCTGGTGGCGTAGAACCCAGGTCTGTTTTGTCCAGCGTGTCCTGACAGCTGGTCATCAGACCTACTACACTGCCCGCCAATAGGAGTTTATGTATACCTTTCATTTCGTTCGACTATTAAAAACCAACATTCAGGCCCAGAGAAAACGACCGGATCGTAGGGTATGAATCGTAAGCTCCCTGATACGTTTTGTAACTGTAGGGATTGTAAAAATTAAATGGATTGATCGCTACCAGGTACACACTCATGCTACCGATGCCCATATTCTGGGTTACTCTGGCGGGTAACGAGTAGTTGATATTCAGGTTTCGCATGGCGAAGTTAAACGAGCTTCTGAACCAGAATGCCGAGGGCACATTGTACGAATCTTCGTAAAAAGGATCTGGGTACGCAGCATTCGTATTCTCAGGCGTCCAGTGATCTACCCAGAAGGAAGGCCGGTTAACCGTTGGCCTGGCCCGCGAACGAGCCGAACCTTCCACCATCGCCTGTCCGCCGAAGGATCCCCCCATTACGGCTGCCAGAGTAAAGGACTTATAAGTAGTACTGACGTTAAAGCCAAAAGTATAGTTATTATTTTCCTTGGGGGTCAGGTAATCCATATCCACGTCTTTCGTGATTTTCCCATCGGGTGCCGTAAACTGACCCGAGGCATCTTTGGGACCACGAATGTCTTTGTAGTAAAGCATTCCAGGTTTAGGTACTACACCGAAAATGGTGTAACCGGGATTTTTCTCCAGATACTGATCTACTTCTTCCTGAGTCCGGAACATGCCTTCGTAGACATATCCCTGTAGACCCATGTCGGTCGAACGGCCCGTCGGATCTTCGTAAGTACCCAGTTTACCGCGTTCTACGTCCACCCGAATGCGTTTGTTATCACTCCAGGCCAGGAAGGTATTGATTTTGTAAGACCAGTCTTTATTGATTTTGTCGGAATAACCCAGTGAAAACTCAAAGCCAAAACCGTTAACAATCGAGAAGTTTTCGGAGGGTAAGGTAGCTCCTACCGTTAACGGTACCGACGAAGTCAAAGCGGTCAGCATATTATAACGGTGATCATAGAACCCATCCAGCGTCATGGACAGACGGTTTCTGAAGAACTGAGCATCAATACCCGCGTTGTATTTCATGTTGTCATCCCAGCGAATACCACGGTTAGCCATGATATTGTTGGGCACAACACCTAGCGGACGATCATTGTTGCCACCAAATACGGCTCCTTTTCCTACCTGAATCGAATAGCTATTTAGCCAGTTATAAGGTTTGGTAGCATCCCCCCCTGATAACCCTACCGATCCGCGAATTTTCAGAAATTCTACGAAGGATACGCCATTTTTGAAGAAAGGCTCTTCTGATAATACCCAGCCCAGCGAT